>NZ_BAER01000024.1 GCF_000315055.1 Paraglaciecola polaris LMG 21857 | reverse complement strand
CTTTCTCTGGTTATATTTTGAATATTTAAGGGTTGCTATTTTCAGTGTAAATTTCGCTAGATGGCGACAAATCGTTTTTTAAAGGAGCATAAAAGATGAAAGTATTTAATAAGAGTTTACTTGTAGCAAGCATGGCTTTCGTACTCGGTTCTGCAACCAGCGTATGGGCAGATCCAACCAACACGGCAACTGAAACTGCTGATTCTCAAACCGCTACGTCAACCGCAGATAGCACTGGTGATGCCTCAACTGCCGCAAACGATAATTCAAGCGCCACTACGGATAACAGCACTGATTCGTCAGATAACAGTGATGGAAGTTCAGCATCGGGTTCAGAGGTAGCTGCAAACAACGGTAGTATGGCAGCCACTGACAATAGCGATAATTCAGACAATAGCGACGACTCAGATAACAGTGATAACTCGGATGGAAGTTCAGCGTCAGGGTCTGAAGTAGCTGCTAACAACGGAAGTATGGCTGCCACCGATAACAGCGATAACTCTGACAATAGCGACGATTCAGATAACAGCGATAACAGCGACGGTAGCTCTGCTGCATCAACTGATTCTGCGGCTAACAACGGTAGCTTAGCTATGTCTGACCGCTCGGATAATTCTGATAACAGCGACAACTCTGATAACAGCGATGACTCGGATAACAGTGATAACTCTGACGGAAGTTCAGCTGCATCAACTGACTCAGCCGCTAACAATGGCAGTATAGCCATGTCTGACCGCTCAGATAATAGCGACAGCTCTGATAATTCAGATAGCAGTGACAATTCCGACAGCAGCGATAATAGCGATGGTAGCTATGCCTCTGCCACCGACACCGCCGCTAACAATGGCAGTGTGGCCATGACAGATCGCTCGGATAATTCAGATAACAGCGACAATTCTGATAACTCAGACAATAGCGACAGTTCTAGTTCTGACAGCAGTGATAACAGTTCAGCAACCGGTACTGAGGCCACTGCAAACAATGGCAGTGTAGCCATGAGTGATCGTTCTGATAATTCAGACAACAGCGATAATTCAGATAACAGTGATAATAGCGATAATAGCTATGCGTCAGCCACTGACGCAGCCGCTAACAATGGAAGCACTGCCACTTCAGATCGTTCTGATAACAGTATGGCGAATGCGAGTGCAATGGGCTCAGCAGCAGCGAATGGTGGCAGCACCGCATCTGTTGATAACAGTGATAACAGTGATAATAGTATGGCTCAAGCCAATGCTATGGGAGCAGCTTCTGCAAATGGCGGCAGCACTGCAAGTACAGATAATAGTGACAACTCGGATAATTCTGATAACAGCGACAACAGTGATAATAGCGACAACTCAAATAATTCCGACAACAGCTATGCCAACGCAGCGGAAGGTGGAGCATCAGCAAATGGCGGCAGCACAGCGACAGTAGACAACAGTGATAATAGTGATAACAGCGACAACAGCGACTATAGCAGTGCTTGGTCTGAAGGCTGGGGGACATCCGCAGCCAACAACGGTGGCGTAGCAACCACAACCTACAGTGTCAATGAGTCAAACCTAACCGGCGCAGTTACTGGAAATTATGTCACTTACAGCTTTGACAACCAGTCCACTATTGCCAGCAACAATAGTATGTCTGATACATTTAATGGTACCGCTGGTATTAACCAAAATGTTCAGAACCTTGGCCATAATGCCTTAGCTCAACAACAAGTATCGTTCCAGGGAAATGTGAATGTAAACCCGCAGTAATAGCTTTTATGTAGGTTTCATTTAAAGGAAATATAAGTTGCTGGCAATCATTGTCAGCAACTTATTAAAAAGGATACGGGCTATGAAGAAAATATTTAAAAATACCAAGGTATTTACTCTATTTGCCTTAATAACGTTTACTCCATGCTATCTGCTAGCACAAACCGATATTGACGAATTATCGCCTGTTTTACTTGAAGATTTAGCACAGGAAAGAGGAATGGGGGGAGTGTTCGATATCACCAATAATACTCATTTAGAAGCCGTACTCACGGACAATTATGCATCGAACAGTGTAACTGGCAGCAACAGCATAGGTCAGGGTTCATTCAGCGAAGCAGCTGGCGTGTTCTCCATTATTCAAAACACAGGTAACAATGTAATTATCCAAGACTCAACCATTATCACTGTCACTATTAGCCCTAATTAACGGATGAATAGGTGTAAATATGAGACTTTTTATACTGATAACAACACTACTAATTTGTCGTTCAGTTTCTGGTGGTGTTGTTAGTTTTGGCGGGCAATACTCCATTAAAGTATCCAGTATTGCTGAGCAACGATTTAAAACAATTTATAAGCAAAAATACGATTTTAGCTGTGGCTCTGCGACACTTGCTAGCTTACTTTCATTTCACTATGACGACGTAGTTAATGAACTGAATGTATTTAAAGATATGTTTGAACACGGTAATCAAGAGAAGATTAAACACCAGGGCTTCTCATTGCTAGACATGAAGCATTATTTGTCGCGCCGCGGATATCATGCAAATGGTTTCAAGATCAGCTTACAGCAACTGTCTAGTGCACAAGTGCCTGCAATTACTATCATTAACAACAATGGTTACATGCATTTTGTCATCATTAAAGGCAGCACTGACGATGCGGTATTGGTGGGTGATCCGGCGATTGGTTTGAAATCCATAAAGAAAACCAAATTTGAAGAAATGTGGGGGAATAGAATTCTTTTTGTCATTCAAGACCGCAAAGAAATTGCGGCAAATCACTATATAAATGACCAACAATGGGATCATCAGATTCGGGCAAACTTGGGTTTAGCAATTGACCATGCCAGCTTAGGGTTGTTCAACGTTTTACAGCCATCAAGTGTCGACTTTTAAGTTTAGGGATATCCAATGAATATTTCTCTCTCGCTTACACCAAGAATACTTTATAAAACATTAATTTGTTCTTTGCTCTCACTGCCTATACTCGTTGAAGCTAAACAAGAATCGGATGTTATGGCCACTGGTATCGGCGACTTTTCTCATTGGCAAGCAGTAACAGACTCAACACTTTCTTCCCTTCGTGGCGGTTTTTGTATTAGGTAATGGTGTTGTGGTAGATATTAACTTTCAGAAAAGTATCTTTAGAAACGGAGAGTTAACGTCCCATTCTTATTTTCAATCCCCCCAAGACCTGAATTTTTTAGGCAAAGACGAGTTTAATTTACGTTCTGTATTGCCAAACAATACCCTCAATACGGTATTACAAAACACTTTAGACAACCAAACGCTTTCAGCAATTACGAATATTGATATCACCATCAAAAATTTGGAACAAGCTCAACAAGCTTTCGCACACAGTGAAATGTACAACACATTTTTTGATGCGCGAACTCATCAATAATAACACCGAGAGACAGATAAAATTCAGTATTCAACATAACCTGAGTATCAATGGACGTTAATTATCTTAATCAAAAATGTTATTATTGACACCTATGTAATCGATCGTTAAAACGTCGTTAGTCATAACATGGTGCAGGTATAGTTTGCCTATAGACTAAAATGTTACCGGCAACCTGAAGTTTAGGCGGGTGTCCTGAGCATCATCCGTTACACCAATCGCAAGGGAAAGGCTAATATTAGTCTGCTCAGAATAGCGAAATGAATAACCAATGATAAGCTGGCCAATATCTAATTGGCTACCGTCAATTTTCATCTCATTAATTTTTGATTTTAAAACGTGCTTGTGGGAATAACTAAGGCTCATTGATGCACGCTCGTTTAACGATACACCCAACCCAAAGCTAACTCCTGCGCTGTCTCCAGGGTCAACATTTCCCACATCTTCATCCGTATCCATATTGTAGCCATAACTGATATTACCAAAGAAAACGCCAGGATCTGTAGCGTAAATCGCCGTTAAGCTTGGTTGAATACTGACATAACCTGAGCCTGTAGGGAGTTCCGTCGGAAATACTGCACCCGGCGTAGACTGCATGAACTCTACTTCAAAAGGGCTTGTTCCTGTGGGTATAGTTGCAACTAAATTAGCAACATAAATAGGACCACCGTCGACAGGCGCGTTCAACTGATAACGGGTTGACAACTCAATATCACCAAGACCATGACCACTTGCATTAAAAATTTCATCTTCACTAACACCGATACTTACCGGGCGTGAACGCTGACTATCATTTCGGCCTATGTACGGTATTTTCAGATCAACTTCCCAACGCTCAGTTAATCCGTACCGTGCTGAAACACTGCCGATAAAGCTATGTCGCTTTATCTCACGTAAATCAATTAACCCCACCACAAGGGCGGGTATAAATGAAAATGCATCTAGAAATACACGATTGTTATCAGTATACGAATAACCAATTGAAGGCTCCAAGACTAACCGTCCTTTTCCTGTAAGTACGCCACTGACATTATCGTTCGGTATGGCATTAACTTCTATCGGATTTGCATTTTTGGGTGGCGCTTGGCCTACGGGTTGGTTGTCTGGAGTATGCTGCGGTTTACTTTGATCGTTCTGACTTTTACGAGCAGTGACGACTTGTTCACGTTTCACTATGGTGTTGCTTGTCTTACTGGCCTTTTTATCCTGTTGTAACGTTTTAACTTGGCGACCTTTGGTTAAGGCATCAACTATACGTTTTAGTTCTGCTATTTGAGCGCCCTGCTCACGTAGCATATTGCGCTGGCGTTTGAGCTCCTCTTGATAGGAATGGATAACTGTATCATCCAGTTGCTTATCTTGTGCGGCATAACAGAGTTGCGGTGAGATAAGGTATAAAGAAAGTGAAATAAAAGAGAGTCTTAATGAATAGTAAGGGTAAAAATTAGATGTTGTATTTTCCATAACTAATCCTTTATCCATATATTAAAATATCCAAACTATTGTTTGATCAATATCCGCTTTATAGACAATATCGTTACTAATTAATGATGAATAAAACCTATTTTAAGCCTTTTAAAAATAGATGAATAATGTGAGCATTACAACGTAGTTCATAGGGAGAATTGAAATATTAAAACCGATACTAATAGCCAGATCGAATATTCAGTGAATCATTAACATTTTTGACGTGCATTAAAAATGTCTTTTATTTTAATGGCCTAAATAAAAGTTAAAACATTTAGCCATCCATTTATATAATCCAAATAAATTAAGGGAAATAATTCTACCTGAAAATGGGCATGCTTTAACTTCTATGATTTAGATAACGTTTCAATTTATCGAGTTTTGGTTGAATAATATTTTGACAAAACGGACGAGAAGGATCCTTCTTGTAATAGTTTTGATAATGCGTTGCAGATGCTTCAAATTTATCAAATAGCAAAGTCTGCGTAATCAGAGGGTTTGCAAAGTGAATTTGTAGCTCAGCCAAAATTCTAATGCTTTGTGTATACTGCGTTTTATTGTACACATAAACAGCACTGCGGTACTTAGCACGCATATTGTGTGAAGACGTCGCACTGTGAGATAACAAATGTATTTCGATTAAATTATGCAGGCTAACCTGAGCGGGATTAAAATGCACCACAACTGCTTCGCTAAAATCTTCATTAGGGGCTTTGGCCGCTATCCAGCCCTGTTCCACATCAATCACACCTTCTATCGACTGAAAAATAGCTTCTGTACACCAATGACAACTTCCACCTAAACCAACTTTATTCATTTTTTACCTATGAAAAATTATAGCTCAGCAAAGCCAATACTCATGTATAAATAACCTTGAACCGTCATTACTTCACGAGCACTGGACTTTAGCCCTATAGCCTAATTCAGTGAGGTTACTTAGCGCGGTTATCTAAACTAAACTGGCCGGTACCACGAGCAGCTAAAATCAACAGTCCCGCCATAATAGCCATGTTTTTGACGAAATTTTGTGTTTCATGGGCAACATCCCCACCTTCAGGTAAGTTCCAGAAGTTATGCATAAAGACACTTATTACCAAGGTCAAGCCAGCTAATATAAACGCCGCTAGACGCCCTTTAAAGCCAACGATAATGGCAAGACCAGCGCTCAGTTGTAATACTATGGTAATGACTAATAATAGCGAAACCATCGGAACATTATGCTGTGTCATATATTGACTCATCATGTCAAAACTGACGATTTTCTGCAGCCCAGGTAAAATGAAATATAACCCTAGAAGTAATCGCCCTGTCAAAATACATGTGTTTTCAAATAAATTCATCTTTATACCTTGGGGTTTGTTTTTATTATTGCGTAGGAACACCCATAACATTTTGCTAGTGCCGCCTATGTGTAATTCACTCGCCTTTATTGCCGTAATCGAAAAAACAACACGGACTCGTATGCACTATTTATCGATTTAATGCAAAGTGATTCATCCCAGCACACTTAACCTTTCATTCCTGTGATAAACTGCAGAGCTTGCTAGAGCAAGCTTTCTACATCTATATGCCACAAATATGACATCCCATCAATCTGTTAACCGAATTAACCATTAATACAATAGCTTATGTCGACTATGAATCCTTTTCCTCCATCATGTTTTACTCCGTTCTGCGAAGATATATCTGGACTATCATTGCCTGATAAATTTACTTTTCCGTTTTATTATCAACCGCACCCTCTTTGCATATTGGCTGCGGCAGAATTGCAGAAACATTTGCAGACCCAAGATGATTGGTATCACAACTTTGGCTTGAGTAGCGATCCCGAGCAAATCATCGGAAAAATGTTCGGCGTATTGTTAGTTAAAAATGCCATGGGTGAGGTGGGGTACCTCAGTGCTTTTTCTGGAAAGTTAGCCGATACAAACCATTTATCCGGCTTTGTTCCGCCGGTATTCGATATGTTAGCTAGTGATAGCTTTTTTCATGCTGAACAAAAGATAATCAACAACATAACGACAGAGCTGAATGTGCTACTTTGCGATGACAAATACCTTGCGTTGAAAGCGAGCTTGGCAAAAATTCAACTTTTCTGCGATAGTGAACTCGCTTCACAACGTCATCATGTCATAACGAATCGCGCAAAACGTAAAGAGCAGCGTGAAGCATTGCAAGCCGCCGATCCTAAATATAGTGCCGAGATTCACCTTCAATTAGCGCAACAAAGTATCGACGATAAGTTGCGTTTTGCACATCTGAAAATAGCATTAACCCGCCAAGTTGATGATGCAACAAATGCGTTAAGCCTGTTTGATAAGCAAATAGACAAACTTAAACAGCATCGTAAAACCTTATCAGCCCAGCTTCAGCACCGTATATTCGAGCAATATAAATTTTTAAATGCACGAGGGGCACACAAATCGCTTGCAGCAATATTTAGTGACACGGTTATGCGCACGCCGCCAGCAGGAGCCGGTGAATGTGCCGCGCCTAAGCTATTACATCATGCTTACAAACATAATTTACAGCCACTGGCTATGGCAGAGTTTTGGTGGGGCGCATCCCCAAAATCACAAGTAAGACGACATACTCAATTCTACCCAGCTTGTATGGGGAAATGCCAGCCAATACTGGATCACATGCTTTTAGGACTAGAAGTAGATGAAAATCTACTGTTGCAAAATACAGCTAGCGACAAAAAAATAGGATATTATCTATCAAGATGATTCTATGCTCGTAGTCAACAAGCCTACTCAACTACTGTCAGTGCCAGGTAAACATATAGCTGACTCAGTATTTAGTCGTGTAAAGGCACTCTTTCCCCAAGCGACAGGCTCATTAATTGTACATCGCTTGGATATGTCGACATCCGGCCTGATGGTTATCGCGCTCACCACCGCATCTCATAAAATACTGCAAAAACAGTTTATTAACCGTCAAGTAAGTAAACGCTATGTGGCACTTATCGAGGGTTTGTTAGAAGAAGATGAGGGTGTAATTACCTTACCCTTGACGGGGGACTTTTATGACCGACCACGTCAATGCGTTTGTGAACAGACGGGCAAGGCAGCTCATACTACTTGGCAGATAATAGAAAGACACAAGGAACTAAAGCGCAGCAAAGTGTTTTTGCATCCAAAAACCGGGCGAACTCACCAATTACGTGTACATTGCGCCCACGAACGTGGTTTACATATGCCAATAGTCGGAGATGATCTTTACGGCACATCAGAGCGACGGTTGCATTTACATGCTCAATCACTCGGGCTCTATCATCCAGTGACACAAGCATGGCTAGAATTGACGTGCGAACCCGACTTTTAAAGTCGCAGCGAGCGTTAAAAATAGATGTCTGAGCATCGAAGGTTGTATTGCGTCAAGGCTAAAATAGGTAACGGGGAAATTATTTAACCTCTTAATCTGTTAAATGCCGATT
This sequence comes from Paraglaciecola polaris LMG 21857, assembly GCF_000315055.1. Classification (GTDB taxonomy): domain Bacteria; phylum Pseudomonadota; class Gammaproteobacteria; order Enterobacterales; family Alteromonadaceae; genus Paraglaciecola; species Paraglaciecola polaris. The sequence continues at coordinate 170,410 of NZ_BAER01000024.1, read as the reverse complement.
ATTCATCGAGTGCCAAGTGAAAGTCATGACAGCAATGGGTATCATGGGTATTCCTTACGTAATCTGCGATATATATGGCTTACTTCTCCAAACTTCCGTTGACCACCGTAGCATTGATTGTAGTGTGCGCAGGCTCATTCATAGGCCCTTTGGGCATGGCATCAGTCAACATTGCCATTCCAGATCTCGCGGCAGAACTGCACGCCAATGCCAAAATGGTCAGCTGGCTACCCACTATATTCCTGTTAGCCAACGTAGCACTGATGTTGCCTTTTGGTAAATTAGCCGACAATTACGGACGTAAGCGTATCTATAGTTACGGGCTAGTGCTTAATATACTTTCCTCTACCATGTGTGCCCTCGCCTTTAATATGGAATGGTTATTATTTTGGCGATTCATGCAAGGCGCGGCTGCGGCCATGATTTTTGGCACTGGGGTTGCCATACTAACCTCGGTTACACCAGCAGAAAAGCGCGGGTTTGCCCTGGGTATCGCAGCTGCGTGTGTGTATATCGGTTTAACCGTCGCCCCTGCTGTGGGCGGCTGGTTAACAGAACTTTGGGGATGGCGTTCGGTATTTTTATTCCAAGTCCCATTGGTAATTATGTTATTGCTGTTAATTAAGTTACGCATGCATGGCGAGTGGAAAAATGAACGCAAAGCCAAATTTGATTGGCGTGGTTCAGGTATATTTATAATCGCATCGACTTGTCTGGTATTTGGGTTGAGTCAGCTACCGTCAATCATAGGTATTGTGTTATTGAGCGTTGCACTTATTGCAATGGTGCTCTTTGTGGTGCATCAGTCTAAGCGCGATCAGCCACTAATACGCGTGCAAATGTTCAAGGAAAGCCGTGTATTTTCCATGTCACTTGTCACATCACTGCTAATGTACGCCAGTAACTACCCCTTAACCTTCCTACTCAGTTTATATCTACAATATGTAAAAGGATTTAGTCCATCTGAATCAGGGCAGATTATTTTGCTCCAGGCATTGGCTATGGCTTTTCTGGCTCCCTTATCTGGACGCTTATCCGATAAAGTCCAGCCCCGCCTTTTAGCCACGCTGGGGTGCAGTATTGTCGCTTGCGGTTTCTTTATTTTAAGTCGAATGGATATCGACACACAAGCTTGGTATATCGGCAGTTCATTGTTGCTTATTGGCATAGGATTTGGTCTATTTTCGACCCCAAACAACAACGCAATTATGGGGGCAGTTCACAGTTCGGAACTTGGAGTGGCATCCGCTTCACTTAATTTAGCCAGAACAATCGGCAACTTAGTTGGCATGAGTTTAGTTAATTTGCTGGTACACCATTACATTGGTGACGCACAGATTTTACCCGAACAGTACCCTGCACTACTGCAAACCGTATTAGTCGCACTAAATATATCCTTTGCGTTCGTCTTGATAGCCTGTGTTATTTCAGGTTTTCGCGGGCGTGAACAAAAGCCAGAAAAAGCCATATCGAGCCCAGGCGAATAGAACCGGTAACTCTCGCCATTGATCGTTAACGAAAACAAAAAAGCGAACTTGGATAGTGCCCAAGCTCGCTTTTTTAAGTTAACGCATCAGGCTACAATAAACAGCCTAAAGAATTGTTTATTTACTAGGGCGTTTGGCCTTTGGCTTCGCTTTCGGCTTTACCTTAGCCCCTGTTGTTTTATCCATACGGATAACAGTTTGCGACACCTTATTAGTGCGGCTATTTTTACTATGTTTACGCACGGTTTTAAGCAAAGACTCGCGACTACTAAATGCAAAGTCAGGGCGAGAAATACGTTTGATTTTACAATTAATTAAACGCTCTATACGTTCGACAGTTCGCTCTTCTTCACGGCTCACAAATGAGATAGCGTTACCTTGCTGCCCTGCACGGCCCGTGCGACCAATGCGGTGTACATAATCTTCAGGCAAGTATGGCAGGTTGTAATTAACAACGTGATCAAGGCCTTGGATATCTAGACCGCGAGCAGCGACTTCGGTAGCAATCAAAACTTGTAACTTTGCCGATTTAAAATCAGCGATTGCGCGGCGACGTGCGCCCTGGCTTTTATCGGCATGACACACCGCAGCGTCAATTTTACTGGTTTTAAGAGCTGCCATTAACTTATCGGCTTGTTCTTTAGTACTGGTAAAAACCAATACTTGATACCAGTTTTGCTCCGCCAACAACGTCTTAAATAAGCGAATTTTATCTTCTTCCGCAACAGGATACATAACGTGCTGCACAGTATCCGCCGCACTGTTCAATTGCGTTGCACGAATTTCCTGATGGTTTTTAAGCAATTTGTGGGCTAACTCGTTCACCGTTGGTGAAATAGTCGCTGAAAACAACAAGGTCTGATGTGCTGATGTGATCTGGGCTAACATCTGACGTACGTCAGCTATAAACCCCATATCCAACATACGATCAGCTTCATCAAGCACAACAAATTCAACCTTCGCTAATCCAACATTTTTTAGCGTCATATGTTCAAGTAAACGTCCAGGAGTAGAAATAACAATATCCACACCTGCCTTTAACTTACTGGCCTGCCCACCTAGCTTTACGCCACCGTACAAAGCCAACACAGAAATATCGGTAAATTGCGCGTAACCAGCAATGTTTGTCGCTAGCTGTTCGGCCAACTCCCGAGTGGGCGTCAAAATAACAACCCGAGGCATTCCCGGTGCAGTCGTCTTTGGCTTATCGAGTATCTGCTGCAAAATAGGTACCGCAAATGCGGCTGTTTTGCCCGTTCCAGTTTGTGCACTGGCTAAGACATCACGACCGCGACGTGCAATCACAATGGCTTGCTGTTGAATGGGGGTCATTTTTTTGTAGCCACAAGCATCAATGGCTTGCTGTAGCTCTGGCGCTAAATCTAATGATGCAAAGTTCATACTAATTTCTCTTTCGGCAGACAAAAACATAGACGCAACTTGTTTACATGCTATCTGTGTAAATAGTTGCCGTGACATTACTGGATAAGCGTAACGTCTGAATGTTGAATTTGTGTGATGGGTTTAAAAACGATGGCGAAATATACAGGAATTTGCCCGGTTACACCTCATTGAATCGTAAATTTATGCGTATTTAAGCGACTTATTTACCATAAATTAGCCAAATGCAATGAAGTAACACTATTTTATGCATAACAATAGCTGGTCATTTTGTCGCTGGCGGCGGTAATTATCCCCCACGATTGCAGCAAAAATGTAAGGGATTCATACGAAAAAATAAACCAAGCCTGCGTTAGGACAATGGATTACTGGCGATATGCGGCAACGGGATCACCCGCTTTGCTATATTCAATAATTTAGTGCGCATCCAACTGTTTAATGGATCATGTACAGCCTGTTTATGCCAATACATATGAACAGGCAGCACTGGTACCTCAAATGGTAATGGAACGATCTCTACTGGCATTTGCTGTTTGAGTAAACGGGCATAAGCGTTAGGCATAGTAAGCAACATATCGCAGCGACTAATAACGCTAGTAGCGGCGAAGTAGTGTTCGCATTTCAAAGCAAAGCTGCGCGCTACGCCATGCTTAGCAAGCGCCATATCGACCGTATTGACCGCTGAATCTTTAAAGCTTACCAGTGCATGGTTTGCTTTGATGTAGTTTGCTAAGGTCAAGTCCGACAATATTGGGTGGTCTTTGCGACAAATTAACGAAAAATGCTCGTCGCAAATCAAGGTATGGTGAATGTCAGCACTGGTCGGGCTAAGTACATCGATGACAATATCCAGCTCTTGGCTTTCAAGGGCAAACTCCATGTCGATTCGACTGACCTGACGACTATTTACTGTGATGTTAGGGGTATTGGTTAATAAGTCAGTCGCCAACTCGGGAAAAAATAGTGATTCGAGTATATCTCGAAATCCAAATTTCATTTCTCGCTGATACTGATGAACATCGAAATCACCGATATTATGCAATGTTGATTCTAGTTCAGACACTGAACTTAGCACTCTGGGCATAATAGTTTGACATCGCGCGGTGGGGAGCATTTTTCGCCCATGGCGAACGAATAATGGATCTTGGTATTTTACCCGCAATCTAGATAACGCATGGCTTACCGCTGGCTGACTAAGATGCAACTTTTTCCCTGCTGCCGTTATAGATCTCTCTTGGTAGACAGCCACAAGAATAAGAAACAAATTTAAATCGATTTTACCATGCAGCATATTAATACCTAAAGATTACTATTCATCATTCGTATTCATTGTAAGAAATCATAGACTGGTGTCAATTTATTAAAATAGTCGAGTAACGAATGATTGAGAACAACCAACTAGATGCACAGCACATGGCCATTGGAGCAAGTAAATTTAGAATCCCCATGCCGCCTAAATTTACGAATAAAGAACAACAACGCCAGTATGAAAAACAGCGTTTGGCTGCCGGTTTTCGCGCATTTGCCTTACATCACTTTGATGAAGGACTTGCGGGTCATATCACATTGCGCGATTGCATAGAGCCAGACACTTTTTGGGTAAACCCTTTAGGTGTTCATTTCAAAATGATTAAAGCGACAGATTTGGTTCGCATCGATCATAACGGAAATATTGTAGAGGGCGCACATGCCGTCAACAATGCCGCTTTTGCAATACACTCTCGGGTGCATATGGCTCGTCCTGATGTAAATGCGGTTGCCCACGCCCACACAAAATATGGTCGTGCGTTTTCTTGCCTAGGTCAGCTGTTAAAGCCTATTTCGCAAGATGCTTGCATTTTTTACGAAAACCAGGGGCTTTTTTCAACTTTCACAGGTGTGGTAGCGGATAAAGACGAAGGTGATATGATAGCTGAATCATTAGCGCAGCACTGCGCAGTGATCTTGCAGAATCACGGGTTGATTACAGTGGGGTCATCTGTTGATGCCGCAGTAGCGAACTTCATCTTGATGGATAGCTGTTGCCAGAGTCAATTGCTCGCACAAGCGGCGGGTTCACTAACACTGATTGAGCATGACATTGCCTTGAAAACTCGCGCTGCGAACGGTTCAGAACTAGTCACTTGGGGCAATTTTCAGCCTTTGTATGCCATGTTAGAAGACCGAGACCCAAGCTTTTTAGAATAGTCTAGCTTGAACAAACAGTTCACATATAGGCTGTTTGTTCAACACTCAATCAAGACCTTGTACTTAGCGTAAATCAGCCTATAGCTTTTGCTCACGCAAATAGTTTAACGCACCAGTCACCGCTGCAACTTGCGCTAAAATACACTCTTCAGGTGTAGCATTAACGCTGTCCGGATAGACTTCTGTGGTTGTGGTATAGCTAGCATTTGAAAAGCCGGCGCATAAACCTAAATCTTTCAAAGCGTAATTAATTACACCGTGCTGGGTCATCGTCGAGCCAATTAACTTACCTGCTTCATCCGGTAATGCAATATGAGTGACCTTTTCAACACTTTCAATCACAGCACGCTGAAATGTTTCTTGCGGGTTTTGTGCATCACCCACTGTGTAAAACCCATCTGGGATCTGCCAATTATCTTGAAAAATACCATCGCGCGCTGACAATGCAGGTCTAAATTCACTGTTATCAGTGTCAGTAGTTTCATGTAAATCGATGTGAGCAGTAATTGACATTCCTAACTTGCTCACATAGGCCATTATTTGTGCCGCCTCAGGAGATAAACTTTGTGGTACGAATGAGCGATTCGGATCAATCGCCATCGGGTTCCAGCGATTGATGGTTTCATAACCCCAAGGACTGATGCACGGGGCAATCAGCAGATTAAAATCGTCTTGGTAGTCCGTTGCATATTGCATAGCGAATCGCAGCGCGCCTTGAACGCCACTGGTTTCATAACCATGTACTCCACCAGTGATTAACACGGTTGGTTTTTGCGCGTTAAACTCCTTGGTGGATATCACATAAAGTGGGTAACGTCCGGCGTTATACTCTAGCGTTCCATATTGCTCGACATTAAACTCTGGACGCAGACTATCGATATGCACAACGACTTCATTTAGATAGCTACGCTTAATAACCTGATTTTCGTACCATTGCTGTTTTTCTGATTCGCTCCAGGGGGTTCCAGGGGTGCCGATTGAATATGTATACTGTGCAGTCATGAATTACCTTTAAAATTATGCAGTTTGTTAACCGTAAACGGGCAACGTGAACACGAATATAATAAAGTATTTATCGATAAGAACCAGATATAGCGGGTTTTTGTTTTGGAAACCAACAAGGCGTTTTGTCAGCAAATATTGACTGTTCAGGGATGTAACAACCGAAATCAAAGCTCGATGTTCGGTATCACTAGAACGACAATAGCGAACATAATCGAGTCCCTAAATGGAAGGTTCTCTGGTAAAGCAACGGCGTCTCGCTTGAGTACGTTGGTTCTCTTTTGATAGAAGCAACTCGATCCCATCTTTTTTCATGGGCGTTTTCTCACAACGACTTAATTCGCCATCGGCAACCAGTGATAAATAACGACTGCAACATACACGTAAAAATGAGGTAAAATTACTTAAGTCTAACTCTGCTTCCTGAGATTCAAAGTACAATTTAGTGATAAGTTGATTAACAGACATATCATCGCGAAAGGCAATTTCGGTTAATACATCCCAAAAGAAATTTTCCAACCGAATAGAGGTGACGACCCCTTCAATACGTAGTGACTTTGTTTTACTTAACCATAACTCAGCTTCTGCTGCTATAAACAACTGACACATACTAACGCTCCTTTTAGAATGTTCGAACACATTATTTTTATTCTTAAACACGATCCAAAATTTGAATAATGTTGTTAAAGTTAAGCATAGACCCTATTCAAAATGGTAACAAATCTATACTACAGTGACCGATAGCCTGAATAATGCCGCTTATTAAAAATTTATTTCTTGTCTAATTTGGCGGATAAAGTGATGCATAAAGTCAGTGCGAATGCGTGCTTCTCGCTTTGCTTCATCCGTATGCATCGTCTCTTCAATCTTTAACAACTTTTGATAAAAATGGTCTAGGGTAAACTGTGCATCATCAACCTCTCGGTATAACGCGAAAGGATCATCAGGTTCATACAGTCTGCGCTGTAATGCACTTCCCACTTGTAAACAGCGGGCTATGCCAACGGCACCAATTGCATCGAGTCGGTCGGCATCTTGAACCACACACGCTTCTAAACTCTTAGGCGTAATATCGGCACTGTAACTGTGAGCCACAATAGCATGATGTATATGATCAAAATGTTCAGCTGGGTAGTCAATCTTTGCTAAAAAAACCAATGCTTTGTCTGCCGCCATAATCGAACTAGATGATCGCTTAGGGTGATCTTTCGCTAGTGTCAGGCAGTCATGCAACCAAACCGCAGGCATTACTACCCATTCATTCGCTTTTTCGGCGCTACACAATTGCGTGGCATTGCGCACTACCCTTCTTACATGTTCAAAATCGTGTGCAAGATCAGTGACCATCTCCACCTTAATGAACTCTGCCATTTTGACCACAAATGCATCCATGTCCATTACCTATGCGTTTGTGTGCTGATCAATTGCAACCGCATCTTGTATATTTTTATACACAAAGAATATCTAATAATGCGGAGAATAAAGCACTAATTTTTGAATTTTTACAGGTTATATCGTTGATAACCTGCAGTTTACTAGCGAAAATTACATATTTCACTTAAACCGATTGTCATTTTCACAAGGAATACCGTCATCGTCGCCGTCCATACGAGTATGCGGACAATGCTGAAGGAAGTACTCAGCTTCAGCGCGGGATGTCATTTGCCCGCAATACTGACGGCCATCACAACGAAAGTTCATGACAGTAGGTGCGGGTTTACGTATCGATTTTCTTCCCGGAGAATAATCAGTCCGAGACTCAATGGTTGTTTGACGAACGGGCGTGTTGGCTGGGTCGTTTGATTGCGCTTTAAGTTCCCCTACGTACTTAAATGCAGCGAAACACAGCGCCGCTAAAATAATTATTTTAACCATAACCCAATTTGATATGTGTATTGTAAAAGCAATATATAACACTACTTCTGACTAGCACCAGTACTGATGTGTATAAGAATACGTAAATAAGGATATTTGAGTACAGCCGACTAATCGATATTTTTCACTGTGTTCGGTTCACGTCAGCATTTGATGTGTTATCAATCACAGGCTTACTTCTTTGAATGAACGCTTTATGTTTAGCAGAATATCTCGCTAACAAACTCGCAAGCCATACTCGATACTGGGGTGATTGGAGTGCGCTCTCTATGTCGTTAAGTGATGTAATGTAATGTAAGACGATTGTTTAGACATGGAAAAATATAAATCACCTTTTACTAATGGAGTCGTTGCCGCAACAATATCAGTATTCAGTCCATATAAGTTAAGCAAATGTTGCCCAGATTGCCGACCGATAATAACCGCATCAATTCTTTTAAGTTTGAGCATGGCAAATAATCGATGATAATTTTCTGCTCGGATAACGTGACTTTTTTGCTGCAGATGAATGTCTATCTCATTCCCCAAACTTACACCTCTTACTAAACCAACAAACTTATCGTCTAATGAATCAAGTCCCGTATAATCAAAGTAATCTCCTTTACGCATAAATAATGCGTTTTCATTCGACGCCATTGGTGTTTGAGAAAAGACGGAGTAGCGCTTTCGCTGGTCGTTACTGAATGAGCAAATATTAAGGTCAACCTCCCCTGATTCAATCATTTGTTGGCAACGCTTCCAAGGGCCGACGTAAGTTAGTTCAACCTGATAACCTAAACGTCCAAAAAGCTCAGATGCAACTTCGGCACATACACCAACGATTTTATCGTCTTGCAACCAATTCCAAGGTGCATAATCGTGATGTCCACATGCCTTTAAAGTAGGTTTACCATTAACGATGCCTACTTGGCTGAATAACAGGATGAGAGCGAATAAAAGTCCGTTTCGATAGCGCAAAAATCAAACTCACATTGGTTCAGTAACGTGTCACATGAACACAGCGTCAAGATAGTATAGAATTAACATAACGCAGCCAACGAAAATTACCAACTTAAATAAGCTATTCAATTATTCAAGATATTGATTTACAAAGCAGTAACTTCCCCCTAGTACATGACATGTGTATATCAGCTTAGTCGCGCAATATCGTGCCTTCCACCTGCTTGGTTTAAACAGCTAAAATGTGCCTACTGCACGCTCACCATGGCGTCCTTTTGCCAGCTGAATTTTATTTCTAAGGTGTTTGTCTCACTGTCCCATCTCGCACCGCGATCAGCATTTAAAAATTCGGTTTTATCTTCGATTAAGCTTAATGCTTTTTCGCCTACCAACACTTGATTTACCCCCTGAGGCCAATTATGCACCCACAAGGTGATCATTCGACTGCTAGGTATGCCCTTGAAATCACCCTTTGTGCTTAAACGAAAAGCGAGTTTATCGGTACCACTTTGTGTATGTATTTCACGATCCGCAGAAAACGTCAGTGTCTCGAATGATCCGTCACGTATTGAATGTCGATTCTTACCATCATCGTTGTACATAACAGCACTCGATTTTGGCACACTATGATCCGCGTAATAATGCAAATCCAAAGACTGGGTAGAATAGTTGTCAGTACTTAGAACAGGCAGCGTCATAGGTATAATGGCGCCAGCTCGTGCGAATACCGGTAATAGCTTAATATCCGTCACTTGGGTGATTGTTTGACTTCCATCATAACGCTCATCGCTCCAAAAATTAAACCAAGCCCCTTTCGGCAGTTTGATACTCACTTCTTTCATGTTCGCACTGGTGATGGGCTTTACCAGCAAAGCATCGCCCCAAAAATATTGCTCCTTCTCATCAATTAAACTTAGATCGCTTTCGTCTTCGAAAAACATAGGGCGCATAAGCGGCATACCGGTCAAACTATTCTCAAATGCCAATGAATAGTTGTAAGGCAACATGGCATAGCGTAACTCAACATACGAACGCAAAATATCTTTGGTTTTACCTTTATGATAAACCGGCTCTGGGGCGATATTATCTTGAGCATGAGGCCTGAAAACGGGTTGAAACACACCGTATTGCAACCATCGTATGTACATTTGCGGGTCGAACACTTCCCCACCGGCAAAGCCACCCAAATCAGAGTGAGTATAACCAAGACCGAACAAACCCATTTGCAATGATAACTCAACCTGAGGTTTTAACCCGTCCCATGACCGGCTAACATCTCCTGTCCATGGGATCATGCCGTAACGCTGGGAACCAACAAATCCCGAGCGCATCATAATAAATGGACGTGTTTTCGGTGCCAGCGAAAGCTGATGTTGATAAACCTGCTCTGCCCATTTATGTCCGTAAACATTATGAATTTCATCACCCGTGGCATTAATACCATTGACGTTGTGCAACATATCACTTGGATGTACTTCAGGCTCACCTAAGTCGCCCCACCAGCCCGCAACACCTTGTTTGAATAATTCACTATAGGTCTGGTTAAACCAATCACGAGCACCTTGATCGAATACATCAATTAAACCTGTATTGCCAAAATAAAAATCGAATTGGTAAGGCTTACCGTCGTTATCCAGCGCCAATGCATTATTATTGACCGCGTCTTGCCATTTTTTTGATGACGACAGAATAAAGGGTTCGGTGATCAAAATCGTTTTCACCCCTTCTTTACGCAAGTCAGCTATCATTTTCACCGGAGTCGGAAAGGCTTTTGTATCCCAATCAAGGTTCCCCATATGCCCTTTTATATCAGCCCCAAACCAATATAAATCCAGTACGATGGCATCTAATCCAAAGCCTGATTCCTGATACAACTTGACTGTGTCACGCACCTCTTGCTCGCTGCGGTAACCGAAACGTGAAGCAAAACTGCCTAAAGCCCAGCGTGGGGGTAATGGCTGTTTGCCGGTTACATCAACATAATGTTCAATTAACTTAGGATACGTGTCGCCCGCCACGACGATATAACTTGTTCTGCCGCCCATGGCTTCAAAACGCATTTCATCGGACGATGTGGCACCTAAATCCATATAACCACTGGCGGAGTTATCGAATATTAAAATATACTTGTTGCTCGACATCACTGCTGGTAAACCAAAATACATCTGTTTTGATTGTGTGGTGTAGCCATAATGTGCTTTGTTATACAGCGGAAAACGTTGACCTCGTCGGTCCATACCGACAATGCGCTCACCACCACCGAGTAGCTTCTCACCGGTTTGTAAGTCAAAACTAAAACCACGTTGTTTGTCGTCAATAAACAAGCCGTTGTGTTCCGCCAACAACAATTTATCTCCCTGATAATAACGAATACGTAGCGGCTTTTTATTAATTTCAGCGCGGATATTTTCAGTATGAAAAACCAATACCGCGTCATTATCTTGTACCGTTAAATCTGCGGGTTGAGCTATTCCATCAATCGCAAAAGAAGGTAACTGCTGCACATCTGCTGGCTGATAAAACACCTCGAATGCATTGGGCGACTGTGCCGTAACGGTAAGCGGCCCTTCATCGGTCTGAATGTGCAGCACCTGCCCTTTAAGTTCATGGGAAATATATTCAGCGCTGAGCGCCATACACGCCCAGAAAAACAGGCAAAATGTAGATAAGCGAATAAGCATTTTTCGTCCAATTGAAAAGTGTGTTTTAATCATAATATCTTATTAATTAGTCCGTTACAGGCGTTTCCACTCAGTGAATTTCAAACAACCACTTAACTGCATCGGTGAAAGATTGTCCCCATAATTTTTCATTATGCTGACCACCAGGCACAGTTATAAATTCCATATTTACCCGAGGATGACCTTGCTGTTTAATTAGGCGTTGCATTTTATCTGCATCAGAGATCATTCCATCACCTTCTTCGCTTCCGTATAAAACATAGAGTCGAGCGGCATCTTTGCTTCTGTGTAATTTTGTATCGCTAAATACATCTTGAGAATACCAGTAAGACGGGGAAAATATTCCCGCTTTACCGAACACATCGGGGTAATTGTGAACTGCGTAGTGAGATATTAGTCCCCCCATAGAGCTTCCCATAATCGCGGTATTATTAGCATCACTAAGGGTACGGTAATTCGTGTCGATATAAGGTTTCACCACCTCCACAATCAATTCCATATACGCTTTACCTTGGGCTTCGCCAAAACGTTTATTTGGCCACGGGCTGAGTTCATTCATCCGAAAATCGACACCATTGTCGATGCCCACCACAATGAATTCACGCCCTGATGTTTTCGCTAAAGCATTCAGGCTTTCATCCACGCGCCACTCATCAGCAAACGCGCTTGCATTATCAAACAAGTTTTGCCCGTCATGCATGTAAATTACCGGATAGGATCGCGTTTCAGTGGCATATTTTGGTGGCAAATATAAACGTACTGTACGCTCTCGTTCAAGCCCTGGGATCAAAAAAGGATAAGGTAACACAGATACATTTTGTGCCGCAGTTGATGCCCGAGGAACAGCACTGTCACAACCACTTAAGGACAATAATACCCCCGCCATAACAAGTACTGCGAGTAAACGTCCTAACCTGCAATCTAGCCACTTAATCATTAAAATCTGCCTTTTCCCGCTTAAACTGTGTGTGAAAATACCATCGCTGACTAATCAACGAGATTAAGAACCACAGATTGTAACGATCCTAACCCCATTGATATATGACCATTTTGATTTTCAACTAACATTGTCTTCGTCTGCCCGCTGAGCAAATCTGCCATAGGGTATTGTCCATCAGGTAATCCCCATTGGCCAATTAATGCTTTTGGTATCTGTAATTCGAAGTTTTTTGGGCTGGTTGCAAAATTGCTTACCACGAGCATTTTTTGTGTTTCATTAAAACGACTGAACGAATACAGCTGTTGGTCGTAACCCTTTTTATGGGCAATATTCACCTGATGTAAATCCTGATACGCCCCTAACATTGCACTTTGGCTAGCGCTAATACCCAGCACTTTACGGTAATATTCTCTTAACTCAGTTTCTTGCAGGGTTAATCCACCACCATCAAATTTACCTTGATTCATCCAGCGTTGATGAGTTGGCACCCCTGCATAATCAAAAATTGTGGTACGTGACTGCGCCCCAAATCCCATGTTCTCACTGCCGTCCTCACCTAACTCCTGGGCAAAATAAAGTAGCGTCGGCGAGCGACTAATGAGCGCAGATACAACCAAAGCAGGTTTGCCTATTTCACTATTACCGGCAAACTCTGGGCTGGCGATACGCTGCTCGTCGTGATTTTCAAGAAAATGCAACATATGCTGTTCAATATCAAGCACCGTCGCTTGTGCATTAACGAGCGCCGAGGTTGGCGACTGTCCTTGCATTACCGCTTTTAAACTGTCGTAAAAACCGACTTTGTCATATAGATAATCCATTTTGCCTAAGGCTATATAATCTCGATATTTATCGGGGTTGTACACTTCAGCTAACAAAAACGCGTTAGGGTTGCTTTGCTTAATCTGTGAGTTAAGGTAACTCCAAAATTCAACCGGTACCATTTCAGCCATGTCATAGCGAAAGCCATCCACGCCCTTGGCTAACCAATACTGAGTAATATCACGAAATTTTCGCCATGAATCTGGCACCGATTTGTCTGCCCAAAAACGCGCGTGTATAGCGCTACTTTTATTACGATAATTATCGGGTAAACGGTCAAAATCATAACTGCCGTCGGGCTTTATACCATAATTTACTTTTACTGTTTCATACCAATCATTTGCATCAGGCTGGGCTTTACGCGAACCATTTCCGGTCCACTTTGCTGGCGACTCAATAAACTTACCATCCGCCAGTGGATGCGACTCACCGCCAAGGGGTTTATACCCCTTGGCTGCTAGGGGCACACTGAAGTCTCGCCCGACCACATAGTAAAAATTATTGTCTTTGGCGTATTCAACCGACGTATCGTCATTTTCACCAAAATCAGCTCGCCCTTCAGGTTTAGCGATAGACTGATAATTACGCGCCACATGATTGGGTACAATATCAATGATCACCTGCATGCCATTGTCATGGGTTCGCTGAATGAGTGCTTCGAATTCATGGAGTCGATTCGCTGGATCATCCGCTAGATCGGGGTTAACGGAATAATAATCCTTAACCGCATAGGGGGAGCCCGCTCGTCCCTTCACCACATCAGGGTCGTCCTGACTAATACCGAACTCTGTGTAATCAGCTATCACGTCATGGTGCGGCACTCCCGTGTACCAAATGTGACTGACACCCAGTTCTTTAATACTTTTCAGCGAAACATCAGTAAAATCACTGAATTTTCCGACACCATTCTCTTCTATCGTGCCCCAAGGTTTATTCCTAGTATTGGTGTTGCCAAATAAACGGGTAAATACTTGATAGACCACTGGCTTACCATGTTGTGCATTAATCCCTTTCACCGTTTCAGCCCCGTCCTGTATGTGGTGCACAACCTGAGAGTTTGTTTGCGCTGTGCAGGCCGCTAGCCCTGTCGCAATCAGAATGATAGAGATTACGCGTTTTTTAATGTGTGTTAATGCTGTGAGATTATACATGGCGGCTACTTCCAAGAATAAAACTGCTATTTCACTGACTATGCATGCGCACATATCCATGAAAAACACAGCTTAGTGTGTTAACAATTTAATCACAAATGATAACCTGAGTAGTACTGTATCGATAGCGTGCTACATACGTATTCATTAACTACCTCCGCTGTATTAATCGGTACATAGATATCTTGTTTAAACAACTCTGGACTCTGGTAATAATTGCACGTCATATAACCGGATGATGCAGGATAAACCGCTAAAATCGAAATGGTCATAAAAATGAAAACAGAAATTTACGACAAATTAGACACATACCCATTAACAGCGGCTCAGCATTTCAGGACAATCCGCAACTTAATATTTGCAGTGGCCAAAGAAAATGCCTTGGGGGAAGTGGAAGAGTCACTTAAATGGAACGAGCCCAGCTATCGCACAAAAGGCGGCAGCACCGTTCGAATTGACTGGAAAAACAAGGAGCCGGAGCACATCAAAGTCTATTTCCATTGCCAGTCGGTTTTAGTGGAAACCTTTCGCGAAATTTACCCTGACGAATTCATCTATGAGGGTAAAAGAGCCATTGTGATTGCTTTGACTGGTAATATGAATACTGCAGCCTTGGCACATTGCCTCACGTTGGCACTTAAATATCACAGTATCAAAACTTTACCTTTGTTAGGTGCATAGAATACAACCCGGCAATTCAACTGCTATAGGTAAACCAGTGATGAATATTTACCAAATGATTCAGCCTTAAATAGCCAAAGAAAAATCAATTTACAGTCTTTTTAAACAGCAACAAGCATGGCTTTATAAAGCCATTACATCAGAGAATTAGGTGAGTGATATATGAAGGTATTAACAAGAGGCTGTATTTAGCCAAGTAGTGCTGAAAGCGTTTAGAAATGGTCGGTGTGATAGGATTCGAACCTACGACCCCTTCGCCCCCAGCGAAGTGCGCTACCAAGCTGCGCTACACACCGACCGAGGTGCCGAATATTACGGGAGTTTGGATATTTTGCAATGAGAAATACGCTTTGATTTGACTGTTCGCCTATTTGTTAAACAAATCGCTGTCCTTTAGTGCTGTTTTCTCTTCCCCTGGATATTTTATATTCAACAAATACACCCATGCGCGCATTTTTAATGTGAATGAACTTACGCTTGCTTCCGGTCAATCCCTGTAACGAATCAAAAATGGTGATCGGCCTTGCCTTTTGCTTGCGTTAGAAAAATGCCATGAGGTTATTTTATGCACCCGCCACAGATAAACTAAAACCCCATAAAATGGGATTCTAGTTTATCTGAATAGTGTTTGCCAAAAGCTCAATTAAAGCTGTGCACTCGGCGTGAATTCAATGGTCGGCCACTGCTCTTGTGCTTCAACTAAATGCTTAGGAATGTCTTTTTTCCATGCTTGATAAACGTCAAGGTTTTTGTTGACGTAAAGTTTACCATCAACGATTTCGAAAGCCTTGCCATCGATTTCGAATTTTTTACCAAACGTTGTGCCAAAAGCACAAAACCCACCGTACGCAGGAGCGTATTTTTCAGGGTTGCTGTTAAACGCATCACGATTAGCCGCGCTACTGAAGCGATATATCGCGTCGTTATGTACAGCAGTAAATTCTGATTTACCCAGTACAGGTTTGTTTTGGGTAAAATAGGCTACCGCATCGTGACCGGCTAAAATAACATCGTTACTGTCGGTTTGTGTATCAACGCCCGCAAAACTTAGGCTAGAGACGCTGATAGCTACGGCAGTAAAGAGAGATTTTAGGGTGAATAGATTTTTCATTTTTATTTCCTCGATTTGGATGTTCAGGGACTGATGTAGTCAACGAGGGAAAGTATAGGTAGTGGTGCCTTTCATCACTATGTCTGTAAAACTAAAGGTTATGTCAGAACGTCTATGGATGTATTAAATCAGTTATTTGCCACTTTTAAAGTATCCGCCACTATCTTTCACAATGGCCAATATTGTGGCAGTTGGGCAATAGATACGTCAGGTACGCAATATATGAATTTTCACGTTGTAAGCCACGGTAACTGCTTTTTAACCCTACCCGGGAGCGATGAGATTACGCAGTTGTCCCAAGGTGACATAGTGCTATTCCCTAGCGATACCGGCCACGTAATCAGCAGCGATAGCCAGACCTCTGCTGTGATTAACAGCACTCCATCACAAAATTACGCTAACGGGCCAGACGTAAATTCCACGGGCCTTGTTTGCGGTTACTTTAGTCACAACCACCCTTTGATTAGCAGTATCACCACACATTTACCCCATGCTGTGATCATTAAAAGTCAATCATTGGAGGGGACACCTACTGGCCTGCACTATTTGTTGTATGCGTTATTGGATGAGTCTCGCCATGAAAATAAAGGCTCTGAGCTGATTATGGGCAGAATTGCTGAGGCAATTTTAGCGATTATTTTCCGTCAACATTTGCCCACTGACACCGGAGTACTGGCCGCAACGGTTCATCCAAAATTAGCCGCGGCTATGCAGGCAATACACTGTGCTCCGGATAAAAAATGGACGATTGAGTTACTTGCTCAGCAATGTTTTATGTCCCGGGCGGCGTTTAACGTCCTATTCAAAACCGTTATGCAGCAATCCCCCATGGAATATGTTACTCAGTGGCGCTTAGGTATGGCCTATCGGATGCTTGCTGACGAGAATGTCTCTACGCTACACGCTGCATTAGCCTGCGGATATGACAACGAGTCATCATTCTCAAAGGCGTTTAAACGAGTGCTTGGCATGAGCCCTGGCGCGATACGGGCACAAGTAGGTGAACAAGGGTGATGGCTAACCGGATTGCACTAAATGCCTATGGTTTATCCCCACTAACACCCAGCGATGAATTTGGTGGCATTAGCAAAGCACTAACACCATTTTTGACAAACGTTATTGTTCATCAGTTTTATCATCACCGCTGATGCGGCTAGCAGTTGCGCCTTCTTGGTTCTTATACTTAGCATCCACACGCGCGTTATATGGCTTGTCTGCGAAGTCCGACATCACTTCGAAGCTCAGTGCGCCAATTTTCATACCCGGTTTTAATGCTAAGGGCAATTTACCGCTATTGAAAAATTCCAATACAATATTACCTGACCAACCAGGGTCGATGCGATGCGCAGTGACGTGCACCATCAAGCCTAAACGTGCTAATGAAGAGCGCCCATCTAACCAACCAACAATATTTCCGGGTAGCGTCACTGACTCAAGCGTCACCGCAAGAGCTAGCTCACCAGGGTGTAGAAAAAACGATTTGTCTGGACCCACGCTAATTTCATCGCTCATCACAGTATTAAGCGCAGCTTGCACTTCAGCTTTAGGCCCACTTAAGTCGATATACGGTGCCTGGTGTTCATTAAAGACCCGAAATTTATTGCCTAAGCGAATGTCGACGGTTACGCCACTTATTTCAGCATAATCAGGCTCAGGTAAAATTTTGATTTTGCCGTTTTTAAGGTGGGTCAAGATGTCTTTGTCGCACAAACGCATAATTTTTGAACTCAGTAGTAGGGTTTTAGATAAATAGCCGCGCAATTATGCGTAGCCAGCGCGGTATGTTCAACGTTTTTAAACATTTTGTATGCGTAAGTCTGACAAGCCATTCAAATACAGTTGCTTTGAGATCGCCAAAGCGCACTGCATATATGTTTGACTAAGTGGATCCTCAGGTTCGGATACCAAAAGAGGTGTACCACTATCTGTATGCTGACGAATTTTGATGTTCAGAGGTAATTGCCCTAACAAGGGCACATTATTGCGCTTGGCCAATTCAACTCCCCCATTTTGCGCAAAAATATGTTCCTGATGACCGCATTTCGGGCAAATATACAGGCTCATATTTTCAATCAAACCAAGCACAGGGACAGATACTTTATTAAACATGGAGATACCTTTGCTTGCATCGGCCACGGCTAGGTCTTGGGGTGTGGTGACAATCACCGCGGCACTCACCGGTATCTGTTGAGCAAGTGTCAGCTGTATATCCCCTGTGCCTGGGGGCATATCGACAATGAGATAATCTAACTCTGGCCAGTCCGTTTCACGCAGTAACTGTTCCAGAGCTTTACTGGCCATAGGGCCGCGCCAAACCGTGGCATTTTCTGCCGGCACAAAATAACCAATCGAACTTGCCACCAAACCATGGGCAGCAAAAGGCACTATGGTTTTATCATCACGGGAGGCAGGCGTCGATTCCGTATTGCCCAACATGATAGGGATAGATGGCCCGTAGATATCCGCATCTAACAAGCCCACTTTTGCACCTTGAGCCATCAGGGCATACGCAATATTCACACTGGTGGTCGATTTACCCACGCCGCCCTTGCCTGATGCTATAGCAACAATATTTTTAATCTTGCTCACTTTACTCACCTTTGTAGGTGAGGCCTGTATCGCGGTTTCGAACACGATGTGTCCTAGCGTCACATTCTGCTCATTCGATGCAGCGCGAATTTGCTGCTCTAAAGCACCATGCAACTGTCCCGCTGCAAATGGCAAGCAGATCAACACATCATGTGAGGATATTGTTAGCCAAGATCCAACTTGCTTTTCGCTGAGGTTAAACGCCGTAGCGAGTAGTTTTGAAATGAGCTGTCGCACTTTTTGCTCAGGCTTAGACCGATTAAATAACATGACACTCCTAATAAATAACAATGAAATTGGCGCAAGGTAGCTTTTACCTGATGCAATAGTGCCTTAATTTAGATACCATTTGCGGCCTTTTTAATTAAACGAAGAAACCAAACTAAACATGTCGTCACAACCACGTAAAATTCTTGTTACTAGCGCCCTCCCCTATGCAAATGGTTCGATTCACTTGGGTCACCTTTTAGAGCATATCCAAACGGATATATGGACGCGTTTTCAACGAATGTGTGGCCACGAAATATACAGTGTCTGTGCCGACGATGCACATGGTACGCCGGTTATGCTTAAAGCCCAAGAGCTTGGCATTACGCCTGAAGAAATGGTGGCCCGCACCCGTGAAGAGCACCATCAAGACTTGCTCGACTTCTTCGTTGAATACGACAATTACCACGTTACACACAGTGACGAAAACAAAGAGCTCTCTGAGTTGATTTATAATCGATTAAATGACGCTGGTTATATTTCCAAGCGCACGATCAGCCAGTTATACGATCCTGAAAAGAACATGTTCTTGCCTGACCGCTTTGTTAAAGGTACGTGCCCTAGCTGTGGAACGGACGATCAAAACGGCGACAGCTGTGACAGCTGTGGTGCAACATACGACCCAACGGAAATGAAAAATCCCCGTTCAGTCGTCTCTGGCGCGACACCTGTGTTAAAAGACTCAGAGCACTTTTTCTTCGATTTACCGCAGTTTTCCGACATGCTGCACACTTGGTTAAAAAGCGATGCTCTGCAAAGTGAAATTACCAACAAGCTTGAGGAATGGTTTGAAAAAGGCTTGCAACAATGGGATATCAGTCGAGATGCGCCTTATTTTGGTTTTGAAATACCCGGGGCGCCTAACAAATTCTTCTACGTATGGGTCGATGCACCTGTAGGTTATATGGCGAGCTTTAAAAACCTGTGTGATCGCACTGGCATTAACTTTGACGAATATTGGGGCGCTGACTCCACTGCTGAGCTTTACCATTTCATCGGTAAAGACATCACCTACTTCCATTGCCTGTTCTGGCCGGCCATGCTTGAAGGCGCAGGGTTCAGAAAACCGACTGGCGTGAATGTGCATGGTTTTGTCACCGTTAATGGCGCCAAAATGTCTAAATCTAAAGGGACGTTTATTAAAGGCCGCACCTATTTAGATCACTTAAATCCTGAGTATCTGCGTTACTATTTTGCGTCAAAACTGGGGGCCAACGTCAGTGACATTGATCTTAACTTCGAAGATTTCGCGCAAAAAGTAAATTCTGATCTAGTGGGCAAAGTGGTGAATATTGCCAGCCGATGCGCGAGCTTTATTACTAAGCGCTTTGACGGTAAGTTGTCCGATAACGTACTAGAACCAGAATTAGTGGCTGAATTTCAAAACGCCCAAGCTAGCATCAGCCAAGCATTTGAAGAGCGTCAATATCATAAAGCCGTTCGCGAGATTATGGCTTTGGCCGACAAAGCCAATCAGTTCATTGATACCAATGCCCCTTGGGTCACCATTAAAGATGAAAGCAAACAGGCTTTAACCCATGATGTTTGTTCACTCGGCATTAACTTGTTCCGCATCCTAATGGTCTATTTAAAGCCTGTGGTACCTAAATTAGCCGAGCAAGCTGAGGCATTTTTAAACGACGATCTTAACTGGACAAGTGCTCAAAGCATATTAACTGGCCATGAGATCAATAAATTTAAAGCCTTAATGCAGCGTGTGGATATGGATAAGGTCAATGCTATGGTTGACGATTCCAAAGAAAACTTAGCACCAACCGTTACTATTGATCCTAATAGCCCATTGGCAAAGGATCCTATTAGCGAGACCATAGAATTTGATGATTTCGCCAAAATAGATTTACGTATCGCTAAGATAGTAGTCGCTGAACACGTGGAAAAAGCTGACAAGTTACTGCGCTTAGAGCTCGATTTAGGCGGAGAAACCCGTCAGGTATTCGCGGGCATTAAATCAGCCTATCAGCCAGAAGATTTAATTGGTAAACACACCGTTATGGTCGCTAACTTAGCACCACGTAAAATGCGCTTTGGATTATCTGAAGGTATGGTATTGGCAGCCGGCCCCGGCGGTAAAGATCTGTGGATAATGGAGCCCCATGAAGGTGCTCAAGCAGGTATGAAAGTTAAATAACACACTTTTTGCAATTCAAAAATCAAAACCTGCCTACGTCACAAACTTAGCGCAGGTTTTTTAGTTTTGCGGTTTCTCACTATTCAAACCACCCGCGCGAATACTTGCTCCTACGGCACTAAATTTAGGTTGAAGCTGCCATTTGGGTTTAATCGGCGATAATGGAACCGTGCGCTTTTTAGCCACAATAATATATACACTGGCCAAATGAGGTAAGAAGCGCTGACACCAGCGAACAATTATATTGTCTGGACGAGCGGTAAATAGTTTTGAGTACGGCCGATACTTTACCTGAGTGACTTCAAAACCCAGCAAATGTAGCCAATCTTTGATCCTCGGCACACTGAAAAAACGTGCTTCGTGCAATAAACTCTGGCGATTAAACCAAAACAATTTACGTAACCCAGTCAAACTCAAGGGATTGAAGCCAACAATAACCAAATCGCCATCAGGCATGATGGCTCGGTCTATTTCTCGTAAAATCTGATGTGGATCTTGGGCAAAATCAAGTTCATGAGCCAATACGAATCCGTCGACACTACTCTCTTTTAGCGCCATGTTTCGCGATAATGAGCGCATAGTGGCGTGCTCGTGCTCTTTGGCCACCATATTGACACAGTGTTTAATTGAACATTTAGACAGCGTCAGTTCACTACTCAAATTGCCTACTTTTACCAAATGATAACCAAAAAATTGTTGGGTAATACTATCTAGTTCTGACTCTACTATGGCTTTTCGCTCACGACCGTAAGGCAACGCCTGCCAAGAACGCGGGTAACGTGGTTTAGTATCAAGTAACGCGGGTTTCATCAATTAAATAACGACCTATTTTTACCAATGGCATAACAACATATTACACCTTACATAGTGAGCAAGGTAAGACTAGTGCATGCACTAACAATTCGAATATGTATAATGTCGGATTACTTTACACGTGTTTTATCACTGTTGTCACTGGAGATCGTCATGCCGTCCCTGAAAATTAAACCAATTAAAGCATTCGAGGATAATTACATTTGGTGCTTAACCAATGGTGAAACCTGCGCAGTGGTTGATCCAGGTGATGCAAAACCGGTTATTAGGTACTGTAAACGTAATAACCTGCAATTAACCGACATACTCATCACCCATCATCATAGCGATCACACAGGTGGATTGAGCGATTTACTTGAGGCCTTTGGCGACATTAACGTGTTCGGGCCTACCAACCCAAATATTCAAGCCATCAACCAACGCCTGACTGACGGTGACAACATTGAATTAGCCTCTTTGGGTATAAGCCTCAATATTATTGAAGTACCGGGGCATACGTTGGATCACATAGCGTATGTGGGTCCATGCGGATTGTTCTGCGGTGATACACTTTTTTCTGCTGGATGTGGCAGACTGTTTGAAGGCACACCACGTCAGATGTATCAATCTTTGAGTCGATTAATGAGCCTAGATGATGACACACAGGTTTACTGCACCCACGAGTACACCTTAGCGAATATAAAGTTCGCTCAGGCAGCAGAGCCAAATAACGAGGCTCTATTGAACTATAAAGGCTGGGCGGAATCTCAGAGAGTTGATTTAAAACCTACGTTGCCGTCAACCATTGGTCAGCAAAAAGCCATTAACCCGTTTTTGCGCACCAATAACAAGGAAGTACAGCAACGTGCCGAGCATTTTGCCGGACAAGCGTTGGCCACCCCTGAAGCGGTGTTTGCCTCGCTCAGAGCATGGAAAGATAACTTTTAAAAACGAAAACTATTAAAAAGGAACGCTTAGTGCGCTTAAAAACCCTGCTGTGTATGTCTCTTGTGACGCTACTACCGGCTTGTCAGATGATGGAAAACCATCCTGATATTGCTGAGCAAATCGAGCAAGAACATGAAATAGCGCAACAAATCGCTCATTCCTGCCAACAATCAGGTGAGTTAGCGCAAGATGAATATGATTGCGAAGCCGCAGACGAAGGCACCATTCCTATTACGCACCCTGAAGAAGAAGTGGAAGTCGTCATAGAGCCAGAACCTGTCCCGCAAGATATAGCCGCGGTGGATGTATGGCAGCATATCAGCCAAAACCTTGCATTTGATTTTGCTGATAATAGTCGTATTGCCAGCCAGCGTAATTGGTATTTAAAGCATCCCTCTTACATGCAACGAGTGGCTAAGCGCGCTAAGCCGTTTTTGTACCTCATTGTTGAACGCTTAGAAAAGCAAAACATGCCGCTGGAATTGGCCTTATTGCCCATAGTGGAAAGCGCTTTTGACCCCTTCGCTTATTCCCATGGACGCGCGGCAGGCATGTGGCAATTTGTCCCTGCGACGGGCAAACGTTTTGGCATGAAGCAAACATGGTGGTACGACGGACGTCGAGACGTAATGGCGTCAACGGATGGGGCTATTGCCTATCTTACTTACCTCAACGAGATGTTTGACGGCAATTGGCTACACGCCCTTGCAGCATACAACAGCGGTGAAGGCAGGGTAATGCGTGCGATTAAAAAGAACAAAAAAGCAGGTAAAAGCACGGAATATTGGGCGTTAGACTTACCAAGAGAAACCCGCGCATATGTCCCTAAGCTGCTGGCACTAGCGGACATTCTGCGTAATTCAGAAAAGTACGCGTTTAGCTGGCCGGTGATTGAAAATAGCAAAGTGACCGATGTGGTCGATGTGGGTTCGCAGATTGACCTCGCACTGGCCGCTGACATGGCTGGGTTAACCGTGGAAGAACTGCACGCTTTGAACCCTGGCTATAACCGCTGGGCAACGGATCCAGAGGGTCCATTTAAGCTATTGGTCCCAGTGGACAAAGTAGATGCATTTAGTGAAGCGCTTGCAGCAACGGATACCAAAGAGCGCTTGAACTGGGTACGCCATAAAATAAAAAGCGGTGACAGCCTACTTAAATTGGCCCATCAATACCACACGACGCCTGATATCATCAGTCAAGTAAACGAATTGAAGGGAAATATGATCCGCGCGGGTGAATATCTGGTTATTCCAGTGGCGTTAAAATCGCTGGATTTCTATTCATTATCCCAAGACCAACGTTTAGCCGACACTCAATCTAAGCACAAAAGCGGCACCTATCAGGTAAAACACAAGGTAAAAAGTGGTGACACCATGTGGGATATCAGCCGCAAGTATAAGGTCAATATGCGCAGCTTAGCCAAGTGGAACGGCATGGCCCCTCGGGACACACTTCGCCCTGGCAAAGAACTCGTTATTTGGTTAGATGGTAAAGGAAAAAAGCAGCACAGTGACGCGGTGATGCGTACCCTCACCTACACGGTTCGCGGTGGTGACTCGCTGGCTAGAATTGCTAACAAGTTCAAGGTGAATGTGTCTGATATACAACGTTGGAATCAAATTAATCCGGAAAAATATCTCCAGCCTGGTCAGAAGCTAAAAATCATGGTTGACGTGACTCGCACTTAAATGCGAGTCACCGTACTGATAAATAGGTTTAGGGCTTTGCCCTAAACATAAATTCAATTCGATTACCGCTAGGTTCGTACACCATCATATGTTTGTTTGGGCCATTCCCAGCCAGTTCTGGGGCAAACTCTACAATCACCCCCTCATCTTTCGATAACGTTTCATACAAAGCGTTTAACGCATTTTCGCTATCCACTTTGAAAGCCAAATGATGTAACCCCACATTATTTTTGCGGTCAAACCTAACGGCACTCTCAGAATTAGTCGCCGCCCATAACGTAATAACCACACTGTCGTTAGAAAGAAAAACAGCCGGGTATTGCTCATCTCGACCCACGACTCGAAAACCCGCATGGTCGATAAAAAATTGCTCAGATGCCGGCAAATGAATCACCGTCAATCCCACATGGTCAACCCCCCTTACACTTTGCTGCGCACCACTTGCGATTGAAAATAGGCATAAGACAATCACCAAAATTAGATTTTTCATTTACGATCTTCTCGTTTTAAAAGTTTATATACCTACAACGAGAACGATTGGTGCGCAATTTCCTTTCATCGTAACCCCATAGGAGCTGCCGATTTAGATAAACACGTAACCATAAACTAAATCCAGCGCGTACATATACTTCGATGATCAAACGACGATAAAACTATGACTCAATTTTCTAAGTATGCGCTTTTCAACTAAGATCTAAATAATAACGCCTAGCATCCAAGGCCCCTGACACTCACTATGGCACACAACATGCTCATATTATCGCTTAACTCAACGGGCGCAGCTAAAAATCATGAATCATATTCGTTCAATCCATCACATTAATTACCTGGTTAAAGATATCAATCAGGCCCTTCCCTATTTCACAAGGTTATTTGATTGCCAGCCAATCGTCGAAGCATTATCAGGGCGAAATGTGACGACCGCTCGTTTTCCGGTCGGTGATGCTTGGTTGGTATTAGTTCAGCCTCTGAATGAACACGGCGAAGTAGCACGTATTCTAGCGAAACGCGGTGAGGGGCTTTTTTTACTCTCATTTGGTGTAGACGATTTAAGCAGTACTTTAGACGCACTCGTTGAACGCGGTATTGCACCGGATGCTAAAGGTCCTCGCACAGGCCTCGACAATTGGTCTGTACATGATATTGAGTGTCCTTTATCGCTTGCTTTTACTTTGCAACTTTGCCAACCCAGCTAAAATATTCCTTTCTATTTTTAACCTTTCAAATTAGTTTCATTATGAAAAATATTTTTCATAATGAAACTAATTATGTGTTTTTTGTTGCTAAGATGTAAGCAATATTATTTCCACACATCCCTTACAGCCCCTTAAAAATGGAGGGGACAATAAAAAATAACGAGTATGGCATAGCTGATGCTACATGCTCCGTACCTGCGAGAAACTAAATGAAAAAACGAAAAGATAACGTGGACTACTTAATTACCCAAAATATAACCAATGTGCTCAACAGATTATTGTTGGCGCCGACAGGCTTAGGAGAGCAGAAATGAAAGTTTCTAAATCTTCTTCTGAGCACGTACGTGTTTTGGTATTTGGGCACAAAGAGTTTAGTCAGCTTATGACCAGCGTTATGCCGGAGTTTACCGAAAAAGCGCACTTTCGCATTCTTGATACCATCGTTGGAAGCGTCAAGGAAATTGAACAACATATAACTGATTTCAAACCTGACGTGATTGTCAGCGCAGGGGCTAACGCCGCTTACTTAAAGTCAGCATTAGATATCCCCGTATTGTCTCTGGATAGCACCCCAGAAGACATTATTTCTGCGGTTAAAAGAGCCGCACAGATTTCCGGCAATATCGTATTGATCAATTTCGCTGAATCGTCTCCTGTCGTTCCTCTATTAGAAACGGCGTTAAACGTTTCTATTCAAGAAGAAATTTATACCACTTCAGACCAAGCCAGAGAGTTATTTCAACTGACTCGTCAAGTGAACAACGTAGTATATGTTGGCGCAAGCTTGGTCTGTGGTCTGGCAGCGCAACATGAAATCCCAGCATTCTTGTTGTATTCCGCGCAATCCTGTAGAAAAACCCTAGCCAATGCCATCCGCGCCGGACGTAATCATTTACAAACCCAGCAACGTACTGCCCTAACCGATTGGCTTGTGTACCAATCAAAAACCCCTATTTTTATGACTGATGAACAAGGTGATTCGGTCATATTTAATCAAGCGGCTTATGACGAATTAGGGGTTGATAGCGAGAGTCATATAGAGCTAGAAAGTTTTATACACTCCGATGAACAACAGCGTCCAACAGATGGCGAATGCCAAATACATGGAACGGATTGGTGGTTTCATCAAGACTGTGTGATGGCTAAAGGCAGCCCTTCCTATGTTTATCAGTTCTATCGAAAGAAACCTAAAACAGAAAAACAGTTAGTCACCAACCGTCACAACTTAGTGTACTCGTCACCGGCATTAGTTGAGGTGGTCAATCAGGTTAAATCATTCTCAACCTCACCTAGTAACGTACTGATTTTTGGTGAATCTGGCACAGGTAAAGAACTGATCGCCAGAGCCGTTCATCAACACAGTCCTTACTGTGAAGGACGTTTTGTTGCGTTAAATTGTTCCGCTATTCCGACTGAATTGTTTGAAGGTGAGCTTTTTGGCTATCGTGATGGGGCTTTCACCGGTTCGAAACGTGGCGGTCGAAAAGGTCTTATCGAAGAAGCACAAAATGGTGTGTTATTTCTTGATGAAATAAGTGAGCTGGCACTCGATCAGCAATCAAAGTTACTACGCTTTATGCAAGAACGGCATTATCGGCCTCTCGGCTCAAATGAAGAGAAACCAGTCAATTTAAAATTAGTCGCGGCAACCAATAAACCGTTACGTGAACTGGTTGAGGCTGGCTCATTCAGAGAAGATTTATTCTTCCGCCTTAACGTTTTTAATATTCATATTCCAGCCCTTCGCGAGCGCCCTGAAGATATCAAACGTATCTCCGAACAAAAGTTAGCTGATTTTATTATCAGTTATAAGTTGCCGTTCTCCGTTGACGATATTTTACCTCCTGTCATATCAGCTTTAGGTGATTACGCTTGGCCAGGCAACGTCCGTGAATTGGAAAATGTGTTAGAGCGTTTAGTTGCCTATTTGTACACCGCTAATAGCACGAACAATATTCAACAGGTTTTACTCCACATTGCGCCAGAAATGTTAGAGCACGAAAATTTTGACCCAGACAACGGTTTAGTTAAAGCGAAAGAGCTTGAGCTAGTTGTTGAAGCTATGACTCGCTTCAATGGGGACAAGCGCCGCGCCGCGGCGTATTTAGGACTGAGTCAAACCACGTTATGGCGGCGGCTTAAACGCATAAACAATAATTAAAATTAACGGAGAACACACCATGGCAGATCTGCGACTAAATACCTTAACCAGCAGCATTATATTAGCGCTCAGCAGCGGATTTTATCCTCTTGCTGATGCTAAAGCGCAAGAAAAAACGGCATCAAATGAACAACTTGAAATTATCAGTATCTCGCGCAAGCGACCTGAAAGCCTACAAGAAGTGCCCATTGCGATTACAGCGCTGTCAGAAAAGGTTATTGAAAACGCAGGGATAGAACGACCGGGTGACGCTATAGGATTGATCCCAAACATTACAATGGTCGATGCATCAAACGTAGGCGATACCCAAGTTACCATCAGAGGGATAGTTTCAACCCGTGACGCTGAATCAACATTTGCCTATGTAGTCGACGGTGTGCTGATGACCAATCCAAATGGCTTCAACGAAGAATTATTCGATGTAGCACAAATTGAGGTGTTAAAAGGCCCACAGGGTGCATTGTACGGTCGCAATGCAGTGGCAGGAGCAATCATAGTCACCACTAAACAGCCTTCTGATGAATTTGAAGGTCGAGTTAAGATCGGTTTGGCCAATAACGATACCCAAAAAGCCAGTGGTGTTATATCTGGTGCACTCTCAGACACCGTACGCGGACGCTTATCAGCAAGTCGTAACACCACAGATGGTTTTTACACTAATGCATTCACCGGTGCTGACGACTCAGTGGATTATTTGGAAGACAGCAATATTCGAGGCCGATTAATATGGGACGCGTCCGATATTCTCACATTGGACTTTCGCGCCAGCGTCAGTGACGTAGAGGGCGGAGCCATTAACTACAATGCGGCTTTTGCTTTGCCGTCATTTGTCGACGCGTTTAATCAGCCTGCTTATTTTGCCGACGTCAACGAGCACGATTTTATTTTCGCCTTCAACGTGCCGGGCATAAACGAACAATCTACCTTTGAAACATCACTAAAAGCAGACCTGGATTTAGACGGCTTTGATGTCACCGCGGTACTTGCCTACAACGACTTAGAGGAAACCCTGTTATCTGATGGCACCAGTGCTTCTTTTTACGGTTATGAGCTTACCGCCCAATGTCAAACTGATCGCGCCACGTTGAATAACGCCCCAACAGCTATCGGTGGTGCGGGTAGAACCGATTTATTCGGAGAGTTTTTTGCTCCTTTTGGTGTTTTCGCCCCCGGCGTTGAATTCACTGGCGTATACGGTCCATTCACCCCGACATCGTGTGACGGGTATCAATTCCAAGAGCGCAGTCAATCAGACTTCAGTGGTGAGCTGCGCTTCACCTCTGACTCGCCAAGTGACCCGTTACGTTGGATCGCCGGTTTATATTTTGCAGAAATTGAACGAGACGTCGTTGTTGCCTATGGGGCAGACACAGGTCAAGGCTTTTTAAAGCAAGCCTACATCCCAGCAACTGGTCCTAACCCTACAGATCTTTTATTCGATGATACGTTTGATACATCGGTCATGTCTGCATTTGGTCAACTCGAGTATGACTTTAACGAACAGTGGGAGCTGTCAGTAGCGTTGCGTTACGATCATGAATCTCGAGATGTTAGCAATAACGTACCCAATGTCAGTGCTTCGGGCCTCAACATAAACACCATAATTGACGGCGTAGTGGGTCCCATCAACCCTGCATTTACTGCAAACCCAGATGGTATACCCGACAGAAATAGTACGTTCAGTCACTGGCAGCCTAAGGTAACCCTAGCATACGCTGCCAGCGATGATTGGAACTGGTATGCCAGCTACGGTGTCGGTTTTAGAAGCGGTGGATTCAATTCCATTGGTACTGAGGCAACCCTTGATTTTTGGTTCAACGCCACAGGTGATGGTAGCCCTGGTGATGCGGTCAATGCACAATTATTAGTCAGTGATGAATATGACAAAGAAGTCACCACTAACATCGAGTTAGGCTTTAAATCAAGCTTGTTCGATGACCTTATTAAACTCAACGGCGCAATATTCGACACAACCGTTGACGACAACCAATTCTTTGAATTTTTCGCAGGTCCATTTGGCCTAATTCGCGCGGTTACCACCATCGATGAGCTTAAAATCCAAGGTTTCGAAATGGATATAAAAGCCCAAGTAACGGAAGATGTCAGTATTTTTGCTGGTGTTGGTTTACTTGATAGTGAAATAAAAGAAAATAAAAACCGTCCACTTTCCGTTGGCAATACGGCGCCTCAATCACCGGATGAAACCTACACACTTGGCGTTAGCTGGGACTACTCGTTAGCCGAAGATCTATTTATGACCAGCCGTATTGATTGGCAGTACGTGGGTCAAACTTACTTCCATACGCTGCAAGATGAACAAACCCCTACTATTTGGGACTTCTTTGGCACCTTAGGTGGCGGTGTACCCGCTGGCCCGCACTCGGTTGATTTTTCAAACGCTACGCGTGACGCCTACAGCACCCTTAATTTACGTGTCAGTCTAGACAGTGAAAACTGGACTCTGGCCCTTTGGTCTAAAAATCTGACTGATGAAAATTATCTACAAGAAGTGATACCCACACCTGAGTTTGGAGGATCCTTTTTACATCCTTCAGCCCAGCGTTCTTACGGTGTTGACTTTGCTTATCGTTTCTAATTTCCAAAGCCCTTTGGCTTTTCCACATTGGAGTAATTTATAGTGAAAAATAAACCCTTATCAGGACTGCGTATCATTGATTTAACGCATATGTTGTCTGGTCCTTATTGCGGGATGATCTTAGCCGATTTAGGTGCTGAAACAATTAAAGTTGAACCCCTAAAAGGTGAAGGCACACGCTCGTTACTGGCCAACGACCCTGAAAATTCTATTAACGGCATGGGGGCGTATTTCATTACGCTTAACCGAAATAAACAGAGCGTCTGTATAGACCTTAAGTCGCCCGAAGGATTAAAGGTATTCTACGATTTAGTCAAAAAATCAGATGTTGTTATTAATAACTTCGGAGCCGGTGTGCCTACCCGTTTGAAAATTGACCATGCGCACCTCAAAGAAGTGAATCCACGGATTATTTCTTGTTCAATCACGGGATTTGGTAACGATGGTCCCGGATTCAAACGCCCTGCCTTTGACCAAGTTGCACAAGCAATGGGTGGCGGCATGTCGATTACTGGCGCCGGTCCTGATCAACAAATTAGAGCTGGTATCCCCATTGGCGATTTAGGCGGCGGAATGTTTGCCGTCATGGGTATTCAAGCGGCTTTACTTGAACGCGAGCGCAGTGGCGAAGGACAAGACGTTGACGTGTCTATGCTCGATTGCCAAATTTCTTTACTGAATTACATGGCAACGATGCATTTTATATCAGGTAAAGACCCCTATCCTATCGGCAACTCGCACTTCGTACACGTGCCATACAATACCTTTACCACGGCTGATGGGCACATTGTCATTGCCGTTATCACCGATAATTTCTGGCAAAATTTGAAAGATTTATTAAAGGTAGCCGAATTCGATAAACCAGAATATGACACGCAACCCGGTCGCTGGAAAGATCAAGACTTCATCAACGAAACACTCAACAAGGTGCTGTCTAAAAATACCTCAGCACACTGGATAAACCTACTTGAAAAAGCGCGTATCCCTTGTGCGCCAGTCAATAAGTTCTCCCAAGCCCTGAGCGACGAGCAAGTATTGCACCGTAATATGGTTGTGGAGTTATCAGACCCTGAAGGATATAAAACCAAGGGGCCTGGCAACCCTATTAAGTTCTCACGAACCAACGAAGAAACCTTCACTGCCGCCCCTGGGCTAGGTCAACATACCGACCAAGTGCTGAACGAATTATTAGGTATGGACGCTCAAGAAGTTAAACGCCTGAAAACAGCAAAGGTAATCGGCTAATGGCATCAAATAAAGTCACCATTAACGACGTGGGTCCCCGTGATGGTTTACAAAATCAACCCAAGGTACTTAATTTAGAGCAACGTTTGAGTCTGATTTTGGCCCTTGAAGCTGCAGGTGTGCCTGAAATAGAAGTGGGTGCATTTGTGTCTCCTAAAGCGGTTCCCGCTATGGCGGGAACCGCGGACTTATTTGCCATGTTACCCAAAGGAAGTGCGCGGTATTCAGCACTTATCCCAAATATGAAAGGGTTCGAGTTAGCCCTTGAAGCAAACGTGCCCCTGACGTCGCTGGTAATAGCTGCATCAAACACTATGAATGAGAAAAATATTCGCATGACAACCCAGCAGAGTGTCAATGTGAGTCGGGATGTACTGAGTTTAGCAAAATCAAAAAGGGCAAATGTGCAAGCCTACGTAGCGACTGCATGGGCCTGTCCGTTCGAGGGGAAAATAGCGCCCGATGAGGTGTACCGCGTAACCGAACAACTTATTGAAGCAGGTGCGAGCGGTATTGTCATTGCCGATACTATCGGTGCAGCAAATCCCGCCCAAGTACAAAGCTTGATGGGTGGCTTAGTAAGCCGATTCGATAGCGACATATTATCTTGTCATTTTCATGATACTCGAGCCATGGGGCTTGCCAATACATATGCTGCAATTGAAGCAGGTATTCGCAAATTCGATGCCTCAATAGCGGGTTTAGGGGGCTGTCCTTTTGCCCCTGGCGCCAGCGGAAATGTGGCGACTGAGGATGTCGTCATGATGCTTGAGCAAATGGGTTTTGATACCGGTATCAATATCCCATTACTGTTAAAAGCATCTAATGTAGCCATTGCCTTAACGGGCACCGCGACCGGCGGTAAAGCGAAATCCTGGATGGAAAAATATTATAACAATTAAGGGGCTAATTTAGCCTTACATCGGAGAGCAATATGAGTTATCGATTAGGTGTAGATGTAGGCGGTACGTTCACTGACTTACTGTTGATTAATGAAATAACGGGTGAAACACACACGGCGAAGGTTCCCTCAACGCCAGAAGATTCATCTGTCGGGGTACTCAATGGTATTGCCCGTATCTGCCAAGAGTCAGGTGTCGATGTGAGTAAAATCGGCAGAGTCATGCATGGCACTACTGTCGCGACCAATGCGGTATTAACCGGCAAAGGCGCAAAGGTAGGTCTAGTGACCACTAAGGGCTACAAGCAAGTGCTGCAAGTGGCAAGGTCTTTTTGCCCCGGTGGCTTAGGTGGTTGGGTAAGCTTTGTCAAAAAGCCTCTACTCGCCCCGCTCGAATTGACCATAGAAGCAGACGAGCGCATGAGTGCAAAAGGACAAACGGTTACCGAATTAGATGAAGTCGCCTTACGAGAACAACTGCTAAAACTTAAAAATACCGGCCAAGTCGAAGCGTTAACGATTTGTTTTATAAATTCTTATTTAAACGGTGCCCACGAGCAACAAGCGAAGAACATTGCCAGTGAGTTTTTTACGGATGTTCCCATCTCCATATCCAGTGATGTGGTGCCTGAAATGCAAGAATATGAGCGCACCGAAACCACTGTAGTCAACAGCTACGTTAGACCTGAAGTCGCACGATATGTGGATAATTTGAGTCAATCGCTAATGGGTAAAATGGGTAACGATTTACATTTATCTATTTTACGTTCTGACGGTGGTTTAGCATCCGCTCGCTCATCAGCCGAAAGTCCAGTTAACTTGTTAATGTCTGGACCCGCTGGCGGGGTATCTGGTGCCATACATTTTTGTAGTAAAGCCGGATTTAACGACATATTGACCTTTGATATGGGCGGTACCTCGACAGATGTAGCCCTTATTCAAGACGCTAAAGCTCGCGTTCGTCGCGAAACGCGTGTTGGCGATGTAACAGTGCGCGCACCTTCGGTGGATGTACGTACAGTGGGAGCAGGCGGTGGCTCTATCGCTTTTGTACCTGAGCTAACCAAAGCCCTGCGAGTAGGTCCCGAATCAGCTGGTGCAAAACCCGGACCTGCCGCCTACATGAAAGGCGGAACCGAACCGACGGTATGTGATGCAAACGTTGTACTGGGCTACTTACCTTCTGACGTTCAACTAGGAGGTGCCATGGCGATCGATAAGAGCGCCGCGGTAGCGGCCGTAAAAAAAGTTGCCGATGCTATGGGTATATCCGTTGAAGAAGCAGCCGAAGGTATAATCAAAATTGCCAACGAAGCTATGTTTGGTGCCCTTCGTTTAGTCTCTGTTGAGCAAGGGTTCGATCCACGAGACTTCGCCTTAGTGGGGTTCGGCGGTGCGGGTCCTCTGCATGCCAATGCACTGGGTATTTTAACGCAAGCTTGGCCGACAATAATTCCTCCCGGACCCGGTGTCTTGTGTGCCTACGGTGATGCCACCACGCAGGTGCGAGATGAAGCATCCCGTACCTATGTGAAACTGCTCAAAAACAGCACTAAAGAGGAACTCACCAGTGCTCTTATTGAGTTACAAGAGAAAGCCTGTTCCACACTTTTAGCAGACGGGATCCCTGCAGACGCACAAGATCTTACCTTTCAAGCCGATGTGCGATACACAGGACAAGCCTTTCAATTGTCTGTTGAATTCACCCTAAGCGAACTACAAGCCAATGGATTGGATGTCTTAAAAGCGCAATTTGATAAAGAGCACACTCAGCTCTTTACCTTTGCCTTAGAAGAAGGACACGAAATCGTTATGATCCGTGCCATTGCCACTGCCAGCAGCGGCGAGCTACCAACCATGCCACGTGGAACCGCAGGCGCTACGCTTGCAGATTGTACTATCGCCCACAGCAAAATTTATTTCGAAGGTGAATATCACACCGCCCCTATATACGACCGAAATAAGATGCATCAAGGCATCTGCCTACATGGCCCTGCCATTATATGTGAAATGGATTCAACGTCCGTCATTCTGCCTGGCTATGAAGCCTCAGTAGACGTTGTCGGTAATATTCTCATCAATCCAATAAAGTTTTAGGAGACGAACATGAATAATAAAATAAAACAAAGCAATACGTCGCCTCTGGGCCGTGTCGATGTAGACACGGTAACCGTAGATATCATTGAAAATACCCTAAGCAACGCACGGGAAGAAATGGACGCCGTGTTATTCAGAACAGCAATGAGCCCTGGCATACGTGAGCAAGGTGACTGTTTCCCTATGATTGCCAATAAAGATGGCAAAATGGTAGTAGGTCAATTCGGCTCATTCATTCACGGCTTCATGGATGCATTTGAAGGGGAGCTTGAAGAAGGCGATATCATTTTGACTAACGATCCCTATATGACCAATGCGGCGGTTTCTCACCTTCCAGATTGGATTGTATTGGTGCCTATTTTTAGAGAAGGCCGCCACATTGCTTGGTCTGCAATGTTTGGGCATATGTCTGATAACGGCGGTATGGTGCCAGGCTCAATACCGATCAAAGCCGAAAGCATTTTCCAAGAAGGCATTAGGATCCCCCCCACTAAGCTGTATAAAAAAGGCGAGTTACAATCTGACTTGTTGGATTTAATTTTACACAACGTGCGTACCCCTCAGTGGAATAGATTCGATCTTAATGCGTTAGTTGCGGCCTGTAATACCGCCGCTAAACGTTGCATTGAAATTTCAGAACGCTTTGGCGACGACGTGTTTTATTCCACCATGGAGATCATGCTTGAACGAAACCGTGTCGCCATGAGTGCCATTATAAATATGTTGGTACCAGAAGAGCCAAGAACCTTTGTGGACTATGTCTGTGACGATGGCGTGGGCATGGGCCCGTATAAAATTCAGTGTAAAATGTGGCGCGAAGGTGACCGCGCATTTTTTGACTTCGAAGGAACCGATCCGCAAGCACAAAGCTCAATCAATTTTTACCTAAACGAAGACATGTTCAAAATGTTCTTTGGCTCTTTCACCATTAACTTGGTCGATCCACAAATTTTATTTAACGATGGATTTTACGATTTAGTGGATGTGCACATCCCGGCAGGCAGCCTGCTTAAACCACACTTTCCTGCGGCATTGTCTGGCAGAACTCATGCCCTAGGACGTATTTTCGACGTAATGGGTGGGTTACTCGGTCAAGGAGCGCCAGAAGCGATGAACGCAGCGGGGTTTTCTGACTCTCCACACCTGTTCTATTCTGGTTACGATGATAACGGCGAGTGGTTTCAATTATTTCAGATTGGTTTTGGTGGGATCCCGGGTCGTCCTGTTGGAGACGGTCCAGATGGCCACTCGTTGTGGCCGGGGTTTACTAATGTTCCCAATGAATTCATCGAAGCTTATTTCCCGCTACAGGTAGATAAATATGAAACCATCGTCGACTCAGGTGGCGCAGGACAATACCGAGGTGGAAACGGGTTGTCGGTTGCTTATCGATTCTTAAACGATGGATCAATCGCTATCCATGATGATCGTTGGTTAACGTACCCTTGGGGTGTAAACGGTGGCA
The DNA here is from genome assembly GCF_000315055.1 of Paraglaciecola polaris LMG 21857. Taxonomy (GTDB): domain Bacteria; phylum Pseudomonadota; class Gammaproteobacteria; order Enterobacterales; family Alteromonadaceae; genus Paraglaciecola; species Paraglaciecola polaris. The sequence goes on along the minus strand of NZ_BAER01000024.1, from coordinate 134,036 downwards.
CGCCTGGTATGCGTTCAACAAAAGTAATTCACCGAGCAGATGGCACACAGCAAACCTTGCCGGCAAAGTGTGATGGCATCGAAGTTAAAAAAGGCGACGTACTGTACTTTAACACTTGGGGTGGTGGTGGTTGGGGTGACCCATACTTGCGTGAACCGGCTCATGTTTTGGACGACGTAAATCGCGGTTTGGTGTCCATTGAAGGGGCGAAACGTTATGGCGTAATAATAGAAAATGGCCACGTTGAGTTAACGAAAACCGTAACATTACGAGAAAAGCTCAGTAATGCTCGAGGCGAAACGCAATTATTCGACTTTGGTGGCACTATTGAAGAAATAAAAGCCCGCTGCTTAGAAGAAACTGGTCTTCCTGCACCTGAAACACCACGCTTTGTTCGAGCTCGAGCTTAATCGTGGATAGAGGAAATCATGTGAACAAAAAGACCACGAACGATCATGATTTATCCGTTGGTTCACTAACGCTTGGCTCACGCCCAGCGTTGGTGATCATCGACATGTCATTGGGGTTTACGCAATCAGAGAGCCGATTAGGGGGAGATTTCACAGCTGAAGTAGACAACATTAAGCATCTGCTTGAACAATTCAGAGCCCGAGACTTGCCCATTTTATACACCACTGTGGTGTACCACAATGAGCAACAAGCTCGCGTATTTCGTACCCGACTGCCGGACTTAAACATACTACAAGCCAACAGTAAGTGGGTACAGATTGACCCAAGAATAACCCCCAGACCAGATGAGCCCATTATTGAAAAGTGCTGGGCTAGCGGTTTTTTTAAAACCGATTTGCACACACATTTACAAAACAAAAATGCGGATTCAATTGTGGTTGTCGGATTAACCACCAGCGGTTGCGTAAGAGCGACCGCGGTAGACGGTTTACAACACGATTACCCTGTTTTTGTGGTACCTCAGGGCTGCGGCGATCGAAATTTAACCGCTCACAATGCCAGTTTACACGACATCAATGCTAAATATGGTGTGGTGGTATCCCTAGAAGAGTTGTGTGGTGCCCTGGCCCAGCTGTAATCCATAAAATATTGATACAAGGTGACAAACGTGTCCAAAACCCTCTATGACAAATTGTGGGAAGCTCATGCTATTTCCGCTGCTCCCGCAAAAAACGCTACGCAACAAAATAGTAAGCAACAACTGCTCTATATCGACCGCCACCTGATACATGAGGTGACCTCACCACAAGCATTTGATGGCCTAAAACAAAAAAAACGCCATGTACGTTGCCCCCATAAAACCATAGCTACTATGGATCACAGCGTATCGACGCGCTCCTTAGCACTTGATGCGTGTGGCCCGTTAAACGCGTTGCAATTGACCACATTAGTCCATAACTGCCAATATCACGGTATTGTGCTTTACCCCGTAGGCAGTAAAGAGCAAGGTATCGTGCATGTTATGGCGCCTGAAATGGGCCTTATATTACCCGGTATGACGGTGGTATGTGGTGACTCCCACACAGCCACTCATGGTGCATTCGGCGCTCTGGCATTCGGTATCGGCACGTCGGAGGTTGAACATGTGCTTGCCACGCAAACCTTACGCCAGAGTAAGGCAAAAAGTATGCGCATTCGCATTGACGGCAAATTGGGCGCGGGCGTAACTGCCAAGGACATTATACTGGCAGTTATAGGTCACATAGGTCATGCAGGAGCAACGGGGCACGTCATTGAGTATTGTGGCCAAGCCATAGAAAAAATGAGCATGGAGCAGCGTATGACTATTTGTAATATGAGTATAGAAGCCGGTGCCAAAGCTGGGATCATAGCTCCTGACGATGTCACATTTGCCTATCTACAAACCCGCCGACACAGCCCAAATGGCAGGGAATGGAACGACGCATTAACACACTGGAAAACGCTAAAAAGTGACGAAGGAGCAAGGTTTGATAAAGAAGTACTGCTTCGCGCAAATGACATAGCCCCCCAAGTAACTTGGGGCACAAACCCAGGGCAAGTCGTTGCCATAGATAAACCGATCCCTTGTCCAGACTCAGTGACCAACGCAATGGAAAAAGAAGCGGCTATCCAAGCATTAACTTACATGCAACTCGTCCCTGGGCAAATGCTCAGTGATGTGTCAATCAGTCATGTATTTATTGGTTCTTGCACCAATAGCCGCATCGAAGACTTACGCAAAGCTGCCAGCGTAATAGGTAACCATAAAATATCGCCTAAGGTCAGCGCGATCGTCGTGCCTGGCTCTGCGGCGGTGAAACATCAGGCTGAGCTAGAAGGTCTCGATCAGATATTTTTACAAGCTGGTTTTGAATGGCGGTTACCTGGCTGCTCTATGTGCTTAGGCATGAATGACGATGTATTAACGGCAGGACAACGCTGCGCATCAACCAGTAATCGTAACTTTGTCGGTCGGCAAGGGCGTGGGGCTTTCACCCATTTAGTGAGTCCCGAAATGGCTGCCGCTGCTGCCATAGTCGGTAAATTCACCGATATCAGAACATTTAAATAGGAGCATAAAAATGTCAGGTTTTTCAGTTTTACACGCTAACGCTCTGCCTTTTTTAAAAGCCAACGTTGACACAGACCAGCTATTGCCTAAGCAGTTTCTAACGGGTGTTACTCGAACTGGCTACGGAAAACACTTATTTCACGACTGGCGCTATTCCGACGCACAAGGCACCCAACTCGCAGCAGATTTCATCCTTAACCTACCACAATATAAAGGTGCTGAAATCCTGTTAGCCGGGGAAAATTTTGGTTGTGGGTCAAGTCGAGAGCATGCTCCTTGGGCGCTAGCAGACTTCGGATTTAAAGTGATTATTGCCCCCAGTTTTGCCGATATATTCTACGCAAACTGTATCAATAATTTAATCGTGCCAATTGTATTAAACAAAGACGACATAAAATACCTAGCGCAGATGATTGAAGCAAAACCGGATACGCAATTACGTGTTGATTTACCGGCACAAGCGGTAACCGAGGGCGACAATACGTATCCGTTTACCATCGAAAAACATCATAAAGAAAATCTTATCTCTGGCAGAGATATGATAGATCAATCTTTAATACTCTCGTCACTTATCGTCGAGCACGAAGACACTATACCAAGCTGGCTAGCCTAAGGTTAATATTTACGCTGAAATAACAAAGGGTTAGTGCTTATCCGTTAGCCCGTTTCAATCAGTAATCAATACGTATTAGACTAATCAAATTGCTCCCTCCATGCCCACCTGATAAATTGCAGACGCCATTAAACACTGGCGTGAAGCTCAAAGGTCATGTATTGACAACCCACCAGAATCCACTCATTTTGCACGGCATCTCGTCCAATTGAGGTACGTTAGTAGGTCTTTGCGAATTCACACATTATCAATAGAAACTATATTCTAATTCAGTTAAAACGTGGATTATAAAGATAATAAGCAGGATGTAAGCTACTGGCTACTTGTAAAACAATAGGTAGGAAACAAAAAATGAGTTCTATATTTAGATTAACGTTACTGATTATCAGTTTGCTTGGGCTGCAGAGTGTTTTTGCAAAACAGTCTGCTGGGTTATTAATGACATTGCCTAACACTTTTAATTCTCCGGCTAGCAGTGATCTAGATAGCCACGGCAATATTTACTTCACATCTCCTAACTTCCACAACGATACATTAATCAAAGCTGGATTAATGACAACTCCCGCTTTACCAACGATAGGCAAAGTGGACAAAGATAATAAGTTGAGCACTTGGTACACATTTACTGATGCGGATATGGAGCCCACCACAGGCAAGGTTGCGCCAATGGGAATTGCTTTTGGACCCGACGGCAATGCGTATGTGGCGGATATGCAAATGTGGTTTAACGATCAATACAAGTCGCGTATTTTACGTATCAACGTAGTAGAGGGGAAAGCCGTTAGTACAGATGTGGTCGCCAGCGGCTTGCTTTTCCCAAATGGTTTGGTATTTAAAGGGTGTGATTTGTTTGTCTCTGATACTGTACTCAAAGTTCAAGATGGTAAAACAATTAGTGGTATCTATAAGCTCAACTTGGCTGAATTATCCGCTGACCGTCCGGCGCATATCGAACCTTTTATTAGCAACCGAATTCACGACAAACATTTGTTTGAACGTTTCATATCAAGTGGCAAACTCAAATTTGGCGCAAACGGACTAACCATTGATGGTGTTGGTAATATTTATACCACCATAATGGAAGATGGGTCAGTACTGAAAACGACTATGGACAAATACAATAACAAGGTTGAGACGCGCTTGTTCAACGATGGTATGCGCGCTACAGACGGCATAAAATGGGATAAGCGTACTAATAAACTTTATGTGACTGACTTGTTTGCTAACGCCATATATAGCATAGACATGCAGGGTGACCGTGCGCTGATTGCACAAAACGGTGATACCAATGGTGCAACAGGCGAAATTGATGCCGCATCGGAGCTTATTATTCGTGGTAAGGATATGATAATTATGAACTTTGACGCTGTTTTTGATAGCCCTGAAATGGTTAACAGTCAAGCTGATGCGCCCCATACTTTATCTATTATTCATCTCCAATAATTCAAGTCTTAACGCAGCTATTAACCTTATAAGTCGCCATTTACACCTTCAAAAACCGTTAAATAAAAAGGTGAACAGTGGTCTGTTCACCTTTTTTGCATTTAAAATGTAAACATGAAGCTCAAGTCATAGATGTTGACTTAGCCTTTGCGCCAGGTGGTGCCATTTGGCCCATCTTCTAACACGATATTCAGCGCATTTAGCGCATCACGAGCAGCGTCAGCTGCGGGCCAATCTTTGGCCGAGCGAGCATCATTTCGCGCTTTAATGAGCGCTTCAACTTGCGCGCTTTCATCGCCGCCTTGCTCATCACCTTGCAAATAATCATTAGGGCTACGTTGCAAAATACCTAACACCTGCCCTAAGTTAAGCAATATTCCGGCTAAGTTACTTGCCCGCTCAGCCCCGCTTTCACCTTCAGTTTTGGCTTTATTAATTCCCCGCGCTAAATCAAACAACACAGCCATGGCTTCAGGTGTATTAAAGTCGTCATCCATCGCTTTATCAAAGCGCACAAGATAATCACCACTTTGCATATCTACCTTGTCACTTGCCACCACGTCACGCAGCGCGGTATATAAACGCTCAAGTGCGCTGCGCGCTTGGGTGATATTACCTTCTGAGTAACTTAACTGGCTGCGGTAATGGGCAGACATTAAGAAGTAACGTAAGGTTTCTGAATCATGTTGCTTCAGTACATCACGTAAAGTGAAAAAGTTGCCAAGGGATTTAGACATTTTCTCACTATCCACTTGTACCATACCGGTGTGCACCCAGTAATTTACGTAAGGAGTGTTATAAGCACAGCATGACTGAGCGACTTCATTCTCATGGTGTGGAAAAATCAAATCAGAGCCACCACCGTGTATATCAAAATGCTCACCCAAGTGTTTTTGATTCATGGCAGAACACTCGATATGCCAGCCTGGGCGACCTTTTCCCCAAGGTGATGCCCAACTTGGCTCGCCTGGTTTAACCGACTTCCATAGTACAAAGTCCATGGGATCGTCTTTGTCGTTATCGACATCCACACGCGATCCCATATTGAGTTGCTCTAAATCTTGTTTGCTCAACTTACCGTAATCACGGTAGGAACTGACGTCGAACAACACATCGCCGGACTTAGCTTGATAGGCATGGCCGTTAGCGATTAAACGTTCGATGATGGCGATAATTTCAGGCATATGAGTGGTAACACGAGGCTCAATATCAGGAGGCAGCAAGTTAATGGCAGCAAAGTCTTCATGCATCATGGCAATGGTACGCGCAGTTAATTCACTGGTGGTTTCATTATTGTCATTGGCGCGCTGAATAATTTTGTCGTCGATATCGGTGATATTACGTACGTAATTCACTTCGTACCCTTTGTGACGTAAAAAACGTACCATCAAGTCAAAACTCAAGTACGTTCTAGCGTGTCCCATGTGTGACAAGTCGTACACTGTGATACCGCACACGTACAACCCTACTTTCGATTCATGTAAAGGCGTGAAAAGCTCTTTTTGTCGAGTCAGTGTGTTGTATATGTGCAGCATTAACCGGCTTCCTATTGATAATAAATGAGTCTATAAATTGGCGCGCGAATGCACACCCAAAGGCCGATTCTATCACTGAGTCACCCACCTCGCATTAATCAATATGAATCAACTGCTTAAAAAGCGCTTCGCTTTACGTTAGAATGACGTACTTTTATTTTTATGGTTTATCTGAGGGCATTATAATGGTCACAATTCATACTAATTACGGTGCGGTAAGCATCGAGCTTTTCACAGACAAGGCGCCTGAAACCGTTGCTAACTTTCTAAGTTATGCTAAAGAAGGTTTCTACGACAACACCATTTTCCATCGTGTTATTGATGGTTTTATGGTTCAAGGCGGCGGATTTGAGCCGGGTATGGAGCAAAAAACAACTAAAGCGACCATCAAAAACGAAGCAAACAACGGTTTGGCCAACGAAATTGGTACGTTAGCAATGGCACGCACAAACGAGCCTCATTCAGCTAGCTCACAGTTTTTCATCAATGTGGCGAACAACAGCTTCTTAAACTTCCGCAGCGAATCTGGCGACGGTTGGGGTTACTGCGTATTTGCCAAAGTGACTGACGGTATGGACGTGGTAAACAAAATCAAAGACGTGAAAACAGGTAACTCAGGTTATCATCAAGATGTACCTGTTGAAGATGTGGTTATTCAAAAAGTTGAAATAAGCGAATAATCCCATTATCGAGGCTTATTTATTCTGAATAAGCCTCATATCGAGCCCTACTGTATGTCATTTAGCTATTTTATTGCCGATTTACACTTGTCAGCTGAACGCGAAGACATTAGTCAATGTTTGTTTCAGTTTTTGCAGCACGACGCTCTTCAAGCTGATGCGTTATACGTGTTGGGTGATCTGTTCGAAGTCTGGATAGGTGATGACAATCAAACCCCTTTTAACCAAGCAATCGCCCGGGAGTTTAAACGGGTGGCTGACAGCGGGGTTAAGATTTATTTTATTCATGGTAATCGTGATTTTTTAATACGCCAGCGTTTTGCTACCCAGGCTGGGTTTTCGCTTTTACCTGAACAGGTTGTCGTTGATTTATATGGCATACCAACCTTAATAACCCACGGTGACGAACTCTGTACCCGAGACGTGGCCTATCAAAAATTCCGACGCAAAGCCCGAGGTTGGTGGTGGCCAAGATTAGTACTATGCCTGCCTTTGTCCACTCGTCAGAAAATAGCGGATAACGGACGAGCTACAAGCAAAGAAAATCAAAAGCAGCTAAGCACGGAAATCATGGACGTCACCCAGCAGGAAGTAGAAGACACTATGCAGCGTTTCGACGTGCAACGTTTGATACATGGGCACACTCATCGCCCCGCTATTCATAATTTCAATGTAAATGGCTTACCCGCTAAGCGTATAGTATTAGGGGATTGGTACGATCAAGGCAGTATTCTGAAGGTAACCCAAGACAAAATAGAACTAACAGCACATCCCTTTTTCAAGCGCAGAAAAGCAGAGAATCAAGCATAGGCTCAGGCCATCCTTCACGCTAAATTTACCTTCATCTGAGCAACCTTAAGGGTATATTTACGGCTAAGAATACACCCACAACTTTGCTGTTTTCGTGCGCTGCTATTCCACTCGTTGATCATTCGTTAAAAAATTTGCCACAGTAATGCCCTATTAACGTCACCAATTTGTCAAAAAAGTGTCAGCGATAATTCATATGACTCCCTTACCCTAGCTCTGCGGTTACTGGGCTCACCAGTAGCAAAAACAACCAAAAGCACATCAAATTCGGGATAATAAGCATGAAAAAAAACTGGATCGCAACAGCCAGTGCACTCGCATTCGCTGTTTCCACTGCGCTGCACGCTGACGTCGTACCTACTTATCAGACTGACAGCAGTTGGTACACCGATGCACAAACCAAATTAGCCACAAAATTACAAACAAATAATCAATTTAAAGCCAAAAACGTAATTTTATTTGTTGGCGATGGCATGGGTGTTTCGACGCTGACCGCTGCACGCATTTTACAGGGGCAACAGGCTGGCAATCCGGGCGAAGAAGGCTACTTAAGCTTCGAGTCTTTCCAGCATACCGCGCTTGTTAAAACCTACAATGTTGATGCGCAAACGCCAGATTCAGCAGGTACGATGACAGCAATGATATCTGGTCTCAAAACCGATGTAGGTGTAATCGGCGTCAATGAGGATATTGAACGCGGTGAGTGCGCGACGGTTGCAGGTAATGAGGTGTCTACCGCATTAGAATTAGCTGAGATTAAAGGCATGGCAACGGGTGTTATTTCTACCGCTCGTATTACCCATGCTACGCCCGCAGCAACCTATGCAAAATCAGCTGACCGTAACTGGGAAGATGTATCAGATATGCCAGAAGCTGCAGTAGCTGCTGGGTGTACAGATATTGCTGATCAACTGGTTCACTTCGAAAGTAACTTAGAAGCACGCTTCGAAGGCGTTGACGTTGACGGACTTGAAGTGGTTATGGGTGGCGGTCGTCGTCACTTTTTACCCAAAGACGCCGCATTTAACAGTGCTGACGCCGTCAGCGAAGTGGAAGGTGATCGCACTGACGCACGTGATCTGACTCAAGAGTGGCGAGATATTTACGCCAACGGCGTTTATGTTATGGATAAAACTGGCTTTGACGCAGTGGATGCAGCTAACACAAAGCATCTATTTGGTTTGTTTAATGAGTCACACATGCAATACGAAACCGATCGCGCTAATGACGTTGCAGGTGAACCATCATTGACTGAGATGACCACTAAAGCGATCGATGTGTTAGACAACAACGAAAAAGGATTTTTCCTTATGGTTGAATCAGGTCGCATTGATCACGGTCACCATGCAGGTAGCGCGTATAACGCACTCACGGATGCGATTGAGTTATCAAACGCAATTCAATCCGCAATGGAAAATACCAATCCAGAAGAAACGCTTATTTTGGTCACCGCTGACCATGGTCACGTATTCACCATAGCTGGTTATCCCAAACGCGGTAATCCTATATTAGGCAAGGTGGTTTCAGTTGGTGCAACAGAGCCCGCATTAGCGGCTGATAACATGCCCTACACGACGTTGGGTTATACCAATGGTTTAGGCTTTCAGGATCTTGGAACAGAAACTGATGCTGATGCCAGTTACAACCAAGAAATTGCTGCAGGTCGTATGAATATCACAAACGTGGATACCACGGCCTCGGGTTATCACCAAGAAGCACTTATTCCACTTAGTTCAGAAACTCATTCGGGTGAAGACGTCGCCTTACATGCTAGCGGCCCAGGTTCGCAGTTAGTACAGGGCGTAATAGAGCAAAGCGTTGTATTTCACATCATCGAACAAGCGCTTGATTTAATTCAGGAATAGGTAGGGAAATAATATGAAAAACGTAAATTTAAGTTTAATTGCGCTTGCAGTAATGGGTTTGACAGCCTGTGTGGATGATGGCGATGATGGTACAAACGGAAGCAACGGTACAAGTAGCCTTATCGTACAAACAGCGCTGGCGACTGGCGATGTAAATTGCCCAAATAGTGGTGTACAAATTGAATCAGGTATCGACGCAGATGCCAGTGGTACGCTCGAATCAACAGAAATTAACGCCACAGAATATGTTTGCACACCGGGCGTTACGAGTGTGAGTAGCAGCGCATTACTCAGCAATGTAAACAACGACTGGTTCATTGACGGGCAGCAAGAAGTCTCTGCTGCCCGTCAAACTTGGTTAGATGCGACCAACACAACGGCGGCAAAAAGCACAGCAGACACAACGCCACAAGTAGCAGCTAAAAGTATATCAAGCCTGCGTGGCAGTGCCAAAAATATCATCCTGTTCGTAGGTGACGGTATGGGGATTTCAACTGTAACCGCATCACGTATTCTCGATGGTCAACGCAAAGGTAATCTAGGGGAGGAAAACCAACTTAGCTTCGATAAGCTGGCGTTTTCAGGCTTAGCTAAAACCTATAATGTCGATGCTCAAACCCCGGACTCAGCAGGTACAATGACCGCTATGATGAGCGGTGTAAAAACCGATGTGGGCGTAATTGGTGTTAACGAAAACATTGAACGTGGCGACTGCTCTACTGTAGCAGGTAATGAATTAATCACCGCGTTAGAGCTAGCTGAAATAGCGGGTAAATCGACGGGTATTATCTCCACTGCCCGTATCACCCATGCGACTCCCGCTGCGACCTATGCAAAATCGGCTGACCGTAACTGGGAAGATATTTCGGATATGCCTCAAGCAGCGATTACCGTTGGCTGTGAAGATATTGCCCAACAACTTGTAAACTTCGAGGCTAACCTTGAAGCCCGTATTAGCGGTATTGATGTAGATGGTATCGAAGTGGCTTTTGGTGGCGGACGTCGTCACTTTTTACCTAAAGATCCTGCGTTTAACAGCACTGATGCCGTAAGTGAAATAGAAGGAGATCGCACTGACGGCCGTGACTTAACCGCTGAGTGGCAAGAGAAATACACCAATGGTGTATTTCTCATGGACGAAACCGGTTTCAACGGCATTAATACCGAAACAACCGAGCGCGTTTTTGGCTTATTCAATGAGTCACACATGCAATACGAAGCCGACCGCAAAAATGACGTCGCTGGCGAACCTTCAGTTAGCCAAATGACTAAGAAAGCGATTCAGATACTAGATAACAACGACGATGGATTCTTCTTGATGGTGGAATCAGGGCGGATTGATCACGGCCATCATGCTGGCAGTGCTTACAATGCGTTAACCGACACCATCGAATTTGCCAATGCCGTACAAAGCGCTATCGATAATACCGATCCAAGCGAAACCTTAATATTGGTGACCGCGGATCATGGTCATGTATTTACCATTGCTGGTTACCCTAAACGTGGTAACCCTATTTTAGGGAAAGTGGTCAATGTTGGCGAGGAAATGCCCGCGCTTGCAGCCGATGATATGCCATACACCACATTAGGTTACACCAACGGCTTAGGTTTTCGTAACCTTGGTAGCGAAACGGACGCTGATGAAGCCTACAATCTTGAGATTGCAGCAGGTCGACAAGACTTAGCTGACATAGACACCACTACAACGGGATACCATCAAGAAGCGCTTGTGCCATTTTCCTCTGAGACGCATTCAGGTGAAGATGTTGGCGTTTACGCCAGTGGCCCAGCTGCATTGTTAGTCAACGGTACCAATGAGCAAAGTATGCTGTATCACATCATGGACTTTGCTGCTGACTTAACGAACAAAGCTAATGCGGCTCAATCACCAGAGTAACGGTGCGCTATATGAGTAGGGCGCGCGCCCTGCTTCTTTTCGTTAGTTTTTGTAGCATGATCAACACGGCGAGCATATTTTTATTATTTGAAGTACTCAGGATAGTTCTGTTTAAGTACAGGATCGGTACAACGAACTTGAGCCCGGTAATACACCACATGCACATCATTAGAAACTGACGCGCCACTTATCAATTCGATCACCATAAATTCCGGAGTACATCATGCGTTCATCATTATTTTTAATTATTTCACTGTATGCGAGCCAGGCATTTGCGACTTGTGACATTTCTCCAACCAAATTGACAGCCAGCTATCAAATTACCGCAACCGATGGCAACAAGCACCATACTAGCGAATTAGTGTTGTGGCGAAACGGTAAAACTGTCGCCCATCAATACCCGCAAACCCACATTACCGAAAGTTGGTATTTAGCCAAAAATCAGCTGATAAAACCCACGCGGTTTTTTGATAATGAACAACGTGCCATCGAATACCAACCTGGTGAAAAGGTGCATGGAAAAGCAGAATCAGACTGGAATTACCGCTATAAGCTTATTTCCGACACCTTACTATCACAATTAAATGTTCAACAAGAAACTGGCGCAGGTTGTGAGCAAACACGGATATACACTAAAAGCATGGGTGACACCAAAATCGAAGTGCGCTACTTAACCCAGCAAAACTTAGTCAGCTACTACAGTTGGCAAAAAGGAAGTACCCAGGAAGTATGGACGTTGCAAAACGTCACCAGCGACACACGCAAAATCAACATATTTTTTGACCGACGCGCTGCTTATCAAAGTACCGATTTTGCTGATATCGGCGATGATCACAGTGATGCCTTTTTAACGAAAATGGTTACCTTAGGCTTTATCGAAAAAGGGGCTTCGGGCTTTTATGATGACAAAGGTCACGCATTAGATGGCGGACACCAGCATTAAATAAACGTTAACGTAGGGAACTAATTGATACAAAAAAACGGTTGCCCCCAAAAGTCTGCAACCGTTTTTTAATTCAATTTAGAGACTAAAATACAATCGACTTACCACGCCCACTGGATTCAGAGCCGGCCTCAAGTTTGCCATCCCGATCCACTATAGTATGCAAATCACCAAATCGACTGTTATCCATGATATAGCCCATCTTCTTTAGTGCGCTGACCACGTCAGGCGTCAAGCCCTGATGATAACGGATGGTATCCTTCGGCAATAACTGATGATGAAAACGGGGGGCATCTACCGCCTCTTGTGCACTCATGCCGAACTCTAACGTATTCAATATTGAGGTATACACTGAACTAATAATCGTTGTCCCCCCTGGTGAGCCTGTCACCACACTGACTTTACCGTCTTTGAGCACTATGGTGGGTGTCATGGATGACAACATACGTTTTTTAGGTTGAATTTCATTCGCCTCTCCACCTACTGCGCCAAACACATTCGCCACACCAGGTTTAGCACTGAAGTCGTCCATTTCATCATTCAACAAAAAGCCTGCCCCTTCAACCACAACGCCACTGCCAAACCCTAAATTAATCGTTGTAGTGTTCGACACTGCATTACCCCATTTATCAACAATCGAAAAATGGGTCGTTTCCTCACTTTCTTTTAAGCCGGGCTTAATAAGCTCAGTGACAGAAATACGATCCATACTGATATCTGCGCCACGTTTAGCGATGTAATCAGGGTTTATCAACTCTGCGACCGGTACTTTAATAAAGTCAGGATCCCCCAGATATTCCGCTCGATCGGCAAAAACACGCTTGCCCGCTTCGGCTAATACGTGCACATAAGGGGCCGAATTGTGTTCTAGTTTTGCTTTGCCCGCAGTTAACTGGTCGTACATAGTTAACCATTGAATAATCGCGATACCACCAGAGCTAGGCGGTGGCGATGTTAACACTTGATATTCACGCCATTTAGCCGAAATTGGTTGTCTTGACTTGGCTTCGTATTGTGCCAAATCATCCTCGCTAATTAACCCTTGGTGATGAGCCATAAAGTTGGCAATGATTTTGGCGGTTTTTCCTTTATAGAAACCATCACGGCCTTGGTCACGTATAAGTGCTAACGTCGCAGCAAGTTCAGGCTGTCTAAATACGTCACCCGTTTTTGCCGATGCAAAGTAATCGTCAAAATTAACTGCAAATTTATTGTCTTTTAAATGCTGACTATAGCGACTGATGTAACCGGCAAGCTTTTCTGACATCACAAAACCATCTGCGGCGAGCTTCACTGCGGGTTCTACTAAGTCTTTCCAAGGTAAGGTGCCATATTTTTCATGGGCTAACCACATGCCCGCAACCGTACCTGGAACACCTGATGACAAAATACCGATAACAGATTGATAAGGCACCACATTGCCTTGCTCATCTAGGTACATGTCTCGGTGAGCGGCCAAGGGAGCTTGCTCGCGATAATCAATAAAATCAGCCTGTTGATCCTTATAGACCAGCATGAAACCACCGCCGCCAATATTACCGGCCTCAGGTAAAGTTACCGCTAACACAAACTGCGCTGCAATAGCTGCATCAACAGCATTTCCACCATCCTGCATAATCTGTTTAGCAACATCCGCACTAAACGCATCCGGCATAGCAACAGCGGATTGCTGTTTTTGCTCACCACAGGCACTAAGCACAAGTATCGATAATACGAGCATAAGTGAATTTTTCATCAAATCTCCTTTTCGCTGTTATTGTTTATATGGGAAGTAAACGCCACGTAAATCGAATGATTATCGATGGGAACGTGACGCATTAAGCAGCAATATTAACGACTAAAGCATAATCAAACTGGCAATAAAGTAAGCAATGAATGCCAGTGCCCCGCCAAATAACGCATAAGGCATTTGGGTACGTACGTGGGTTAATAAATCACAACCCGATGCAATCGATGAAACGGCTGTGGTATCAGAAATGGGAGAACAATGATCCCCAAATACACCGCCGCCTAGTATAGCGGCTAGCACCAAAGAAGGTGGCAGGCCCAGTGTTTGGATCAAAGGCACACCGATAGGGATTAAAATGGCGAACGTACCCCAGGATGTACCTGTAGTAAATGACATAATTCCTCCCGCTAAAAACAACACAGGAACAATCAAGGACAAAGGTAAATAGTCACCGACTAGGTTAGCGACAAATATGCCAGTGCCTAACTCTTTCAAACTACCACCCAAGGTTAATGAAAACAGTACAATAGTCACTAAAGGTAGGATCTCTCCCATACCTTTAAAACCCTCGTCCACTAATTCTTTGTGCGTGTACTTTTTAGCACTGATCAGTAAAAAGTAAGCCACCATGCACGCTAATACTGTTGCATAAAGCACAGACTTACTGCCACTGCCCGCTGCTATGTCACCGTTACCGGTCCATAACATGAAGCCAATCATACCGAAGATCATGGTACCTAACGGAATCAGCATAAAACGAGCTTTACTAGCCGGGATAGGCAGACTGGCATCATTATTATGTTGCATCTCACGCTCTGCTTCTCGCATCGGGCCATGTACCCGATCGGTTACTATGGTGTAGGTGACAATCAACAGCGCGATAATCGCGTAAAAGTTAAAAGGAATCGTGCCCCATAAAATAGAAACAGGAGATTCTTCAAGTTCGTAGTTGCTTAGCAGGCCTAATACAAATGCCCCCCAACCATTGAGTAAAATTAAAATGCACACAGGGGCACTCGTACTGTCTATAACATAGGCTAAGCGCGCTCGACTCATCTTAAATTTGTCGTACAAACCCCGCGACAAAATACCCGACGCCAACACGCTTAGATTCGATTCAATAAACACCACAATACCGGTGAACATGGTAAGTAGCCCTACTTGTCGTTTACTCTTGGCAACCCCTTTACTGATAAGCATTTCAACGGTCGCCGTCACGCCACCTGAATTACGGATGTAAGCCAACAGCGCACCAATTAACATGCTAAAAATTAATATACGTGCATTGCCCGCTGAACTCGCTATTTCAATTACCCGTTCAACTGAGCCAATAACACCGCTGAATAAAAACTCACCGCCTCGCCGATAGGCAAGTAAAGCTTCAGCTGAAAAAATAGCCAAAATGAGTGCCAATATTACTTCTTTGCGCCAAAAAACTACTACAATTGCGATGATCGGCGGAAGAATAGAATACCATTCCATATAGAACCTTATTTATGCGCTGACGCGCTATTATTATCGTTTATTGAATTGGGGGGGTGTGCACCTCAAATAAATATTTACCACTTGCGAGCAAATACTAGAATAAATTATCACAAATTTGCGGTGTTCGTCTGCAACATTACACTATTTTCCCCCATGATTTAAACACATAGATAAAATTATTGAATTGCTAATGCGGTAGTATACTTTATCTGTTCCATGGCAAAACTTGATGTAACATCGGATAACTCAATCCCGCCGACTAACTTTTTATAGAAAACATCGAACGCCTTCATATCAGCCACCACGACTTTCAGCATATAATCGTATTCTCCACTCATACGATAGAATTCAACTATTTGCTCCATTCCAGCGGCATGTTCAGCGAAGCGGCTTAACCAATTAATGTCATGTCGACCCGCTTTTATTTGCACGAAGACCGTCATGCCTAAATCGAGTTTTTGTGCATCCAGTAGCGCCACGCGCTTGGTAATGATCCCCTGCTTTTCTAGGTTTTGAATTCGCCGCCAGCAAGGGGTGGTGCTCAAGCCAATACGGTCTGCCACATCATTAACGGACATAGTTGCGTCTTCTTGCAATAGCCTCAAAATCTCTTTATCCAACCTATCCATAAAAATAATTCCAATATTTTACATTTAATTAGAATAAATTTTTAATGCAGCCAAAACAAGCGCAATAGTTAGAATAATTTTTCGCCGCTCCTATGGCATAGTATTGACCTGATTTAATCCTAATCAAGAGTATTAACTTTATGTCAAATGAAGCCTTAGCACTTGCTGTAAATAACGAAAAAAATGAAAACAGCGCAGAAACCCTCCAATTCAGCGCTCACACTGGGCGAATCTATGACGACATCACCCAAACCATTGGTAACACGCCTTTGGTCCGTTTAAGCCGTCTGGGTGCAAAATATCAAGCAGTTGGCGACATTCTCGCTAAGGTGGAATATTTTAACCCTGCTGGCTCAATTAAAGATCGTCCTGCATTAGCCATGATCAACACGCTGATGCAATCAGATTCGTTTAATGCGAATACCCAGATAATTGAAGCAACCTCTGGCAATAATGGTGTGGCCTGTGCGTGGATCTGCGCCATGAAAGGCATTCCATTAACCATAGTGATCCCCGAGCACATGTCGATTGAGCGTCAAAAACTGATCAAACATTACGGTGCTCAAATAGTAACTACGGCCAAAGAACTGGGTACCAAAGGAGCGATTGATAAAGCCAAACAGCTCGTTGATGAAACCAAAGATGCGGTAATGCTCGATCAGTTTGCTAACCAAGCGAACCCGGATATGCATTTTAATAGCACGGCACAAGAAATTTGGCGCGATACCAATGGCAAGGTCGATGTGTTAGTTGCTGGCGTAGGCACAGGTGGCACAATCACAGGTATCGCCAAAGCCCTTAAAATTCGTAACCCTAATATCAAAATTATCGCGGTAGAACCGGCTTCTTGTCCGGTACTTAGTGAGGGCCGCGCTGGCGTGCATAAAATTCAAGGATTGAGCTCAGGCCATGTACCTGACGTGCTGGATGTTAGCTTATTAGATGAAATCATTACCATCAGTAATGAAGATGCCATTACCTATGCCCGAGAGCTTGCGCGAGTAGAGAGTTTGCCGGTAGGTATTTCATCAGGTGCAGCCGCTTGTGCAGCCATCACGATCGCCCAACGTCCAGAATATGCTAACAAACAGATTGTCACCATATTAGCTGACACGGCTGAGCGTTATTTTAGTACCGATTTGTTTCCCCAAGACTAGCCGGCAATAACGCCGTATAAAATAGCATTGAGGGCACTTTGAAAAAGTGCCCTTTTTATGGTTGCTCAAATATCGTGATTATTACTTCTGTGAATGGCCGTTGTAGGCGTGATTAAACGGCTCGGGTTTAGTGGGGTTGCCATGCTGATACCGAGCAAAAATGACATCATCATTATGACGCAGTTTACGCCAAGGTCTGTCACTGATAACCAACATCAGTAATACACCTGCCGAGATTGCCCCCGCAATTTTGAACAGCAATAGTGCCACCATAAACAGTGCCGAGTGTGACGTTTCTGGCGGTAGATTCGCCAAAGGCAAGAAAATAACGATGGTGAGAGCAGTAATAACGACGGTGAGCAACAATGATATTAGTGTTTTATTATTAGACATTATCGGTTCCTCTAAAATTCCTTTTGAAAACGAGTCCACCACACACATACATGTACAAGACAGTTACAATATAGCCAGCAATGCACGTCCCATCAAACCAATTTTGAGTGAATTTTGATCTTCAATTGAGTCAACGTAATTTTACGGTAAATAAAATACGCAATCATTTTCATGATGTAAATTGCTTAGGTAAACTCAAAATACAAGATTGTTAAACTGATCGTTGCGACCAGCAACAATATGAAACCATTCACCCCAAAGTTATCGTTTTTGCGTCGGGTGCGTTTTCGCTTCAACAATAATACGGCTAAACTCAAACCCACACAGCAGAACAATAATGCCACAAGATAAGTACTCAAAGACGCCGACCATTGTTCACGCCCCGTCACCCCCCAAAAATCTTGCACGCCTGTGATAAATTCAGGCCGCGCATAATGGAAAACAATTAACGCCGCTATAAACACAGCCCAGCCAAAAACATTGACGCCAACCATCATTTGAAACAGCTTGTCGTTTTCAATTGGTGTTTTTCGGCGGTTTTTACCCTGCCAATCTTGTTTATTACGTTCCATTGCCTGCTTGCTTCCGATTTATCTTGAGTCTAAGCCCCACCTGAGTAAGATTACACACCTTGTGAAATTAGCCAAGAAACGGACACATTATTTTGGCCTAATGCGCGTATTTTTCACACAAATTGTTTTGTTATTGATAAATCGTTCGCTGAATTAGTCGATTTAGCCGCGATATCATGGCACTTCCCCCCCCAAAAAATGACATAATTTGGCTCGGTCCGAATTTTAATAAAAATACCCAAAGTGGTTTGGAGAGAAAACATGGCGCAAGCCCCAGTGGCAGATATTTTTGCCGGTAAATATTCAGTTGGTCAGCAAGTCACCGTAAAAGGATGGGTACGTACTCGTCGTGACTCTAAAGCTGGTTTGTCGTTCATTGCTTTGCATGATGGTAGTTGCTTTGATCCCATTCAGGTCATTGCCCTGAATACCCTGAATAATTATGTCGACATTCAACGGTTAACCACTAGTTGCTCCATTATTGCCACAGGTGTACTGAAGGAATCCCAAGGCCAAGGGCAATCTCTTGAAATTGAAGCCAGCGATGTTGAGGTTGTAGGTTGGGTCGAGAATCCTGATACTTATCCTATGGCGCCAAAACGCCACAGCTTAGAGTATTTGCGTGAGCATGCTCACCTACGCCCAAGAACTAACGTTATCGGTGCGGTGACACGTGTGCGTAACTGTTTGTCTCAGGCTATTCACCGTTTTTTCCATGAAAATGGTTATTGCTGGGTGAGCACACCTATTCTTACCGCCAGTGACACTGAGGGCGCAGGGGAAATGTTTAGAGTATCCACGTTGGATATGATGAATCTACCTACCACAGAGCAAGGCCAGATTGATTACAGCCAAGACTTTTTTGGTAAAGAGACCTTCCTCACTGTATCGGGTCAACTGAACGGTGAAACCTACGCTACGGCCATGTCAAAAATCTATACATTTGGTCCGACATTCCGTGCCGAAAACTCCAATACTAGTCGTCACCTTGCTGAATTCTGGATGATTGAGCCTGAAGTTGCTTTTGCTGATTTAAGTGATATCGCCCAGCTATCAGAAGACTTATTGAAATATGTATTCAAGGCCGTGTTAGCAGAGCGCGCCGACGACATGGAATTTTTTGCTCAGCGTATCAATAAGGAGGCGATTACTCGCCTCGAAAAAGTGATAGATCAGGATTTTGTGCGCATGGATTACACCGACGCCATTGAAATACTGCAAAACTGTGGCAAAAAATTTGAGTTCCCCGTTTCTTGGGGAGTTGATTTGTCCTCTGAGCATGAGCGTTATTTAGCGGAAGAACATGTTGGAGCGCCGATTATCATGCAGAATTACCCGAAAGACATTAAAGCCTTTTATATGCGCATAAATGACGACAACAAAACCGTTGCCGCTATGGATGTACTTGCGCCGGGTATTGGTGAAATTATTGGTGGTTCACAACGTGAAGAACGCTTAGACGTATTTGACCGTCGTCTTGAAGAGATGGGATTAAGTCAAGAAGACTATAGCTGGTATCGTGATTTACGCCGCTTCGGTACCGTACCCCATGCAGGTTTTGGTTTAGGTTTCGAGCGATTAGTCGCGTATGTGACAGGTATGCAGAACGTACGTGATGTCATCGCGTTTCCTCGTACACCTGGCAACGCCAACTATTAAAATTAAGAAAATGAAAAGCCACCTTTTAGGTGGCTTTTTTTTACCCCCACGTCTGCGAACACGTCGATAAAATGCCAGTTTGTCGTGCTATATAATTGAATTAAAGCACTTTATTACAATTTTTTACAATGAACCATCCCAGCCTTTCTATCAATTCAATGAATGTTCTGTATAATTCAACATTACCTCAAATGATGGAATATTTAGGCTACTCTAGGCCTAATCAGAGCGTAAAGTGATAAAACTATGAATTTAAATAGAATCGATCTTAATCTTTTTGCCGTATTTGATGCGATATATACAGCAGGCAGCTTAACCAAAGCGGCTGATGTATTGTGTATCACCCAACCGGCAGTAAGTAATTCACTGGCACGCTTGCGAGAAATGTTAAACGACCCATTGTTCGTACGCACGGGTCACAGCATGACACCGACTCCGGCCGCACAAAATATTATTGGTCCAGCGCGAGAAGCCTTGGGTTTATTGCGTAAAAGTGTGCAAGAAAGCCATACCTTTGACCCAGCTACTGCAGAGATTAGTTATAACTTTGCCGCTAGGGACTTATTAGAAGTCAGTATCATGCCAAGGCTAACAGCCAAATTGCAGGTTATCGCTCCGAACATCACGTTAACCAACTACGATATATCCCGCACTAATATAGTGTCAGCCATGGCCAGTGGTAGCTTAGATTTTTACGCAGATGCGTCGTCAGCTTTTGTTGATCCGCATCTGTGTAAGCAAAAAATAGCAGAAGATAGGTTTGTTGTTATTGCTCGTCGTAATCACCCGGCACTAAGTCAGGGATTAAATTTAGATACCTTCTTGCAACTCGGTCACATTAATATTTCTCAGCGTAGAACAGGCCCGGGTCCAATTGATGTAGCCTTAGACAAACTAAACTTGAAGCGCCGAGTCGTCATGCGCGGTCAGCACTTTTTAACCGTGCCTGCTGTCATTGTTAAAACGGACTTAATTTCATGTATTCCGTACCATCTTGCTAAGCATTATGAGTGTTCAATCTATGAATTACCCTTTGAGTTAGCACCGGTCGAGTACTTTCTATATTGGCATGTCAGTGCAGATCACGACCATGCGCATATGTGGCTAAGAGAACAAATCGCTGATGTAGTGACGACATTTCATCCCAGTACTACAAACGGCTAGCACAGACTAACCATATGCCGCAGTAACGATTGTGGCATATGGCTTAACGCAAAATTTCATGCAATAAACTAGATTTCCTCTCCGCCGTATTTATTGGCTAAATCGTCCAGTTCTGAACAGGTATAATCAAACCCTTTTCCATCAAACAGATAGCGTACGCTTACTGTATCAGAGCCTTTTGCCAACTTAGCTTTGACCGCCACATTACCCGACGATGAAGTCCAATGCGTGAGTTCGTTCAAGAATCGATTAGCCAATTGGCCACTGCTAAATTGAAATTGTAATTCGCTGATCAACGCTATTCTCTCTGTTATCTAAGCACACGGGAAATGTCTGTTTTAGTAAAGCGGGTAATGCAAAAAACGCATGGTAATCAACCTTGGGGAAAGTGTCTACGTTAGCCTCCAGTGCTTTTTGTGAATACACAAAAAAGCCGCTCAAAAGAGCGGCTATGTCATCTTACTGAATAAACGAGATGGACTAGGTTAAATCCATCTCTTGAATAATTTCGTGGGCTATATCTGGCGTTGTACACTCTGGTTTTTTGTGTATATCGCCTTTCAACTGACCTTTACGATGTTTTAGTGCAGCATCCATCTTTTTAGCGGCTTTAGAAATCGCAGGATACATCACAGAGTTCTCAGCTGAAGCAGAGATACGTGTGCCTTCATATTGCGTACTGATCTCAACATCATATTCGCCATGCTCTTTTGAAATAATGATGTCCAGAGCAATTAACGTAGGGAAATGACTTGCTAACTTAGAAAATTTTTCATCGACGTGTTCTTTTACGGTATCGCTTAAATCTACATGGTGACCTGAAAGATTTATTTTCATAGGTTTTCCTTTTGAATTAACGTTACTTCTTTTCTTTACTGTACTTTTAACAGTACGTCTTCTTGGCACTAACAATAGAGTTTGGGGCAGCGTGGTAAAAACTCAAGTATTTCGCATCCCAATTCACGTTTACTTTGTGAAATCGAGTCTGTTTGCTTAATTAAAGCGCAAAATGGATATTAAACACGCCATTTATTTTGTTTTCCCCCTCCCAGTGTTCTTTATCGCATAGTTAGGCGTTTAAATGCTAATAACCTCTTATTCGTTGAAAAGGGATAATAAGACCCCAGTGTTATTAGGCAATGAGCAAAAATATGTTCTGACTAAATAACCACACCGTCATCATAAGCGGTTTATTTACGTAAGGAATACTAGACTTTAGGAGAATATTAAATGAACAAGACCTTGATCATAGGTGCCAGTGGACAAATCGGTAAAATGGCCACTCAGCAGTTGCTAGATAGCGGACAAGACGTGGTCGCGTTAGTGCGAGATAAAGCAAAATTATCAGATATCGCTCAAAATCGTTTACACATAATAGAGGGCGATTTAGAGCAAGATTTCAGCCATGCATTCGAAGGTTGCGATCAGGTTATTTTCAGCGCAGGCTCAGGTGGCAATACAGGTGCAGATAAAACCATGCTCATCGACTTATGGGCCGCGTGCAAAGCCGTAGATTACGCCAAAAATACTGACATTTCGCATTTCGTCATGGTCAGCTCCATTGGCGCCGACGACCCAGCGCAAGGGTCAGATAAAATGAAACCTTACTTAGTAGCCAAACATATGGCCGATGAGCATCTTATTCAAAGCGGCGTGAATTACACAATTCTGCGACCTGGTAGTTTGATTAACGACGTAGCTAAGGGGCGTTTTCAGACGACAAAACCAGCTAAGAAAGAAAAAATGATTATCACCCGTGAGGACGTGGCAAGTGCCCTAACCTACACTGTGGGCAACCCCGCTCTAAACAACACAATATTCGAGTTATTCAACGGTGAAAAAACATTAAAAGATGCATTAGCGTAAACACATAGTGTGGACGCCCTTTGCCATCAGGAAAAATATCAGCCCTCGCCGTTAGCGAGGGTTTTGGTTTATCTCTATTGATAATACTTACTGTAGTGCGCGTTTAGCCTAGCGTTGGGTGTTTACATACCACTACCGCCTATTCTAGTTCCAGAAACAAAGCATTGGCTTTTTTTGCCCCTAAGGGGGTATTTTAAAAATCTGACACCGGTTACTGACAAGCGTTTTGCGAGATCCCTCGCTCAAGCGCTGAAGGCATCGAATTGGTGCTCGACCCCACTCATGCAGCAAAAGTAGTACGGGGTAAAATGTCAGTTCAAGAACGCTCCAACATGTTGTTAAAGATTGCCGATCGCTTAGCATAAGACGCGCAACGTTAGAAAATGTACAAGACGTAAGCGCATCATTTGATGCTTATCGGTTTTTATCAGCAAACATCAGATGTAGATTTAGCGACTAATTTCATTTATCAGCGTATTAAAAATGAACAATCTGTTATCTTTATTGCCTATAACAGCTGCGGAAACGCACTGGGTTTTACTCAGCTTCACTCTACTTTTT
Source organism: Paraglaciecola polaris LMG 21857 (assembly GCF_000315055.1). Taxonomy (GTDB): domain Bacteria; phylum Pseudomonadota; class Gammaproteobacteria; order Enterobacterales; family Alteromonadaceae; genus Paraglaciecola; species Paraglaciecola polaris. The sequence continues at coordinate 110,532 of NZ_BAER01000024.1, read as the reverse complement.
CGTCTATTTCCGCTCAGTCTAATTGAGTATTAAATGATCTGTTTGTTGCTGCAAACTCGAGTCGATTAGGGCTCGCTAAAAAACGGCTAGTCGCGACCAAGACGTTAGCGACAAGTTCCCATTCAAAAGGTATCACCTTAACCACGGTATTCGAGAATGTTAATGCGCAAGCATTATATGAATCGATAGGGTATAAAAAGGATGATGGCTTTTATCATTACTTTTTAACTCTCGCGACTGGCTAAGCTAGGTATGGGCAAGTAACATTCAGCTCAATGTGCATTATTGCCTTGGGTAGATTATTGATAAGCAGATCGGGTAAACCGTTATACTGCTTCTCGCGGCCCTGTAAATAAGGAGATCTAAGTGTATTATTTATTAACCTATGATGTGGTACCTGAGTATTTACAAAAGCGCGCAGCGTTTCGTGAAAAACACCTAAAACTTGCGTTATCTGCTGTATCTCGTGGTGAGTTACGATTAGGTGGTGCATTAACAGAGCCGACACTCGGCGCAGCCTTATTGTTCGAGGGCAGTTCAGCCAAAGTGGCTGAAGATTTTGCAGCTCAAGATCCTTATGTGCTCAATGGATTAGTCAAAAGCTGGCAGGTAAATGAATGGGCAATCGTATTGGGGGCCGGCGTTGAAAATCCCAATTAGTGTTTAGATAACACAACAGCAATTCCTTCGATATTGCATAAGCAACGACTCCTGGGGTTGGCACAATTAAACATTCCCCCAAGGGAATTACCCGAAAAACGCCTTGCGCCTCTATGCACGCAGAATCGGTAAATAGGCGTTCGTTTTGACTAAAAAAATAATTCTTTTTAGCATTCTCGTTTAAGAAGCAATACATATTGCTTCGCGCTAAAAATCTGAAACGACGCATACGTTATTTTAACTGCCAAAATGCGAACGACTCGAACTATAAAAACAAAAATCGTAAATGATAACCCTTAACGAACCCGTAATATTGTGATTACTACAAGCATTTTTGGCAGCGACTATCTGTTACAGGTAAAAAAGGAATGGCGATGGGACACACCATATTTATAGGATGTATTTTTTTAATGAGCAGTATTCATGCACACGCACTGACATTATCCCCTTTATTTTCTGATCACATGGTATTACAACGGGATAAACCTGTTCGTATCTGGGGCGAAGGTCAGGCTAACCAGCAAGTGACTGTTAGTTTGCTCGATAAGCATTATCGTACTGACGTCGGTGCTGATGGCCGATGGCAAATTAACCTGCCTGCCCATGCCAAAGCAGGCCCCTTTACCCTGACCGTAAGCGCAGATGATATTAAGACGATTAATGATGTGTATTTTGGTGAGGTGTGGATCGCGAGCGGCCAATCCAACATGGAGTGGAAATTAAAGGGTGATGTGGTCGGTAACGAGCAAGAAATTGCATCCGCTCATCACCCACTCATACGTTTTTTTGATGTGCCTGATACCCTAGCGGCAACAAAACAAACCCATTTACCACCCAGCCATTGGCAATTGGCTTCGCCCGATTCCGTTGGCTATTTTTCCGCTGTAGCCTGGTTTTTTGCTAGAAAATTGCAAGCACAAGAACAGGTTGCCGTTGGCATCATTGAAAGTAATTGGGGTGGTACACCAGCTGAGTCTTGGATAGATATCGAAACCGTTGCCAAGACTGCTGGATATGAAGCGCAAAGTGCAAAGGTTAAAGCCCGGCACGATTGGCCCGAGGTATTAGCCGCCAATACAAAACAAATTGAACAAAAGTGGCAACGCATAAACGATCTTCAAGGTGCGTTAAGCGTTGGCGCAGCGAACATCGAATATGATGATAGCTCATGGCAAACTATTGATTTACCAAATAAAAGCCCGCTGCATCACTTCGTATGGTTACGCCGCGATTTTACCTTACCCGCCTTACCGACCTCCCCCATTATGTTGAGTTTTGGCGATATTGTTCAAAATGCCTTTATTTTTGTTAACGGTCAGCATATCGCCACTGAAAATTGGGAGGACAGTAGTTCTATTCATCAAATTCCCCTAGATTTATTAAAAAAAGGCAATAATATTATTGTCTTACGCGTTAATAGCGATTGGGACAATCAGGTATTGGTGGGTAAAAATAACAAAATATGGTTGAGTATCAATGGTAAAAAAACGGATATTGCCCAGCATTGGCGAATGAGTAATAACATTGAGCCGCCCATGCCTAAAGTGATGAATTACACCTTTACCCCAAGTTTTTTGTACAATGCCATGATCTATCCTTTATTACCTTACACGGCTCAAGGTGTCATTTGGTATCAGGGGGAAAGTAACGTCAACAAACAAGTCTACTATCACACCTTATTTAGCAATCTGATCAGCAATTGGCGAGACCAAGCACAAGCACCGGACATGCCATTTATATTCGTTCAATTGGCAGCGTATTTACCTCAACAAGACCTGCAGCCCGATAGTGCATGGGCGTATCTGCGTGATGCACAACGCCAGACATTAGACGTACCTCATACGGGAATGGCTGTGGCTATTGATGTGGGTGAAGCAGACAATGTGCATCCTAAGCAGAAGCGGCAAGTTGGTGAGCGATTATGGCGCCAAGCCGCCAGCAAAGTATATGGTTTACCAATAATCCCAAGTGGTCCCGATTTTACGCGGCTCGACGTCAAAGCACATCAAGGGATCGTGCATTTTAATCAAGGGAGTAAACTCAGTACTGTGGATAATCAAACCCTACAGGGATTCATCATCGCCGGTCAAGACAAGGTATTTCGGGTAGCGCAAGCCCACATTGAAGGCGAAACCGTAGTAGTGTCTCATCCAGAAATCAGCCAGCCTGTGGCGGTACGTTATGCCTGGGCAGATAACCCTAGGGCAAATTTGATTAATAGCGAAAAATTACCCGCGGTTCCCTTTCGGAGTGACACTTGGGCGGCCGAGCAAGTGAGCGCAAAATAACGCAAGATTGACACAAATCGGTGTCTGCTAGATGCTAGTGTATCCCAGTAGAGGTTATTCCCAATAGCGATAACCACTACTGGGATAATGCACATTAGCTGTCCTCACTATTCACCTCAGGTTTTTGAACCCGCATCCTTAATCGGCTTATCTAATGTTTTAATTTGAATATTGCGATAAAACACTTCAGCGCCTTCCGATTGAAATTCAATTTTCCCCTTGGTAAGGGGCTTGTATTGCCCGTCTATATTCTGCCTTGAGTTATAGCCTCGAAATACTTCCTGGCCGTTAACTTTATGGATCACAACGTTTTCGTCAGCGATGACCTCCATAGTATCCCATTGACCTACGGGGTGCTCGAACTCACCTAATTTCAATACTCTGTTGGCAATGTTTTTACACAAGGGCATGTCCGGCGCGTAACGGTAAAAGTGCCAGTCTCCTTGCTGGGCGTCACCACAGTACGTATCAATCAATACGCCAGCTAAACTATGATAATCGCCGCTGTCTCCCACCTGAATTTGCATTTCGTGACTCCGCATCCAGTGATTCATGGAACGGCCTGGTTCGCCTACAGCAAAATACAAAACGCCACTATCGCGGGGTAAATTTACTCTCGGTGGCCATTTTTTATCTCCCCACTTCACATCGAATTTAAGATGAAAGTTGCCGTACTCTTCAATTGTACTGATCCCGCCCCACTCTTCGCCGGATATACGCAGCATACCGTCGTGTGCGCTAAAAACTTCTTTAGGATCGTTATTCACTCCGCGTACCGGCATATTATCAGGGTCTTGGTACTTGCTATCTTTTGGTTGATAACTGACATACGTTTGCCAGCCTTGAAGATCCTCACCGTTAAAAAGTGAAACCCATTGTGTTGCAGCCTGAGTTTCATCTGTCTTGTTATTAGTGCAGCTAGTCAAAGCCGCACAAGTAGCGGCAACCATCCCTATAAATTGAATTGTCTGTTTCATCGTATTTTTCTTTCGTTATCGCGCTTATGCATACAAACAGTTTAGGGAAATCCAACGTAAATTCGATAATCAAAATCGGTAACGGGTTTGTGTTATTACCCATTATGGTATGGCTTTGGCCCTTGACTGACTTAAAATTTCACTATCGGGCCTGGGTAAAATGCGCAAATAAAAAACGCGATAATCCATATCGCGTTTGTGTTTTAATTAGTGAAAATTAACCACAAAGCGTAAGGAATTACGCTGGTTTCACCTGTTTCCACATTATGGCTACAACTCAGTCAACGTCACTGTAGGTGCTGATGGGTCAGGCCCTGTCACACTGAAGCGATAGGTTGCGCTAGTGGGAATATCTATCATTAAGTTAGCAGCCACAGCATAGGTGAGCAGTTTAGGCTCACCTATAACGACTTGTGCGCCTTCCCGCCACTACCTAAATCAACGGTAGACCAATTCCCAGTGGCAATTTTGAATTCACAACTGTCTGCCGATGACTTGCCAGATCTTTACTTAACAGCAGAGAAAAGCGAGTTAATTAATATCGCATGTGGGAGGAATTATAAGCTCGGCCTCAGCCGAATCTGTAATCTAAATCTGAATGTAAAGACAATCTCTTAGTTAGAAAACTGTTAAGTAGGCCATTAAGGCGCCATTGCGAAAGACGCGACTCCGATTGACCTTTTCCAATGGCTGCCTACTACGATGGGGTCGCTCCGACGGGGTTGCCCCAACGGAGTTGCCACAGCGCATCGGCCCTATCATGGAACTATTCCAGAGCGAAGGTTATCCTTTGACCAATACCGCAGCCCATTTTCGCGGTAACCTTATACTTAAAACGTCCTGCTGTTGCGTGATTTTGGCGCCGCTTAGACTATCGGTAAATTGATAATGTTGAGGATTATCCAGGGTTAGTTGCTGCTCTTGGTCACTGTTGTTAAAAATCACCCACACACGTTGCCCCTGATATTCACGTTCGTAGCCATAAAGATCCTTTTTATCATCTGTAAGCAAAGTAGTGAAACTACCTAGGGTCAAAGCTGGATTCTGGTGACGCATATGGATGAGCTTTTTATAATGAGCTTGTAGCTCGGTGTTTATGTTTACCTTGTCTGGTTGGCGCTTGTTGCCATCGGGCAGATATACTTCGTCGTCATATTCTATATCTGGCCACAACATAGGTTTGCGGTCATCAGGATCATTACCGCCCCACATACCGACTTCATCACCATAATAAATCATCGGTGCGCCCACATAGGTCATTTGCATCACAGCAAACAGCTTTTGTAATCGGATCTCTTGCTCGTTAGGTTTACGTACCTGATAGTCCGGATTACTGGCGGCTTGGGATAAATTGAAATAGGTTCCCCAATCGGCAAAATTACCGATACCGCGATTGACTATATGTGAACCAATTCGGTTAGCATCATGGCTACCAAACAAATTCTGGGTAACATAAGCTACCCCTTTAGGATATAAGTTACGCATCTCACGAAGCTTTGTATCAAATTCGCTCGGGCTAATACTCATGTCGCCGGGGTTGAAAAAAAACTCACTACTGGCAAAAGCGAAATTGTAATTCATCTCGCCGTCAAATTCGTCACCTTGCATATATGGCTTAACGTTTTTTGGCGTATCAACTATTTCTGCAGTCAGATAAGCATCTGGGTTAATCGATTTCACGTGTTTACGCCAGTCCTTCCAAAAACCGTGGGCCACACAAAACGCGACGTCCAGCCGCCAACCGTCTATGCCCTGCGCCGCACCTTGACCTTTGGGGTTCATCCAGCGCTCAGTGGCTGCAAAAATATACTCCTTAGGCCCCTGTGCTAGGCCTTTTCCATCTTCTTTAAACTCCGGCAACGAAGGCACGCCAAACCAGCCCTCGTAAGCAAACGTGGTGCCGGCCTTTTCATCATCCCAGGAAGTGACCGTAAACCAGTCTTTATAAGGTGAATCTTGCTGATTTTTTTTGAGGTCCTGAAAAGCAAAACTATTGATCCCCATATGGTTGAACACCCCATCAAAAATCACCTGAATACCCCGTTTATGGGCTTGGCTAATGAGCTTAAGAGCCAATTCGTCGGCTTGGGTCCACACCCAAGATGCTGGATCCGTGGCGTTTTCGCTCGCCATGAGCTTGCGGTCCCCTTCAGGGTCGGGGCCAAAATTTGGGTCTATATGGTGATAACTGGCCGCATCGTATTTATGCAATGACGGCGAGTCAAACACCGGGTTCAAATACAGGGCATTAATCCCCATGTCCTGCAAATAATCCAGCTTATCAATAATGCCTTGCAAGTCGCCGCCATAGCGGCGTCTAAGCATGTGTTTCCATAACTCTTTCTCGCCATTGGCTTGTTCATAGGCTTGTAATTCGAACCAATCACTGCCCCAAGGGTGTACTTGCCATTCCTTGGGAGGCTCTGCAGGATCGGCACCCACCAGATCCTGCTTGGTGGGATTGTTGCTGCTGTCGCCGTCGCGAAAACGCTCAGGGAAGACTTGATACCACACGGCTTTCTTAGCCCACTGGGGTACAAACTCGCCTTGCGCATTAAGCTGAATCGGGCCTTTGGGGGAGGCATCAGTATCGGTTGCACAAACCGCAAAAGCAGTTTGACAATATAGGATACTAGCAAGCGAAAGCCCTAGGCTTCGAAACAAAAAGGATGATGATGACTTATTCATGAGAGTGCAACCTAAGACACGGATTGAGTTTTCAACCCTAAGACTAACGACATAAGAGCACACCTTAGCAGTGCCCTGCGAATGAGTAAAACAGCATACGTATGCATAACTTAGAGCGCACTCACCATAGTGTTTTATATGGCTGTGCGCTATTCCTTGTTGAACTCGCGGCGGGGCCAACATTGACATGGCCTCACTGTGATTAGCTCGGATGCTGCATACGTATTCAGCTACGTTGGCCTTAGTTACGTTTTTCAATTGATGTAAACTAAATAATTAGAAAAGGTTAGCAAAATGTTAAACAGATGCGCGGCTATCCATTAAATATGGAACAACGGCGTTCGTTTTACTAAACAGATAATTGGAGAACACATGAGACGAATCTCACACCAATACACCTTAAAGACAATATCGTTAATCACTTTTGCGGCACTGTCTTTAGGGGCTACCGCCAGCAGTGCTCTTGGGCCAGTAACAGCCAAAGATGTGGTATATCAAATCATTACCGACAGGTTTTCGGATGGCGATCCTAGCAATAACATTCCTGCAGGCTCACCGTCACAAATTTTTGATGGTAGTGGTGCCGACCTCAAACTTTATCAGGGCGGAGATTTTAAAGGGATCACCAACAAAGTATCTTATTTGAAAAACATGGGGATCTCGGCGGTCTGGATTTCGGCGCCCTATGCCAATCGGGATGAACCGATTAATGACGTACAACCGAGCGGCGGCACAGACGTTTATTCCAGTTATCACGGTTATCATGTGAGTAATTATTTTCGCACCAACCCCCACTTTGGCGACATGCAAGATTTCACCGATATGGTCGATGCTTTGCACGCACAAGGTATTAAAGTAGTCGTTGACTTCGTTTCCAATCACACCAGTCGCTGGCAAAACCCGACTACGGGTTATTCCCCCGAAAATGGCCGTTTATATGAGCCCGATAGAGACGCTAATGGTGATTTTGTCTTTAATGCCAGCGGTGATCCGCTAGATTACAATAACGACGGTTCAGTGGATAACTTGATAGCGGATCCTAACGGTACCGTTAATCCCGGCTGGTTTCACCGGATCGGCGACCGAGGCAGTGACAGCAGTCGCTTTGGATTTCGTTATAAAGACCTAGGATCTTTAGCCGATTTTACCCACGAGCTACCGGCTGTAGTTGAACACATGGAAGAAGCCGCTACATTTTGGAAAGCCAAAGGCATTGATGGCTATCGCCACGATGCCACCCTGCATATGAATCCAGCCTTTGCGAAAGGTTTTCGCGATGCCATTGATTCAGCTCCAGGTGGCGCAGTGACCCATTTTGGTGAGTTTTTTATCGGCAAACCGGATCCCAAGTTTGCCGAATATGCATCCTTTCCAACGCGCACCACGATTAATAATTTGGACTTCGAATTTTATCGGACCATAGCCAATGTGCTCGATAACGGCTCTGAAGATATGAATGCCTTAGCCAACTTTTATCAATACACTGATACCCAATACAATTATGCCAACCAGACCGTGACCTTCTTTGATAATCATGACGTGAAACGTTTTCTAAAAAATAACGGTGACGGCCGAAGTTTGGAGCTTGCGTTAGCCACAACATTGGTTTCTCGAGGCATTCCCAATGTGTACTACGGCAGTGAGCAGTATGTTGAAGGTTTCGGTACAGACGGTAACGACGGCCGCGTCTTCATGGATACGTCTAGCAGCTTTAACCAAACCACGCGTGCCTACCGGATCATTCAAAAATTATCCGCCCTTAGACAACAAAATGATGCTTTGGCTTATGGCTTGACCAGTATTTTATATTCAACCTCAGATGTGCTGGTAATGTCGCGCAAGTTTTTTGAGAAAGAGGTCATAGTCGCTATTAACCGTAGCCCCTATAACACTTACAGCGTCCCTAACCTAACCACCAGTATGCCAGTAGGCACATACAATGATGTACTCACTGGGGAATTAAGTGGCAGCACAGCCAGCGTGATTTCAGCCGGCGGAGCACAAATTACGGGATTCACCCTTAGCCCGCAGGAAGTGAATGTATGGAGTCATGACGCGCAACTTGGTAGCGATCCGCATATAGGTGATATGCAAGCGGTTGCGGGTAGGGCGGGTAACGAAGTGACAATCGTTGGTACCGGCCTAGACGGTTCAGTCCAGGTGTTTTTTGGTTCGGTACAAGCAAGCGTTGTCGCTAATGACTACAACCGCATCCAGGTAACGGTACCTGGGGTTGTCGCTGGTGAAAAAGTGGTGACGGTGAAAAGAGGCGCGGTTACCAGTAATAACTTTACCTTCAACGTGTTATCAGATGATCAGAATCAAATGATTTTCCATGTGCAAGCTTATACCTCAGTAGGTGAAAACGTGTATGTGGTGGGCAGTATTCCTGAACTTGGAAGTTGGGCACCGGACAAGGCATTAGACGCCTTCCACAATCCGGATCCTAACCAGTACTGGAAATGGTTCTTACCTGTGAGCGTGCCAAAAGATACTTACTTTGAATACAAATATATTCTCAAAGACGATCTCGGCAATGTGGTCTGGGAATCCGGCACCAATCGCTCTGTTACGTCTGATCCATCGGCCACAGGTGTCATCGATTTAGCGGAAGAGATTTTCCAATAGTCCCGGCGCTTAGCTACTAGAAAAACGCCCTGGCAGATACATTACCAGGGTGTTTTTTGTTATCGCACAATGTTATTCCGACCCCTTTTCCAGACGAATGGCACTTCTAGATGTAAACCCTCATGCCAATCGGCAGCTTAAATAACCATGCCAGGGGCCAGATAAAACCAGCTTATATTAACGCCTGCTTGCTAGTAGCACGCAAGGTTTCAAGGTTGTGTTGATGGGACGAAAAATTTAAGCCACAACCTTGAATAAACTTCTGCACTCCTTGCTCTTGATACAAGTCCCCCTTACCAGGTTGCTTATCCGCCAAGGCTGGAAAAGCACCATAGCCAGCCAATAAACAATGCCAGGACTCAGCGTTAAAGTGGGTACTGAGATCTTGGCGGGTGATTTCTGCTTCTAGATCTTCGCGTTTATACCACACGTCCAACAGCTGGCTGAGTGAATCTGATAATACGCCGTTGTCGCGGTTGGCTCGCCAATAATCGCTGTCCTGTCTGGTGTTCAGTTTATAATGGGCAACGATATAGTCACGCACCCGTTCGAATCGCTCGCTGATCTTGTTATTATATTCAGCCTGATGTTGGTTGCTAAAGTTACCTTGTTCGTACTTGATAATAAAAAGTTCGATACAAATTTGCACCAGATGTAACGCCGTTGCCTCCAAAGGCTCTATAAAGCCTTGAGATAAGCCAATAGCCAGACAATTACCTCGCCAATGTTGCTCCAGGCAACCGACCTTCATGGGTAAATGACGGCATGTCTGTTCGTTATCAAGCATTCCCAGATGTTGACGAAACTCGATTTCAGCCTGATCTTTCGTGACAAAATCCGAGCTGTATACATAGCCATTGCCGATCCGATTAGTTAAGGGAATATGCCAGCACCAGCCATTAGCCAAAGCCGTGGCTGTGGTTTGGTTAGCAACCGTATTTTCACTTGGGGTTGGCATAACCAAAGCGGAATCATTAAACAGATTGTCTTTATATGGCTTAAATGACACACCAAGGGTTTGTTGCATCAACAAGCCCCTAAAGCCACTGCAATCCACAAAAAAAATCCGCAGCTAAGCTTTCTCCCTGAGCCGTGATCAATTGGCTAATATCCCCACTGGCATGCTGTTTAACCTTGTCGATTGTCGTCTGGCGGTGCGTGACACCTAGCTTAAGCGCATGCTCAGCCAAAAATTTCCCGAGCAGCTGGGAATCGAAATGGTAGCCGTACTCCATGGGAAACGGAAAACTTTCTGGGGTTAACGGACCTTTATTTTGTTTGGCTAAGTGTCCATTAATAAAGAAGTCAGCGGGGCTGGTGTGCGTATCTAGGCCAAGGCGTCGGGTGCGGCAATTCACAAAAAACGCCCGTCGGGTAAAGGTATCCAGTTGGGTGGTAAACGGGTGGCTGTAACTGGTTATACCTGACTGTGGGCTCCAGCCGTCAAATTTAATGTTTACTTTGTAGGTTGCGTTGCATCTGGGCATCCATTCATTGTCTTCAATACCGAGCATCGAAAAAAAACGCTTAAGGGTTGGAGTAGAGCCCTCTCCGACTCCTACTATGCCGATTTCCGCAGATTCCACCAGAGTGATCTGCACGTTTTTATCTGCCCATTTATGGGCGAACAGGTTGGCCGCCATCCAACCAGCGGTACCGCCACCGACAACAATAATACGGAAGGGCTTTGTCATATTAAACCTTGCAAAACTGTTGTAAAAACTCGTCGTGACTAGGCAGGCTGCTCAGCGGTTCGTGTTTAATATTTTTAATATTTGTCAACATCTCGCGTAGCTTGTGCTCAGGGAGGTTATTGGCGATGGGGTGATAATCTTTAGGTATGATGCCCTGCCCCAGCATAACTTGCAGCCAAGAGCTCTCCAAAAATAGATCATTCTGTTCGCGAAACAATTTACCATTTTGGGCAAAAAGCTGAATTTTATGGGCCAGAGAGTCAGGAATATCCATAGTACGCATATCTCGCCAAAAATCACTGTCAGTGCGTTCATTGACGTGGTAATGCAAAATCAAAAAGTCGCGTATTTGTTCAAATTCTAGTTTTGACTGCATGTTGTATTCTTTCACTGCAGAATCGTCGATTCCTTTATGTGGGAAAAGGTGGATGAGTCGCACAATAGCGGACTGAATGAGATGAATACTGGTGGACTCGAGGGGTTCCAAAAAGCCGCTGGATAAACCTATGGCTACTACATTTCTGTCCCATTGTTTGCGCCGCCGACCGGTTTTGAAGCGTAGCATCTTAGGCTCTCCCAAGGCCTTTGAATCAAGGTTGGATAGTAAGGTAGCGTGGGCCTGCTCGTCGGTGGAATGACTACTGCTATACACCAAACCATTTCCGTTGCGGTGTTGCAAGGGGATACGCCATTGCCAGCCTGCACTGTGCGCTATTGAACGAGTATAGGGAAGCGTCTTGTCAAACCGCTCAGAAGGGACAGCTAGGGCGCGATCACAGGGCAACCAGTGACTCCAGTCATCATAGCCTGTCCCGAGTTTTTCCTGAATGAGCAGGCCTTTAAAGCCCGAGCAATCGATAAACAAATCCCCCGTTATTGTGCCTCCGTCTTGCAAGATTAAGCTTTCGACAAAACCTGAATCTTTGTTCAGGCTAATCTGCTCAACTTTGCCTTCGGTACGTTTCACGCCTAACTTTTCACAGTACTTTCGCAAATAAACGGCATAGAGTGACGCATCAAAATGATAGGCATAGGGCAATTCTAAAATTGCATCCTTACTTTTGATCTGGGCAAACTTGCCTTCCCGTGCGCACAAATAATTCAGATCGTATTCCCACAAGCTAGTATCTATGCCTAATTGTTGGCCGCGCTTCCAAAAATGGTGAAACTGACAAAAGGCGAAACTCTTACCCGCAGCGCCAAAAGAATGAAAGTAATGTTCATTTTGTACACGCCAATTTTCAAATTGAATGCCTAATTTGATGGTGGCCTTTGTTTCCCGCAAGAACTCAGCCTCATCAATGCCCAGTACTTGGTTGACATGCCGGATGGGCGGTATAGTGGCTTCCCCCACACCTACGCTGCCAATCTCTTCCGATTCAACTAATTCGATGGTGATGCTAGGCCCAACTACTTTTTGTAATAGGGCTGCAGACATCCAGCCGGCAGTGCCTCCCCCGACTATGACCACTTTTTTGATTAGGTTTTTCATCTATCCACTTTTTAGTTAATAAAAAAACCCCAATAGCAAAACTAGTTGGGGTTTTTTAGTTGACGTTTTATAAATTCTGCAGACTCGATACTAGGTTAAAACAGGTCACTGGTAAAGCCGATGACCTTTCTCTCTATCCGTATACACGCTTAGAAAGAGTAGTTAAAACCTAATAAGTAGTTGCGGCCAAAGCTTTGGTATTGAGTGATTTGTCTTGAATCACCTCCATTGGCTTGCACGGTCGCTTCATCCGTTAAGTTTTGGCCTTGCAAGGTAATACGCAACCCTTCCAGACCGGCAATGCCAGAATCGGCAAAGTCATAACCGATTTGCGCATCCCACTGTTCACCACCTTGGTCAGTTGTTGGACCAAGAGACAAGCTCAAACCACGGACTTCCGTCAAAAATTCGTCACGTTTGGTGCCTGACACCCGAATTTCAAACCCTTTGGCTTCGTAATAAGCCGTAAAGCTATACAGTTCTTGTGATAAGCCAGGTATACGCTGACCATCGTCGAACTCGCCGTCCAAGAAGGTGGCACTGGCAACTACACCAAAACCATCTAGGTAATCAGTCAAGACATGAAAGGGTAACCCTACCTGAAATTCGTAACCTCTGACAAAACCTTTAAGACCATCTTCTTTACCCGTAACTACACCCAAGAACGTTGCAGGGTCTTGATTACCGGTCTCTGCTGAGGATTGATGGTAACCAGGGATAAAGAATTCTGAGAAATCGGCAAGTTCGGCCGAACTCCGTGTCCAATTGGTCAAGTCTTTAAAGAAAAAACTAACAGCAAAAAAACCATCGTCAGCAAAATAATTTTCATAAGCTAAGTCAAATTGATTAGCTTCCAGAGGTTTTAATTCTGGGTCACCGGCACTACCAGACCAAGGGCTGTTTAGTGGATCCGTGCTTAAGATATTGCTGTCATTAAACGCGAACGACACCTGATTATTGGGTTTCATGTCATCCATACGGGGGCGACTGATAACTTTGGATAATGCGGTGCGGATAAACTGATTTTCAGCAATTTCAAAGCTTAAGTTCAAGCTCGGTAACACGTCGGTGTAAGAGGTACCACCGTCAACAGGTTGGGATACTGTAAACCCATCTGGGCCACTGACGCCACTAAAACCAGTAGCACTTTGATCGGCATTGACCATCTGCAAACCAATATTACCTTTCACATACACATCGCCAATCTCGGTATCAATATCAAGCTTCGCATACACAGTCAGCAGATCTTCGTTGACCTCATAGGTATCGCCTAATCTGGTGTTATCCAAGCGAACGGCATCAGACTCGATATAATAGCCACTGTTATATAAGGCCAAACTGTCATAGGCCACCACACCGCTAATACCGATAAAACTCAAGTCTGCGACTCCTACCGGATCTGGTATAGGACCTTCGCCAGGCCAAGTAGGAGCCGTTAAAAAGACCCCTGTGTTGATTTTCGTCTTGCTGCGCTCGGAGTAAACGATACCCGTTTCAAGCCCACTGAAAATCCCCCACTCCACTACTCCATTGGCTTGTAAGCGGATAGTGTCTAACTCTTCGTTAAAATCAGCGTCGTTTACAAATCCGTCCTGGGCAGTATCAGGACCAAAGCCAGTGCCTGAGTCCTGAAAGGTAGATAATGGTGATAACGCCCCACCCCAGGCTTGTGGTCCAGCCAAGGTGATTAAACTTGCGTCTGTGTAATCTAGTGGGGCAATAGTTGGATGATCACTATAAATCACACCCGTAGAGGTCATCTCCCACGAACGCGCAGCTTGAGAGCGGCCATCAATGCCAGCACGGCCTACCCCAGAGTAACTTTCAATATCGGTGATTTTTTTCTTCACTTCACCGGTAGAAAAATCCAATTCAGCTGTCCAGTTATCATTGATTTGGTATTCTGCATTTATACCAATGGTGGTTAAATCGGATTTTTGACTGCGACCATCATTGCGGATAACTGAAAGGAATCCATCGTAATAACCTGAGGTAACCAAACCGTTGTCAACACCGGTGATTTGATAGTTATCACCAACACCCCACTCTGCGCCGCCTTCTTCCAGGCCACGTTTGACTTCATTTTCTTCAAAATCAATGTACAAAGCATCGAGTTGCACCATCAATCTATCATTAGGCGCCCATTGAATAACGGCGGCAATAGAATCACGCTCTAATAGCGCAGAACGTACAAATGAATCGTGCCCACCTAACACTACATCCCCAGGAGAAGCCATTGCAGTATCTGACGCTCTTCTTGGACTGTCAGTATTAACATCTGCATAACCCCAGCCTCTAAATTGCTCTTCCTGACGAGGAGTTTCCAATGATGCCAATACCAAGGCGACACCTATGGTGTCATTGGCAAACGAATCAATATAGTTAAACGAGAAACGATGGCCGTCATTGTCATAATCGGGGTTAGCCGAGTCTTGCTCGTTCTGTTCGAAGCTGCCGTTAACAGCAAAGGTCCGTTCCTGCCCCAAAGGTTTTACTGTTTGTAAGTCGACGGTGCCGCCTACACCTTGGGTCAACATCCCGGCTTCGGGTGTTTTATAAACCAATATATTCGATACAATTTCAGTCGGGTATAAATCAAACTCTACGCCGCGGTTATCACCCATACCTAACAGCTCACGGCCGTTTAAAGAGGTGCCCACATAGTTTTCATTAAATCCCCGTACAGATAAACCACTGGTACGACCGTTGCGCCGCTCGCCGGCTAAACCAGGTAAACGAGCCAGAGATTCGGCCACGCTAGTATCGGGTAATTTACCAATATCTTCGGCAGAAATAGCCTCAACGATAGAAGTGTTATCCATTTTGATGGCTTGAGCGCGCATTAAACTGCCGCGAATACCTGTCACTTGAATGACTTCAGTATCATCACTAGGCGCATCGGCAGGGGTTTCCTGGGCGAAAGCCATAGGCGAAAGACCAAAAGCAAAACCGCTCGATATCAGTGCAACCTTGATAAGACTAGGTTTAAAATATTTCATATGTGTGTCCCGTTTGTGTGACTGGCGTGTGAAACTTAACGTTAAGTTAATAAGTTGTAGTTAATTGTTATATCTTTGTTTTAGTAGTCGAATAGTACAGCCTGAGTCAGTTGCCCCTCAATGCCTTGCATACGTATTCAATAAAAATAACACTCATTTGAGTAGTAATTACAGCAGACGAATATCCTAAAAAAACGTTAACAATGAGAAATAACACATTGATATTAAAATAATTTATCATTTAACGACGGACCGTAAATACACCGTTATAAATCGTCAACAGATTATAATGACCCATAACAACGGTCTTCAATATAGTGTACAAAGTCAAACACCGAGTTGATCAGGCAACGAGTTAAAAAATTAAAAAACCGTAAACAGTTAAAATACAGCGGTTAATGTATGTACACGTTCTGCAGTGATAGCCTGCATATATGACAGAATTGGAAGGTAATGATGAACAGCACAAACGTTAATGATTGGGGCAGCCTAGAGTCAATGCCTCCACCAAGGGAGGTGTGGGACGTAAGCCCAGACAATTTTAAGCAAAAAATCACTGACATATATCAACCAGCAGTGTTGAGAGGTTTTGCAGCGAATTGGCCCATAGTAAAAAATGCCCAAATATCCGATAGTACATTACGTCAGTACTTACGCGGCTTCGATAGTCAAAAACCACTGCAATTAGTCAATTTACCCAGCCATACCCAAGGACGCATGTTTTATGATCAAAGCCTTACTGGCATGAACTTCAAGGTTGCCCAAGCTACTCTGGCTCAGGGACTCGAAGAAATGCAGCGGTTTGCAGAGGGCAGCACCAGTGACCGATTTTGTCTGCAGAGTATCAGAATTAAAGACTACCTACCGGCACTTGAATCACAACTGAATAATCCGTTGTTACCCCAAAGTCGTCCTTTTATCTGGATAGGAAACAAAGTAACAGTAGCGCCGCATTTTGACGAAGCGCATAACATTGCCATAGTCGTAGGGGGCAAACGCCGCTTTACCTTATTCCCCCCCGAGCAAGTAAAAAACCTGTATGTGGGCCCGTTGGAATTTACCCCGGCAGGTCAGCCAATCAGCCTAGTTGACCTTCGCGCGCCAGATATAGCCCAACATCCAAAATATGTACAGGCCTTCAAACATGGGCTATCTGTTGAACTTGAACCCGGAGACGCTATCTACATCCCTTCTCCCTGGTGGCATCATGTTGAATCTTTGAGCAATCTGAATGTGTTGATTAATTATTGGTGGAGCGGCAATAAGGTTTCCACGGCCCTACCCTTTCCTATGCTTATTCACGCTATTCAAGCGTTGAAAAGTCAACCGTACGAACAGCAACAAGCTTGGAAAAGCATGTTAGAGCATTACCTGTTTGATAAAGACACAGATCCCGGTGAACATATCCCCCAAGCGGCCAAAGGTATATTGGGTCAGTACACGGATAAAGTCAGTCATCAAGTTCATCAGTGGTTAGCAAAACTATTAGGGTAAAATAATCTGCAGAAATAAAAAAACCCGCTGTTAGCGGGTTTTTTTATTGCTCACACGTGATTACCAACCGGTAATTTCGCGAAGGCCTTGACCAATGTCAGCAAGTGAACGAACAGTTTTAACGCCTGCATCTTCAAGAGCTTTAAATTTGTCATCAGCTGTACCTTTACCACCAGAGATAATTGCACCAGCATGACCCATACGCTTACCAGCAGGTGCAGTAACACCAGCAATGTAAGAAACAACAGGTTTAGTGATGTTAGCTTTGATGTAAGCAGCCGCTTCTTCTTCAGCCGTTCCGCCAATTTCACCAATCATCACAATTGCTTCAGTTTTAGGATCGTCTTGGAACATCTGTAGGATGTCGATGAAGTTTGAACCCGGGATAGGGTCGCCACCAATACCAACACAGGTAGATTGACCGAAACCTTCATCAGTTGTTTGCTTTACAGCTTCGTAAGTCAAAGTACCAGAACGTGAAACGATACCTACTTTACCTGGCTTATGGATGTGACCAGGCATGATGCCGATCTTACATTCGCCTGGGGTGATAACACCTGGGCAGTTAGGGCCGATCATACGTACGCCTTTACGATTTACGTATTCTTTTACGTAAAGCATATCAAGCGTAGGAATACCTTCAGTGATGCACACGATCAATTCGATACCAGCATCAGCCGCTTCAACGATAGAATCTTTACAGAATGGCGCAGGTACATAAATAACAGTCGCTGTTGCGCCTGTTTCTGCAACCGCTTCACGTACTGTATTGAAAACAGGTAAACCAAGGTGAGTTGTGCCGCCTTTACCAGGTGTAACACCACCAACCATTTGTGTACCGTATTCGATAGCTTGTTCTGAGTGGAAAGTACCTTGTCCACCAGTGAAACCTTGACAGATTACCTTGGTGTTTTTGTCGATTAGTACGCTCATGCGGCACCTCCGGCAGCTTTAACAACTTGTTTTGCAGCATCCGTTAAACTAGAAGCAGCGATGATATCTAAACCTGAGTTAGCCAATACTTCACGGCCAAGCTCTGCGTTTGTACCTTCTAAACGCACAACAACAGGAATGGTAACGCCCACTTCTTTAACAGCACCTATGATACCTTCAGCAATCATGTCACAACGAACAATACCACCAAAAATGTTAACCAAAACAGCTGCAACATTTGAGTCAGAAAGGATGATTTTGAATGCTTCAGCAACACGTTCTTTAGTTGCACCGCCGCCAACATCTAGGAAGTTAGCAGGAGAACCGCCATGCAAGTTAACGATATCCATGGTACCCATTGCTAGGCCTGCACCGTTAACCATACAACCGATGTTGCCATCAAGTGCTACATAGTTAAGTTCCCACTTAGCTGCTTGAGCTTCACGAGCATCTTCTTGTGAAGGATCGTGCATTTCTGTCAGCTTAGGCTGACGATAAGCAGCATTGCTGTCCATTGCGACTTTCGCATCAAGACAATGAAGGTTGCCGTCTTCTTTAATAACAAGCGGGTTAACTTCAATTAGTGCGATATCTTTTTCTTCGAACAATTTAGCCAAACCCATGAAGATTTGAGTGAATTGTTTGATTTGAACGCCTTTAAGACCAAGTTTAAACGCGATTTCGCGAGCTTGGTAAGGTTGAGCACCTACAAGAGGATCAATCTCAGCCTTAAGAATTTTTTCTGGTGTCTCTTCAGCAACCGTCTCGATTTCAACACCACCTTCAGTGGATGCCATGAAAACGACACGACGAGAGGCACGGTCAACAACTGCACCTAGGTACAATTCTTGGGCAATATCTGTACAGCTTTCTACCAAGATTTTGCTTACTGGTTGCCCAGCTTCATCTGTCTGATAAGTCACCAAATTTTGACCAAGCCATTTTTGAGCAAATGCTTTGATTTCATCTTTGGTTTTAACAAGCTTAACGCCACCTGCTTTACCGCGACCACCAGCGTGAACCTGACATTTCACAACCCATTCAGTACCGCCAATACGATCTGCAGCTTCAACTGCTGCCTGCGGAGTTTCCGCAGCATATCCTTCAGATACAGGTAAACCGTATTCAGCGAATAATTGTTTACCCTGATATTCATGCAAATTCATGGTTTTCTATCCGTTTTGTTTAAGAAAAAAGCCGCGCTTGGCAGCTTGATTTTGTTAGCCGATATCATAGAAACAACAACGGCGAGATACGAGTTAATCAAAGATTGACCCGCCTAGATCCGATTATACATCCAGTAGCAGACGCGTTGGATCCTCTAACATTTCTTTGATCGTAACCAAGAAACTAACCGACTCTCTACCGTCGATGATTCTATGATCATAAGAAAGTGCTAAATACATCATAGGTAAGATTTCCACCTTACCATTTACCGCCATAGGACGATCTTGGATTTTATGCATTCCTAAGATAGCACTCTGGGGTAGATTAATAATAGGCGTTGAAAGCAAAGAACCGAACACACCACCGTTTGTGATAGTGAAGTTACCGCCTTGCATATCTGCCATTGACAACTTACCGTCACGACCTTTAAGTGCAAGTGCTTTAATACCACCTTCGATGCCTGCCATACCCAAATTGTCACAGTCTCGCAATACAGGTGTAACCAAACCACGAGGGGTAGAAACCGCTATCGATATGTCAAAATAGTTATGATAACAAATATCATCACCGTCAAGAGAAGCATTCACTTCAGGGAAACGTTTAAGGGCTTCGGTCACGGCTTTCACATAGAAAGACATGAAACCTAAACGAATACCGTGGCGTTTTTCGAACGACTCTTGATATTGCTTACGAAGATCCATGATGGGTTTCATGTTCACTTCGTTAAACGTCGTCAGCATCGCTGTGGAGTTCTTCGCTTCAAGTAGACGCGTGGCAATCGTTTTGCGCAAACGAGTCATAGGAACACGTTTTTCAGTGCGTTCACCAGCAGGCGCTGGCGCTTCAGTGGTTGCTTTAGCTGGAGCCGCGGCTTTACTTGGCGCAGACAATGATTTCTCAACGTCTTCTTTGGTCACACGACCGCCTTTGCCTGTGCCTTTAATGCTTGCAGCATCAATGCCTTTTTCTGACAATAAACGACGAACAGATGGGCTAAGTGCGTCATTTTCCGCACCACTTGCCTTGTCATTATCACTACTGGCAGCAGGTGCATCAGCTTTGGCTGGTGCAGCGCCTGATGCGAAACTAGCAATAACTTGCTCGCCCATAACCGTTTCACCTTCTTGAGCAAGAATTTCGCTCAAGGTGCCATCGGCTGGCGCAACCACTTCTAAAACCACTTTATCGGTTTCAATATCAACTAAATTCTGGTCACGAGAAACCGCTTCGCCCGGTTGAACATGCCACGTTGCTATGGTTGCATCTGCCACTGATTCGGGCAGCACAGGTACTTTAATCTCCACTGACTCACCTTTATTGCTGGATTTATTACTGGATTTATTCTCTGTAGCTGGTGCACTTTGCTCTTTAGCTTGTGCCGCGCCAGCTCCCTCTTCAAATTTAGCAATGACTTGCTCACCTAATACCGTTGCACCTTCTTCATCAAGGATATCACTCAACACTCCATCAGCGGGCGCAACCACTTCAAGTACCACTTTATCGGTTTCGATATCAACCAAGTTTTGATCGCGAGTAACCTGTTCACCTACCTTTACATGCCAAGTGGCAATTGATGCATCGGCCACAGATTCTGGCAATACCGGTACTTTAATATCTATTGACATACTGGATCCTTATTTAATAGTTAATGCATCATCAACCAAGTCTTTTTGTTGTTGGTTGTGAACAGAAATATATCCTACCGCAGGTGACGCTGATGCGTTACGACCGGCATAGTTAAGTTTTGCGCCGTTTGGAATAGCGGACCAGAAATGGTGTTGGCTGCAATACCAAGCGCCCTGGTTCTGTGGCTCTTCTTGACACCAAACCCAATCGGTAACATGTTTGAACTTTTCGACGATAGGTTCAATTTCAGCATGAGGGAACGGATATAACTGCTCGATACGTATGATCGCCACGTCATCTTGTTCACTCTTACGACGTTGATCAAGCAAGTCATAATAAACTTTACCCGAACACATCACGACGCGCTTGACCTTAGCGGCATCCATTTCGTCAATCTCATCAATCACGTTTTGGAATACACCAGTGGACAATTCTTCTAGTGAAGAAACCGCTAACGGATGACGCAACAATGACTTAGGCGACATCACGATCAATGGCTTACGCATTGGGCGTATAGCTTGACGGCGTAACATGTTAAATACCTGTGCAGGTGTTGAAGGCACACATACTTGCCAATTATGATCAGCACACATTTGTAAGAAACGCTCTAGACGTGCCGAGCTGTGCTCAGGACCTTGTCCTTCGTAGCCATGAGGAAGCAACATGGTTAAGCCGCACAAACGACCCCACTTCGCTTCACCTGAACTAAGAAATTGGTCTATCACCACTTGCGCACCGTTGGCGAAATCGCCGAACTGGGCTTCCCAGATTGTTAAGGTACCGGGTTCTGCCGTCGCATAACCAAATTCAAATGCTAACACTGCCGCTTCAGATAACACGGAGTCGTATATTTCCATGGTACCTTGCTTTTCATGCAAGTGTGCCAAGGGCATATAAGTCTCGCCATCTGATTGGCTGTGAAGCACAGCATGACGATGGAAAAAGGTTCCACGTCCAGAATCTTGTCCTGTCATGCGGATATCCAAACCACCATCAACTATCGAGGCGTAAGCAAGATTCTCCGCCATACCCCAATCGAGAGGTTTTTCCCCATCGATCATAGCTGTTCGGTCTTGATAGAGTTTACCGACTCGGGATTGCAACTTGATTCTTTCTGGGAAACTACACAGCTTCTGCCCCAATTCGCGTATTTTATCTACACTAATGGCGTTGTTGTAAGGCACATCCCAACTATGGCCCAAGTATGGTGTCCAATCTACCGAATGCTCTGTCATCGGGCGCCACTCTTCCACCACACAGGCACCATGATCAAGTGCGGCGCGATAATCTGACACTAACTTATCTATTTCATGGGATTCGATAGAGCCTTCAGCTAACAACTGCTCTGCATACAATTGACGCGGAACAGCATGCTTCTTGATCTTTTTATACATCACTGGCTGAGTTGCACTTGGCTCATCAGCTTCGTTGTGTCCGTGGCGGCGATAACAAACTAGGTCAATGACCACGTCACGTTTAAATTTGTTGCGGTAATCTAATGCCAATTTGGTCACGAACATAACCGCTTCAGGATCATCTGAATTCACATGGAATATAGGTGCCTGAACCATTTTCGCAATATCAGTACAGTACTGAGTAGAGCGTGTATCTTCGCTATTCGATGTCGTAAAGCCAACTTGGTTGTTGATAACGATACGCACCGTCCCACCCACTTTAAAGCCGCGAGTTTGAGACATGTTAAATGTTTCTTGCACTACACCTTGGCCAGCAATCGCCGAGTCACCATGAATAGTAATAGGCAAAACAACTGAGCCATCCGTACAATTTCTGCGATCTAGACGAGCCCGCACCGAACCAATAACCACTGGATTAACGATTTCTAAGTGAGACGGGTTAAATGCTAGTGCTAAATGCACGTTGCCACCCGGCGTAGCGTAATCTGAAGAGTAACCTGCGTGGTATTTAACATCGCCAGCACCTAAAGTGTTGTCATGCTTACCTGAGAACTCATCAAATAAAACGGAAGGGTTTTTACCTAGTACGTTTACCAGAACGTTAATACGTCCTCGGTGAGCCATACCAATAACCACTTCTTTGGTACCGTGATCGCCCGCGTGGCTAATTAAGCCTTTTAGCATCGGAACTAACGCATCACCACCTTCTAAAGAGAAACGTTTCGCTCCTGGGAATTTAGCCCCTAGGTATTTTTCCATGCCATCGGCAGAAATAAGACCTTTAAGAATCGATACTTTTTCATCGCGAGGGATTTGAGGTTTAGCTTGCACAGATTCAATACGGTCTTGTAACCAACGCTTTTGTTCAGTGTCGGTAATGTGCATGTACTCGGTACCGATAGAGCCACAATAGGTACGATTTAGTGATTTAAATAAATCACCCAACTTCATACTGTCTTGGCCTATGGCATACGAACCAATGTTGAATACTGTTTCAAAATCTTGTTCCGATAACGAATGATGCGATAACTCAAGATCGCGAACTCTCGGTTGTTTCCAAAGCTCTAAAGGGTCGAGGTTGGCATGCTGATGACCGCGAAAACGATAAGCATTGATAAGCTGTAATACTTTAACTTGCTTCTCGTCACTGGCATTAGATGTGCCTTTTGAAACCGTTCCTGCTCTAGCAACAGGGCCAAGTGCAGCTAATGCACGAAATTGGTCACGAATTTCACTGTGCTTGGTCTCAACCTCAGCGCCTTCAACCTTAGGTAATTTATCGAAAATAGCACGCCATTCATCGGATACGCTTTTTGCGTCATCGAGATATGCTTCGTATAATTCTTCTACATAAGCAGCGTTGCCACCAGCCATGTGAGAAGATTCCCACCATGCTTTCATCACGCTTTGTTGCATTGTTGTCCCTTGATTTGTAGTAAGACTCACAATTAAATGTGCTGCTGCACACGACCTTTAAAGGTTTGCGGATGCTCACCTTAAACTGCAGTTTGAAAACAAAAAAATAGCCACCCTGTTCGGGATGGCTATTTAGACATTATCATTCTGCAGACCTAACTTACAGAATTAAAAACTAAACAGCCCGCTGTAACAGCAACGACTTGATTTGGCCTATCGCTTTAGTCGGGTTTAATCCTTTTGGACAGACACTAACGCAGTTCATGATCCCGTGACAACGAAACACACTAAATGCGTCATCAAGATCACCTAAACGTTGTTCTGTTGCGGTATCACGGCTATCCGCTAAAAAGCGGTAAGCGTGTAATAAACCAGCAGGGCCGATAAACTTATCGGGGTTCCACCAAAACGAAGGGCATGATGATGAACAACATGCACATAAAATGCACTCGTATAATCCATCTAACTTCTCACGCTCTTCAGGTGATTGTAAAAACTCACGCGCAGGAGGCTGGTTATTATCATTAATTAAGAATGGCTTAATTTTTTCGTACTGATTGTAAAACTGAGATAGATCGACGACTAAGTCACGTACCACTGGCATGCCCGGTAAAGGACGTACGATGATCTTCTTACGGCCAAACGTAGACAGCGGCGTGATACACGCCAAACCATTTTTACCGTTCATGTTCATACCATCAGAGCCACAAACGCCCTCACGGCAGGAACGACGGAAGGACAACGTTGGATCTTTTTCTTTCAACGCGATAAGTGCATCAAGCACCATCATGTCTTGACCTTCTTCAACCTCAAGCGTGTAGTCTTGCATACGAGGAGCATTGTCTACATCTGGGTTATAGCGATAAACAGAAAATGATAATTGCATATGCTGCACTCCTCTTAGTAAGTTCTGGCTTTCGGTGGGAAAGCCTCACGTAGTTTAGGTGTCATATTTACGTCACGTTTCAACATTTTGTCGCCTTCAGGCAAGTAAACGGAGTGACATAACCAATTCGCGTCATCACGGTCTGGGAAATCGAAGCGACTGTGTGCACCACGACTTTCTGTACGGAAGTTTGCTGCAACAGCCGTGCTGTATGCCGTTTCCATCAAGTTGTCTAATTCTAGGCACTCAATACGCGCAGTGTTGAAATCGCTACTCTTGTCATCTAAACGAGCATTTTTCAAACGCTCACGAATTTCGCCGAGCTCTTTCAGACCTTCAGCCATGGCATCGCCTTCTCGGAATACAGAGAAGTTAAGCTGCATACATTGCTGCAAGTCTTTCTTGATTTGAACCGGATCTTCACCTTTACCCGCTTCGGAGTTTTCCCAACGGTTAAAACGCGTTAATGCTGCGTCGATGTCATCAGCTGTGGCTTCACGGCTTTCAATTTCATCGATTGCTTTGCCAAGGTGTAAACCTGTCGCACGACCAAATACCACCAAATCAAGCAATGAGTTACCACCAAGGCGGTTTGCACCATGCACAGATACACATGCAATTTCACCGCAGGCGAATAAGCCTTGAATCGGTTTTTCATTGCCTTGGGCATCAATACTTAATGCTTGTCCATTTACGTTAGTCGGAATGCCACCCATCATATAATGACACGTAGGAATCACGGGGATGGGCTCTTTTACCGGATCAACGTGAGCGAAAGTACGCGACAATTCAAGGATACCTGGTAAGCGTGACTCGAGTACGTCTTTACCTAGATGATCAAGTTTCAATTTCAAATGCGGACCTAAAGGACCGTCAAATCCACGACCTTCGCGGATCTCCGTCATCATCGAGCGGGCAACAACATCACGACCAGCTAAATCTTTCGCGTTAGGTGCATAACGTTCCATGAAGCGCTCACCGTCTTTATTCAGAAGGTAACCCCCTTCACCACGACAACCTTCGGTCACTAATGTACCTGCGCCTGCTATACCGGTCGGGTGGAATTGCCACATTTCCATGTCTTGCATGGGCACACCAGCACGTATCGCCATACCAACACCGTCACCAGTATTGATGTGAGCATTGGTGGTAGAAGCGAAGATACGTCCTGCGCCACCGGTTGCTAATACGACTGCTTTTGATTTGAAGAAAACCACTTCGCCACTTTCAATGTCGATAGCGGTACAACCAACAACGTCACCGTCTTGGTTTTTCACTAAATCAAGTGCATACCACTCACTGAATACTTTCGTTTTATTCTTTACGTTTTGTTGATACAACAAATGCAATAACGCATGGCCTGTTCTATCAGCTGCAGCCGCAGTACGTGCACCCTGCTCGCCGCCAAAATTCTGTGATTGGCCACCAAAAGGGCGTTGATAAATTTTTCCGTTTTCGAAACGTGAAAAAGGTAACCCCATGTTTTCCATTTCAATAATGGCTTCAGGGCCGGTTTTGCACATGTATTCAATAGCGTCTTGATCACCAATGTAATCTGACCCTTTAACGGTGTCATACATGTGCCATTCCCAGTTATCTTCATGGGAGTTACCTAAGGCGACCGTAATACCGCCTTGAGCTGACACTGTGTGTGAACGGGTTGGGAATACTTTTGATAATAACGCGCAAGACTTTCCTGACTCGGAAATTTGTAATGCAGCACGCATACCTGCACCGCCAGCACCAATTACAACCGCATCATACTCGTGAACTGGAATACCCATTTATAGACCCCACAAAACAAATAAACCCACAGCAACATATACAAACGCTACTAGGTTAATAAAAAATTGCACAACGGCGCGAAGGCCTGTTGATTTAACGTAATCGGTTAGCACTTGCCAAAAACCGATTCTGATATGCAGCATCACTGATACCAGTGCTGCAAAAGTGAATACTTTCATGGCTAAAGATGAAAACAAACCGTGCCAGATTTCGTAAGTCACTGTCGGGGTGCTAAGGAAAAACCACAGCATATAAAACGTAAACGCGGTCATAATGATCGCAGTTGCACGTACGGTGACATAATCTTGTACACCATCGCGCTTAAAATTCGCTTGGTTAGTTAGCATAATAAAACTCCTACAACGACGGTCAGTACAATCCACAAACCAATAACAATCTTCGCGCTATTGTTGCCTGACTCAAGTTCTTCCCAATGCCCCATGTCCATCACTAAATGACGTAAGCCGCCAAGTATATGATAAGTCAGTGCTGAGATAGTACCGATTGCGATTATCTTACCGATAACTCCTGACATTTGTTCTTGCACAAATGCAAAACCGTCTGGAGAAGATACAGATTCCGCCCAAGCCCAAATCACAAACAACAACGCAAAAAACATTGCGACGCCCGTTATGCGATGAAGGATAGATGTTATAGCTGCAGGGGGAAAACTGATTGTATTTAGTTGTAAATTAACTGGTCTCTGCTTTTTCACGTTTTGATGCCTGTTTTACCCGTAGGTTGTCTAGTCATTGTTTGGAAATGTGTTGCACATAACCAATCGCTTAAAGATACATGTGTCCTGCCGCCCATCCTGTTAGCAAATTGTAAACAATTTGTTGCTATAATTATTCTTGTTAACAAGAGCTAGACGACAAGCAGGAGTATATCCAGCAGCGCCAATAAATACAATTGTTGTTCGTTATTAACGGCTTATAATCAAGCATAAATTACATGCATAATTACGGTGAATATTTAGGGTAGAATAGAAGTGAATAATTATTAAGCAAAAATGGTTTTAAATTGACTTCTGGCGTCAACCTGAGTACAAATAGCGCCAATTTTCCCCGATAAACATCATATAATGCGGCTTATCGCAAACAGAACTTTTCTGAGGAGAGCAATACATGGCAGACAATAAAGCCACTTTGAAAGCAGGTGACAAAGTAGTCGAACTTCCGATTCTATCTGGCACTGCAGGGCATGATGTAATCGATATTCGTACGTTGGGGTCACAGGGGTATTTCACTTTCGATCCGGGCTTTATGGCGACAGGTTCATGTGAGTCGTCGATTACATACATCGACGGAGCTAAAGGTATTTTATTACACCGCGGCTACTCAATTGAAGATTTAGCCCGCGACTCTGATTACATAGAAGTGTGTTACATGTTGTTACATGACAAAACACCGACTACCCAAGAGTATCGTGACTTTAAAGATACGATTACCCGCCATACTTTGGTTCACGATCAAGTTAATAACTTCTTCCGTGGCTTCCGTCGTGATGCGCATCCAATGGCGATGTTGTGTGGCACTGTAGGTGCGATGGCCTCTTTCTATCACGACGATTTAGATATTTCGGACCCAGAGCAACGTTTACGTAGCGCATATCGTCTTGTGGCTAAGATGCCGACATTGGTTGCAATGTGTTACAAATATAACATCGGCCAGCCGTTTGTTTATCCACGTAATGACCTTTCTTATGCGGAAAACTTCCTAAATATGATGTTCTCTGTGCCAGCAGAAAATTACAAAATCAGCCCGGTCGTTTCACGTGCTGTTGATAGAATTTTCACTTTGCATGCTGACCATGAGCAAAATGCATCTACCTCTACCGTGCGTTTAGCTGGTTCATCAGGTGCTAACCCTTATGCTTGTATCGCCGCAGGCGTTGCATCACTTTGGGGACCTGCCCATGGTGGGGCTAACGAAGCATGTTTAAACATGCTGCAAGAGATTGGTTCAGTAGACCGTATCCCTGAATTTATTGACCGTGCGAAAGATAAAAATGACCCTTTCCGTTTAATGGGCTTTGGTCATCGGGTTTACAAAAATTTCGATCCCCGTGCAACGGTCATGCGTGAAAGCTGTCACGAAGTGTTGGCTGAATTGAATATCGATGATCCTTTGTTAAACGTCGCTATGGAACTAGAGCGCATCGCCCTAAGTGACCCGTACTTCGCTGAAAAGAAATTATTCCCGAACGTAGATTTTTACTCAGGTATTATTCTTAAAGCCATCGGTATTCCGACTAACATGTTTACCTGTATTTTTGCCCTAGCAAGAACCGTAGGGTGGGTATCACATTGGCACGAAATGTTGAGCCAACCAGGTCAGAAAATCGGTCGACCTCGCCAACTTTATACCGGTGAAGCACAGCGTAAATATAATAAAATCGAAAAATAATTCTCGATGTTATAAACAAAAATAGCGCCAATTGGCGCTATTTTTTTATTTCAAATAAGGTGACTATGAAAACAGACACCTCTATTTTTTAGACATCCTTAATACTATTTTAGCATGGCTAATAACTCTTTGGTTTTAGCTTGCATCAATTGAATGTCACCACGAGACTCAACATTCAAGCGAACAACTGGCTCAGTATTAGACTTACGCAAATTGAAACGCCATGCATCAAACTCAAGACCAATCCCGTCTGTGTAATCCACTACATTGGCTTTTTCTTCATAGGCCTGCAAGATATTAGCAATCGAGGCATCGGGATCCTGCAATACTGAATTAATCTCCCCTGATGATGGGAACGCGGCAATACGTTGAGCAACCATTTTAGAAAGTGGTTTCTGCTGTAAACATAAAAGCTCTGCCACTAACAACCAAGGGATCATCCCTGAGTCGCAATAGGCAAAATCACGGAAGTAATGATGAGCACTCATTTCTCCGCCATACACAGCATCATCCGCGCGCATACGTTCTTTAATAAAGGCGTGCCCTGTCTTGCTTTTAATCGGCACACCACCGGCACGTTTGACTATATCTTCGGTATTCCAGTATACACGTGGATCATAAATGACCTTTGCCCCGGGATCTTTTTCTAGAAATGCCTGCGCCAACAGACCAACAATATAATAACCTTCAACAAATTCACCGGTTTCGTCAAACAAGAAACAACGGTCAAAGTCACCATCCCAAGCAATCCCCATATTAGCTCGGTGTTGTATTACTGCGTTGGCCGTATCTGCACGGCTTTCTGGTAGCAAAGGGTTAGGAATGCCGTTTGGGAACGTTCCGTCTGGTTGATGATGAATTTTAATAAATTCAATCGGTACACCTTTACTCACAAGTCCGGCTTCTATGGCATCTAGCGCTTTGCCGGCGGCACCGTTGCCCGCGTTCACCACTAATTTAAGCGGCGTCAACCCATCGCTGTTAACATAGCTCAACATATGTTCAACATAAGCATCCATGATGGACAAAGTTGAATATTGACCACCTCGCTGTAACTTTTCAGGACAGATACTACATTGTCCCTGTATGAAATCATCATCGGAAACGAAACGGTTAACGTATTGCTGCAAGCCTGCTTCGACATCTGAGTCATTATAACTCTCAGCTAACGCCTGCACGGCAAATAAGCCCGTATCACCACTGACTGGACGCGAACCTTCTTTGACCAGCTTCATACCGTTATAATCAATTGGATTATGACTGGCTGTTACTTCTATTCCGCCGTCCACTGCAAGGTGCTTGGTAGCGAAATAGATCTCTTCTGTGCCTGTCATGCCTAAATCAGTTACCCGGCACCCTCCATCAATCAAACCAGCGCTTAAAGCGAGTTTGAGCGGTTCGGAAGTCAGGCGTACATCCCCGCCGACCACAACCGTCTTGGCACTGAAATGTTCAGCGAACGCACGGCCAATACGATATGCCACGCGTTCGTCAAGTTGTTCAATCAACTTACCGCGTATATCGTAAGCTTTAAAACAGGTTATCTTCATACAGTTATCTTCCTAATTCGTGAACGATTACTTAGTTTCAACACGACCATAGCGGTCTGAAAAGCGCACTATGTCATCTTCCCCTAAATAGGTTCCTGATTGCACTTCGATGAGCTCTAACGGTATACGCCCTGGATTTTCTAGCGCATGCACCACACCAACGGGAATATAAGTTGATTGGTTTTCACATAACAATAGCGTCTCATCGCCATTGGTCACTTTCGCGGTCCCAGCCACAACAATCCAATGCTCAGCACGATGATGATGCATTTGCACAGACAGCTTTTCTCCTGGTTTTACGGTGATACGCTTCACCTGAAAACGCTCACCGTTGTCGATAGAGTCATAACTGCCCCAAGGGCGAAAGACTTCTCGGTGAAATTCAAACTCAGGACGTTTATCTGCTTTAAGTTTATTTACCACATTCTTGATATTTTGTACTTTGTCTTTATGGGCGACCAAAACCGCATCTTTGGTTTCAACTACAACCACATCGTCCAAGCCAACCACTGAAATAAGTCGCTGTTCTGCATTTATATAGCTGTTATGCACATCGTCTAAAATAGCGTCACCAATAATAACATTCTGATTTTCATCTTTGACTTTTGCTGTTTCCCACAACGAAGACCAACTTCCTACATCGCTCCACCCTGCATCTAAGGGCACGACGGCAGCAGCATCTGTCTTTTCCATGACAGCATAATCAATTGAGTCATCAGGACAGGTAGCAAATATCTCAGCGTCAACCCGCACAAATTCCAAATCAGGGGTTTCGGTAGCAATTGCGCGCTTGCAGATATCGAGCATATCCGGTGCATATTTTTCCAGCTCTTGTAGATAACGGCTGGCCTTAAATAAGAACATGCCACTGTTCCAAAAATAATTACCTGAATCAACATATTGCTGAGCCGTGGCTAAATCTGGCTTTTCAACAAACTCGGCGACATCAAAGCCTACCTCAGTATTGGCAACTTTGTCGCCACTACGAATATATCCGTAACCAATATGCGCACTGTCTGGCACGATGCCGAATGTGACTAATTTACCTTGCTCTGCCAATATTTCCGCCTGAGCAATCGCTTTGTGGAACGCGGCAGTATCATTAATTAAATGATCAGCGGCCAAAACAAGCAAGGTAGGGTCTTCGCCGTTTAACGACGCGTGAAGCGCAGCGAGTGCAATGGCGGGAGCAGTATTACGACCCATAGGCTCGAGTAAAATACCGCCATGCTGGATATTTTGCTGTCTTAATTGCTCAGCAACAAGGAAGCGATGAGAGTCGTTACATATTACAATGGGTTGTTCCGCTTGGGTGCCATCAAGGCGAGCCACAGTATCTTGCAACATGGTCAAGTCTGAGGTTAATCGCAGAAATTGCTTCGGCAGCGCCGCACGAGATTTTGGCCATAATCGGCTTCCGCTACCACCAGCTAAAACGACAGGTTTCATTTCATTTTCCTTTTTATTATCTAAACTAATTACGACTAAATTGATCTGTATGGATGGTATTAAAACCATCCCCTATATTCAACGAACTAACGATTTATATCGCCTAAATACCGAAAATAAATGATGTTTCTGTTCTCTAGCTTAACCGCACCCATGCTGGGCACGAAACCAATCAAACCACAATGGCTTGCAAAAAGTATACCTTGCCCTGATATACTAGCGTTTAACAATTCAATACAGCGGTCTACCATGAGTCAATTTTCCCAACGTTTCGGCGGAACCCAACGTTTATACGGTGTCAATGAAACTGGAATTCTTCGTAGCGCCCATGTTTGCGTTGTTGGTATTGGCGGCGTTGGTTCGTGGGTAGCAGAAGCTCTTGCCCGCAGTGCAGTGGGTCATATTACGCTGATTGATCTAGACGATATTTGTGTCACCAATACCAACAGGCAAATACATGCCTTGCAAAACACCGTGGGCGAAGCAAAAGTCGACGCCATGCGCGAACGCATCTTGCAGATCAATCCTGAGTGCCGGGTTGATGTGCTGGAAGACTTTGTGACGCCTGATAATGTTAAGCAGCTACTGACACAAGATATGTCCTATGTGGTGGAAGCCACTGATAGTGTAAAAGCGAAAGCCGCCATGGTGGCACACTGTAAACGCAGCAAAATCCCGATAATAACCATTGGTGGTGCCGGCGGACAAATCGACCCAACGCAAATAGCTGTGGCTGACTTAGCAAAGACGATTCAGGATCCTCTGGCGGCAAAACTGCGTTATATACTGCGCAAGGAATACGGTTTTACCACCAATCCAAAGCGTCGATTTGCAGTGGAGTGTGTATTTTCTACCGAACAACTGCGCTACCCCCAAGCCGACGGCTCAGTGTGCCAGACTAAAAACCTGACGAACGGCAGTGTAAAACTTGATTGCAATAATGGCTTTGGCGCATCAGTGGCAGTGACTGCGACATTTGGATTTGTTGCTGCTGCTCGCGTTATCCAGAAGCTCACGGCACAAAAGCAAAACCCGCAGCCAAGAACGATTAGCCTCGAAGAAAATATTTTATAATACCGCCTACCCTTGGACCTTATTTCAATTCCTGTTCTCTTTGGTGGGCGTATAACTTTGTATTACGGTATTTTTTAATATCTAGGTACACACACACTAGCAGCCAAATCCCAATGGCACATAAAATAAACAGGGTATTCTCTGCCAATTTCATGATCTCTTCGCTGAGTACCGTGGTTGCGAATATTAATCCGAGGTAATAAGGCAAGTTCAGCAAACCGGCTAAAAAAACCACTTTGAACGGCCTGCGCTGAGCACCTTGATTGAACATATAAAATGCCAACGAATTAATGTGGATCATTGCGACTAATAGATACTTAATTGAGGATTTACGATTTATAGGTGTTTTCTTTTCATGCTGAGCAAATCGTTTTCCCATATAGTAATTGAGCATAGAGCCAAGCGTTGCCGCCGTTACCATTGCCAAGGTTAAATACAAGATGTCGTTCCATTGTGGCTTGGCCAATACCACTAATAAGACCGCAAAAAATTGTCCGGGAAAGTAGAAGCCAACGTAAACAATCGATTCGAGTAAAATAATCGCTAGAATCAGCCAGTACAAATATCCATCAAAGCGCGCTTTTAATGATTCCAGTAACTCAATACCAGGTGGAATGATGTCCACATCAATAAGAAATGACATTAAGCCCAAAACAAGTAAAGCTGAAAACGGTAGTAAGGATGAATAGCGCATAATAAATAATTTAGCTTTAAACAGACAATAATTTACGCCTAATCAACGATTTGAGATCAACTTAAGTTGTTTTTGCCTGCAACTCCCCCTAGCATAGCTATATTCTTTCGAAAAATTAGAAACCTAATGTATCGTGCGAAAACGACCATAGAGCAATGGCGCATCCTGCAAGCTGTTGTAGACTTCGGTGGCTATGCCCATGCCGCTAATAAATTAAATAAAAGTCAATCTTCTTTAAATCATGCGGTGGCTAAGCTTCAAGATCAGCTAGGGGTAAAACTATTAGAAGTGAAAGGTCGTAAAGCCTTTTTAACGGAAGCCGGCGAAGTGATGTTACGTCGGTCTCGTCACCTTACCCAGAACGTACAAGATTTAGAGGAGTTAGCGGGGAATATTAATCAGGATTGGGAGCCTGAAATTACCGTAGCGGTAGACTTAGCATACCCTAAAAAGTTGCTTTATCCCGTTCTAAACGCATTTTACCCAGAAAGTCGCGGCAGCCGGTTGCGGATCATCGAAACCGTGTTGACTGGTACCGAAGAAGCAATCACTCAAGGCTGGGCAGATTTAGCGATATCGCCTATTATGCCTAAAGGTTTTTTAGGCGAGCCAATAGCAGAATGCTCCCTTTACCCTGTATGTCACCCAGAGCACGAACTCGCTTCACTAGAAGGCCCTATAGATCCAAACGAGCTACAGCAACACCTGCAACTCGTCATCAAAGATACATCGCGCACACCAAGTGAAAAACAAGGCTGGCTTAAATCAGAACAACGCTGGACCGTAAGTACATTTGAAACAGCGGTTGACTTACTATTAGAAAACATTGGATTTTGCTGGCTACCTGATTTTATCGTCGAGCATTTAATTGAGTCAAAGGCCCTACACAGGCTACCGATAAAAGGCAGTAGTTTCAGGCCGTTAATATGTTATGTGGTTAAGCCTAAACCTGATTCTTGCGGCCCAGGTACAAACTTGCTATATCAAACGTTAATCAAGCAAAGTCCTTTTAATACCCAGTTTATAGAAAAATAATGTCCAATTTGGAGACCGAAATGCAAATGACCCGTGAAGAATTAACACAATTGATGATCGACAGCGCCCAAAATGCCATCGAAACCACAGAACAAGAATTTGCTGTCGTTCTCGATGAGAGCGAACAGAGTTTGGCCGTCGTCGACGATGTCATTTTAAGTTGGTTGGGTAAATACGAATCTGAAGCATTAGAAGAAAATGCAGTATTTACTATCTGCAATATATACGGCGCCTATGTTGGCGAGTTATTTCGTCGGAAAATAGGCGGTTTTTGGAAATATGACGAATCAGATAAACGCGCCCCTTATGTCGTATTAGAGTACGCTGGCAACACCTATGCTTTTGCTGGTATTTGTTATCAACGTTTGGTAAATGACAGCCAAATCAGTGTTAAAAACTACTTTGAACAAGCTGTAGCTAACAATCGCCAATAATTGTATTCAATAAGATGCTGATTAGGTTCTTACCCGTCCCCGCCTGATCAGCAGATTAGCATCACGCCAGTACTTAATTTATTTGGCGATATTAGTTGATGGCACCGATGGTTTTGACCAATCAAGGCTCAACAAAGCTAAGTGTTGATTGTTTTTTATCCAGTACATGTAAATACTATCCAGCAAAATGGTGACGGCAATCAGCCAAGAAAAACTCCAGTTTTGCTTAGAAGCCATCAGTATATGAAAGGCAATGTCGGTCACTAGGCTTAACAGTATTAATGGCTTAATCAGAGTAAATAAAACGCCTGCGCGACCATCCCATAGTTTTGCCCTAAAGCTTATTAATAACACCACCAAAAAGCTTGGTAGCGCGATCAGCAAACTGCTATAAAAATAACTGTTATGAGGATAAAATAAGACTAACAATGCCCCGCTATCTTGACGAAAGGTAAGAGATGCAATAAATACCCATATTGGCCGGCAAATATAGAACAAACACCAAAGCAGTGCTTTAGATGGCTTGATACGCCCAGCATCGTCGTAATATTTAAGGGGAAGCAATAAACGCATAGAATTCTGTTTATTCAGCCAAAGCTAGGGATTTAGCAAAATGATGGCTGGAAATAACAAACCCTTCACGTAAATAAAATTTATGTGCAGAAAAACGCTGCACACCAGAGTCAAGATGCAGCTGGTCGCAATCGTGTTGCAATGCATACTGTTCTAGCCATTTAAGCATAGCCCCACCAACCCCCATTGAACGCTGATTTTCATTAGTGATTAAATCATCCACGTATAAATGTTTACCCCAAGCAAGCTTTTGTCCAAGACTGAACCCAGCAAGACCACAAATATTTTGCCCATAGACTGCTTGTAATAGTTGATAGCCGTTTGCTTGTTGTTGACGCGTTTGTTGCAAAAATGCCTCGAGGGTAAGATGCAAACGAAGCTGATGCATTAATGGGAAGCAGCGTGCTAGCTGTTCTTGAGTATTCACAATACTGCAAATTATCTGTGTCATGTCACTTTGACTCATCTTTATCAGAAAGTGAATCGCGCATATCCGCTAGCACCTCCTCGATATCAGAGAATCCCTCGACGGATAAATAAATACTCATTTGGCTCTCAATCAAAACTTGTTCGCCTACCGCAGCGATGAATTGCGTATCATTCAAGGCGCTTTGTATTCGTTCAAAAAATTCTCGGGCCAACGCTTCGTCAATGCTGCGCAAACACACCACAAATTGTTCACTGCCCACCCGGCCAACTACATCTTCTTCCCGGGTGACTTTATGTAAGCAATAGGTCACAGCTTGTAACGCTCTATCACCGGCGATGTGGCCATGTTTACTTTGCACATCTCGCACATTACTAATATTAATAAGCGCCAAGGCATTCGTTCGCCCATTTTGCGCTTGTGGCAAACGACGCATCATGCCGATCACTGCTCGCTCGTTAAACAAGCCGGTTAATGTGTCGCTGCTGACACTTTTGATATAGCGTTTGACGACCAAGAAATAGACCCCAGCTAACAGTAAAATAAATCCGAGGCTTAATATCACAATAGAACGATATTTCTGCACCGCTTGCTGCTCTAATTCGGTTTCTAGCGAGGTAATTTGACTATGTAAATTTGCCACGCCGAGCACTCGGCCTGAACGCTGCTGATCTAATATTTGCTTGTTAGCTAAACGTGTATATAAATCAAATATTTTTTCGGCGCTCTCAAGGTTATTAGTATAGAAATAGGCATTTGCCATCACCCAAAGGTAATCACGTCTGGCTAAAAATTTCTTGTGTTGGGGCTCACTTAACGCTTCTTGCTCTGCTAAAAAATCCTCTACGCACTGGGTGTCTTTATCATAAATACATAATGCCACGCCATAAAGCTTGGCATTGCGATGAATGATATCGCTGCTGACCTTAGGTAGATAAAAATGTAGTTTTAGCAAACTATTACGTAAATGATCATAGTCTTCTAAACGGAAATAATAACGACTTTCAGCATAATGTAACCATGCATTGGTTAACGGGGTATTCACACTTAAATTGGCACGCCTAAATATTTCAATATTTTGTTTAGCTGCCACGACATCGCCACTGGCCATATTAGCGCTGATGGCACTAATCAGTGTCGCTAATTGGTTGTTCGTTGCATAGACCTCAAGCCCCATATAATAAGACTTCAAGTATTGCTCAGCCGCGAGTTCATTTTGTCCTATACTGCCGTAGAGCAGACCGATATTGTTATGGATATGCGCTACCGCAGCAATATCATCCAACTCAACAAACTTTTCCAATAATGAGTACAGCTTACCTAACTTCACTGAAATATCGGTGGTTTTCTGATTACATACAGTGATGAGTCCTAGTTGTGCACTCAGATAAATATCGGAATAACGATCCCTTGCCAAAGATTCCGCCTGAGCATAATAATCACAGCGCTGGGGGTTTTCTTGAACATCCAGAATAAAGCCAAGTTGATACACAGCCCCCGCATAAAGGGCACTGCTTTTATCTATGGTGTTATCGTTAAATAGCCCATTTAAAATGTCACGAGCCTGCTCATATTGGCCAACACAGATCAAAGAATGCGATTTGATCAGCCGCAGCCTATCCTGTTGGCCTTTAATGATTTCGTCGGAGGCGAGGTAAGTATCGAGGGCAGAATTGATATCGCTTTTTGGGCAATCATAGGTGGCAGCTTGCGCGGCAATAATAAATTTTTCGACTTCTTCACTATGCTCAGCATAGGCATAAGACGTACAAAGCCAAAAAAAGACGTTTATCGCCAACAACCCTTTCACAAAATCACCAACCACTTAGACTAAAGGAGGGGATAAACCATAGTGTTTAAGAAAAATTTTATCCACCATTAAATTAACTGAACTGCACACTTATCGTGCAATCAGGCGATAAAATTGATCTAATGCACGGCAACTTGCAACAAGTGGTTGAAAATCAACCACTAAACGTTCTGCAGCGCACTGGCGTAAGCAAACACAGCAGGCGCTCCGCCGGTATGCCAAAAGAGTACGTTGCTGTGAGCACTAAACTGTTTACGGCGGATCATATCGATTAATCCCCCCATCGCGCGCCCTGTATAAACGGGGTCGAGTAAAATCCCCTCGTACTGAGCACACAAGGCGATGGCTTCACGTTCTAGCTCTCCAACCACACCGTAACCCTGACCGATGTAATCATCAATTAGATGCAATTCATCAATTGAGCCCTGATAATCAATCGCTAGCGTATGTGCACTTTGCTCTATCAACGCCTGTAGTTGGCATTTGTAACTGTCTTTACCCATTTCATCTTTGTCTATATTGATACCAATTATGTTACTTTTTCCTTTATGGATATGCTGCCCAAGCACTAACCCGCAATGCGTCGCGCCAGAGCTTGACGCAAATACGATATCAGAAAAATCTAATGTCTCATGTGATGACTCGCACTGTGACATCAATTCAGAATAAGCCTGGATAAAACCAATAGCTCCTATCGTATTCGAACCACCGTAGGGTACAACATATGGTTTTTTTCCTTGGCTGAGCAGTTCATTAACCAATTTTGGAATATCTTCGCCTTTGCGTTTTTCACCGCTCCAATGAATATGCGCCCCAAAAAGCGCATCAAGCAGCAAGTTTCCATTGGCCATATTGGGTGCTTGACCACCTAGTACTAAATGACAGCCTAAACCCAATTTTGCAGCGCCTGCTGCCGTTTGGCGACAATGATTGGATTGGGCTGCTCCAGCAGTAATCACGCAATCACAACCTTGTGCCACTGCATCTGCCAGTAAATACTCAAGCTTACGAGTTTTATTGCCACCTAAGGCTAAGCCAGTAAGATCATCTCGTTTAATATAAATTTGAGGGCCGCCCAGATGAGCCGAAAGACGGGCTAACTTATGAATGGGGGTCGGAAATACCCCCAATTCAACTTTATTTATTGTATTTATTGACATTATTGGCCTCTGAGGACATCGCAAAAATAAAACCTAACATGGCAGGTTTGCGTCTTTTACCAGGGAATATTTTCCCCATTAGCGTAAGAAAGTGAACCGCTATTAGTAAGGGTTAACGGCTGAATACGCAAGGCAATGGCGGCGCGTGCAGTGACAGGTAAACATCGCCGCCGTAGTTAGCCATCTCGGTTTGCACATGACCTGTGCTTTACTTCCAGTCAGCTCGTCAGACGTATTACGAAAAAGTGCGTAGACCTGATGTCCTTGGGCAAGATAATACTTAACAAATGCTAAGCCTATCCCGCGGTTGGCACCGGTAATAACAAGGTTTGACATTGCTGACCTCCTTTCACAAACACTGCGCAAACTCGTTCTTAAAAAACGATACTCGGGTCGGCTAATATTCGTTTTAAGTCTTCAGGAGTATCAATCCCTGCTGGAGGCGTTTTTCGAGCGATATCCACGTGGATTTTTTCGCCATGCCATAACACTCGCAATTGTTCTAAAGATTCAATTTGCTCTAAGCCTGACGGTGACATATTAACGTATTGCTTAATGAAACCTGCGCGGTAAGCATAAATCCCCACATGGCGGAGATAGTAATCACCAATTTCGTCTATGCTATCCTCATCTAAAAAACGCGCACGATCATAAGGGATCGTCGCTCGAGTGAAGTACATGGCGTAGCCCTGTTTATCCAAGACGACTTTTACTGCATTAGGGTTAAATGCTTCTTCTACATCAACTATTTTTACCGCCAAGGTGGCCATTTCAGCTTGTTGATGATGATGCAAGTTTTCGGCGACCTGCTGAATATTTTCAGCTGGAATAAACGGCTCATCACCTTGCACATTAACCACTATCTCTTGGGCAAGCATGTTCTGCATGTCAACCACTTCTGCCAGTCGCTCCGTCCCAGACTCATGATGGGCGCCGGTCATACAGTATTGCCCACCAAAATCGCTGACCACTTTTGCAATACGCGCATCGTCTGTGGCAACAATCACATTTGACGCACCTGACTCTATCGCCCTTTGATACACGTGCTGCACCATAGGTTTGCCATTAATTTCAACCAGCGGCTTACCTGGAAATCGAGACGATGCATAACGTGCGGGAATGATCACATTAAAGTTCATAGGGCAGCCTTACTTGGTGATTTTTTCTAATTCTTCACTGGATAACACCAGAGCCTCTGTTTCAAGCAGCACTGGAATATGTTGCTCAATTGGGTAAGCCAAACGGTCAAATCGGCAAACCAAACGTTCATTTGCGTCGGTTGGCTTATCTAAAATAAGCGTTCCCTTGCATACAGGACACGCTATTATCTCAAGTAATTTTTTATCAAATGCCATATTCATCTCACTTTTTATTGCGTAATTTGGTTAACAATTGCTGTTCAAAATCTGTATCAAGCTTGGCATTAACGGGTAAATACCACCAGTCTTCATGCGCAAAAGGTCGGCACTTAACAGCATCTTTTTCGGTCATCAGCACACGTTCTTGAGGCAAATCGGCTTTTTCGAATTGATGATGATCAACAAAACTCAAGCACTGTTTTAACGTGACGCCCTGTTGCTCAAGTAATTCGTAAAAGCGCTGCGGATGACCGATACCCGCAGCAGCAACAACTGGCGATTTAAGCGCATTTAGTGCTAAGCGCTGCGTCGACTGCTTTACATTGATGAGTTGTCCTGGAACGAGTTGCATCAAGTATTCGTTAGTTGATGCCCCCTCCCCGTTGATGACCACAAAATCAACATTTTTTAGTCTAGCGGTTGATTCTCTTAGGGGGCCTGAGGGCATTAAAAATTGGTTTCCGGTACGGCGTTTACCGTCCATTACCACAATTTCAATATCCCGCTGCAACGCATAATGCTGCAAGCCATCATCGCAAATAATTACGTCGCAGTGGTGCGTGTCAATTAGAAACTGTGCGCCTCTGGCGCGCTTAGGGTCGACCACCATAGGGCATGTTACATGTTGACGCATGAGTACAGGCTCATCACCCACTTGCTCTGGCTGACTGTCTTGGGTGACGCTGCACGGGTAGCTTTCGGATTGTCCTCCGTAACCTCTACTTAATACCCCTGGGTGGTAACCGTTGGCCGCTAAAAATTTTGCTAAATGCACCACTAAAGGTGTTTTTCCGTTACCACCAACACTGATATTACCGACGATAATGACCTGCGCTGACACTTTAATAGATGTTTTAAAACCGAGTAAAAATGCCCCACGACGCAAACGAGATATTAGCCAAAATAACCAGGTTAAGGGCAACATCAATATGATAATTGGCCACTTATACCAAGGCTGCTGGTACCAAACACGTTCGATCCATCTCACGCGACGGTTTGTCCATCACCAAACTGCAGCTTGTGTAGCTGAGCGTAAGCACCGTCGTGTGACAACAATGATCCATGATCGCCCTGCTCTAATAT
The DNA here is from genome assembly GCF_000315055.1 of Paraglaciecola polaris LMG 21857. Taxonomy (GTDB): domain Bacteria; phylum Pseudomonadota; class Gammaproteobacteria; order Enterobacterales; family Alteromonadaceae; genus Paraglaciecola; species Paraglaciecola polaris. Next base: position 69,329 of record NZ_BAER01000024.1, on the reverse strand, counting down.
ACGCCCTTTTTCTATGACTAATATCTGATCAGCGCTTTCGATCGTCGACAGGCGGTGAGCGACAACGATACTGGTACGATCTTGTTGTAACGTCTCTAACGCATCCTGAATCAGTCTTTCTGATTCCGTATCCAAGGCTGATGTAGCCTCATCTAAAATAAGCACAGGTGCATCTAACAAAACCGCTCGAGCAATCGCTAAACGCTGGCGTTGCCCTCCTGAAAGCATCAAGCCATTTTCACCTATTAGGGTTTCCATGCCCTGGGGCAATTGTTCGATAAATTCTAACGCGTGAGCTGTTTTTGCAGCTGCTAACACTTGTTCTGGTGTCACCCTCCCTTCAGAGCCATAGGCAATATTATTAGCAATTGTGTCGTTAAATAACGTGACATGCTGGGAAACAAGGGCAAATTGACGGCGTAAATCTTTTAGTTTGAAATCTTGTAGCGGTACACCATCCAATAAAATGGTGCCTTGCTGGGCATCATAAAAACGCGTGAGCAGGCTAGATATAGTGGACTTTCCGCTACCTGAGCGACCCACTAAGGCAAACATTTTCCCGGGTTCGACGGTAAACGACATATCCGATAAAGCCGCCTCTTCTTTGTTAGGATAATGAAAGGTCACATCCCTAAATTCTAGTTTGCCCTTTGCCTTGTTCAGTGGCTGATTGCCGGTATCTTTTTCAATGGCATTATCAAGTACTGAAAAAATACTCACACACGCAGCCATGCCTTTTTGAAATTCACTGTTGACCGTAGTGAGCTGCTTCAATGGCTTGAGTAGCATGGTCATAGCCACCACTACAGTCACAAACGTGCCAGGCGTTAAGTCGGTAATGAAATTAGGTTTGCTTGATATATATAAAACCACCGCCAGTGCCACCGAGGCAATAACTTGAATAGAGGAGACACTTAGGATTTGCGCAATCACTAATTTCATATTTTGTTGACGGTTATGGTTGTTTTTCTTGGCGAATCGCGACGCCTCTAAATCTTGTCCACCAAACATGAGTACTACTTTATGGCCTTTGATGATCTGCTCCGCAGACGAGGTCAAGTTGCCCATGGCTTGTTGAATATTTTTACTGACCAAGCGAAAACGTTTGCTCACAATAGAGACAATAATGGCGACCAAAGGGCCAATCAAAATAAAAATTAACGCTAATTGCCAAGAATGATAAAACATCCAAAAAAGTAAACCAAAAACCAAAGCGCCTTCTCTGATGAGCGTCAGAAAGGCTTTTCCTGCTGCGCCCGCCACTTGTTCAGTATCATAAATCACTTTAGATATAAGCTGACCAGACGGGTGATGGTCGTGAAACGCAACAGGCAAGTGCATGTATTGATGAAAAAGCTGTTCACGCATCTTCATTACCACTTGGCTAGAGATCCAAGAAAGGGTGTAGGTACCCATAAAATTAAATATCCCTCTTGCCACAAATACCGGGATAACAAAATAGGCCGCTAAGCGCAGATAATCGTAATCCCATTTACCACCATTACCATCAATAATAGGCTGTAATAGCGAGATAACGTAAGCGTCGATCAGTGAATAGCCGACCATGCCAATGATGGCCACGATAAAAGCCAACTTGAAATCTTTAAGATAAACGGCGAAGCGTTTGAATACATTTTGAGACGGTAAAGTATGAGTCATGAAAGCGTTAGAGTTCGACTTAGTTAAGGTTACACTGGGATATTGTAACTGTTAGGGGGAATTTCCCCAACTATCAATTATTTAATGCTTAATTTTCAGACAATTTAATGATTTGCATACCAATATGGATACATATCGTGGCGGAAAGTACGCACTTTTATGCCCCTATCTTCAACCGTCACCTGTATCTGTCCGTCTTCAGACGTACGATAGAGTTGTGCATTTGTCTGTTGGTAACGTGTCACCACCTCATTTTTAGGAAACCCCCAACGATTCATAAATCCCTGACTAAAAATGACATGCTGTGGTGCAACTGCCGTAATAAATTCCGCCGACGATGAAGTGTTACTGCCATGATGTGGTGCAATTAATATCTGTGATTGCAACGCGTCGCCGTAGTGTTGCACCAATTTTCGTTCTACTGATGCGTCGATATCTCCGGTCAATAACACACTTGTATGCCCATCCGTTATGCGCAGCACACAGGAGCCATTGTTATCGTTGTGCAAGCTAGGATCGTCTGGCCACAATGCTGAAACTTGTAAACCTTGCCAATACATTTGCCAACCATAACGACATTTATCTTTAGTCGTGTACGTGCGTAGAATCGACATAGAGCGACGTAGCGCAGGTTCACTGCCGCTATGATCATTATCGAAATGACTCAAAACGAGTATGCCAACATGCGTCATTCCGTGACTGTGTAAATAGGGTGTAAGCACGCTATCAGCCATATTAAAACCGCTGGGATACGCTGCACCAACATCATATAGCAAAGCGTCATTGTGCCTGCTTACGACTACCGAAAGACCTTGTCCAACATCGAGTACATTTACTTGCCAGTGCGTTGCGCGTGTTGTAAGCCCATAAGACAATAAAGGTAAACAAAGCATAACCGCCGCTACTCTTGGTAATAAACCACGGGGCAATATTATGACTAACGTTGCTAAGGTTAAGCAGACCCAAGCCAGCGCCGGAATAGCCGGTATTGTAAACGCCGAGGCTGACCAGTTACTGACCTCAACCAACTTATCAAGTAATAATTGTAAGCCATAATCAACCAACACCAGCACATCATCACCCCGAGCCAAGTTCAATAACAGCATCACCACAGCGAGCAAGCATAGAGGCACAACAATTAGAGTCACTAAGGGCACAGCGATTAGATTAACCAATGGCGCTGCCAAAGAAACAAACGAAAACTGCCAAGCGACGATTGGCAGCATCAAAATACTTAACGTCAGTTGCAGTCGACACATCCCAGCAAACCAGTTCTTGATGGAAAAACCTTGATGCTTGACTGGCCATCGCCAAAACACAAAACTTATGATTAGCACAGCACTGAAACTTAACCAAAAGCTTTGCCCAAATAAACTCAATGGGAATAGCAAAATAAATGCGCTGATACTGACCAGTAGAATACGTTTTATTCCCCAATACAGGCGAGTAAAGAGTAACAACGCCGTTAGCGCCAACATCAACCATGCACGCATGGCGGGTAAACCGAGTCCTGCCAAATAGGCGTAACCCAAAGTGGCAAACAACGTAATTAAGATGCTGACAAAATGAAAGTTTACCGTTTGAGTCGTAATTAACACTCGGTAACAAAAAAGTAAAACGCTGGCGATGAGCAAATAACACAAACTGGCAACTAGGGCTAAATGTAACCCAGATATAGCAATTAAGTGCGCAATGCCGGTGCGCTGTACCAACAACCAATCGTCCTGCGTCAGCAGACCTCGATGACCTAATGCAAGGGCGGCTATCCAAGGAGTGGTCGCCAGTTCAGTTGCCATAATTTGATCTAATAGGCGCTGACGCACGCTGAGGTTAGGTTCGAGTAATATATTGTTTTCACTTGTTTTAACATAGCCTGTGCCAACAATATCTTGGCTAAAGAGCCACTGTTGATAATGAAAACCACCTTGATTTGCTAAGCCATGAGCAGGTTTCAATTTCACCCATAACTGCACCCTTTGGCCTTGTTTTAATGACCACATTGGCTTTGTCCAGCTCAGTCTAATGCGTCTTTTTTTCACTAATGAACGCTGCTCGATAACTGAGATATCAAGATTAAAGCGTGGACTTTGTTTACCGTCGATTAGACTCGTAATTCGTCCTTGGATCCAAATTCCTTGGGTAAAATCGTCTGCTTGGAGTTGCCAAGTTTGCTGCCAATGCCCTACACTTGCCATCCAAAAAATACCTAGCAAAAAACAACTGCAGTAATGGTTAAAACGTTTGCAGCTTGAAATGATACGCGGCAAACGCCATAGCAGTATGGCAAGACACAGGATTATTGGTAGAATGAGGATCGCGGGAAGTGACAACCAAAACAAGGCAGACATACTTGCTGCAATAAAACTGAAAAGTCTACCGTCCATAGTGCTAGGCACATCCTGTGTATCACTTCACAACACATTATAGAGAATTATGCTGAAAAAGTTCATTAAACGCTTTTTACCTGATCACCATAAGATTAAGAAGCAAAAAGCATTGAAGATATTCGGCACCTTGTTGCACGATCCCAATCTATGGCACCTCAATCGCCGTTCGGCGTCAGGGGCATTTGGTCTGGGCTTGTTTTTCGCTTTTTGGCCGGTACCGTTTCAAATGTGGCTGTCAGCCGCAGTCGCAATACCGTTACGCGTCAACTTGCCGCTTTCTATGGCCACTGTCTGGATCACGAATCCGTTTACCATGCCGCCCATTTTTTACGGCGCCTATCTCGTCGGTGCCACTCTATTAGGTACCGATACCCAAGCGTTTCATTTTCAATTAAGTTGGGATTGGGTAGTGCAAAGCATAGAAACGATCGGTCCTGCGTTTTTATTAGGTTGTGGTGTGTGTTCTGTCTTCTTTGGATTAGTCGGATTTTTTGGTTTAAATTATGTTTGGCGTTGGTCTGTTGTTAAGGCATGGCAAGTGCGCCAAGCGAAGTACCAAGCCAAAAGAGTTAAATGTAGTAAATAGCAAAAAAGCCAGCATTCTATGCTGGCTTTTCATTAATCGCTTTAAAAGGCACTTGCCCTATTCCTGATTATTTGCAGAAAACGCATTAGATATAGCGTCTATGTTCCGCCAAATACCCCAACAACAAAAACAGACTGACGACACTTATTCCACGATACAAGCTAGGGATCATCATTAATACGAGTTTGACGTGGGGAGTGGTAAAAATAACCAATGCCCCGTAACCAAAAGCACAAATAACAACAAATACCGAGGTGCGCACAATAAAGTGGTAGGGCGACAAAATATGTTTGATCTTTTTGTTTAGTATGTCCCCGTAAATTACCAACACAGTGGCCACTATGGTCATAGAAATTTCAGCATAATACGGACTTAACCAGCGCGTGAGACTGGCTAAGCCTTCAAAGATAATCGATAGGTCCACGACTTAACCTTCCAAATCAGCAAACATGGCGAGCATGCCATCTTCGTTTATCACTTTAACACCTAAATCTTGGGCCTTGGTCAATTTTGAACCCGCTTTCTCCCCCGCGACTAAGCAATCCGTTTTGGCAGAAACGCTACCGGAAACCTTGGCCCCAAGAGCCTGTAATTTCGCTTTAGCTTGATTACGATCCATCACGTTTAACGTGCCTGTTAACACATAGACTTGCCCAGCTAGTGGTAACTGATCCAGCGCTATTTTTTCTATTGTTGGCCAATGTACACCTGCATCACGCAATGCCTTTATGACCTCGAGATTGTGCGCTTCCCTAAAAAAATTAAATACGTGCTGAGCAACAATCACGCCCACATCAGGCACGGTTTGTAAGGATTCGATATCTGCCTGCTCTATGGCCTCTAAGGTTAAAAAGTGCAGCGCTAAATTTTGTGCCGTGGCTTCACCCACCTCGCGGATCCCCAATGCGTATAAGAATTTAGCTAACGTGGTTTTTTTGCTATGTTCGAGTGCGTTAACCAAATTGACGGCAGATTTCTCCCCCATGCGCTCCATACTCGATAGAGGCGCTATATCTAAGGAAAAAAAGTCCGCGGGACTTTTGACCATATCCCCATCGACTAATTGCTCAATGAGTTTGTCACCTAAACCGTCGACGTCTAAAGCCTTGCGTGAAGCAAAGTGTTTCATGGCCTCTTTACGCTGGGCCTTACAGTAAAGTCCGCCTGTACACCGGGCAACCGCTTCACCTTCCAATTTTTCAATCGCTGAGTCACACATAGGGCACGCAGTTGGAAAGGTTATTTCTCTGGCATCTGCAGGGCGTTTTTCGGTCACGATGGCGACAATTTGCGGGATCACATCCCCTGCCCGGCGAATGATGACGGTGTCTCCAATCATGATCCCCAGACGATTAATTTCATCTTGGTTGTGCAGCGTGGCATTCGATACAGTGACCCCACCCACAAAGGTAGGTACAAGGCGCGCAACAGGTGTAATAGCCCCCGTTCGACCAACCTGAAACTCGACATCCAGCAAGGAACTGATTTCTTCTTGAGCAGGAAACTTATGGGCGATAGCCCAGCGAGGCGCCCGGGCAACAAAGCCTAGGGCTTGCTGCATTTCGATGTCGTCTACTTTGAAAACCACCCCATCAATGTCATAGCTTAATTGGCTGCGCAACTCACCAATTTTATGGAAATACTCAAGACACTCTTGCGCGCCGGTTGCGGTTTCGAGTTCTTTACTTAAAGGCAACCCCCACTCACTTAACTGTTTTAGGCGCGACGAATGGGTGGTATCCAAAGGTTGCTGTTCATTTTCAACTAAACCGAGAGAATAACAATAGAACAATAGTGGTCGCCCAGCGGTGATCCGAGGATCAAGCTGTCGTAAGCTGCCTGCTGCAGCGTTTCTTGGATTCACAAAGGGCTTTTTGCCCTTATTAATTTGAGCTTCATTTAGGGTAACAAAGCCTGCTCTGGTCATAATCACTTCGCCGCGTACTTCTAAGCGACTTGGGTAGCTATCACCACGTAAACTAAGGGGTACATTGGCAATTGTACGCACATTAGTGGTGATGTTTTCACCCACACGACCATCGCCTCTGGTCGCTGCACGCACTAATTTGCCATTTTCATACAAGATGCTGACGGCCAAACCATCTAGCTTGGGTTCGCAACTAAACCCAATTTTGTCGGTATTTTTTAGTCTGTCTTTAATACGCTTTTCAAACGCCACCATGTCTTGCTCGTCAAATGCATTATCTAACGACAACATGGGCACTTCATGTTCAACCTGCTCAAACGCACTGAGCGCCGTGCCACCCACTTTCTGTGACGGCGAATCAGAGCTGCGCAGGTCTGGATAAGTTTGTTCAATGTCGAGTAGTTCTCGCATTAAACGGTCGTACTCCGCATCTGGCACCGTTGGATTGTCGAGTACGTAATACTGGTAGTTATATTCGTTAATCGTATTGATAAGTTGCGTCAGCCTTTGGGCAGGTGACAAAGCATTAGACATAAAATGTTCCAAGATATTCAAAGAAAACAGGGAGCTAACGCTCCCTAAAATTAGCGACGTATCATTCGCTTACGTTCGAACTCGCGAATGCGTTCAACGTATTGCTGCAAACCTTGTTTGGTTAACATGCTACGCCGACCATCTAGAATTTGCCCATTAAATTCATCGGCAATTTTGCGGGTCGCGTTGTGCATCATATTGAAGACCTGATGTGGGTCCCCTTCAATCGGCAGTATCATGAATAAAGTCACGCCCTGGGTGGTAAAATTTTCTAGGTGATCAATATCAAACACACCCGGTTTAAACATATTCGCTAAGCTAAACAGTACTGGCCCTTTACCGTTAGCATTCACGTGACGATGAAATATATCTTGATCGCCAAATTTAAAACCTAAGGTAAGTAACATGGGTAATAACGACGCCCCTTGGATGGGTGCATCGTCTGCGGTTTTAACGTTGAGTACTAAGACTTCTTGAGGCTGCTCGGCCGCCTGAGGTTTTGCTTCACTTCTTTGTGGTTGCGCCGGGCCCTTATTATTATCAGCCTGCTGTTCATCGAAATCGATATTCAACTGATCTTCGGTAAATTTTGGCTCGCGACGTTTGCGGTTTGCCACTTCATTTTTACGGCTGTGCATCACTTTATTTGTCACATCCGAGTCTATTTGGCGTCCACCGACATTCCCATCCGAAGTAGTCGGTGACACAGCCGGCTGTGGCAGTAATTCCTCTGTCGGCGCTTTTTGAACTCCGTCTTTTTGCTGCCCACTTTTTAGCAAAAATGTGGGCGGCTCAGGCACATCTTTTACTTGGCGTGCACCCGCTTGGGTATAATGGTTAGCTTGAGCGGCATATTCAGGTTTAGGTTGGGTTACAACCGAAGCGTACACTTTACCAGGTGGGGTCACTGGCTTAGGTGGTGGCGCTGAAGCGGGTTCAATCATAGGGTCGAAGTCGGCTGGCAGAGCGTCTCCCTCTTCCACGTCTTGTTCTTTATCTACATCATCCGAGGATTCTGGCCCGTAATGGCTGTCATCGTCAGACTGTTCCTCGGATGGCGTATTCGTTTCAAGGGAATGATTATTGCTCACGACGCGCACGGGTCCTACGCCAAAGTCATCAAAATCTGACTTATCTGCCTGGGTATCATTTTGCTCAAAATCTTCATCAAACGAAGAAAATCTAGGCTCGGATGACGCAGGCGTATGCAAGCCGTCTCTGCGCTGACGGTCAACTTTCGCGCCGCGTTTATCTTTGCTGGTTGCCTTACGAGATACCCACAAACCATGAATTAACACCCCTGCAATCGCACAGGTGCCCACTATAAATAACGTCCAGCGTAATACATCTTCCATCGAATTAACTCATACCCTTTTTTATGCTTGCGCGATAGCTAGCGCTTGTTCTACATCAACGGCTACCATGCGTGAAACACCCGGTTCCGCCATAGTTACACCTGTTAAGTGACTCGCCATTTCCATAGCAATTTTGTTGTGGGTGATATAAATAAATTGCACACTACTAGACATTTCACTGACTAGCTTACAAAAACGTCCAACATTGGCATCATCCAAAGGTGCATCCACTTCATCCAATAAACAGAATGGCGCAGGATTCAATTGAAAGATGGCAAAAACCAATGATAAAGCGGTCAGAGCTTTTTCTCCACCAGAAAGCAGATGAATTGTACTATTTTTCTTTCCCGGTGGCCTTGCCATAATGCTGACACCCGTTTCCAATAAATCATCATCGGTCAGCGCCAAGTACGCCGAACCACCACCAAAGACTTTTGGAAACAAAGTCTGCAAACCATTATTAACCTGATCGAAGGTATTTTTAAAGCGACTTCTGGTTTCTTTGTCAATTTTACGAATGGCTTGCTCTAATGTTTCCAGTGCAGACTCAAGATCTTGATTTTGTTCATCTAAGTGCTGTTTACGTTGTGCTTGAACATCGTACTCTTCTACCGCGGCTAAATTCACGGCCCCCAGTCTCGCTACGCTGGCAACTGTGCGTTCAAGATAAATTTGCCACTGTTTTTCATTAGCATTTTCATTAAGGCTCTCAAGCAAGGGATCGAGCTGTATTTTCATTTCATTTAACTGCTCAACCACACTATTGGCTCTCACGCGATAACCTTCGCATTCCAATTTGGTATTCTGAACATTCACCTGCATCTGCTGAATCTGCGTATTAATTGCCTGTTGGCCTTTCTCTATCTGGCCAAGCTCATGCTCAATGTCGCCTAACGTGATCTGCAGTTTCTGCTGCGTTTCATCAAGAAGGTGATGCTCACGTAACATACTTTGTAATTGCTCGACTTGGTCTGTCAAAGGGCCTGATAGTTGCGTTAATTCACTCGTAAGCTGTTCTTTTTTATACAACATATTTTGCAACTGGGCCGTTTCGCGTCCTTGTGCAATTAATAAATTCTGCTGCTCTGTTTGTTGCCCTTTGAGAGTTAAGGCATGTTGATGTTGGCGGTTTTTCAGATTATCGACTTGATGCCGCTGTTCTCGTATTTGTTTATTTAGCTGTTCCCGTTGCTGTTCAATGTCTGTTTGCTGCTCGTTCAAGGTCACCAACGTTTCAGCCAACGCGTCTGTCTGTGCCCTTAAGTCCGTTAATTGAGTTTCCTCCTCGCCCAGCACCGCCTTTTGGCGCTGTAATTCAACATCAAGTTTACGCTGACGCTGGCTATCACTTTGCTGTTGTTGTACCAACCATTGGCAGTGATTTTTACATTTGTTCAGCTCGCCTTCACAGGCCGAAAGTGCATTACGATGGTGTTCTTTATCTTGACTAAGTCGCTCGACGTTTTGCTGGGCTTGCACACTTTCTTGCTGCGCAATATCGCAACGTAACTCTATATCTGGTTGTTTAGTTTCTAACGACACTATGGCATTGGTCCGTTGAATAATACCGCTTTCTTCCTCTTTGCAGCCATCAATCAGCCAATCACTGCCGACCCATAGTCCATCCGCACTCACCACGCTTTGACCTAGATCCAATGATGTCTGCTGCTTCATCGCGTCATCTCTGGACTGCGCTAGGCGAATATCCCCCATCCACAAGGGAAAGTGACAATCATGCAGCACTGAACCTAAAGTATTAGCTTTTGGTTCCAGGGAGGGTGCATTGCCAAAGATAACAGCTAAACCTTGCATTTCTTTGGTGACAAGTAGATTCGCGATATCTTTTGGGTAGTTGAGCAATAACGCATTTTGCCACTGTGCAGTGACAGCCTCAACCGCTCGCTCCCATCCAGGAGTGACTGTTAATGACGCCTGCCAAGGCTGACTCTCAATGCCCATATCGGTCAATTGTTGTTGATGGTCTTGATGACCCACCGCTAAATTTTGAACTCCTTGCAACGCGGAAATTTGCGCATTGAGCGCGTGCAACTCACCTTTGGTATGCGCTCTTTCGTCATCGGCACTGCGCCAATTAAGCTCCGCTTGATGCAATGTTTCGGTTACCGCCTGATAACTAACCTGTGCTTCATCAAACTGGCTTTGAGCGAGCTGTTGGGCTTTATTGGCTAAGCTAATTTGTTGGCTAAATTCGGTTGTTTGCAGCGCAGTGATCTCGTTAGAAATTTCCCCTACTCGCTCTTGGGTACGCATTTGCATCGCCAAGATGGACTGAATTTTTTCGTGATTGTTTTGGCTCTGTTGCTTACATTTTTGGTGCGTCAGCTCTTGCTCTCGCCATTGATTCTGCTCATTAGCAAGTCGTTCTTCCAAGCTTTGTAATTGCCAAATTGCATCCTCCAATGCCTGAGCGGTCAACTCATGCTCTGGCGCATCTAGGGTGATAACGTGATTTAAGTCTGATAGGCGCTGCGCACTGGTTTTTTGTTCTAATTCACTATCGTTTACGGCTTCTTGAAGCGTTGCCAGTTCTTGAGTTATTTGTGCGATACGCTGTTTACTGTGCAACTGATTTTGCTCAAGGCGAGTAATGTCTGTACCTAACCGAAAATAGACTTGTTGGGTATCCTGTAATTGCTGTTTGTGTTCTTGTTGGCGCGTTTTATAAACCGTGATTTCTTTTTCATCGCCACGCTGACGAGCAATAAAGGCTTGTAAATCGGTTTCTTGCTGCTGAGCTTTTTGTTCTAACGTGATAATTGTGTCATTAAAATTTGACCAGCGAATTGCCACTAATTCTGAACGATATTGACGTTCTTGCTGTTTAAGCGCTTTATACTGTTTGGCTGCTACGGCTTGTTTCTCAAGTTTTTGCAGTTGGGCACCCAGTTCCCCGCGCACATCTTCTAAACGCTCAAGGTTTTCTTTTGTATGGCGGATCCTGTTTTCAGTTTCACGGCGACGTTCTTTATATTTGGAGATCCCCGCAGCTTCTTCAATGAAAACCCGTAACTCTTGGGGCTTGGATTCAATTAAGCGAGAAATCGTTCCTTGCTCGATAATGGCATAACTACGGGGGCCTAATCCGGTACCAAGAAACAAGTCAGTGACATCTCGGCGTCGACATTTACTATTATTAAGGAAATAGCTAGATTGCCCATCTTTACTGACCAGGCGCTTAACCGATATTTCATTGTAACTGGCAAATTCACCTTGAATACGCCCAGACGTATTATCAAATACCAATTCAACTGTACATTGAGAGACAGGCTTACGCGCGCTGGAGCCGTTAAAAATAACGTCGACCATGGCATCGCCGCGCAAATTTTTGGCAGAGCTTTCCCCCAAAACCCAGCGCACAGCATCTATCACGTTAGATTTACCGCAGCCGTTAGGCCCGACTATCGCCGTCATATCATCTGGAAAGGGAATGCTGGTTGGGTCAACAAAAGACTTAAACCCCGCGAGCTTTATTTTCTTTAAACGCATGAATAAAAGAGTGATTCCGGTTTTATCGTTATTATGGGAAACAGTCAAAATGTAGCAAAACTCACCCCGTGTAACAATTGACGTTTTGCCGAAGCTGAGTTCGTCAGTATAATAACCTAAGTTAGCATCTACATTTGCCAATTAATTCAAGGTTTTACATAATTTTTGGCGAGTAACAACTAAATGTACAAATAGTATACAAAAGAGGCAGATCTGTGAATTATTTCCTACAAGGTTTTACGTTAATTCAAACCAAGGGCTTGAAGCGCTTCGTGTTTATTCCTTTAGCAGTAAATCTGATCTTATTTTCTTGCGCATTATATGCCCTCTTTGGCCAAATAGATGGCGCGATTATTTGGTTAGTCGAGCTTATCCCCGACTGGCTAGGCTGGCTTAAGACTGCGTTAAGTTACATCATTTGGCCCTTGGCAGTCATCAGTGTTTTACTGGTTTTTGCCCTTATTTTCGGGACGTTGTCAAATTGGATTGCCGCACCGTTTAATGGCTTATTAGCAGAAAAAGTGGAGAAACACCTGACCGGCCAAGATTTAGGTGATACTGGGGTAATGGACATAGTCAAAGACATTCCACGTACCTTAGGTCGCGAGCTATCGAAACTTGGCTACTATTTGCCCCGGGCCATAGGTTTTCTATTATTGTTCTTTATCTTGCCAGTGATAGGCCAAGTATTATGGTTTCTGTTTAGTGCTTGGATGATGGCCATTCAATATTGTGATTATGCCTTCGATAACCACAAAGTATCCTTTAAAGACATGCGCCGTACCCTTAATCAAAGCCGCGGAAGTTGCTTTAGTTTTGGCATTGGGGTCAGCGTTTTCTCGATGATCCCCATTGTTAACTTTCTGGTTATGCCGGTGGCTATTTGCGGTGCAACGGCTATGTGGGTGGATAATCTTAAACCCAAGGTATTAAACGACAGTCACCACTAAGGCATCAGTCTTGTCGAATGAGCCTTTGCAGTTGAGAGGCACTTACGGGGCGAGTAAGCGCAATTTTCGGTTGTTTACCTCCGACTCGGTTGCTACTTTTAGCCTCTGATAAAGCCTCAACTAAAGCCACGATTCGATTATTTGCAGGGGTGGGTACACCTACCCTTGCTCCTTCATTGGCCACAGCGCCGTTGAGATACTGTATTTCTGTCGGCTTATTTTGTGACATGTCCCACCACATTGATGTACGCACATTAGGATCAACAGCCAGCATTTTATTGGCCACCAATTTAAACAAAAAGTTGGGCAATTTAAGAACGTATGGCACCACATTTGCCGGTACCGATGTTACTTTTGGCAACTCGAGTCCTAATTCTTTTGATACTGCTAGCAACTCTTGCATCATGGTGGCAATAACTACGCGATAGCCCCGTTGCTGCAACATGCTTTTCACCGGAATATCGGCTAACGCATTAATACTGTTCCCCAAATTTAGCTGCAGTTTTGCCCACAGCAAGGATTGCATGTCCTTTGAAAGGGCGACAGGTAATAAGTCACTATTGAGACTGGAGACTAATTTCTCACTGAGATCCGCCTTATTAGCCTGTTCTATCGTTAAATCACCTTGTGAGCCACGATGTAAATGGCCTTTTTCTAGCTCCACCACGTTGAATGGCACCATGACCCTAAGCACAGTATTATTGGGATAGGCGCGCTTAACAGGAGCCTCAGATCCTAAGCCATTCTGGCAGCACAAAATTACCGTACGTTTACTTACCAGCGGCGCAATATCGAGCAAAGCTTGTTCAACACCATGGCATTTAACGGTCAACCATAAATAATCACAGGCTATTTGTTCTGGTTTTAATTTTAATAGCACTTCGCTATCAAGAAAATTCAGCTCTTGGGCTTGAGCATAGTGCTCTTGATAGTCTGTTAGAGTAACACCTTGAGCTAACTTGCTTTTCACTGATGCACGGCAAACAAGTGCTACCTTAAACCCTAATTGATGCATGCTTGCGCCTAGATAACTGCCAATTAATCCGGCTCCAAAAACTACGTGAGACGACATAAGTCTCCTTTTAACAGATTGATAATATTCATTTAATTTGTAGCAAATTAACACATGCACTTATGGAACAAACAAAAATTTCATACAATAGCGCTTTACACCCAGCTCGAGTCTGACATTTTGACCTATTTGCACAATATTTTTCGTCACATTTTTGTGTATGCAACATTGCTTCTTCTTGTGCTGTATTCATTTGAAACACAACGCCCATTACTTCTTGACTGGTTTATTCCATTGCCGTGGATTGGCTATTTAGCCGTCACTATTACAGCGTTAATTGCACTGCAATTTGGCCGGAGTCGATTATTTTGGTGCTGTATTTTAACCGCTATACTACTGTTGTTTGCACAAGAAAAAATAGCCCTCTCGTCTGACTTTACCCGCCGCTTACCGCTAATGGCGTTATTGATGCTCAGCTATTTAAGCTGCGCCAAGGACCGCGGCTTTTCCTCTCACAACCTAATACTGACCCTAGTAAAGCTCACACTTGTCGGCGTATTCAGTTGGCTAATGTTGGGGCACTTGCCTGCAATCAGTCAAAATTTTCTCAGTCCAATATATACCTTGGCCAATAATTTAGAGCCAAGACTGAACGCCCTGTACACACCTTTCGAGTGGCTATTAGTGACGTTTTCTGTTGTGCTTTGTTTTGCGCGATTCCTCTATGTACCTGACCATAACCACGGTGCATTGTTATTAAGTGTGGTCTTTGTGGCGATAATGCCAGCCTATGCCCAATTCGAATTACATAATGTATTAGCCCTAACGTTAGCTACAAGCTTTCTATACGCCATGTTAAAAGACAGTTTTAACATGGCGTTCAAAGATGAACTGACCGCCATCCCATCTCGCCGGGCACTGATGCAGTACGTGAATACACTTGGTCGAAAATATGTCGTGGTCATGGCAGATATCGATCATTTTAAAAAATTCAATGACTCTTATGGCCACGATGTGGGAGACGAAGTACTTAGACTTGTCGCCAGCCGTTTAAATAAAATCGGAGGTGGTGGCAAGGCATTTCGTTTCGGTGGCGAAGAGTTTGTATTGATATTTCCACGTAAAACTCCCGATCAGGCGCTGCCTTTTGTAGAGCAAATTCGTCAGCTTATTGCTGATTATCCAATTACATTGCGTGATAAACCTCGTCCTAAAAAAGCGCCAAAACGCGGTGCAAGCAAACAACCTCAAGGTAAAACAGTGAACATTACCGCCAGCTTTGGTATTGCTAAACGCAACAGTCAACACAGTCAGTTTAGCGATATTATGAAGCAAGCAGATGTTGCTCTATATACTGCCAAGAAAGCAGGCCGTAACTGCGTACAGCTCGCCAAGCAACCCGGATAATATTATGTCAATTCAACACGTTTTAGTCATCGGCTATGTCTGGCCTGAACCAAACTCGTCCGCAGCTGGGCAACATATGATGAGCTTGCTGACACTCTTTACCCAGCAAGGCTGGACTGTCAGCTTTGCCAGCCCAGCTTTGCAAGGCGAGCATAAAATCGACCTCACTAAAATGGCCATAAGCGAACACAGTATCTCGCTAAATTGCCCTAGCTTTGACGATTTTATTCAACAACAACAGCCCGATATGGTGTTGTTCGATCGCTTTATGTTAGAAGAACAGTTTGGCTGGCGCGTGGCAAAGCATTGCCCAAACGCTCTGCGCGTGCTTGATACCGAGGATTTACATAGTTTGCGCGATGCTCGTCATCGTGCGTTCAAACAGGATCGTGCGGTAACCGAGCAAGACTTAAAGGGTGATTTGGCGCTTCGTGAAGTGGCTTCTATCTATCGCTGTGATTTGAGTTTAATTATTTCCGATTATGAACATGCACTGCTAGGTAATACTTTCGGTGTGCCTGAGACATTGCTTTATCATTGTCCGTTTATGCTCGACTTAGTGCCAAGTGGTGATGCTTCTAAACACAAAACCTTCTCACAGCGCCAGCACTTCATCAGCATTGGCAATTTTCGCCATGAACCCAACTGGAATGCTGTTCTGTGGCTAAAGACAGAAATATGGCCCTTGATTAGACAAGCTCTACCAGCCGCTGAGCTGCACATCTATGGGGCTTATCCGCCACCAAAGGCCAGTCAATTGCACAATGCCAAGCAAGGTTTTCATATCAAAGGTTGGGCAGAGAATGCCAAAGCGGTCATGGGCGACGCCCGCGTATGCTTGGCTCCCCTGCGTTTTGGTGCCGGCATTAAAGGCAAGTTGGCAGAAGCCATGCTGTGCAATACGCCAAGTGTTACCACATCCATTGGCGCTGAGGGCATGTGTACTGAAGATACTTGGCCTGGTGCCATTGCCCATAGTGCACTGGAGTTTGCCTTTCAGGCAGTTGCGTTATATCAAGACCCAGCGTTATGGCACCAAGCCGGTGAACGAGGCGAGCATGCCTTACAGCGCTTTGATAAACGGCAGCTAGCACCGGCACTTATTAACCATTTAACACAGCTTAAAAATAACCTGACGGCCCATAGACTGAAAAACTTCACAGGTAGCATGTTGCAACATCACCAACATAAAAGTACCCAGTATATGGCCCAGTGGATTGAGGCTAAAAATCGTCCCTTAGAAAGCTAGCGATGACACGCAAAAGTGGCTAAAAATTTACTTTTAGTGGGTTTTTTATACAAAAACTACGACTAAAATTGTATATTCCTGAGCTGAAATAACACGTAAGCTTTATAATTTTTAATGGCAATTGGATTTTCGCGTTGAGCACTCCCCATCGAAGTAGGTTATCCCATCTTGGCTTCAAAGTGCCCAGCATGTTGTTTATTATGGCCATTGCTGTGGCGATCAGTGGTTATTTAACCTTATCTGACTCAGTCGAAGAACAAAGTCGTCTGCAACAGCAATCTATGTCACCAGCATTTGATTTGGTCACAGAAGAATTAGTTAAACCCCTACATACTGCGCAGATCCTCGCCAATACGCCGACATTACGCAATTTAATGGCGGCCAAACAGATTGATGATATGGCCATGCTCGCATTAGTCAAACGCATGTCCATGGATTACAACATGGACTTTTTTGTCGCCAGCGAAACCAGCCGTAAACAATACAACGCCAATGGCAGCACATTAGCCTTAAAAGAAGGTCAAGTAGAATGGTATTTTAGGGTAAAACAACAACCAAAAAACATAGCAGCAGCATTAGGTAATCGACAAGATATCCACATTTATTTTGATGTGAAAGTGTTTAACGATCAGGGGGTATTTCTTGGTTTTATTGGGGTTGGCAAGCGCTTAAAAACCTTCTTAGAGGTATTTGACAAATACAAAGACTCTTTTGGTTATGACTTTATCTTTGCGGATAACAACCAGGATGTGGTGTTGGCCTCAAACCCCAAACTGCTCGCTGACGGTCAGCGTATTCTTTCTGTGGAGCAACTGCACTGGTTTCAGGCGTTAACCCCAGAGCAGCAAAGTTTACCGAATTTGAACAATATTATTGTTAAAACGCCTGATGCCACTAGTTTAATTGCCCAAATCGATTTAAAGGCACTGCACTGGAAACTATACCTGCTCACACCTCTGTCATCACGCAAAGATGCCAGTACGGAAGCGTATACCAGTCATACCTCTTTTGTATTATTGGCTATTTTCGTGATATTCGTTACCGCCCATGTGATTATTCGTTTTTTTGAACGTGAATCAGCTAAAAAACATCAGCTCGATCCTCTCACTCAACTGCACAATCGGCCACATATTCAATGGCGTTTCGACAAAATCGTCAGGGCTAGCCAAGAGGTTAGTCTAATCATGGTAGACGTGGATAACTTCAAACGTATTAATGACACCCATGGACACAATGTGGGCGACAAAGTATTAATTGAAATCGCTCATTTATTACAAAGTGAACTACGCGAGCACGATGCTATTGCACGCTGGGGGGGCGAAGAGTTTGTTATTTTACTGCCGGCCACTAAGGTCGAAAAAGCTCGGGTCATTGCCCAGCGTACCTGTGCTAAAATAGCTGAGCACCCTTTGGTATTAATGGGCAACATAGACTTGCTCATTTCAGCAAGTTTTGGGGTGACATATACGCCTCAGGCTCGCTCATTAGAGCGACTTGTTAAAGTGGCGGACGATGCCCTTTATGAAGCTAAACGCGCAGGGAAAAATTGTGTGCGCGTGCATAAAATCAATTAATACTAAGCTAGCGTCAATCCATCTAATTACGCCTAAATTAACAAAAAAACGATTGTTCAAGAATGCTACAATCGTTTTTTAAAATTAATTGGCTTAGGAGGTTACCTTGCTAGCTCGTGTTCGTAACAAGGTACTATTCACATCCAAACGTGTCTCTGCATACTTAGTGACCTATCCCAATCAGCATAAGGTAATGAATCATATCGATCCTGTGCCGAACGGGAGATACTACAAATTTAATATTGTCTTGAAGCAACCTAAGATAGGCGGTGTTTTTCATTGTCAAAAATGCATCATGAATTTTTTTGGACGCATTTACTTATTCCGACCGGATAAGTACGAACACAGTGTTACCCGCATTGAACAAGGCAAACGGGTATTACTAAGCTTTTCATTGATCATCTAACCAGCGCGCTAAAGCGACAAGAAACTTTTATTCACCCACCACCCTAACAATAGGGCGCACGAAAAGCTCAATAAGGTACCTAGCATCATATACTCGGTTAACTTCATATCTTTCTCCTTGGTCAGATCGCCAAAACGGAAAATTGTTTTGGCGGCCAGCAGAAATCCGACTCCGGCAAATTGGCCTATGATAATAAACGAAATAATTAAACAACGCTCCAGATAACCTATCCAGCGCCCTGCGGATGCAAGCCCTGTCTGTTTGTCTGCTAACTGTGTGGTGTAATTGCTTAATGCTATCGATATCGCGATTGAGGCTGGCCGGCACGCGATCACGTAAACACAGGCAATTGCCAGATATTTTATCTGCAACACCCATAACAGCTGAGCTTTTATTTCTGCGAACGTACTGCCGCTCAAGACTAACCACGCCACGACAATAACCAACAAATGAAAGGATTGATCGAGTAAGAAATAATATAACCCGTCATTCTTATAGGACTTCCATATATCGATTAGCATATGAGTAAATCCAATCAAAACAATGGCAATCCATCCCGATCCGTTTAACTGCCCGCTGATCCACAAAGCCGCGATCAATAAGAACACATGGGTTAGCACATGTTTGCACAAACCCCAAGAAGCATAATGATTGTCTTTTCTACACGTCACCCAGGTATCTTTTTGAATATAAAAATCGGCTATAACATGGGCCAAGACCATTAATAATAACAACGTCATTAGTTATTCACCTTCGTCTCGTACAAGGCTAAATACTGCTTGATTAAATCGCCTCCCATTCGGCTCAAATGCTTAGTCACATTTTGCTGACTGGTACCTAAAACATCGGCTAATTGAGAATGAGTAGGGAAACCGGCTTTTAAATAGTGGTATAACACTCTGGCTTGCATTTGTGTGTGCGAGTTCAGTAAATGGTCAAGAAATTGCGTCGCTAATACGAGCGCCTCATAAAAGTCGCCACCCTCATGATGCAAACTCACATGTCCACTGGGTGTCGTGTCCAAGCCGCGGCCTGATAAGGTAAATGCAGAGCCTTGAGAAACACTCGGCTTACTGCCTTCGATGAGCTGATCGCCTAAACCAATCGACAACGTAATACCAATGGGTTTTTGAGTATGAGTTGCCGAGAAAAGTAAGCTTTTTAATTCAATCACCCCGCGCATGGCATGTTGAGGCTGACAAAAAATCAATTGTATACCATCACCTCGATATAACTCACCTCGGGCGTTAAAACGTTTCTGGCATGCTGTAATATAGTCTTCCATTAAGGTCACAGCTAATTGATAATCCTTGCGTGACATGGCCGTTGAGTCCACCAGATCTCCTGTCAAAACAGCAATCATGGATATCACCTCGGGTTGTACCTATGGTTAAATCTGCAGTCAGTGTACGATCAATGATAATAGCGCCGCAACAAAAACAACCAAAAATGATTGTTCAACTGGATTACAACCTTTAATGGGTGTCAATAAGACAAACAACCAAATAAAGTTGTTTGGTAAACACAAAGGACATCACGAAGGACTTGTTCAAATAACACTCTCACGCGGTTTATGCGCCGCGTTAACAATGAATCTAGCCGCTAACACTCGAGGAAATAGACCATATGCAACAGCCTATTATTGACTATACCCAAGACGATGAATCTCATTGGGTCGCTAAACTGGCCTGTGGTCATTTTCAACATGTTCGCCACGATCCTCCTTGGATCAATCGGCCTTGGGTACTCACGCCCCAAGGACGTGAGCAGCATTTACATGCCATACTTGAATGCAAAAAGTGTGACCAAACAGCACCATTAGATTTTTGCCCTCCAGCGAGTCCGAATCATATAGCCAGAAAATGAACAATCAGACTAATGAGCAGGGACGCCATCTTTGAAATCGGCCCAATTCTCCACCAGATAATCGACCACTTTTTCTCCCACCAACGCGATATTTTCGACTGTTTCAGCAAAACCACCTGCCGTTTCACCGGGAGCAGGGTCAAGGTGTGCCAAGGTGGTTTCGTTGGGGTTTCCCTGATCAAAGTTCACCGCGCCACGTAAACTGAGCAATCTATCGATCCCCACCGTCCGTGATAGAACTTGTGCAATCGCCACCCCTTCCATTTCGGCAATCATATAGTCATCTGCGCCATATAACTGGCTAATATATTGGGCTTGTGCGGACAGGCCTGGGCCATGAAAGAAAGTGTCACCAGCAATATGCGTACCGACTGTCACTGTGGGTTTACGACGAGCCTGAGGTTGAGTATAACGCATACGATAAGCTTGAGCTTCGGCGGAATCTTGAAGTTGCACATCTTTAGACAAGCCCACGGCCAAATCAACCAACCTAGAATTAAGCTGATAACGTCGAATATCTTCATAACCTTGCCTTGGCATAAATACCGGTTCACCGGCTATGCCTTCATCTGGCATCCAGCGGTGGCCCAAGTCATAATCAATCAGCCAACTTCCCCAGTTTACGTCTGCAATTGTCCCTTGTGATGGCGGCACGCCACCCACCCCACTAACAATGAAGTAGCTGTGGTTAAAATCAAATTGATGATTTAAAACAATTGCCTGCATAGACGAAGAAGAGGCCACTTTGCCCATTCCTAACACAGAACCGCACACGCCATCTTGATTACAAAACACTGGACTCAATGCACCTTTTACAGTTATCGGCGCAGTGTCCACAAAGTAGCGTTCAAACCAATGTTGAAACTCCCCCGCCTTGTCACCTTGATTCCCGCCGATTTCAAACATACCGGCAATAAACACTTTTACCGCCAGGGGCTCCTTTTCTACCCCAACGGCAGACACACTCATCAATAAACACAAAACAAAAAATACGAACTTCAACAGACAACTCCTAACCTAATGAATGGTACGACTGATTTATAGCAACCAGACTGAACACGAATGCGCTTTGTAAAGCAAAAAGCACGCCCGTTGAAAGAAAAAATAAGTCATTAAAAATCAATATTTTGAATAAAAGCGAATGACGAAAAAACATGAATAAGCACCATAGTGAGGCGTCAATGCACCGAATTGCATTGTTATACGTCCTAGGCTTAGCTAACGTAACAGCTTATCCCATGTCATAGGTGCCCACATGTTAACAATTCAAAACACTGGCCTAGTGGTAGTCGATATACAAGGTGATTTAGCGCACATGGTATATGAAAGTGATACGCTAATTCACAACACCCTAATGCTTATTAAGGCCGCAAAGGTACTGGAATTACCCATAATCTACTTAGAACAAGCACCACTAAAATTAGGCAAAACCGTCATAACACTTAGTGAAGAACTATCCCCTCGGAGCCCCATTACTAAACACACATTCAATGCCTGTGCCGCACCAGAATTTCTCGATGCGTTAAAACAACATACTAAGCAAAACTGGTTAGTATGTGGCATTGAGGCGCATATTTGTGTTTATCAAAGTGTACTGGGTATGCTTAATTTAGGCTACTCAGTGGATGTTGTTTGTGACGCGACGTCTTCTCGCTTGGCAGAAAACAAAACCTTAGCGATAAATAAGTTGAGCCGCCAAGGCGCCGCCATGACCAGCGTTGAAATGGCTTTATACGAATTAGTAGGTGATAGCCGTACCCCTGCGTTTAAAGCTATCTTACCTTTGATTAAATAAACGCCTTTTAGTCACACCACAAACATACTAGTGACTGCAAATCAGCGTTCGTTGACATGCCTTTGGATGTGTTCAATGACAGCTTGTAAGCCGTTACCTCTGGACTGACTCACATGCCGACCTAATCCCAGGGCATCTAAATATCCATGCAAATTAAACTGCTTAATCTGCTTGATCGTCAAATGCGCTAACGGCTCAAAAATGATGGCCAATAGACCGCGGACTATTTTACTCGGTGAATAGGCCCAAAGCGCTAAATGATGACCTTGGTTAACACACTTAAGCCACACCTGACTTTCACAGCCCATCACTTCATACTGGCCAATCTGTTCCTCAGGTGACAATTTATTCAGTTGTTTACCCGCCAGCATAATTTGTCGATAGGTTTCGTCCCAACTACTCGCTTGACGAATATGTAATGCCAGCGGCATTCTTTCAAAATCAAAATCAAAATCAAAATCATCATTAACATTAAAAGAATATTTACGTTGCACTGGTATGCTGAATACACTATTCAATTCTCCCGAGTCACTGATGTTAGGATGATCGTTCGCTGGGGAATTAACATGTGCTTGAGGTGCAAGCATTACATTCGGCTTAAGCGTGCGAAGAATAATGTCCAGCGTGCGAAGGAAGTAAATTACCTCATCTAGGGTGTTATATGCGCTCAACGAAACACGAACAGTGCCATCTATGCCCAGTGCTTGCATAAGCGGCATGGCACAATGATGACCCACTCGTACGGCAATATTATGTTCATTCAGCAATACCCCAAGATCTTGATTGTTCACATCATCAATACTAAACGACTGTATGCATATGCTGTTATCTATCTCTCCCCAGAGGCGTATGCCTACAATCTTTTGTAAACCATGAATAAGAGCCCGATATAATGCCTGCTCTTGAGCCGATATCATTAGCGCGTGATGACGAGCGAACGATATCGCCGCTCCTAATCCAAGTACTCCAGCGATATTTGGCGTGCCAGCTTCAAATTTAAAGGGTAACCCTTGGAACGTAGTGCCTGAAAAGCTGACTCTTTCAATCATTTCTCCGCCGGTCTGATAGGGTGGCAGTCCCTCTAGTAACACTTGACGACCATATAGAACACCTATCCCTGTGGGGCCAAAAATTTTATGACCACTAAAAACATAGAAATCACAGTCCAGTGCTTGCACATCCACCGATAAATGCGCGACAGCCTGAGCACCGTCGATCAATGTCAGCGCCCCATGTTTCTTGGCTTGGGCGATAATGACATCAATTGGATTAATATTACCCAGCGCATTCGATACATGACCTACCGCCACCAACGCCGTTTTATGAGAGATCATGCTTTTGGCTTTATCAGCTTGCAACACACCATTTTCGTCCACTGGGATCACCCGAATGCGTAAATCCAACTCCTTGGCGATTTGCTGCCAAGGCACAATATTGGCGTGGTGCTCAAGGGCCGACAGTACGATTTCATCACCCGCTGAAACATGCCCTTTGGCTAATACATTGGCAATCAAGTTAATACTTTCAGTGCAACCTTTGGTCCAGATGATTTCTTTTTCACTGGCCGCATTGATAAAAGCCGCGACGTCTTTACGTGTTTGTTCAAACATTTCGGTGGTTGCCGCAGAGACCCTGTGGCTAGCACGATGCACATTGGCATTTTGCCGTGAATAAAAGCGCTGAATGGTATCTATAACTGTCTGTGGTTTTTGCGTCGTTGCCCCATTATCAAAGTACACCCAAGGTGTATCCGTGTTGTGTTGACTAAAAATGGGAAATTGTTGACGTAAAAAAGACTCGGACATAACACACTCAGAGGGAGGAAATAACAGGAATGAATTGTTGTTAAAATCAATATCTTAATCAAGTCAATTCGCACGTTTGTACACTCGATTGATAAACAGCTACATGGATTACCCATATTGACGCAGTCAGGTGCTTGCCCACGAAATTAGTATGTTTGTAACAACTCAATCAAACGCATGATTTTAGCATTAGATAACTGACGATAATCAAAATATGGACACACCACGACCCGTTTGGCGTCATCGCTAGCAAATTCATTGTCATGCCAGATTAAATTCAAGCTGTCATTTTGGTCCGAAGCTAAATCTGCCAACAACGACTTAGCGTAGGTGCGCCCCATGATGATGTGATACACATGATTATCGGTGGTCACCTGTTGTTCGAGTGCTGGCGGACTAAAAAGCAAAGACGTTTGACTCGACTCTTGAAGCAAAAATTGGTCTCGATAGGCTTGCCAACTAGTACAAGCGCCACCAGGTAACTGAGTATGTAACCTAGGATCAACACTGCGCCAAGCAAATATAAGCTTGGCGTACACGTTAAAAACCTTACGCCACCCATTGCCACCATGACGATTGATCTGCTCTATATCGCCCGCACACAGAGCGGTGAGCGCCTTGCTCGTGAGAAAGTCTCGATAAGGTGGACGATTGGCAATATAGACCTTAATACGTCCATCGGTAGCACCTAAGCCGGTATCAAGGGTAACCGAGCTTAACACCCTACTCGCCTTGTAATTCCTCGTCGATACACTCAAGCATCTCTTGTGCTTCTAACATGATCCCCTCTTCATCTTCACTTAATGGAAAGACGAGGACTAAGGTGCCATTTTTTTGCATGCCGGGTAGCCAAGCTTGATGCCACTGGGCAAAATCAATTTGCTTAGGCTGACAATCTGGAAAGTCATTTTTCACCCATGCTTGGGCAAACTCAGCATAGGGCCAAACAGGCACACAGGCGTCATCTTCAGCTTTTAACATCAACCAACCATTATCACCAAAAAGTCCCCATAAATGCTGAGATTCAATCATGCGGGTTACGGCATAATCGAAACGTTCTTCGGGCAACAATTTACTAAGGGTAATAAATTCTTCCGCTGAAATTTCTGTCATGTTTTGCTCCTGAATATAGTGAGTTTGTGATGAGTTACGAGAGCGTACCAACAAGCCATACCAGTTTGGCTTACACCTCAAATTTGTGCAAATTTCGGCCAGAAACTTGATTTTTCTCTCGTTCTGAACTGTTACTTAACAACACAAGGAACAGGTGAGAATCAATGTCGGCAAAATCGGTGGCGCAGAATACACTATCCCCCCCAAAAACGCCAAAGAGACGGGTGTTTTTATTGTTTATTATTTTACTTTCTGCCGCAGGCCTCTACACCTATTTGTACTACAGCAACATCGAAGAAGGTTCGAGTAATAATAATCTCTACCGGATCCTGTACGAAGCCTCAAATACCCTCAATGAAAACCTAGATAAAATTAAACGCGCCCACGAATACAGCGAGAGCGAAACCTCAATCCGTTCACTGTTGCCCAGTTACCAGCGCGTCACCAGCACACCTCTGCGCAGCGTCAGTAAATCCCTTACTTACACCCTGTCAGCGCAGCAAATCAACATTCAAGATCCTAAGAAAGTATTCAATGCCAAACTTGATGTAGAAGATATTTTGCCCATCCCCCAAGCAGGTTTCAGTCAGTATTTGTTCGCCAATAAAGATGGCGTCGTACTCGCATCCACCGGACACGAAAAAACCATATCGATTGTCGATTTAACCAGTATCAACCGTGCCTTTTTGCGTCAGGAAACCCGCTCCTTATTGTCAATGGCGGATGAGGGCAAACCATCAGGCGATAAAGTGCCATTACCCAGCTACAGCAGCCATATTGATATTACCCTGTCTTATGGGAAATACCGCGTATTTGCTTTCCCATTCGCACTCGACATTCCTATTACTTACCAGTATGGCGAAAAAAGCGAAACGCTAAATCACCTTTACCTAATAGGCTTATTGCCCAGAGCAAAGCTTATTCAACAAAGTACTACTAGTTGGAACGCGTCGCTGTTAGTTGTCAGTTTGGTTAGTTTGTTGTTTATGCTGGCCTTAGTTCGGTTATTCTTGCTACCCATCACGCACTCCATAACCCCAACCAATCGCAATCTCACGCACCTGATTAGCTATGCATTTTTTATTGTGGTGTTATCCATGTTATTGGCATATTTGCAAAAATATGTAGTAGGTTACAACAAAGATCAACAAGCCGTCGAATACGCTAAAATCGTGGCGCAAAACATACAGCATGATGTATTTGAGGTATTTGATAAGCTTCATCAGTACCGTAGTTTCTATCAGTTACTTCAACAGAGCACCGCTTACCAAAAACAAAAAGACACGCCGCCGATTGTCTTACCCGGAGCACAAACAAGCCAACTTATAGAAGGTGATTTGTTAGCCGAGTTTCACACCGCGCTGCTCAGTATTTCGGACATTCGCTGCCAAGATATGGCAAAGCCTGATAACGCAAAAAACGACGAGGCTAGATTCAGTGATTTACCCAACGCAGCTGCCAGTAGTGACGCCCAGTTCTCCCTTAATTATTATTGTGACGATGAGAATCATCTCTCCCTAACAAGTGATTTAAATGCGACCAATTTAAGTCGTTTTTTACACAGTGATGACATTGCCCCCGAAAACGCCCAAATCATTGATTTTTTCGCCCGCAACCTCAGCCTAAACTTAACCCCAAATGAGAGTTTAGAAACCTATATATCGACTGCGCCTGAGTCAAATCACGCATTAAACCTACTGAATGTATTTTTACTGAACAAAGATGGCGCTATTCTGACGCCGTCTTTCTATTTTGTTGAAAATAACGTGTTACCTGAAGGTTTTGAGCTGTCAAACCGAGATTATTTTAAGAAAATTCGTGATCACAAAGGCTGGACGTTACCCAATCGCAAGATTAAAAGCGACGGCGAAACACCACAGCGCTACACGCAAGTGTATATTCAGCGTCTACTCAACGTTAACAACGCCACCCGTGGCACCACTATCTCTATGCCCCTGTATACCGCAGATTACAAAGAGCGCAATCTTGCCCAAGATCACAGCCCTAAAGCCAATCGTTACGCAGATGTCATTGCCGCAGATGTACTGTTACCAAGAGTCAGCCTCGCCCCACCGGCCCCAATGGACATGACCTTTATGGTAGTCGACAGAGACAACGGTGACGTATTGTTCCACGGTGATGCCAGTCGTTCCTTGGTAGAAAATTTATATTTTTCTGGCAATCATAGTCCTATATTAAGCCAGCGTATTCGCGCTGCACTAGATAAAACCGCATCCCCAGGAGCAAGCGTAAACAATGCCATAAATGGTTTTTACCACGGACAAGCAGGTCGATTTTTTGTGCAGCCTAGCATCATAGATAAATGGGCCGTAGTGGTTTTCTACCCAGATGACAGCCTAGATGCCCTGATGACCAGCCAGTTCATGTTTCTGTGCATTAGCTTTGCTGTCTTTGTCACTGTGCTTGCCTTAATAAGTTGGCTATTAGCCAGAGTATTTGATACCGACAAACTTAAACAAGTCGTTAATCTGCCGGCCACTTTTGACACCAAAGAAATGCTGCATTTATGCTCAACCTTGATTGGGATTATGTATTGCCTTTTTACCTTCACTCATTTAATTATTTACCCCAAGGAAAACGCAGGTTATTTCCTCTGGATTATTGCGTGCACTTTACTACTGATATTTTACTTTGGGTATCGCGGGTATAAGCTACTATTCGAATCCGCTGGAGAAAGTTTTTCGATCCATAAAAAAGGCAAAAAAGGTGCCTTATTTTTGGCTGTTGGTCTAGGCGCATTAGCCTTAGGGCAAGCTTTCTATTTAAATTCCGTGATGACCATTCCCCTGAAGAACCTGTCACATTATTACCAATACCAACAGTGCAACAAGTTTAATCGAGAACGGGCAGAAATCGCCGCTATTGGGTTAACGCGCTTCCCAAACTCAATAACCAAGCACCGTATGGACGCCGCCGCGTTACTCAATGGTCATAACCCCATCGAGACGCCGCACAATAAAAGCCAACAGCAGTCCAAACAACAGTGCGAAAACTATTCAACTGTGGTCACCCCTGACGATTTCCCCAATGCATTAGATTTGATCAACGCCACGCAAGATTGGCCTTGGTTAGACTCATTTATCACATTTTCTCATACGCCTGAGCCCAATAATGCATTGGTTAACGACGCATCCAACATGAAAAGCTTCAATATGCCCATCTGGGCAACGATATTCGGCTTATGTGCAATCACCCTAGTGCTGCTTGCTTGGCTGCACTTTAACCGTGTGACGCTGTGGCAAAGACTCTATTACTCGTCTTTTTTCTTACGCCATATCCGCAGTTTAAACCTGCCAATGAGTGATGAAAAATGCGACCAAATATCACCACAGCTAACCCTTAAAGTGGACTCAGCCAAACCGAATGGAATTGATTTAACGACCTTGCTGCATCTGACTGAATTGCATAAACCTCGCGTCTCACAACAGGTATTTTTCGAGGGTATGACAACGTTACCCTGCTTTGCTTTATTACTGCAAATTAGCCCGTGCTTGCGACGCTTTAAAACCGAAAAAATCGACTTACCTAACATAAAAATGACGTTACGCGCTGAGCCCAATGGCCAGGGTTTTAACCTCGAAATATGGGACATCGAAGTATGCTTAGAAGTGCCTAAACACCGATCCGCGCTGCTTACCCTACTGATGGAGCTTAAATCCTTGGTTTTACTGGGTAAAATTAGCCGATTAACCCTGTACGCTGGATTCTACAGTTTGCAGCGGGTGAAGATGAAAGACCCTCTCGCACAGGTTAACGATACAGCCAAATTAGCCCATGCTGATTATTTATCTTGGGCTGATTGTTTACTGGACTTTAATGTTCAATTACCCAGCAAGATCACTCAACAAATTGATCAAGAGGTCATGCATGATGAAATTCACCTATTTGCTGATCTCGCCTGCTTATTCCCTTGTGTTACCGCACCTGAAATGGCCATTAGCGAGCTAACACCACCATTTAATTTGACTAATTGGCTGATCTGGGAAAACCTCTCCAGTTGGCACAAATCGGCCGCACTACGTAAAGCCTATACCCACCTAAAACGTGCATCAAGTAAACTGTATAGCACGCGTTATTGGGCAACCATCAATTACATACTGTTAATTGCCGGTGCCTTATATCGCTACAAATGGGAGTTGTGCTCCAATGCTGAAAAGCTCGCTTTGTACAACTTGGCGAAGGGCCACTATATCAACCCAAAAAACAGTGAAATGATCGAGCATCTGGCATTAGCAGGCTTGATCAAGGTCCAGCGTAGGCACGTCACCATCATCAACCAAAGTTTTGCTCATTTTGTGCGCCACGCTGAAAGCGCACAAACAATGAATCAATTAGTTAACGACGGCGAAGCCGGCACCTGGAAAAACTACCGTCTGCCCTTAGGTTTGTTGCTGGTACTGGTTATTGGTGCCGTTGCTCTCACGTCGGGTCAATCGTTATATATAATAGCGGCGTCTCTTGCTGGGGTTATCGGCACCATTGCCAGTTTAACCACAAGTGCCAACATGTTGCGCGGCCACCTCAAAGATTAGCGCTGACCTAAAAGACTGACGGCTATTTTGGCTGGCTTGATCTTAGCCGATTAGGCGTTTTGCCAAACCACTGCCACGTTTACAGCGCCTGGCGATACTGACTGATAATGCCTGTTCATCACTGTACAAAGTGAATGACTTTTTCGCTCGGGTCAGGCCAGTGTACAATAACTCTCGACTCAATAGGCGTGCTTGAGAGCGTGTTTCGACTCGAGGCAAGCACAAATAAACATGCTCAAATTCTGAGCCCTGACTTTTATGAATTGTCATCGCATAGACTGTTTCATGGGGTGGTAAGCGGCTAGGCAAGACGCCGCGCAAGGTATTCTGTTCAGTGACAAACCAAACTTTAACCAACCCTTCATTTTGCTCATCAGGCATGACAATGCCTATGTCACCGTTAAATAATCCTAAACTATGATCGTTTTGCCTAAGCATAACGGGCCGCCCAATATAAAAATCCCGACCCAGGTCAATCAGGCCTTGTTTATTTAACTCAGACTCAATCAGCGCATTCATCTGATGCACTCCCCAAGTTGCCTCTTTCTGTGCGCACAGCACTTGTTGTTGCTGTAACAAAGCAAATACCTCTGTGCCCTGAGTTTCGAACTGGCCATCTGTGCACAGCGTTTGTACGCACGAAAAATACGCTTGATAGCCCTTGAGCAAATTATTGACCAACGCTTTGGGCTCATCACTGGCGTTCCAGCGCACATCAGGGTAATCGGTATTGGCAAACAAGGCTTTAGACGCAGGTAATTTGCCTGTATTCATGGCTCTCGCTAAACGACCAATACCGCTGTGCTCACTAAAACGATAGCTTTTATGCAACAGCGCTAAGCTGTTGCTGATTTTTGCGTTATTCACATAGGGTGTACTTAATTCAATTTGACACAAGGCTTTAATCACCGTTAATGCATCGCTGCTGTAGGGCGGTGGTTGGTTGTAAACCGTGGGCGAAAAATTCTGTGCCGCCGCACAAATATCAGACAGCACACTGCCCGCTTCTACTGAGGCTAACTGATCCTTATCCCCTAACAAGATAATTTTGGCGTGACGGGGTAATGCGGCGAACAATTTACTCATCAGCGGCAAATCGACCATGGAGGCTTCATCCACTATCAATACATCCACGTGAAGCGGATGTTGCTCGTTGAAACGAAAATAGGGACTATTAGGGATACTGCCCAACAAGCGATGTATGGTGCTGCACTGGGTAGGTAAATCCGCTTGCAGCGCTTCGGGTAAATGCCCCATAGCCGCGCTAATAGACTGACTTAAACGGGCAGCGGCTTTGCCAGTCGGCGCGGCTAACTTAATTTGCAAACGACTTTTTTTGTGCCGCGCTAATCCTTGTAGCAGTGCCATTAGACGAATAACAGTCGTGGTTTTCCCCGTTCCCGGCCCACCTGTTATCACGCTAACATTTTGACTGGCCGCAAGACACACCGCCACTTTTTGCCAGTCAATGTCATACTCTGTACCATTGGCGTTTGAAGGTGCCTCATCGACGGGAAGCGGTGCTTTATGGATAAATAACTGCGCCAATAAAGCACGGCCTTCATCCATATCTAGTACCGATGGTTGCCCTGTCATACTGTTAATTTTGTCAGCGAGATGCACTTCGTATTGCCAATAACGCTGCATATACAGCTCATTTCCTTCCAGCACCAAGGGCTTGTTAATATCCGTTGATGGCCGATTTGCATCGAGCCTAGCCACGCACGTCGAAGCAGCAAGCACATGGTTCAGCTCTGCTGATGAGCCAAAATGATAAAAGGGTAAGAAAGGCTGATAAAAGCTGTGCAATGTTAGGCAGCTGTCTTGCTCACCTAATCGACTGCTCAAATACGCCGCTAGCAAGCCGACGATATGAATTCCCCCGTGATCGAGTACCGAGTCTGCGTGCTCATGATGTATAATAAACTCAGCGAATGCAGCATCTAACGGGCGAATACGCCCAACATTAAGCAAGTCGCGTAAAATGCTGGCCGTGGTGGCCACTTTACACTCTTCGTTGTTATCAACACTTTGTTCGCTATTGGCTACCATAAATCTAATTGTCCTTGTGACGTGGATGCATCACCGCTGTTGTCAGTGCTTTTTGTTGCATCTGGGTCAGCAATCTCATTTTTGCTCGCTCTATCGGCTTTGTCATACTGGCCACTAAATAACGCATCAAGATCGTCGATTAACGCCTGTGACGGCAAAATATAAAACACCCCATTGCCCGGTTTCTCACTGTGCATGCCCCGTAAAAAGGTGTAATACGCCCCGCCCATATCACGGCTAAAATCATAGTCAGGCCATTTATTTTTCAGCCAACGATGCAGTGCTAAAGTGTATAAAATAGCCTGCAAATAATAATCATGTTCTTCCATGGCCTTCGCCATTGCCTCACCATGATAATCCGCGAAGTCCGCCCCCAAATAGTTCGACTTATAATCCAATACGTAAAATCGCCCTTGATGTTGCACGGTTAAATCTATAAATCCCTTCAGCATGCCATTGAGTTGCTCGAACTGATAATGATGGTGTCGCTGGGGAATATGTCGATTCAATATTTGATTAAAGACTTTCGCCTGCACCTCAACCAAGGGTATATGGAACTCCATCTCCACCAGTACTTGTTGTTTGCTTAAGTCACTCAAACTAAGATTTTCACTTTGATTCCCCCATTCACATTGCTGTGTAGCATCGGGGATATCGCTGGACAATTTGGCTTGTAATACATCGAGGATCCACGTTTCAATGACCGAAAACCACTTATCCTCAATACCATACCAAGTGCCTTTTTCAGCTATCACGCTCGTCAACTCAACGGGATTAGCGAAATCAATCGATTCCAACACAGCATGTAAAAAAGAGCCTGCTTGCGCCCCTTTGACAAACGTGAATTGATCCAACACTTCCTGCTCATTGACACTTTCGGTTAAGCTGTCAAATGTATCCTCGAGCGGTAGCTGCATTTCCACGTCTGATAACATTTCATTATTAGGGGGTTGCTGGGTAATAACACCATCCGTGCCGAGTTCACCCAGCGCTGCAGATTGTTCAGAAGATGGTTGCGCCGGTCTATTAACTACTGTCTCAACGCCAGATTGCGTCCCAATACTGGCCAGTAAATCAATCTTATCGTTGCCTTCATCAAGTCCCGGGGATAGAAATTCATGATGTTGCTGACTGCTAATCGCAGAGTAGCTGGTTAACCGCCAACGCCGAGTCACCCCATGGGGTAAATGTGCAGCTGTTAACCTAGTTAGCCTATTGCTCGAGGCACTATTATCAGTATTTTGCACACTTCGGGCCTGTTGAATTTGTTTTAAATCATTGACTGCGCGTTGCGCATCATGAGCACTAAACCCGTGATAGCCCACATCTATATCACGGCCTAAGTCATCTAAACGCTTAGCGATAACCGCGTCGCTCATTTGACTGTCTTGGTTAAACAGCACCCGACCGAGCGCCGTTTGTAACAACTGTGATTCTTTTTTACGTTGCGGATGACTGTTATTCCACAGACCGATAAAACAGTAATGCACCGCCCGCGTCAACGCCACATACAGTAAGCGAATGTCTTCTGCTAAGCGTTCATGATCCGCTAATGCTAAGTTGGCATCAGCAGCCAGAAAATCAATGACTAGGCCTTCTTTCTCACTGTGATAAATAGCTTCTTTCATTTCACGGCAGCGTGCAGCAAACGGAATAAAGACTAGCGGGTATTCCAATCCTTTACTGGTGTGCTGGGTGATGATTTGCACTAAATTTTGCTCTGTCTCTAGTCGAATTTGCTGGCCTTCATTATCGTTATCTGGCTCGGCTAGATGCTCTTGAAACCAGTGCAACATTTGACTTTCCCCAGTCATTAATTGACTTTGCACTTGCAGCAATTCGACTAAATGACGTAAGTCAGTTAAACGTCGCTGTCCATCACGATAATGCGCCACCAGTCGTTCGGCGAGACCGAAATGGCGCATCAAAATGTTTAACGCCATCATCAAACCGTGTCGCTGCCAAAGCTGGTGCCAATAGGCAAATTGCTCTACCAATTTTTGCCACTGCCATTCGTCACTGAATAGGTCGTCTAGTGCTTGGGCGTCATAACAAAATAATTCACTGCTGATGGCGCCGCGTAAATAACGGTCATGGCTAGGGTTCGCCAGCGCTTGCACTATGGCAAACAAATCCACAGCGGTTTGACTTGCAAATACGCTTTTACGAGCCAAAAACATGCTATCGACCCCGAGCTCAGCGAGGGATTGTTTAATCGTATCCGCTTCGTTTCGATCCCGCACCAATACGCAGCAATCTCCGGGCATAAGCGCGCGCTGCGCTATTTTCGCTTCGCCATTTGCACCTTGGGCGATAAAATCAGCAATACGCCATGCACAGTGTTTAGCCATGGCACTTTGCGCATCTCCCCAGCTAAGGGGAGCGCCGCTATCACTGAGTAAATGGTGAAAGTCCAAACTATTGTGCTTTTGCCCCACAAGCTGTAAGCCATTTTTCTGCTCGACGCTGTTCACCGCTTGAAATGGAATACTGTCTTTAAATAAGAAACCGGCTTCACTTTGGCTAAACAAAGTATTCACCCCTTCAACCAAGCTAGGTTGAGAGCGCCAATTCGTTCCTAAGGTAAATTGGTGCGACGGGTCCACCAGCTCTTTGGCAGCAATATAGGTATGAATATCAGCCCCACGAAACGCATAAATAGCCTGTTTCGGGTCGCCAATAGCCACCCAACAAGGCTGAATATCGCTAAAGTCTTGCGTATAAATAATACGGAAAATATCAAACTGAATAGGATCCGTATCTTGGAACTCATCAATAAGCGCGGCGGGGTAACTCAACTGAATCGCTTTTGCCAGAGACTGTTGCGTTTGTGCCCCGCCGTCGCCTGTCTGAATTGGCAATACTTGGTCAGTTAAGGCTCGGTGTAAATTACTCAGTAAATCGTCTGGAGACAGCAACTGCAAACGTTTCTTATTGCTAGCCAAATTCGATGCAATCTCTTTCAGTGCATCCAGACTGTAGGCCAGTAAAAGCTGCTCGTGACATTGCTGTTGCAAACGCACCAGTGCTTCAAAGCGGGTAAAGTCCAAATGCGTTAGGCTTTTCGAGGTTTTTTTCATGGCACTCGTGATTTTTTCAGGTCTAAACGCATGCCACACATCTTTGTCAAAATCCGCTTGTGTCTCATCGCTTAGGCAAAAGGCTTGCATTTTTTCGATGAAATCGACTTTACCCAATTTGGTATTCGCTTTAAGCCCAGCTTCAGAAATTTGAGTCGCAACTGTGTTGTTTAACCACCAGCGTTTCGTTTCATGCACCGCTGCAATATAACCTTCAACACTTTGATGACTCGTGGCAATATCAACGGTTTGCAGTGGCGTGACATGACGATATAACAACGACTGCAAATTCGATTGCAGTGCAGATGGGCCGCGCCATATTTTAAGGACCTCTTTTAAGATCCCCACGGGGATATTGACCATATGCCCCCGCCAGTAATCTTCTACTGCCAGTTTTAACCACTGAGATTCATCAAGAACCAGACTTTGCTCATACATTGCC
This sequence comes from Paraglaciecola polaris LMG 21857, assembly GCF_000315055.1. GTDB lineage: Bacteria > Pseudomonadota > Gammaproteobacteria > Enterobacterales > Alteromonadaceae > Paraglaciecola > Paraglaciecola polaris. Next base: position 34,070 of record NZ_BAER01000024.1, on the reverse strand, counting down.
CCACTCTCAAACGCATGCAAGCTGAGCATGCGCTGGCAAAAGCCGTGAATAGTGAACACGGAAGCATCGTCCATTTGTTTGATCGCTAACAATAAACGGTGGCAAGCGAGCTCAAGATTGGCACTGCGCTCAATGAGATATTGGGTAAACTCATCTGTACTCTCGCCTGCGTAAAAATCTAAATACGCGCTGTGCAGGCGCTGGCGAATACGTTGTTTCAGCTCTGCGGTGGCCGCATTGGTGAAGGTCACCACCAATATTTTGTCCACACTCAGAGGTGCACACTCATCCCCTAACAGTAAACGTAAATACAAATTCACTATGGTGTATGTTTTACCTGTACCTGCGCTCGCTTCAATTAATGATGAGCCCACTAAAGGAAAGGTTTTGGTATCTAATGGGATCATGATTGGCTTCCTAATTCGTCAAATAAGGGGCCAAGTAACGCGTGACTCACATCACTGAAAGCGTCAAAGTGTTGGGTCAAATCAGGGCAAACTCTGCGAATATGCGGCTCCTCTCCCTCACCTTTGGCAAAATGACTGCCATAAAATGCCTGCTGTGCTTTTAACAACGCTTTTGTTTCATCCTGCACACTTAACCACTCGTAGGCCGTTTTAGGATAAAAGTGCAGCACCTGTCGCTGTCCTATACGCCAGTAACGTATAAAAACAGCAAGCTGCGTTTTTGCTTCAGCCATATCAACAACGCCCACACGAAACGGTTCTTTATCGTCTATGCCAACAAAATATGCACACTTATCCTTAGCTACGCTGCCGTTGGCACACAAGGCCAGCCAGGTTAACCATAATTGCGTAATGTTATTGCCTTTCACCTTACCTGGTCGCCAAAAGAGTAAATTACCGTTATACAAGTTATCAATCCAACCGGTTATTTGGATACTTTGCAGCACAGTGTTGCTCTGCGTTTGAGATCCGGAGCTAGCACTGTCAAGGTCAGACGTTAGCGGGCATAGACAGCTCAGTTCAAGATTGATCTCCTCGCGTTTAGGACGCACCTCATCAAGGGGCCCGCCAATGATAGCGGCGAGTGCATCAGCTAATGCTTGAGACTGTTTACGAATCGGCTGCAAACTGATGTCCGCAATATTGCCAGTGGGTAATTTACCTTCAGCACGCAAGCGAGCGGTCCAATCCTGATGCTCTGTTGTGACAAACCGCTCGTTTAATACATAGCGAGAAAGTGCATCAAGCTCAAACGGTTCATCATCGCTTTGCACATCATAAATACGGGTTAAACGCGTTTGCCAGCGCTGGCTAAAAAAAGCTTTCGCTGGGTTACTGAAAAATTGCAATAACTCGTCTAATTCAACCTCGCTCGTATGTGCCACATCGGGTAATATGGACAACGGCATTGGACAAAAGTCCAATGGTTCATCCCTAGCAACATAGCCCTCGTCAAGTTGCTGCGCCAATGCCAACCAATGAGTTTGAAAACTGCGCTGCGATATCCTCTCATCATCGGCACTGAAATACCTTGGATTAAACGGCTGCAACGCATGTTCGTGATATATATGCTGATGTAAGTTATGTACGCAGGCATCTGGTGTTAATCCATCATCGCCTACTAAGCAAAATGTTTGCTCGGTATATTCAAGTAATTCGCTGAGTAATATTGACGGGCTGCGCGGAGAGTTATCCTTGGCGCTAAAACCTTGAAAACTTAAATAAAGACGTTTACGTGCTGATAATATTGCCTCTAAAAACAAATATCTATCGTCTAGTCTACGGGAACGATCCCCCCGTCGGCCTTTGCCTATCCGCATCAAGTCAAAGCCGACTGGCACAACTTGTCTTGGGTAATCGCCATCGTTTAACCCTAACAGGCACACTACCTTAAACGGCACACTTCGCATGGGCATGAGAGTACAAAAATTGACATAGCCGGCTAAAAATCGTTGACCAACACCTTTACTCGACAGATTCTGTTCAAGTTCAGCCAGAAATACATCGTGTACAATCTCGCCGGTATATTGATTTTGGTGCGCGGTCATTTGTTCAATAGATTGACGCAACTGCAGTATGTATGACTGGTCATCATCGTCAGGCAGATATACTTGTTCAATCAGCGCAAGAGCCCCTTGTTTCTTCATTTCAAGGCTAGCGCTTTGCTGACAAAACGCTAACGCTTTACCTAACTCACGGCTAAACAGATAAAATTTGCCCAAGGCAATAACATGTTGACCTTCAATATGCTCGTAAGGCGCAATTTGTTGTACAGAGTCGTCGAACATACCTTGACCGCCCATGGCATAACCGGCCAGCAAGCGTTGTAAACCAAACAACCAGGTATTCTGAGGTTCATTGGGCAGCGCCCAGCGTAACTTATCCTCACCATCCCAGCCCCAACGCACACCTGCATCGCCGAGCCAAACACTCAGTAAATCAAATTCCTCAGGGTTAATATCAAATTTACGCTGCACGGCGGGTACTTCGCACAAGGCTAATACATCAGACAATCCAATACGGCTTTGATGCAGCGACATGAGCTGCATGAAACTGTTCAATAAGGGAGATTCTTGCTGAGCATTGCGATCAGAAATTGCATAGGGAATGTTCAAGGCTTTATCTGTGCCACCGAAGACCCCATCAATGATCGGAGCATAGCCCGCAACATCTGGCATCATAACGATGACATCGCCAGGATGTAGTTCGGAATTTTGGGCAAAAAGATGCAACAGCTGATCATGCAATACTTCAAGCTCACGTACCGGCGAATGACAAGCGTGAACCTGAAGCGTGCTGTCCTCTTGCCCAATTGCTATCTTGGGATAGTGCTCACCGTTTGACAACAACTCTTCTGCTGGCAGAGGCTCAGCAGCGCCTCGATGGGTCAGCGCGAGCACTTCATGTTGCATATGCTCTAACAAGCTTTCAGGCCTTTGCTCGATAAACGCATCGTGTAGCTCTACCTCTAAGCCTAAGATCATATCCTGATAATCCCGCCCTTGCTTGCCCCATGATGCTAATAATGGATTCCCCACCAGCAAATAATCTTCCACTCCGCTGATGCCGCCTGCAAACTCATCACTCGCCTGTTTTAATAAGGTTTGCAATTTGGCTTGTAAAACCTGTTTGTTATCAACAATATCTCCCCAATAGTGAGCACTGGGGTTAAACCAGAATATGATCACGTCACGTGTTTTTGCCAAAGCCGCAAAAATCTCTAGTTGTTGCACGGGCATGGCAGACAAGCCAAATACGAATAACGGTTTTAACGCCTCGTCTTGGTGGTTAATTTTTGTTAATTCGGTTAGTAAGCGTTGATGTAAATTCGCCCGATGAAAAGGATATTCATTTAACCCTTTGGCAAAGTCGACTAAGGCGCGCCACAAAATAGGTTGCCAAGGCTGAGCATCAACGTCGGTATCAGGCAAGTTATTCTCGCCTTGCTCCCAAGTCAAAATCCACTCAGGACGATAAACCAGATATTGGTCATAGATATCGGCTATTTTTTGGCACAACTGGTAAAGCTTGAGGGGTTGGTCGTCATTTAAGTACTGGGCAATGCTGGCAAACTCAGGTTTGCCACTCATGCTAGGCAAAATACTCATGAGTTTCCAAGTCATGTTGTCTTTGGTGAAGGCGGATTGCTCTGGTAAATCAGCCACATGTCCCTTGTACAATTGCCAGATATAACTGGAGGGCAACGGAAAATCAATATTGGCTGCAATGCCAAGTGCTTGTCCTATCTCAATTTTTAGCCACTGAGCCATTCCGGGGCTTTGTACCAGCACTACATCAGGGGAAAATATGTTTTGCAGAGTACTTTTACTCTCACCTAACCAACCAATGAGATAGGCAGCAAGACTTTCCATTTTATTAGACTGAACCAGATGTAACATGACGAACTTCACTTTGGAAATTGATAGCCAAGTGTAGCAAAAATACTGTTTATAAAACCACTATTGTTTGGCCACCGCAAGCAAGCTCTGCAGTCAGAAAAGTGAATCAGTACAATAAGTTGAAAACCATACGATGGCTTGATAAACGCGCTTAAATAAACCCAAAATACAGTCTGGGTGTTTTAGAGAAAAGCGGGTTTACATCCAGTAAAAGAACTGAATAAAACCCTGATTTCATATTGAAAGGAACCCCATGACCTGTGTTTATCCCCCCTTTAGGGTGAACTAAACGCCCGTCATCAATATAGATAAATCCCCAGCCTTATTACTGACGCTAGCCTTGATACGCCTTAAGTGCGCTCAGTATGTCGCCAGGCTCGGCGCGCTTTCTGTAATCCACATCAACGTATCGCCAAAGTACCACGCCATCCCGGCCAATAATAAAGGTTCCGGGGATAGGTAATACGCTGCCGTTGCCATTATTAATTTGCGCTAAATCCAGACCTCTGTCTTTACGCATATGCGCTAAAATCAACTCCGGCACCTGCCACGCCACACCATAAGCAGCCGCGACTTGAGCATCTTGGTCTGATAATACTGGAAATGCTATTTCGGATTTTTCTTTTTGCGATAAGCTATCATCTGGTATTTGCGGGCTAATCGCTACCAGTTCAGCGCCAAGTTGATGAATATCACCCAGAATAGACTGCAATGCTCTAAGTTGTAGATTGCAATACGGGCACCAGTCACCTCGGTAGAAGGTCACCACCACTGGGCCTTTGGCGCGTAATTCCGCTAACGTTACATCGTTACCCTGCACATTCGGTAAACTGAATTCAGGCCCCGGTTGGCCGACGAGCACCGCCTCTTTACCTTGTTCAAACTCATGCGCTTGTTGCATCAACTCATCCATCATTCGCATAAATTCAGGTTTGGCTTGGCGCGACTTGGCTACTTGCGCTTTAGTTTGCTCTCTTAAATTACTCAATTTGCCACTCCTTATCGTTAAAATGGGGCGTTAGTGAGCTGATTTCCCCGTCTAACGCAACAAGATCTGCTGTGATTTAATCAAAGACACTTAACGGCGTTTTGAGCTCGTTTATTTTAGCCCATTTGATTTATCAAACGCCGCAGTTACTGGGTATGAGTTAACACGACGTTTTTGGTTCAGATTTACTTGTTCTTATCGAATACGATCCCCTGTTTAACGAGATTAACGAGCCGTTTTTGACGTAAACAATGCCGGAAAACGCATCACTTTAAATTCCCCCTGACTGGCATTTTTACCGGCATTGAGTACGGGCGAGCGATGTAACTCGTTCACGGTAAAATAAATATAGTTATCGGGACCATGTGCAAAGCCATCTGGCCACACGATACGTTGATCCTTGTATAAGGTACGGCTGTCGCCTGAGGAATCCGTTACTTCGATTGCGCCTTGCGTAACAGAGGTGACGTACACATTACCGCCGCCATCGACCGTAATACCGTCAGATAGGGATTTATCACCGTAACGCTGGATCTTGTTTTCCAGTGCGGACATATCAAGGCTAACGTCAATCAAATCATCCGTTTTGATTCGATAGATTGATGTACCTGACATAGCGCCAAAATAAAGCCAATTCGATTCCGGATCGATGGTGATCGGATTCACACCTAGTCGTACTGGTTCGCCACCAAGGGTGATCACTGTGCCGTCGATTGACATGTCGACATCTTCAGCCTGGGTGAACTGGCTGCCTTCTAGTACACGTCTTGTTTGTCCTGTTTTTATATCAACCAGGATAATAGCAGCTTGCTCGTTTGCAGCGGTATCGGCCAAATAAATGGTGCCGTGTTTATTATCAATCGCTAAGTCATTCAAAAACGAACCACTGGTGATCATAGGCTTGGCAATGTAAATTATTTTCTCAAGGGATTCGGTGCGCGTATTCCAACCGACCAAGCGACCTGCATGATCATCGCTAGACGTATCTAGCATCCACAGCACTCCCTTCTGATCCACGTCAACCCCTAACACGTTATACAAACCGATTTGATTTTCGTCCGGTGCTGACGCCCACGCTTTATTGGGGTATGGCTTAACCGAGCCATCGTTAAATAACTCAACCATTCGTAAGGCTTGTCCGTAAAACCCATGCACGCTGAGAAATTTACGCCCATCAGGACCAATGGCAATATTGCCAGGCGGCGTGCTCTCATCAAACAACGCATAAGTTTCGAGTTCATGGGCAATGTCTTGTGGCTGACTTTCTGGCTGGCTTTGCCCATACGCTTGTGAACTGATTAATGCCCACACACCGATTAAGGTTAGTAACGTTAATTTGCGAGCAAGTATGCTCGGTGGACTCGATTGAACCTTCATATATTTTATCTCTAATTAATGTGCCCGCTAAGTCAAGCATGACAAGACATACAGGCATATCCTTGGGTTAAGGAAAATGGTTATCGTTAGCTTTGATTGTTTATCCAAACAATGCTTAAAAGCCTTCGAGTACTAACTTGCCTACCGCGCTTTTCGACTCAAGCATAGCATGGGCTTTAAGCAAATTTTCAACGGTAATTTTGCCCAAGTGTTCACCTAAGGTCGTGACTAACGTACCCTTATCAATCAACTTAGCGATTTGGCTTAATATTTCGTGTTGCTTTTGCATGTCATCCGTTTGGTATAAGGAACGGGTAAACATGAATTCCCAATGCAAAGATACACTCTTTCTCTTTAACGCCCCGATTTTAATGCTGCTTGGGTCATCAATTAACGCAAGCTTACCTTGCGGGGTAATGCTCTCGACTATTTCGTCAAAATGATCCTCTGTATTGGTTAAACTGACAATATTATCCACACTGGTAAACCCCAGCTCGGCAAGTTGTTTAGGCAAAGATTCATGGTGATTAATAACATGATCGGCGCCCAGTTTACGCACCCAATCAGCACTTTTTTCCCGAGAAGCGGTTGCAATAACAGTTACCTTAGTCAGTTGCTTCGCCAACTGAACCAAAATCGAGCCCACCCCACCGGCTGCGCCAATCACTAACAAGCTTTGTTGACTGTCGGCATTAAGCTGCAGACGGTCAAACAATAATTCCCACGCTGTAACAGCCGTTAACGGCAGCGCTGCCGCTTGCGCATCTGAAATCGTCGCCGGTGCTAAACCCACAAGACGCTCATCGACTAACTGAAACTCAGCATTACTGCCTTGGCGAGTCATATCACCAGCATAGAAAACGCGATCACCTACATTAAAGAGGTTCACCTCATCCCCCACCGCGGTGATGATACCCACCGCGTCGTAACCGAGAATTTTTTCTCTTACCCCACCATGAAGGTTGGCTCTAAGCTTGGTATCAACTGGGTTAACCGATATGGCTTTTATTTCAACCAACAAGTCTCTACCCGTCGCAACGGGAACTTCATGTACATATTCCTGTAACGAACCGCTCGTTAATATTTCACTGGGACGTTTATAACCAATCGCTTTCATTACATTCTCCAATTTTGTGTATAAAAAGGTTTCTCCTCAAATGATAGCGTCATTGTAATCCACTTGAATATTTTAAAAACACATGAATATATAAAACATCTTCAAATACTATTTGAAGATAAACATCTCTTTGTCGTGAATAAACTAAGCGAGAGCTAAAGTAACTTCCTTAAAAAAGCGATGCATGTATATGTATATACATTTGCTATACGGTTTACTTCATTAAATCTTGCTTCGGTTAGGGCAATACTTTGAGTGCTAAAAAAACAAAGAAGGAAAATAATCAGTTAATTGTCCGCATTGATAAGCAAGAACGTGCCGAGTTTGTCGGCTTATGGGAAGAGCTTGATACCAGTGCAGCCCGAGAAGTTAGGCGATTTATTCGTGAGTTCATAACTGAGTTGATGAGCAACTCTAAATTTAAGCTAAAACCGAAAATTCCCATGGCAAAAGCAACAGCCAAAGCCCTTAAGAAAGAGATCAAAAATCGCTAAGTAAGCAAAGTGAATACGTTAAAAAAACAATTTAAAAAAGCCAATTAAGATTTTTATACTAACTAGCCGGATGGGTTTCTCCTCCGGGGGTTTCATTGAGTTGTGCAAATAGACCCTAAATAAACGAACTTAGGGCCACAGATGGTAGCTAAACAGCAGAGGATTGGGGATTGCCAAGCAATTTAGCAAATGTAAACCCCATCACTGCTCCAAATACAATATGTAGTATAAGTGTCATTATCGGTGCCATGATCCCTATTGAAAGACCAAACAATCCAGCACCACTCATTGGCATGGGCCCAATCATCATTAACAACCAAGCGCCGATACCAAGAACAATCCCTTTGCCAATTTGCGAGCGTCCAGGTAAAGCACGATTAAACACGGCAAAAGCGCCGCCCCAAGCAAACGCGCCAATTGCAAAATGCATTATCCAACCTGTGGTTAAGCTAACTTGTGTGCCCATTTTTTCAGCCGCCATGGTAGACAGCATATGGACGGGATCTAACGTGGGCAGAACGCCCATGTTTTTTTTAATCATCATCAACCCTGTTAGTACTAGAGTACCAACGAATCCAGCAATTATACCTTTTAAAATAACGGATACATTAAACGACATAGTAATAGCCCTCTCGATTTTAACTGTGTGTTAACAACTCCTTGTTTAACATACAGGCATTCATTTGCAAGCAATCATTGGGGTCAATAACCGCCAATAGATAGAGCTAGATGCGTGGGATCTCAGCCGTTCCCCTCCTTAGAACACAGCGGTTACAGGTTACAATTACTCGTGCTTAGAGTCGAAATATCCCGCTGGCGCACCATGTCATTATTGCCGACTTGTTCATCAAAATCTTTGACAAAGTATTTAGCCACACGAACGACAAAAAGTTTTAGTATCCAAGCTGGTTTATATAATATGCTGTGTGCTTTATTAAGGAGTAAGCACCCCCCTCACCATCGTTCTGTTAACCTCTGGAATAACAGCCAACGGATCAAGCGTGCTTTCGTAACCACAGGGGCCAACGGTAGTATGTTGGCTGAGAAGTAAATATATGGCTCAAGAGCTAAGTACACATACCCAGTTAAATTTCATGTCTGGCGGCGGCGAGATGGGTGCGCTTATTCGTGCCTACGACTGGAATACAACGTCATTGGGCAATCCAGAGACTTGGCCACAACCCTTAAAAACCAGCTTACGCCTATTGTTATCTACCGGACACCCAATGCTTATTTGGTGGGGTGAAGAATTAATTCAATTTTATAATGACCCCTATGCCCGCACATTAGGATCTGAACGTCACCCAAGTGCATTAGGGCAACGGGGGCATGAGTGCTGGGCCGAAATTTGGCCAGAAATTGAGCCGCAAATCACTCAGGTCATGTCAGGGAATGGTCACACTTGGCATGAAAATCAACTGCTGTTCATTACCCGTAATCGCAAACGAGAAGAAATGTATTGGACATACAGTTATGGCCCGATAGATCATCCTGAAGCTAACTACGGTGTTGGCGGCATCTTAGTGATAACAACAGAAACGACAGAACAAGTACTCGCCGAACAACGCATGAAAACAGCAGAAGCACGCTGGCGCGCCCTTTTTGATCAAGCGCCTAGCTTTATGTGCGTATTACATGGGGCTGATCATCGTTTTGAGTATGCCAATCGTAACTACTGTGAAATGCTCGGCCAAGCTGATATTTTAGGCAAAAAAGTCACAGATGTAGTTCCCGAAGTGGGCGCTCAAGGTTTCGTTGAGCTACTAGATAAGGTTTATCAAAGTGGTAATAGCCATCAAGGTATAGCTGCTCCATTGAGCTTTGGTACACGCGAACCTATTTTCGTAGACTTTATTTACCAACCAATATTAGAAACTAATGGACAAGTTAGCGGCATATTAGTCGAAGGATACAACGTCACTGAGCGTGTTATTGCAAATAGATCATTGCAAGAAGAACATCGCCGTAAAGATGAATTTCTCGCCATGTTAGCCCATGAACTGCGTAATCCCTTAGCGCCGATTCGCAATGTTAGCGAGATGCTGATCCAAACAACTGAGCAAGACAGCAGCCTACAGAATATTGGCAGCATATTAGCCCGTCAAGTCACCCATCTAACCCACCTGATGGATGATTTACTCGATGTATCACGTATCAGTCAAAACCGAATCACGTTACAACATGAAACCCTAAGTTTATCCAGTATAGTGAATGTAGCAACTGAATCATTACAAAGTGCAATAGCGCAGAAGAATCACCAAGTTAATTTCATCGACCATGAACATAAATTATATGTCAGTGGTGACATGACCCGTCTAGTGCAGTGTTTAACAAACATCATTAATAATGCGATTAAGTATACCCAAGTGGGCGGAAAAATAGAGATTCAAGTAAACACGTTAGAAGACTTGGCTGAAATTACCGTTTCCGATAACGGCTGCGGTATTTCTGCTGATATGCAAGCTAGCGTGTTTGAATTATTCACCCAAGCGAAGCAGACATTGGATAGATCCCAAGGCGGATTAGGCATAGGTTTAAATATCGTCCAGCGCTTAGTGCATATGCATGGGGGTAACGTCACGGTGCACAGTGACGGTTTAGGCAAAGGTTCATGTTTTAGCATTCATTTACCCAGAGTAGACGCTTCGACATTAGCCCCAAACACACCCGTTAAACCTAATACAGTGCACAAGCGCATCTTGGTAGTCGATGACAATACCGACTCAGCAGATACCATGGCAGAGCTATTAGGCTTGCAGGGGCATAGTGTAATCACAGCATATACAGCTCTTGAAGCATTGAGTGCGGTTGACGATTTTGACCCAGACATTGTTTTATTGGATATCGGTTTACCCGACATGAATGGTTACCAAGTGGCTAAGAACATAATTCACAAAAACAAAAAAAGAATAATTGTCGCTTTGACCGGTTACGGTCAAGCAGAAGATGTGCGTAAAGCCAAAGAAGTAGGCTTTGACTTCCACTTCACTAAGCCGGTGAAACTAGCAGATTTAGTAAACATCTTTACCGTAAATGATTCACCAGTTAAGTGAATAACGGCTTAAGTCTGTTGTCGCATGTAGGGTGAAGGAACTCTGTATGCGGCTGTTTTTTCCCTTAAACGCCTAGCGTTTACGTACGTTAAATTTATCCAGACATTTGATACTCGAATGATATAAACACACTTCAAATGTAGCATTTTTCTGTCCCAATATTCGTTTGTGCACGCTAGAAATAATGAAAATAGGTTGTCGGTTTGTTACTGCAATTAACCATATGTTCATCTCACCTTTGCACTTGAGCCGCTATTTCATTATAACTAGCACTTATTGTTTCCAGGTTATTTCCAGACAATTACCTCGTTCGGATCTCCAACAAAATGGCTAAATTATCGACTTTATTTTTTGCTGAGCGAATAAAATACCATCAACATGGTTTAATCGAACACCTAGGCTCGTGCAATGTAATTTAGAAAAGGAACATCTAATACCGGCACCATACTCAGCCAAATATCCGTTTATAAAAATGGACTTATTAGCAGTCTGATATTTTCAGTTTCTTCGACCTGCTTAGCTCAACAAGTTCCGCCAGCAAATACCAGCAATGACGATGAATATGAAATGGTTGTTATCACTGCGCAAAAACGTGCGCAAAAATTATCCTAAGTACCCATAGCGATTTCGTCGTTCAGTGCGACCAGTATCGAGCAAACAGATATTATTCAATTAACTGATTAATAAGATTAGATAGCCATTGCGTTAACACGATGAAAGCTCAGCCCCCTTGTATAATTAACCTTCCCATCACTGCTTATTGCAGACATAAACATTCGTTGAACCCAGTGAATTTATGCTTTTTGAAGCATAAATTGAGTCAGCAACTCAGCATTCGTAGGATACTTTTCAAGCAATTCAGCAAGTTTTTTGGCGCTTTCTAACGGTTTAAGATGAGCAATCGCTCTGCGCAACACTCTCACGTGTTCCATATCTTTGGCATTTAGCAACAGCTCTTCACGACGAGTGCTACTTTTCGCTATATCCAGTGCAGGAAATATCCGTTGCTGGGCAACCTCACGTGATAAAACAATTTCCATATTACCCGTGCCTTTAAACTCCTCAAAGATGACTTGGTCCATTCGGCTGCCCGTATCAGAAAGTATGGTCGCTAGAATGGTAAGCGACCCACCATTTTCAATTTTTCTAGCGGCACCAAACAATTTTCGCGGTATTTCCATGGCACGTGCGTCCATGCCGCCTGACATAGTACGACCGCTGCTTTTACGCTCAGCATTGTGTACTCGGGTAAGCCTAGTAAGCGAATCAATAACTATCATGACATCGTGACCTTCACCAGCTTGTTGGCGAGCAGTCTTTAGCAATGCATTGGCCATACGAACGTGTTGATCGTAGCTCTCATCGGTAGATGAAGCATGGACTTCTGCTGGCACACTGCGCTTAAAATCCGTCACCTCTTCAGGCCGCTCATCAATGAGCAAGGCATAGAGCTTAATCTCGGGGTGCGCTTTACCCACCGCTTGGCAAATATGTTTTAACAGGGTAGTTTTCCCGCAGCCTGGGGGAGCAACAATCAACCCTCGCTGGCCCATTCCGATTGGCGTGATTAAATCCATCGCGCGCATAGTCGGTTGCTCAGAGCCAAGTGCTAACTGAATATGTTGATACGGATTGATGGCCACGCCATTTGAAAAACGCTTTAGTGGGTCAACATAAGACGCCTCTTTGCCCTCTTCTACCGCTTTGTCGACTTGCTGATCGTTATTTCTTTTCAACTTCAAAGATAATATTTTTCTTGTCATGGTATTGGTTTATCGCCTTAGAGATTAATTTTTAGAGGTGTTCACAGGCCCTTGCGGAACAGCTCAATTTATTGCTCGAACAATATTTTATGCTGGATCCATTCATCTATCTAATTTGCTTACTTACCAAACTATGGTTGGGGAACCAAAGGAACTAATGACCGATAGAATCGACGATAAGCAATACGGTGCTTAAACCGCAATTACGCTAGAATTGACCGCTGATTATGACATGGGAGATATTCCTATCTTACACCATTTACCGAACAGTATTGTGTGAATTACGACGCTTGAAGTACAAATTAATCAGTGATGACGCATAATGTTATGGTCAGGACGGTTGTAAACTCTGAGATATCTGACGCGATAGGTACTCGGTCCATTTATTCCTATTTAAGGACGTCAGCGGTCGATGAAATCACCTTTGTGCATAACTTGCTCCAGTCGCCCGACCAGCTCGAGATTCACAGTATGTCTGTCAATCACCGGGTCGTTTACATCTGCAATAGCGCGAATAGCGTCGACATACGCGACCGGGAAATCATGGTATTCACACCCCAGCATCACAAGTCGCTTGTACCAGCTAAATGGTATTAACGTGTTATCCACGGCCTCTGGCGTCGCAATGTATGTCCAACACGGCCCAACGTTACTCACTTCAACTATGGCCCGATGGTATCCGCGACCAAGTCCTTCAATCAGATCGAGCACTGCCGTATCATCGGTATTGATACTGTAGACGGCAACACATGTTTTTTCTGCCGCCACCTCTATACTGCATTTGGCCGAACCGTCCTTGCCACGCTTGTTGAACCGCAAACCGTAACCGTCTATGTGGCTGATACCAATGAGGTTGGCAGTGGGTACACGTGCGCATAGCCGATATGGATGCAAGTTACTGCCGTACGCGGCATAAAGCAGTTCTGACATATGTGCCCTCCAGTATTAATAGCGTTAAGTTAAGGCGTCAGCGATAGGCAAACACTAACCATAAGCCCGCGCTTGCGCTCATTGACCACCAGAGCATTGTGCCTATCTTATCAAAACAAAGAAGTAAATTCCTTGCTCCCTCGATTTGCGTCTAGTCCAAGGGTATGCACTAATGGGCACAGGCTATACTGCTGTATGCGGTAATAAACGATAGTTACGTGAGCGAACATAGGTACGCCTGTTTACTCAACAAATAAGGATAAATCATGTGCCGAGTTCTTGCTTATATCGGACCAGAAATACCGCTTGAAAGCTTACTACTGAAGCCAGAGAATAGTCTGATAAATCAGTCTTTGGACCCTGAACTTCATCCGTTACTTCAACTAGCGGGCTGGGGATTTGGCGCCTGGAGCAAACATCTTTTGAAACCAGAAGAACCCTTGCTCTATCATAGGCCCATGCCTGCTTTTTACGATGATAATGCCGAAGGGATCATACCAAGTATTCAGGCTAGCACCATGTTAGCTCACGTAAGAGCAGCAGCTTATAATTCGAAAACAGTACTAGCCGACGAAAATTGCCACCCTTTTTCGTTTCAAGAAACTCCATGGATTATTGCTCAGAACGGTAACTTGTCGAATTGGAGATTATTACAAAAAGAACTACTATCGCACTGTAAGAATAAGTACCTGAAACAGATGCGCGGCACCACAGACACAGAGTTTCTTTACGTGCTTCTTCTGTCATTGCTCAAGAGTGATAGTAACGAGGATGTTCAACATGGGTTCGAGGACATGCTTAAACTCATCGTCCAAACGATGAAAAACCTCGATCTCCTAGCGCTCAACAAGTTAAAGATTGCCTTGGTTGCCCCCAACCGAATTATCGGGGTCAATTATGGTACTGGACATAACGGCGAAATCGACGTAACTGGCGACTGGAAAGCATTACGAAAGTCAGGTCCTGATACAAAAGACTATGCGCTATCCATGGTCCTAGAACCTATGTATTTGCTTACAGGTCGAAATTTTCAACAATATGAAAAATCTTACGACATTGATGTATGTTCTGGCGACGAGGCAACGTCCGCTATATTTGCCTCGGAACCGCTAACTGAAAATGCCGACAATTGGCTGAATATCAATTTCGGTGAAATCGTCGTTATCGAGAAAAAGGGCACAAACGTGACGAGAAAGGTCAGTAAATTGAACGTATAAATGGGTGAAACGTACGGGTGTTTAGCACCCTTCATGATAGGGGTATTTTTCCCTCCCTCGAGCGTTCAAATAATAACGCTTAGGGTCAGAGTTAGAGGGAACAAACATCAGATTTGATTGGCGATTGCTCCGTGATTAATAAACTTATTGCAAATAATAGAGGCTTAAACATGATAAAAAACATTCTGCAAGATGCGCCCAAGATTTGAAATCATTGCTCGAATGACGTAACTAAATATTCAAGCAACACCTTGCACGACAACCTAGCGCCCCCTCACCACACAATAAATTAAATAGGACGCTTTTGGCTAATTAACCTCGCGCCTTCTTCCATTCCACTAGTTTTTGAATATGCCCCATTGAGGCCGAGATTAAGTAACAGGCCTGCATGTAGCCTTTGCTGTGAAACTGTTCCAAGGCTTCCCCTGTCAATGCGGCCAGTTTGCTTTCGTTGATGCTATACAAACCATCAAAACGTTTTTGCTCGCCACCTGAAAGGGTAATACCCAGTTGCACGGGTTCAATTAAGTCATGCTCCACTAACGCATTGATAAAAATCTCCGTGCGTTTATTACCAGACATTAATTGACTCAGTAAATCACTGATTTCGTCTAAGTAGCGGTTGGCTTTCCCGTGCTCGTCAAATAAACGCTCCCCTGACTGGTATTCACTCTTGGGCTGTCCATATCAATAGTGATGACGGTGTTGTCGTTAGTGGGCTCGGCACCGCTTTCGGTCACGCCGACCATAAAGGGCTGGCGTCGTAAATGGAGCGGCACATAATGGCTACACCATTGATTATTATCCAAAAATAGGTTCTCACCTGCTTCAAAACCCGTGATCACGTTTAAGCCGAATTGCCCTGTGTTGTTATCTTTTAAAAAGCAAATGGGGTAGGCCAATACTAAGGCTCTAACCTCATCAGCAACGACTGGGATGAAATGTACATTTTCGCCGTATTCAGCGCCTCTGTTAGTCACTATACGGATGTCACTATGATGCTTGATATCGAGTAGTACAGGCTGAGCCACGGCCGCCTCCTTATTTTTTAATGGGTGCTATTGCGCCTTCGTACGCAACTTTATTCTGGGGTTATCCTATTACACTTTTTGTAAACCATACTGATGAATTTTGTTTAACAATGCCCGATTGGTTGGCAAGTTTCTGCGCATCTGCTCACACTGCTGACTATTTTTGTGTCGTAAACTGACAGCTTTTTGCTGATAAGCGTCTGATAGTCCTAATGCACTGTGCTGAGTATAAAACCCCATTCCGTACAATACATATTGATAGCTTGCAGCAGGAAATACTTCAACCGCATCCTCAAAATCATTGTGCCAAGGTGGCTGATAGCGCCATAAGGTTAGATGATCTTGCAGGCTTTGGGGGATCGTTACTGGGTCGCGGTTATCAATCCAAAAATCTGAATCATTGCGTTGGGTTAACATGTAGTGCAGTTTCAAAAAGTCGATTATGCGCTCCCAGCGATACAAGAACGTGCGGTTAAACCGCTTGGCAATGACGTCCATTGCATCGCGCATGGCAGGAAACTGTTCTGCAATCATAGAGGCGGATATCTCGACAAGCAGCAAAGATGATGCTTCAAGGGGCTCAAGAAAGCCTGCGGACAAACCAATGGCTACGCAGTTTCGTTGCCAGAACTTTTCTCTGTGGCCTGGATTTAATGGAATTTTACGAATATCCGCACTGTTGACGCTGCCTCCTGTTTGGCGAATATAATGCAGCAATTCTTCGCCAGCTCGCTCTTCACTCGTATGGGCACTGGAATAAACATGCCCTACCCCACGGCGATTTTGCAAGCCAATATCCCACACCCAACCTGCGCTTTGTCCGGTGGAAATAGTATGGGATGCCACAGGTGCATTTTCGTCATCATAAGGTACGTGTATGGCAAGAGCTTGATCGACAAATAATACGTCTTTACAGGATTTAAAACCGACCTTGAAATGCTCCCCTAACAGCAGCGATTTAAAGCCAGTGCAGTCGATAAATAAATCCCCCTTGATGTCTCCATTTTGCGCTGTGCTTACACTGGTAATATCGCCATTCAAGGCCGAATTAATATGGCTAACGTTGTCCAGTATGTGCCGCACCCCAAGCTTATCGGTGCAGTGTTGCTGCAAAAAGGCTGAAAAAAGCCCCGCATCAAGATGATAGGCATAATTAATAATGGACGCGTATTCGGCTGTCGTAATAGCTTTAGGCGCTAAGCCTAATTCACACACGGTTTCCTGTGGACTGACCGCTTGAGAAAAGGACTGCCCGCTGGGCGCGTATGCCCAATGACGCGCCAAATTAGTCCTATCAAAATCTTGTGGCAGTACCAGAGGATGATAATAGAAGTCATCCTCCTCCCCCGTGACCCACTTGGCGAATTTAGCCCCTTGTTTAAATGACACATTACATTGTTGAATAAAGTCGGTTTCTCCTATGCCCATCGCTTTAAGTGTACGGCGCATAGTAGGCCAAGTTCCCTCCCCAACCCCGATGGGTTTAACATCCGGCGACTCAACTAATGTAATGGTAAAGCCCGTAGCATGCTCATTTTTAAGCTTGGCCGCCAACGTTCCTGCCGTTATCCAACCTGCGGTCCCCCCGCCAACGATAACAATGGACTGAATTGCGTGTGTCACTGACCACTCTCCCAAGGTTTGTGTATTGCTTTGCCATGGGCATATTTATTTCGCCGCCCTAACGCAGTTAACCATAACACTGCTGACATTTTGCCTCTATCGATTGGTGCAGCGTGCATAATCGACCTAAATAACACAGCCGCTCAATGTGGCGGCTGTTAAGGATTTTTCGCTAGTTTGACGTTTTTATCTATTTGCGCTGCTCACCGACAGCGCCATCAACCTAGGATTGCAACCCCAGGTTGATGACAGAGCGATTTACCATTTACCGCTAATGCCAAAACTGAAGCGCGGCCCGTATTGCTCAGCAGAAATTAACTGCTGGTCGAAACGTCCGTGACGACGCACGGTTTCATCCGTTAAGTTGAGACCATCGACATACACGGTGAAGGTTTCATTAATCTCGTAATTAACACTGAGATCCCACTGACCATAAGCTTCGGTAAACGTAGGCTCTGTGCCCAGTGCTAACAAAAACTCATCACGCCAGTTATACGCTACACGTACTTGTAGCTTTTCATTTTCATAAAAGCCCACTAAGTTACCTGAATCACTTAAACCAGTTAAAGCGATGGTTTGATCGAAATCATAGGGGTCAAATGCTTCATCACTGTCAACTAAGGTGTAGTTAGCCACGGCCCCAAAGCCGGTATCCGCAAACATATACTGGGCATTAAATTCCCAACCGTCTACTTCACGATTTTGTAGGTTATCTGGCGTCGACACATCAAACATCACAATCGGGTCAGACGCTTGGCTTAAACAGTCAGGATTCGGCGTATCAGATGAATCAGGACATCCAGGACGTGGGTTAATACTTGGGTCACGTAATGGGTTACCGTTAACATCATTAATGGCACGTTGTTCAACGCCTGCACCAATGAAGTTTTCAACGAATTTCTTAAAATACCCAACTGATGCGTAGCTACCGTCGTTGTCATACCACTCAAGTGAAATATCGAAGTTATCAGAAGTAATAGGTAACAGATTTGGGTTCCCCTGAGAGGCATTAAATGGCCCTTCAGGACGTGCGTCAATGCGCGTAGCTGGGAACATAGCACTGATACCCGCTCTGGCTAATGTTCGGCTATAAGAGAAACGCGTTTTTACATCCTCTGTTAACTCCATACTAAAATCTAGGTTCGGCAATATACGGGTATAACTGCCGTCTAACTCCTGTGCCGTGGCTGTGGTGTCAAAGAACGGGCGTAATTCTTCTGCGTGCCGATAGTTCAGCGCGATAATACCTGGTTGCACTGAATAAGCACTGACGTCAGTGTCTTCATAGCGAACGCCCACATTAAGATCTATGGGGTAATGATTGAATTCAGTTCTAAAGTCAAAAGAGACATACAAGGCCGTCGTTTCTTCGTTCACCCCATTGGTGGTGACATCAGGCGCAAGGAACAAACCTTGATCTTTGACGATATCTACAAAACGACTAGCATCATATTTGGGAATAAAGGGAAACAAGTTGCTGGCACCCGAGAACTGATCAGCGAAATTACCCAACGGCGAAAACGTTAAGCCCAAATCATCCAGTGGAATATCCACAAAAGAGAAGCGCTCAGACAAATACGTATCAACCTGATAATCGGTGTACATTACCCCAAAGTTAATGGCGGCTAATGCGCCGTCTTCGAGGTTATCCCACTTACCATTAAACTGGTATTGCTTGATGTTGTTTTTCATCTCGTAACCGCGCAATTGGTATAAATCAGACACAATATTGTCAGGGTTATACGCACCGCCCGGTAAACCAGAGTCATCCACAGTAATCGACGGGATTTCGCCACTGAAATCAGCAGCAATTAAGCTCACTGAACCCGGTGGATTTTTCAAGTTAGCTAGAGTTTCAGCAGTTTGCCCATCTGGATTTGAGTGAGACGTTGAATCATGAATATCAAAAGACAGATTTAATGCCTCTGTTGCCTGCCACTTAAGATTAAAACCGATTGAATCGTTTTCTTTTTTCTCGTAACGCTCCCAGGCCCAGAAATTTAATTCATCGTTAACATTACTGATATTCACCAAGGTACCGTTTTCATCGGCGACCCCAGTTGGGTTATCAAACCAAAATGCTTGTTTGTTGGTATAGCTGGTCTCTTCAAAACGTGACAGGGTGTAATCAAGCGTGGCTTCGATGCGATCGTTGGG
Organism: Paraglaciecola polaris LMG 21857; assembly: GCF_000315055.1. Lineage (GTDB taxonomy): Bacteria > Pseudomonadota > Gammaproteobacteria > Enterobacterales > Alteromonadaceae > Paraglaciecola > Paraglaciecola polaris. Next base: position 14,455 of record NZ_BAER01000024.1, on the reverse strand, counting down.
TGCAAACTGTAAAACCAACTGCGCATTTTGACGCTCACGTTCCGTATCAAAGCGTTCGATTTCCGGTGTCCAAGGTACCCAATAAGCCCCAGTTGGGTTGTTAGTGGAATTGATTGCACTGGCGTCAACACCATCAGGGTTAGCACGGTTGCGCACCCAACCTGATGACGTCCCAACGCGATCACGACCGCTATCACGCTCCGAGTGAGAAGCTGATAACAACACACCAAATTTACCATCGGCGAAGGTTTGGCTGATCATACCTGAGATTTCAGGGGTGATATTACTGCCGGTTTCTACACTGGTATCGTATACACCTTTCGCACTGGCAAATGCTTTAAATCCATCATAATCAAACGGCTTTGCAGTACTGATATCAATGGTGGCTCCGATGCCGCCTGAGGCAACATTGGCTTTACCGGTTTTAAATACCGAGACCCCAGACACGCTTTCTGACGCGATTTCCCGGAAGTTAAAACTACGAGAGACCCCCGCAGATTGCAATGCACATGAATTTGGCATTTGACGACCATTTAAGGTCACCAAGTTAAAATCTGGACCGAAACCGCGTACGGTAACCTTGTTACCTTCATTATTGGCTCGGTCAATTGATACACCACTAATGCGTTGTAATGATTCGGCTAAGTTGGTATCTGGCAACTTACCTATGTCTTCAGCAGAAATAGCGTCAACCACACCAGATGATTCTTGTTTAATGGATGCCGACTTACTTAATGCGCTGCGAATACCTGTGACATTAATCACTTCAACATCACTCTCGTCAGCATTCGCTGGCGTTTGCTGAGCGTAGACACTAGCGGACGACACTAACATCGCCATACATATGGCGTTTAGTTTAAATTTTGTGTTACTCATTTCGTGCACCTCGAAGATATTGGATATTCAGAAAGAATAAGTTCTAGTCACATCTACCACATGACAAAACCAATATTGTCATCAACCTTAATGTTAACAATCTACAAAATATAATGAAAATTGTAGTGTGAAGTCAAACTAAATCAACAATATTTTTACAATTATCAAGGCTGGAATTAAGTCGCTAGGTCGTTTTTTTGCATTTTATTGGCTTGATGTTTGAAAGAAGTTTTCAGCTAAATTTACACGCTAAGACATTGTAAATTATAATAATAAATTTAAATTTAAGTGAGTTGGAATATAACGAAAGCCCCATTACAAATAGCAATTTATTTACCCTTAAGAAAGGGGAATGCTCACCACACTAGAGCAGAATTAAAGTCACACTTACTGACATTACTAAATAAAAGTTCGTTGATGGTAAAAAAAAGGTGTCGTTGTTGAATAGCCAGTGATATTGACTACAGAAATGCATAGGCAAGTAGAAATGAACAAAAAAAGCCGTTTTGTATAAAACGGCTTTATATAAGGTTATTTTATGTTTTTACGAATGCTTGAAATGGCCAATTTGAGATCGTTTTTCCGCAGTGCATCCACAATATGACGATGCTCGTCGACTAGAGTTTGTGAGTTGCGGATCCGTTGGTAGTTCATACGCATTCTCAGTACCACTGGGTACCACAAGTTAGTTAAATCTTCTCCACCCGCCAGACCAACAAAGTATTTATGAAATTCAATATCGGTCTTGGTTAATTCGGTAAATTCTTCTTTATCGAAATGCTCCTGCATCTTATCGATAATGGCATCCATACGTGCAAGATCAGCTTCTGAAATATTATTTTCTAGCTGCTTAACCGCATGCTCTTCAATTTTGCGCCGGATATCGATACTTAGCTTTTGTAATTCGGAGGTCAACGGACTACTCACTGACGAGCCCACATTATCTTTACTGACCAACAAACCTTCTTTGGTCAGCTTAATAAGCACGTCTCTGATCGGACCACGAGAGGTACCAAACCTTTCTGCTAGCTGTTGCTCGTTCAGTTTGCTGTTTGGTTCGAGTTCACCTGAAATAATATCAGAACGGAGTACATCAGCGATTTACTCTCTGACGGAAAGAATTTTGTTAGATTTCATAAGGTAAGCTTCCCAAAAAGCAGTATTTTATTTTATGCCATATAATAAACGAAAAAATCTACTTGTGATAAATATTTTTAGTTAACAATGTTCATATATATAACATCAATATTTAGGTTTGCAATTAATTGTTAACAATGTACAATTAATTCACGATCAATTTACCTAGTCAGGATTATCATGAGTGTCATCACCAAATTAGACACACCTGCCATGAACCGTTCACAAATAACGTCAATTAACGTTGAATTATTTAACGTGCCTCTGGATGAAGTGTTGAACGATGCGAAACACGGCGATCATACTCATTTTGAGCTGATCTTATGCACCATTACCTGCGCCGACGGCACCCAAGGTGTGGGATATACCTACACAGGTGGTAAAGGTGGCCGCGCTATTTATTCGTTATTAAATGACGAGTTAACACCTTTTCTACTTGGTAAAGATGCAAGCTGTATCACCCATTTATGGGAAGAAATGCAATATCACCTGCACTATATCGGCCGCGGTGGCTTAGTGAGTTTTGCGATTTCTGCGGTAGATATCGCCCTGTGGGACATACATTGTAAAGTGCTCAAACAACCCTTGTGGAAGGTAGCCGGTGGTTGCAGTGACCGAGTTAATTGCTATGCAGGTGGCATTGACCTTAACTTTTCAACTGAAAAGTTGCTTAGCAATATTCAAGGCTACTTAGATAACGGTTTTCAAGCGGTTAAAATTAAAGTAGGCAAAGAAGATTACCGTGAAGACGTCGCCAGAGTCGCGGCGGTCCGTAACCTTATTGGCCCAGATGCTACCTTTATGGTGGACGCCAACTATTCACTGACGGTAAATAAGGCTATCAAGTTCGCCCAAGCCATTGAGCAATACGATATCACTTGGTTTGAAGAGCCCACTATTCCAGATGACTATGCTGGATTTGCCCACATAGCTGACAAGATCAACATTCCATTAGCCATGGGCGAAAACCTGCACACTGTATACGAGTTTAACCAAGCAATTGCGCAGGCTAAACTTGGTTTTTTACAACCCGATGCATCAAACATTGGTGGCATAACCGGTTGGTTAGCCGTTGCCACTATGGCTTATGCAAACAATTTACCTGTTTGCAGTCACGGTATGCATGAATTGCACGTATCCCTAATGGCCTCTCAGCCTAATGCAGGCTACTTAGAAGTGCATTCATTCCCTATAGATAGATACACCACCCACCCTCTGAAACTTGAAAACGGTAAAGCCGTCGCTCCTAGCACCCCCGGAGTGGGCGTCGAATTTAAGTCAGAGTTACTTACTCCCTATTTAGTTAAACATTCCTAGGAGGCGCGCATGTACGCAGCTCAATATATTGGTAATAAATCATTTAAAGTCGTCGAAGGGCATGCAATTGCTCCACAGGAAGGTGAAGTTCGACTAAATGTTGGTTATGTGGGAATTTGTGGTACCGATATGCACATTTACCATGGCGTGATGGATAAACGTGTTTCAATTCCACAAACCATAGGCCATGAAATTTCCGGTGTAGTAGCCGAAATAGGCAAAGGCGTTAACGGCTTTGCCGTAGGAGAAAAAGTGGTTGTACGTCCACTTGATTGGTGTGGTGATTGCCCAACGTGCGATGCTGGCCTGACCCATATTTGTCAAAACCTTAAATTTATGGGCATTGATACCCCTGGGGCGTTCCAGTCTAGTTGGACAGTGAAAGCCCGCACGTTGCACAAATTGCCGGCTAAAGTTGATTTAAAACAAGGCGCATTAATTGAGCCCTTGTCGGTTGCTTGCCATGATGTACGTCGTTCACGTTTACAAGCCGGTGAAAAAGCCGTCATTTTAGGGGGAGGCCCCATTGGTCAATTAGTCGCAGCCGTTGCTAAAAGCGTTGGTGCTGAAGTGTTAGTGTCTGAACCAAATGAAAGTCGCCGAGCTTTTGCCGATGAACTCGGGGTGAAATCAGTCAACCCAATGGATACCGATTTAGCCGCCTATGTAGATGATTGGACCGGGACAAAAGGGGCTGACGTGGTATTTGAAGTATCAGGCGTATTGCCCGCCATTGAAGCCATGACACAAATTGCTGGTCGTCGCGGCCGCATTGTCATGGTAGCAATTCACTCAACACAACCGCCGATTGATCTATTCCAATTTTTCTGGAAAGAGCTTGAGCTATTAGGTGCCCGGGTTTACGAAGCGGCAGATTTTGACTGGGCTATCGAGTTAATCGCTAGCGGCCAAATTGATCTTACTCCCTTTATTAGTTCTGTTAGTCCACTAGCAGACATAGGTAATGCATTTGCCAGTATGGATGGAAACCCACAAGGTATGAAAGCGCTAGTTGAGTGTAATGCCCAGTAGTTACCGTTAGCCACGATTGATTATGAGGAAAGAATTGATATGTTAGAAAAGTTTAGTTTAGAAGGCAAATTAGCTTTAGTTACCGGCTGTAAACGTGGAATAGGTAAAGGCATTGCATTAGGTTTAGCCGAAGCAGGCGCCGATATTATTGGTGTCTCCGCAAGCTTAGAATCACAAGGCTCGGACGTAGAAAAAGAAGTAACGGCATTAGGTCGTAACTTTACCGGCTACCAGTGCGACTTTTCTGACCGCGACGCTTTGTATGCTTTTATTCAAGCGGTAAAAGCTGATTTTCCGAAAATTGACATTCTGGTGAACAATGCTGGCACAATATTACGTGCGCCAGCCGCAGAGCATGGCGATGATCTATGGGACAAGGTCATTGACGTTAACTTGAATTCACAATTTATTCTAAGCCGAGAGATTGGCAAGGAAATGGTAGCCCGCGGTGCCGGTAAAGTCATTTTCACGGCATCGCTACTGACGTTCCAAGGTGGCATAACCGTACCTGGTTACGCAGCAAGTAAAGGCGCTATTGGTCAACTGGTCATGGCACTGTCCAACGAATGGGCTGGCAAAGGTGTAAATGTGAATGCCATAGCACCAGGTTATATTGATACCGACAATACGGAAGCATTGCGTAACGACGCCGAGCGTTCTGCTGCTATATTGGGACGCATTCCACAAGGTCGTTGGGGTACACCAGAAGATTTCAAAGGTCCAGCGGTGTTCCTAGCGTCTGAAGCAGCAAGTTACGTAAATGGCGCGATTTTATTGGTCGATGGCGGCTGGATGGGGAGATAATCTCAATGAGTATTCAAGATTTTAATTTTAACAACAATGTTAACTTCATTGGCGGACAGTATGTTGCCTCAAAAGCCCAGGGTGTTATTGAAGTGCTTAGTCCATCCACTGGCAAAGTCATTGGTGAAATTCCACAGGGCTGTGAGCAAGACGCTCAGCACGCTCTAGAAGTCGCCAATAAGGCGCAAAAATCCTGGGCAAAATTAACCGCTCGTACTCGTCAGACTATTTTGCGGACCTTTGCCAATAAGATCCGTGACAACAAGCATATTTTGGCACCTATGTTAGTCGCCGAACAAGGCAAGCTGCTTTCTGTGGCTGAAATGGAAGTGGATGTCACTGCGACCTTTATAGACTATGCCTGTGACAATGCCTTAACGATCGAAGGCGATATTCTGCCCTCAGATAACCTAGACGAAAAAATCTATATCCATAAAGTACCCAGAGGCGTTGTAGTGGGTATTACCGCGTGGAATTTCCCCTTAGCCCTGGCGGGTCGTAAAATTGGCCCGGCTTTGATTACCGGCAATACTATGGTACTCAAACCCACCCAAGAAACACCACTGGCCACCACAGAACTTGGCCGTTTGGCCAACGAAGCAGGTATTCCACCAGGCGTACTAAATGTGATTAATGGTAGTGGTTCAGTGGTAGGTCAAGCACTGTGCGAAAACCCCATCACTAAAATGATTACCATGACCGGCTCGACGGTTGCGGGTAAGCAAATCTATAAAACCAGCGCGGAATATATGACCCCAGTCATGCTCGAATTGGGTGGCAAGGCCCCTATGGTCGTTATGGATGATGCGGATCTGGATAAAGCAGCCGAAGACGCCCTTTGGGGACGTTTTGCAAACTGTGGTCAAGTCTGCACCTGTGTTGAGCGTTTATATGTGCATGAAGGAATTTACGACCAGTTTATGGAAAAATTCTTGCCTTTGGTTAAAAGCTTAAAAGTAGGTGATCCAATGGCGGCCGACACGCAGATGGGCCCTAAGTGCAATCAACGCGAAATCAACAATATTGATCACATAGTACAAGAGAGTCTCAAGCAAGGCGCAACCCTTGCCACCGGCGGCAAAACTGCAACCGTAGAAGGATTTGAAGGCGGATGTTGGTACGAACCCACAGTGTTAGTGGATGTGAGTCAAGACAATATCGTGGTACATGAAGAAACCTTTGGCCCTATTCTACCAGTGATAAAAGTCAGTAGCATGCAACAAGCCATTGAATTCTGTAATGACAGTATCTACGGGTTAAGTGCTTACGTTCACACACAAAGCTTTGCCAACATCAATCAAGCCATTAGTGATTTGGAAGTGGGTGAAGTGTATATCAATCGCGGTATGGGTGAGCAGCATCAGGGTTTCCATAATGGTTGGAAACAGAGCGGATTTGGTGGTGAAGATGGCAAGTTTGGCCTCGAGCAATATCTCGAAAAGAAAACTGTTTACATCAACGAAGGCTAAGCATAAAAATAATATAACAAGAGCAAAACATTGCTGTCCGTGTCCTACACAATAAAAGGGTAAACCTAGGTTTACCCTTTTTATATTCTATTAGCGCTTCTCCTGCCCGAAGGAATTGCTTATTTCACTAAACTCACGACTTGAGTGCCCTTACTACGCTTGCTTCTGGGACATAAATACGATGGTGTTAACAACCTGAGGTGAAGTATTCAATAGAAGGTGATGAACCAACACTGTCAGCTGTGTTGTATACTAAATAGCAGTTTGAAGCGACAATAGGCACTTGATTAACGTATGCTCCGGACGTGTGCGTAAATGATGCCAAGGTCAGATAAAATACGCTTTCTGTATAGTTAGTAGACCATATCCAATCCGTCGCAAAAGAATCACTCATGGCTTTTGAAATACCATTGCGGCGAGAGCCACTTGGGTATCCGTATTTTGTTTCAATATCCGATGTGCCATCACCGTCCAAATCAACGTTGCCAACCACAAAATTACTCTGTCCTTGAATGGCTGACTTGGCATACACCAAAGTTCCAGATGACTTAATTGCGCCGCCCATCGCTTCTAAGACTGCAATATGAGCGTCACTGTTCAAATTGAGAAATCGTGGCGCCGCAGTCACCGCTAATACTCCAAGAATAACAATGACAATAATTAATTCAATTAAGGTAAATCCACTTTGCGCACCTCGCTTAGAAGGCTTGTCCATAATCATTCTTCTAAATCCCACAATCCATATTATTACGTATAGGCTTTAGATGAACCCGATACTGTGCAATCGTTATAATTGTAAATTATATCGGGATCATAATTGCAATGGGACCCACGGAAATATACATAGGTATATGAATTAATTACAAAATGAATATGAAAAATGCAGTAAAAATCAATGCTGTACGATGTTTTCGAGATTGTTGTTTATACAAGGGCGCAGTCAAAGACCCGGCATGATGCGCAGGCCCTATCTGCAAAATAAGTATCATCACAGGGCTGACGGTTTTATAAGCAAATCCATAACCCCGTGCTGAATTATGACTCCAGTCATGTTCAAACCGGACGGTAAAGCCCCTATCGCCATTAGCAGCCTGCATTGCGGGCTGCTAAGCCTATTTTTTCTGCTTGAAAGTCACCTCGAAAGCATTATCGAGATCGGCGATAAGATCATCAGGGTGCTCAAGACCGATTGATAGGCGGATAAGGCCGTCAGTAATACCGAATTTATCGCGTAACTCCGTAGACACCCCCGAATGTGTGGTGCTGCCTGGGTGGCAGATAAGACTTTCACTGCCACCCAGACTGACGGCAGATTTAAAAATAGACAGATTGTTGATCAAGCGAAAGGCGCTTGATTTTGACACGTCCAGCACAAATGAGAAGGTCGAACTCGGCCCTGAGCATTGGCGCTTATACACAGCTTGGTAGGCTATATCTTGGATAAATTCAGGATGGAGGATTTTTGCTGCAATGTAGCCATTATCCGCGATCCATTGTGCCACTTTACGGCCGCTGTCGGCGGCGCGTTCCATGCGGATGCTCAAGGTTTCCAGTGAGCGGGAAATCATCCAGCTCGTATGCGGGTCAAGATTCAAGCCGAGCGCGCCACGAGTTGCGCGAACGGGGCGCAACATTTCACGGCTACCGCAAACGGCGCCAGCAACGAGATCGCTGTGACCACCAACGTATTTAGTCAGCGAATACATAGCCATATCAATGCCTTGGGGCACGACTTGTTGGAAAACCGGCCCCATAAGCGTGTTGTCGCAAACACTGATTGGCCGGTGGCCTGTCTCAGTTTCGATAATATCTAACACCCGGTTGAGTGCTTCGAAATCGACAAGGGAGTTTGTTGGGTTGGCCGGTGATTCAATAAACACCATGGCGACGCGGCCTTTTTTACCAGCAGCTCGTAGTGAGGTAAGCATCCCCGACTCGTCCAGACCGTCGTGGAATTCGCCAGTTTCGATGTTGAATTCGGGAAGAAATTTACGGATCAAGGTTTCTGTGCCGCCATAAAGAGGTGCACTTTGCACAATCACATCACCAGGGCGCAGATAAGCCAGCAGTATAGCACTGATAGCCCCCATGCCGCTGGAGCAAACGATTGAACATTCAGCGCCTTCGAACAGAGATAGGCGGTCTTCAACAATTTCTACGTTGGGATGGTTAAAGCGACTGTAGATCAGGCCACCCACACTGCCTTGTGGTGCGGGCTTACGCCCAGCCATAATGTGGAAGAATTCTTCGCCCTCTTCCGGTGTCTGGTAGGCAAATGTCGACGTTAGAAAAACCGGCGGTTTAACCGAACCTTCAGACAATTGTGGGTCATAACCATAGGACATCATCATGGTTTCAGGCTTAAGTACGTGATCACCGATTTTGCTTTTTTTGTAGTTTCTATCGTTCGCCATAATCTGTTATTCCTGTTGTAGATATCGTCTTAAACGTTGCTGTTCGTTATGCCTGCATTGTCTAAGCTGCACGCTAAAATCACCTTTGCTCGCTAGGCCAACGCGCTACAAAACCTAGTGGCAGCGCCATATAAATGAGCAATGAAAAATCAAATTTGCAAAATAATATCATACTCTTTAACCCACTCGATGCGCTTTAAACACAGACGACAATGGGGCGTTGGCAGTCAATACCTGAGCGGGTACTCAATTTTACTATTTGTTATTCTGCCACTGAAATTCGCAGAATCATTTAAATGTCTTAGCAATGTGCAGCTTAATGGATGGTATGCAGTCGATTTTATGATTGAAAAACGATAATGAAAAGATCGTTAAGCGCGCAGTACAAATGCGCTTAGATGTGCGTTATAACGCCGTACCGCTTAGGGGAAACAACATGTTTGGCTGCGCTATCAACCAAATATGTTAACAGACTTATTCAAGGTTAATTTACGCTTGCGCTATTCAACGAATCGATAAACACGGAAATCAGGGGGTTGATGATTATCGATATAGGAGCTGCAGCGCTAAGAAAATAGCGCTGCATACAATAAAGAATCGCTACTGGGCGTTAAAACGGCGTTGGTACATATTTTGATGTAACGCTTTTGCGGCCTTAACCATGGGGGCATAAGGTGTGTCAGTTACATTCACGAACCCTACATTGTAGTTTTCACCGTCATAAGCACGTCCGGTAATTGGCGAGTCCATATACTGGAACCAATGCGCTCCGATGAAATATGGGCTATCAATAATAGTATGCATATAGTCTTGATACATATCAGCCCGGTCTTGTTGGGTGGCCGCGTGTACCAAACCCGGATGAAATAACCCGCTATCAGTGGCGCCAATGTGGAATTCGCCTACAATAGATGGCATATCAAAATCCGCTAAGAATTCCCAACCTTTGGGGTGTAATCCTTCTTTGTAGATGTTATAGCTCATTACATCGACATATTTTGTCGCGGCTTTTGCCACTTCCATGGGCATGCCCCAATCAGCGAAACGTGAACCTAGATAGAGATGATCCGGTAAGTAGGTTTGCAATGCGTTATCAACCGTTGCGTAATATTTATCAGCATAGGCGTATAACATATCACTGTAATCCTCTAGCTGTTTGTCAGCAGATTTGGGATCCGGCGATAATGTTGAATCCATGCCTTTATCAAAGACATTCCAAGAAGCAATATCTTTACCCCACGCAGAATTCAAAGCCTCTATGCTGTGATACTTATTTTTCATCATCTTGGTAAAAGCGGCTTTAGTGGGTACCTCATGCCCATCACGTTTAAGGGTGTTGAATACAATGCCGTACCGCGACTGAGGCGTTTCGCTACGTCCGAAACTTTTTTCGTTATCAATAAAAATACCGACGCACCAAGGGGTATTTTTGACTTCTTGTGCGATCACGCTAACGGTCTGCAATGCACGCTCTTTAAATTTAGGATCGAATACATCTGGCATGTTGCCCCAAAAATCGTCGCCGCTGGAAACGGTTTTAAAGTCGCCGATGATCCAGCCATTAGCAAAAAATGGTACTTGTTGATTATCGTAAAACGCCGGATCGGTCCAATTTCCGAGTGAAGTGAATCCCCAGTTGCGCATACGCTGCAAGGTAACGTCATGCCACTTCTGCATATAATCAGGAGCAAGCTCACTGTATTTACGATCCAAATTAGCCGAATAAAAACTGTAGGTTTCACCTTGTTTTAGCGGGCCTGAATGCACTCCGGTGCGATATCCATAATGTTTTCCCAAAGGTTCGTCATATTCGGGCAACCAAGTAAACAAGTCTTTTCTCAGCTTGGATGCCACAAAGCGTAACGGCACGGCACTGTCATCAACACGGTTAAGACCTTGTGAATCAGCGGGAGTGACATCCGCATTGTCCGCTTTCGCCAACGCGGATGCAGGGTAATCATAGCCTGTCATAGTAGATGAGTTTGCTAACCGAATAATATCGAGTCCGGTGGCAAAATACAGGTATCCATCTGGGTCAACCAAGCTCCATTTCCCCTTATATTTAGCCGTTCTAAAATGCCCGGTTCCTTCAAGTTTAGGGCCGTTCAGCCAACCGCCCCATTTAGAACGCGCCGCGTTCCATTTTCCATCTAGCTCAGCGAGCTCCTGATCGCGCACCTTATGTAATTCATCTAACGAGTGCACTTTACCGACAAATTCGCGTTTGGCATTTTGACCAAATTTATCCACTACCCCAGTAAGATACTGGGTATCCATAGGCGGGTTTTTGCGCAAACGAATGTTATTAATGGTGACCTTTTTATCAAATAAATTGTTCTGTATGCTAAGGGATATTTTACTTATACCGCTGAGCTAAGGTTTTTTTTGCCCCACAATGAAATGAACTGCATATCGTCAGATGACCAGGTATCTGGATTCGAGCGCAGACCAGACGTAAAGTTAAATTCGTTCTTTGAGTCACTAATAGATTTAGCCAGATCATGCCCCGCCATTTTGGCGTAATAGGTTTTTTGTCCGCCCACAGGTACGCTTACCGATCGGGTGTAGGTATCGCCATTTGTATCAGAAATATTCAGGAACAATTGCACTGAGTGCTCACCAGGATTACTGATATCAAACGCGATATTAAAATCATTTAATTTGCTCCAATCCCATGGCACCCTAGGCACAAAATCCACAGCACTATTAATATTGCTCTTACCATGAAAAGTGACCGTTAAGCCTGCATTTGATGCGTTGTTTACGGTACCGCTTGCATTGGTGCACTTAACGTCTTGTAGCGCGTCAGCTTGTGATGCATCAAATATCGTTTCCAGTCCTAGGGCTTGCTCGTCGCTTTGGGTATTAATATGCTTATCATTAGGAGAAACAACTGCCACATCGGTATTATCATCCGACCCACTAGCGCTACAGCCAGATAATGCAGCCATGACGGCGCAGAACAACACAGTTTTTTTGACATTCATAATTTTTCCTCGTAAGAATATTAACAAAATTAACATTTTTGCATTATACATGGCAGATTGTTAATGTAAAATTGTTAACAATTTTATTATCATATAATAATGTGAAAGTTATACGATTATCCGTTGTTTAATTGATGAGCGCCAATTTGGATAAGTACCCGTATTACCCAGTACCACAAGAAAATGCGTTGCATACAAAGGTTTATGCAATAAAAACTAGGCTGTTCAAGATAACGGTCATTTCTCACCTGATAATTAATTGTTAACAATTATCAATAATTGGGTTAGTATTAAGATAATGTAAAATAAGTAGTGTGCACTACTCGACGTAAATGGGAACATCAATGAATAATCAAGTAAGGCATGTTTTTTTCTGTGCGATTGTAGTGGCATTTGGCGGTTTCATTTTCGGCTTAGATGCAGCACTGATCTCAGGCACTGTAAGATTTATATCCGAAGAGTTTTCCTTATCCGACTTACAAATTGGTGCTGTGGTCAGTGCTCCTGGTTTTGGGGTTCTGTTTGCCCTGCTTATCACAGGCATGATTTGCGATAAATACGGTCGGCGCTTAGCCTTACTGATTATTGCTTTTTTGTATATTTTGTCTGCTGTGGCCTCTGTTTTAGCGGTGTCCTTTGAGATGTTAGTGACGGCGCGCTTCGTCGGCGGCTTAGCTTTTACCTCGTTGTCAGTTGCAGCCATGTATATAGGCGAAATCGCCCCGCCCAAGCTACGGGGGAAATTGGTTGCCATGATACAAATTAACATCGTTGTTGGCCTATCGACGGCTTACTTCGCTAACTACCTTATCTTACAAGCCTCACAACTGGATGCCGATTGGGTTATTGCTATGGGGTTAAACACCCATACGTGGCGCTGGATGCTCGCTATCGAGATCATACCGGCTATTATCTGGTTAATTTTATTATTTTTCATTCCTAAGAGCCCCCGCTGGTTGGTGATGAATAACCATATTCAACAAGCAAACCTAGTGTTGCAGCGTTTCTTATCCCCTGCAGAAGCACAACGTGAATTAGCGCAAATTCAGCACAGCGTTGAGCTGGGTGATAAACATGCCTTGTCCACGATGGAAGCATTAAAAGCCATGTTTGGCAGCAAAATGCGCAAGGCCGCGCTTATTGGCCTAACCATGGGTGTGGTGCAACAAATTACCGGTATTAACGCCATCATGTTTTATGCTCCCACTGTATTTGAGCAAGTCGGTCTTGGCACCAACGCCGCATTCTTTCAAGCTCTGATCGTCGGATTAGTCAGTGTAGTCTTTACCATTGGGGCGGTTCTGCTTGTGGACCGTCTGGGTCGTAGGCCATTGGTTATTTATGGTCTTGCAGCCGGCACCATCAGCTTATTTATGTGCCACTACGCGTTTAGCCAGGCCACCTATATGCTATCGCCAGAACAAATAAGCGCATTCACGCGGGAACATAACACCTTGGGCATGGCGAATATGGTGAGCACGGCCTTCTCATCAGATATCGAATTTAAAAATATGCTGCAATCCGTGATTGGTCTTGAAGAGTTTAGAAGGCATGAGGGTCAGTTGATGCAAATGGCCACTAATGTGAACGCGAATATGATTTTAATCGGGGTGATGGGCTATATAGCAGCGTTTCACTTCTCAATTGGTCCCGTGATGTGGGTGTTATTTTCAGAGATATTCCCGATTGCCATTCGGGGTACGGCCATTCCGATGTTTGCTTTACTGGCGAGTATCGTTAGCTATCTGGTTCAGCAGTTCTTCCCATGGCAGTTGAGTCATATGGGAGCCAGTGACATATTCCTTTTCTATGCCATTAGCGGGGCGATTGGTTTCGTGATCTTGTGCAAAATCATGCCAGAAACCAAAAACAAAACCATTGAAGAAATTGAACTGGATTTATATAGCCCACAAACCAAAGCGAGCGTTGCTTAATATGCCAAATCCTTCGTTGTTAGCGATAGGCGAATGCATGCTTGAGCTTAGTCTGAACGAGCATGCTGGCTTGAGTCACTCCTTCGCGGGTGATACCTACAATTCACTGGTCTATGCCAAACGATGGGAGGACAGCCTAGATTGCTACTTTCTCACCGGCGTAGGCCAAGACGCATTTAGCACTCTGATGACAGAGCATTGGTTACAACAAGGTATTAATAGCCAGTTGGCCCTTACCTCAACCGATAACAATGTGGGTATCTACGCGATCCAAAACGATCCCAGCGGCGAGCGTCACTTTGATTACTGGCGTAAAGATTCTGCCGCCACACAACTTATGCAGCTTATAGAAAAAAATGATTGCCAAGCCAATTGGCCGCATTTCGATCTCGTTTACTTTAGTGGTATTACGCTGGCCATATTGCCGGAGGCAGATAAAAGCGGTTTTATCAAAATGATAACCCGTCTTAAAGCTAACGGCAGCA
>NZ_BAER01000025.1 GCF_000315055.1 Paraglaciecola polaris LMG 21857 | reverse complement strand
AATAACCACTAATTTCGATAAAATTATTGCTAACTATCACGTAAAAATATATGTTTCACACTAAGTAAACTCTTAAAATAAAAAGGTAAATTATGAGTGATTTTATTAATATTCTAACTCATGGACGTCGTTTGCAAGGAGCGGTAAAGGAATTATCGGTTGAAGAATTAGAAAATGTTGCAGATAAGTTAAATTCAATTATTGAAAATCGTAAAGCGAAAGAATTAGAACAGCAAGAAGCAGCAAAAGAAAAAAATGAAAAGCTGAATCAAATTCTTGCTCAATTAGAAGAAGCCGGACTTGACGTAAATGATTTACAAAAAGCTGAGCCAGCAAAAAAATCTACCAAGGTAGGTAAAAAGCGCCCAGTGAAATACACATTAACCGATAGCGAAGGAAATGAGCACAAGTGGACTGGTATTGGCCGTATGCCCAAAGTATTTAAGGCTGCGCTTGATAGTGGTAAGTCATTAGATTTATTTTCAATCGCGTAAATTAGCTCTGTCGTCACTAGGTGTGGCGACAACCCCTCTTTTGTTCTTCCATTACCTTATTAATTAATAGGGGCACACTATTTCTACTTTTAACATTAATCATAAAATCGACCTCGGCCAAAAAAAACAACCTTGGCTGTTATTAATTCATGGCTTGTTTGGAAACTTGGATAATCTCGCCATGCTGCGTCGACAATTAAACGATGACTTTAATATTGTTTCAATTGATTTACCCGATCACGGAAAATCTCAGCATTCCACTCAATTCAGTTTTACACGTTACGCGGAATCTGTAACCGAGCTTCTGATTGAATTAAAAATTACTGAGGTAAGTATTGTTGGCCATTCACTCGGTGGCAAAGTCGCCATGCAAATTGCTTTAGAACATAACGACTTGGTTCGCTCGCTAGTGGTACTAGATATCGCCCCGGTTAATTATGAGCCAAGACACGAAAATGTTTTTAAGTCGTTACGTAATGTAAAACTAAATCAGGTCCATCAGCGCAGTGATGCGGATAGTATGATGAGTGAATATCTCACTGAACCATCAGTAAAACAGTTTTTGTTAAAGGGCTTGTATCAAGATAGTGTAAGTAATACATGGCACTGGCGCTTTAACCTAGATTTACTCTATCGGGAGTATAATCGTTTATCCAAAGCCTTAGAAAGTGCTCACAGCTATATCAAACCTGTGCTGTTTTTAAAGGGCGAATTGTCTGATTATCTGCAGCCTGAATATACCAAACAAACGATGGAATTATTCCCCGCTAGTCGAGTACGCGTTATACGCGGCACTGGTCATTGGTTACACGCTGAAAAACCTAAAGATTGTGCTAAGCATATACGTACATTTTTACTAAATTAGGTTTTTTCAACCTTGTCACAATATGCTAAAGTAACGCCGCAATGAAATGTAGTGAGTTCCCATGTTAAGCGAATATTATGAACAAATTGAAGCCATTGCCTTGGATTTGGCCTTGGTTGGTTTATTCTTACTCATGGGCTTTGCAGTACATGATGTTTTAAAAAAGAATAGCGTGCCTATGATAGGCAGAGTTGTTGTTTATTTAGTCTTGTTTTTAGGTGCCGCAGGCTTTGTTTTTAAAGGTGTCGTGCAGTTTTTTTGGCAAGCTAATTAGTAGCACTGGTGAGACACCAGACTTATATAACTAGATTTTGAGGTATCCCACACAATGGCAAGCGTAGGCCTATTTTTTGGTAGTGACACGGGTAACACTGAGCATATTGCGAAGATGATCCAAAAAGAGTTGGGCAAAAGCCTGATTGATGTACATGATATTGCGAAAAGCAGTAAAGAAGATATAGCCGAATTTGACTTGCTCATGTTTGGTATTCCGACTTGGTATTATGGCGAAGCGCAATGTGATTGGGATGATTTTTTCCCTGAGCTAGAAGAAATAGACTTTGCCGATAAGTTAGTAGCCATATTTGGCTGTGGCGACCAAGAAGATTATGCTGAATACTTTCTGGATGCCATGGGCATGGTACGAGATATAGTAGAAGCAAAAGGCGCTATCCTGATAGGTCAATGGTCGACAGATGGCTATGATTTCGAAGCGTCAAAAGGCATGGCAGATGACGATCATTTTGTTGGTCTTGGTATTGATGAAGACCGTCAACCCGAGTTAACAGAAAGCCGAGTCAAGTCCTGGTGTAAGCAGATTCACGAAGAAATGTGTTTAGCCGAACTACAGTAAATCGAATAGTTGAATACCTTTCAACTTGAAGGAGCGTTAGCTCCTTTTTTATGTAGAGTTTACAAGTAAAATGGCGTTTTTCGATCAGTTCAGTTAACCATTTATGGTTAAACGTCATTTTAATGAATTGTTAATTAAGTAAGCGATGATATGACTGGATCACCGACGTTTTAATCGGTACAGTTTACGATTATGTTGTTTACATCAAATGTTAAGTTGGATCCATGGACCAAAATAAAGAACTCAAAAAAGCGGGATTAAAAGTCACCCTGCCTAGACTAAAAATTCTTGAAATACTACAAGATCCTAACAATCAACATATCAGCGCTGAAGATGTTTACAAGATCCTTATTGAGCAAGATGAAGAGATTGGATTAGCGACTGTTTATCGAGTTTTAAACCAATTTGATGACGCAGGTATTTTAAACCGTCATCATTTTGAAGGGGGGAAATCTGTTTTCGAAATCAGCCACAAAAAGCATCACGATCATTTAGTCTGTTTAAATTGCGGTAAAGTCGTTGAGTTTGAAGATGACGTAATAGAAAAGCGTCAAGAAGAAGTAGCCAAGCGACACAGCATGACCCTGATCCATCATAGTCTTTATTTATACGGTGAGTGTCAGGACGACTGTGGTAATGACGAATAAACAGCTAAAAAAAACAAAGTAATACTGCGCCGATACGCGTCTCGCTCAAGATAAACACTAGTTACTGAGAGGTATAAACAGGTTTATCTTGGGAGTGTCTATTCTCTCTTTAGTTACTCTATTACCCAGTCTTTGGGGATGTCTCCAGCAACGACTTGTAATGGAGTAAGTGATTCGTCGGTAATCCAAATTGCTATTCCATAACTTTGGGCGTGGATCTGGGTTTTATCCCACACTAAACGAACTGGCAAATCTCGGGCGTAGCTCGTCTGCTGGTGAGCCAACACGATAAAGTTTTCTTTTAGCGTTTTGCCTGCATTCTCCCCCTTGTTAACCTGAGTTGAAATACCTATACCCAACAAGGCGATGTTATAAATAAGCGGATCTTTGTTGTCATTCATTAGCTCATCTCTTTGATAAGTTAATTTAAGGACACTTTTATCGATACTCACATCAAGCTGACCTACATGATGTGCGTTTATTAATGGTAATGGCTTTCCGCTGAACCAGCCTTTCCATTCACGACCTTCCACCACGAAGCCAGGTGTATAAACGGAATTCACTTTATTTTTACGGCGATATTCTTGCTGACGTTGGCTAAATTGTTTGGATGCAAAAGGATCTCGCCAACCTAACTGATCCCAATAGTCCACATGGAAAACAACAGGAACAATGGTTTTCCACAATGCAGGATTATTTTCATATTGATTAACCCACCTTTGTGCCGGAGGACAACTGCTACAGCCCTGTGAAGAGTATATTTCCAATAGTGTAGTATGTTTGTTTTTTGAGCTTAATTGAATTGTATGCTGACGTGTTGCCTCAGCACTATAGGCTGTTGAGTAAAGCAGCATACAACTTAAGATGATTGATAGATAAACCTTCATGAATGGGCTCTCTTTGCGTTAATAAAGACCAGTGCACATTTTCCGGCAGTTTATTCACAGAGTTATCACGAAGATTAAATATTTTCCCTACGTCGTAACATACTTAAAGACAACAATACCAAAAAAGCAAAAAATACGAGCGTCACTGCAACTTGGTTTGCTGAGTCCATCTGGTTTGTTTCAATTAAATCGTAAAGTAGTATGGAAAGCACTCGTGTTTCACTTTCAATGTTACCTCCTATTAGTAATACCACGCCGAACTCACCAACCGTATGGGCAAATGCCAAAATACAGCCTGTGGTGATGCCATGTTTACTCAAGGGCAATACGATATAACGAAAGGTTTGAGCAAAGCTTGCCCCCATGGTATTGCTTGCATCGAGCAAATCACGGTCAATCTTAACAAAGGCGTCTCGCACCGGTTGCACCATGAAGGGTAAACTATAAACAATGGAGCCAAACAATAAGCCGTAGAATGAAAAAACGAGTGTGCTATCAAACAGCGAAAACCATGCATGCCCCACCGGGTTTTGCGGCGAAAATAGGATCAACAAATAAAAGCCCAGAACAGTGGGCGGTAAGATAAGTGGCAAGGTAATACATGCTTCGATAACGGGTTTGAGTTTATTTTTCGATTGGCTCAACCACCATCCCAATGGAATGGCAAGAATGAGTAATATCAAAGTCGTAAGTGTTGCCAGCTTTAGAGTAAGTAGGGTCGCGAGCCAGATTTCATTGTTTGAAAGGCTATTCAGCATCGGGCCTTATCCGTGGAATAATTTGAATTTCGGCACTTTGGTAGCCATGTTGAATAATGATGCGTTGACCACTTGAGCTGAGAATAAAACGATAAAAGGCCATCACCTCATCGGTTTCCTGTTGGCTGCGCTGAGCTTGTTTGATAACCACCATTTGCTGGTTGATCGGAGTATAAAGTTGACTTGGGATTAACCAATAGTCTTTAAGCCCTCCTTGTTTATCGAGTACTTGGCTCAGAGCGACAAAGCCTGCTTTCGCTGCGCCCGTTTGTACATAATGTGCAACTTGTGAAACATTATTGCCCATCACTATTTGATCTTTCAGGCGATCATAAACGCCTAAATTGTGTAACGTTTGCTTTGCCGCTAAACCAAAGGGCGCTAACGTAGGATTGGCGATTGCCAATTTTCCGCCTAGGGAATTAAGGTTATTTTGATTAACTGCTGATTGCCCTTTCGCCCATAAAACAAGCTGACCTAATGCATAGTTCTTACGTGTTTTGGGTTCAATTAGATAACTTTTTTCAAGGCGTTTGGGGCGCTCACTGTCGGCAGATAAAAATAAATCGAAAGGCGCGCCACGTTCCAATTGGGCATATAAAACTCCCGTCGATGCGGTCGACACACTAATATCAACACTAGGTTGCTGAGCTTTATACGCAGCTACTAATAGTTCTAACGTCGGTTTAAAGTTTGCAGCTACAGCAATCTTCACCTCAGCATTAACCCAGGCGCTCATAAACACCCCGCACACGATGACGATTAACTTTATAAATTTAGTCATCATTCCCCCACTTTGCCCGGGCCTTTTCATCATTCGGATTGGCCTCAACCCATCTTGGGCCGCACTCTGTGGTTTCTTTTTTCCAAAATGGAGCCTCTGTTTTTAAATGATCCATTATAAACTGCGCACCATCGAATGCATCTTTGCGGTGGGCTGATGTGACACCCACAAAGACTATTTGATCACCTTGGGCTAAATGTCCAACTCTATGAATAACGATTATTTTGCCGAGTGTCCAACGTTGGCGTGCTTGTCCCACGATATTAGTCAAACTATGCATGGTCATGGCCGGATAATGTTCTAAAAATAGTCCACCGATAGCGTGGCCTTGATTGAAGTCACGTACTAATCCGCTAAAGGTAACAATTGCGCCTTGACTGGCGCTATCTTGTCTTAGGGCATTATAAAGTGCGTTTTGGTCAAAATCGTCAGTTTGTACATCAATTATATCCTGCATGAATTAACCTCCCGTAACAGGCGGGAAGAAGGCCACCTCGTCTCCGTCATTAATAGTGCTTTTATCACTGCCTATAGTTTGATTAATCGCCACTAGGGTGGACGCACCAGATAAACATTCCTGCCAAAGTACCCCGCGTTGTCCAAGGGCGGTTTTTAATGCTTTAACATCGTTTACCGGTAACTCGATTGATAACTGACCTGTTTGCAGTTGTTCTTTTAACTGCCCGAAAAACAGCACATTTATCATGTGTTTTGCTCCTCTTTGCGTTGCCAATGACCACTCTTGCCACCTTGTTTTTCTAATACCTTAATGCCGCCAATGACCATGCCTGGGTCAACTGCTTTACACATATCAAATAACGTTAACGCTGCCACTGACACCGCGGTTAGTGCTTCCATTTCTACCCCAGTTTGGCCGGCAAGTTTACACATAGCGGTAATTCCAATACCACTGTTGTCATCAAGTGTCGTAAAATCAATTTGAACTTTAGTTAGCATAAGTGGGTGACACAAGGGGATCAGATCACTGCATTTTTTCGCTCCTTGAATGCCTGCTATTCGCGCAACAGCAAATACATCTCCTTTGGCATGCTGTTTATTATTTATCAGCGCTAACGTTTGGGCTGACATGTATACCCGGCCTTCGGCATATGCTACTCGTTGCGTTACATTTTTATCGGTCACATCTACCATATTGGCTTCGCCGTGCTGATTGACGTGGGATAAAGTATTCTGACTTGTCATTAATTAACCTCTGCTGTCACACGGCGCTAAATTTGTATCTTTCAAATGCACAATAAAATTGCATGGCTTATGCCCAGCGTTGAGCTGTTGCTGTAATATTCCATTCCACGCGGTACGACAGGCTCCTGTTGAACCTGGCATGCAAAAAATTGCGGTGCCATTTGCCATACCACCGATTGCACGAGATTGAACAGTAGACGTCCCTATTTCGGTGTAGGAAATATATCTAAATAGTTCACCAAATCCCTCTATCTCTTTATCAAACAACACTGACAAGGCTTCAGGGGTAGTATCGCGAGCCGTGAATCCTGTCCCCCCGGTAACTAACACAACTTGAACGTTGGAAGATGCAATCCAATTTGAGACGGTTGCTCTAAGCTGATATTTGTCATCTTTGACAATACACTTCTCCACGAGGCTGTGACCATCACTTTGCAGAGCATTCACTAAGTACGCACCTGAGGTATCAGTCTCTTCGTCACGGGTGTCTGATACCGTTAATACAGCGATGTTCAGGGGAACTGTATTTGAAATAGAAGAATGTGCCATGAAATTCCTTCGTTATAGCGTCATTAACGACGCGGCTAATAATTATTTGCAAGCTTGTGGATACTGCCTGCGCCTGAATGTTATAAAGTGACGGTACCTAAGGTAAATATTATGTCATCGCTTCGTATTAAATGAGCGATTCAAATCTTCCCACTGAGCCGGAAGATTAATATTATCAAACTCGTTGCAGTCGATACCTGTTACTAGTGGTATCGATTGAGCGTTAAATACTCGCAGTAAACTGTGCAACGAAAAAAATGCTCCCTGATATAACGTATTGTTTAAATACGCGAAAATGTCCTCATGTAAGGGAATGCACATGGGTAGATTCCAAGCCTCGAAATGAACTATTTCATTACTTTGTATCCCAGCTTTCACCAGAGACATTAACGTACTCGATGATAAATTTGGCATATCCACAGGCAATACAAACATCGCGCTAGCGCGGTGGTGATTATGCTTGATGTAATTAAATCCAGCATGGATGCCTCCTAATGGACCACATCCCTTAAACTCATCTTGAATATGTTGTGGCTCAGAGCCACTGATTAATACGGTATCAAGGCCCACTTGATGTAATAGTTGGGTCGCGTGGTGCAATAGGGATATATCATTATGGGTGAAACGCAGTTTACTTTTGTCAGTCCCCATGCGTGACGACAATCCGCCCGCTAACACCAAGCCAACTACATTAGTTTCAGGTCGATTTGACGTTTGCTCGACCATCAAAGTTAACCACCTAACATCGCGAGATGTTTAGTCGCACCCGTATAGCCGTCATGCAGAAAATGGGTCGATTTTTTGTCACCCAGTAATGTGCTTAATTCATCTTGTAATCGTTGGGTATCGCCATCCGCAATAAATTGACGAATATCTAAACCCTGATCGCTAAATAAGCATAAGTGCAGTTTACCCAACGCGGAGATACGTAAACGATTACACGTAGCACAGAAATCCTTACTGTACGGCATAATAAGTCCGATACGCCCCTGATAATCAGGATGAGAAAACTCTTGGGCAGGGCCCGCTGTTTTATCGCGCACAATTTGTTGCCAGCCATCCGCAATAAGTTGATCTTTAATTGGTTGACCAGAAGTATGATTTTTATCAAAAAACAACTGGTTGTCACCCGTTTGCATAAGCTCGATAAAACGCAACGTTAAGGGAGTCGTTTTGAGCCAATTAAGAAAGGTTTTCAATTCACCTTGATTAAAGTGTCGCATAAGAACAGCATTTACCTTGACGGTTATCCCTAGCTCGATCGCTCTGTCGATACCGCGTAAAATAACGTCCAGTTTATCGTGACCGGTAATTGAGGCGAACATACGGGGGTCTAAACTATCGATACTTATGTTCATAGATGTTAGGCCCGCTTCGACCCAACTATCTATGTGATCTGGTAATTTATAACCATTGGTCGTCATGGCAACATGTTTGATGCCTTGGGTATTTGCGCAGGCTTGTATTACTTGAGGCAGATCTTTACGTAGAGACGGCTCTCCACCAGTAATACGAATTTTGCTGGTGCCAAGTTGGGCAAAAGCACTCGCTATATGGGTAATTTCTTCGAGAGACAAAAAGTCTCGGTCGGTGTCGCATTGATAGCCATCAGGCAAACAATACTCACAACTAAAATTGCACACATCAGTAATTGATAACCGCAGATAATGAAATCGACGGCCGAACTTATCTTGCAACATATTCACTAACACCTTTCCAAATTGAAGTTGCTACGCCTTATTTACGTAACACTTACGGGGAGGCTGTCCGATTTCTCTCGCAACCCTGGCAATAGTACATTCAACATTGAATGCACATCGCGGCCTGCACACCCTGTCTTGTGAGTTAGGTGTATAGGCTCGGAGTTAAACCACAGTACATTTTTACCATACTTTGCATACCCAAGGCTATTTGTTGCTTACTAAAACCCCGTAGATAGTTGTCAGTAAATATGAATTTCTATTTCAGGAGGCAGTAAATTTAGAATGTGAGGAAACAATAATTGCAGTACTACCGACGTGATTTAGTGATTGGCATACATGTTGTATTAAGTATTGCTATCGGGCGGTTTTCACCCGAAACAAAACATAACAATATTGGTGCAAAACAGGGGAATAAACATGAATATGTTGACCGAATTTGCTGATAAACATAAGTTAAGCAAGGATTTTTTACATGATGCAAGAAAATGGTACATCCCCTTAGCAGACAATATTAGTAAGCACCAAAAAGGTGCAGGAAAGCCCTATTTTTTAGGCATTAATGGATGCCAAGGCTCTGGTAAATCAACTTTATCGGACTTTTTAAGCGCTTACCTTAGCCAGCAATATGATTTGCATGTAGTTGTTATGTCGTTAGATGACTTTTATTTTGATCAATCAAAACGGAGCGCCATTGCGGTGAAGGTGCATCCTCTTTTTCAGACTCGAGGAGTACCCGGGACCCACGATATGATCCAAGCAGCACGAGTATTGGAACAACTACGTGCAAGCGCTGATCAGGTGTCTATTCCCCGTTTTAATAAAGCCACTGATAACCCGGCTCCTAGGCAAGAATGGCAGACGATAACCAAGCCTGTTGATGTGGTTATTTTCGAGGGTTGGTGTTGGGGGGTAGATCCGCAAAATGACAATCAACTGCTCAATGCAGTAAATGCACTAGAGCACGAGCAGGACGAAACTGGCGTCTGGCGCAAGTTTGTCAATCGTCAATTGGAGCAACACTATGCCCCACTATATTCGTTCATGGATTATTGGATAATGTTAAAAGCACCATCATTTGACTGTGTCTATGCTTGGCGTTTAGAGCAAGAACAAAAATTACGTCATTCTCTCCCCGCTAAATCAGATAATCCTGAGACTGGCGTTATGACGGATGAGCAAGTGCAGGCTTTCATACAATATTATCAACGCCTTACGCAGCACGCTTTAGAAACGTTAGAAAATAAGTGTGATGTGGTATTTACCTTAAATAGTCAGCGCAGAATTTCCGACCAACAAATCAGGAGTACTTATGCTTAAACAGGTTTTAGTCTTTACTGATATGGATGGCACATTGTTGGATCACGACAACTATGATTACTCCCCAGCCCTAGATATGCTGAACACCCTAAAAAGTAAGCACTTCCCCGTCATTCCTGCTACCAGTAAAACCAAGGCTGAACTTGATGTACTTATGGCCGAACTGCAACTCAGTGGCCCCTGTATCGTTGAAAATGGTGCGGCGATTTATTTACCGCAACATCTGTTCCATACGAGACCAGAAGGTTGCATCGAAAAACCTGGATACTGGGTTAAGGAGTTTGTGCGACCTCGTCCCCACTGGCTGGACCTAATTTCAAAATTGTTTTCTGAATTTGATAGTGAGTTTTTGCAGTTCTCTAACATGAGTAATCAAGACATCATTCAATACACCGGCCTAGATGAAAAAAGTGCCCGATTAGCAAATACACGATTATACAGCGAACCGGTTAAATGGCTTGGTACGCTAGAACGCAAAACGCTGTTTATTGCTCAGTTGCAACAATTAGGGGCCAACGTTTTACAAGGTGGGCGATTTCTCGGGGTGTCTGGTCAGTGTGACAAAGGACTGGCATTAATTTGGTTAGTCGATGCATATCAACGTCAACTTGGCCTCCGTGCGACTGTCAGTATTGCCCTTGGCGACAGTAATAACGACGTTGCTATGTTGGAAGCGAGCGATATTGCCGTACGCATCAAATCTCCCACTCACAATTTCCCCACTTTAACACGCACCTCAGGTATTTATGACAGTTCGCTGATGGGTCCATCAGGTTGGAGCGAATGCTTAAGCAAAATATTGATCCGTGAATGTTAAATTTACAAAATTGTACATCATTTAAATCCGAGAACTAAAGGAATCACTATGGCTGATTTTTATCAAAATGGCATCATTACAACTTTGCATAACCTTTCTGAACGTCCAGTTGAGGATCTAGAGAAGGAGTTGGTTAGTTTCGCTCGTCGTCGCCCCATGGCGCTTATCCTACCCTCGCTATTTTCCGAACTTGAAGGCGAAGCACTACCCCATATAGTATCTGAAATAGCTAAAGTGCCTTACCTATCTCAAGTGGTTATCGGACTCGATCGCGCAGATAAAGCACAATATAAACACGCCTTAACTTTTTTCGATAAATTAGGCCAAAACCATCGCATACTGTGGAACGACGGCCCTCGCCTAAAAGCCCTTGATAACGAATTGGCTGCTTTAGGCTTAGCGCCGAAGGAGTTGGGTAAAGGTCGTAATGTTTGGTATTGCATGGGCTATATTCTGGCCACAGGTACTGCTGAATCAGTCGCTCTTCATGACTGTGACATTTTAACTTACGATCGTAGCTTACTGGCTCGACTTATTTATCCGGTTGCCAATCCACAATTTAACTATGAATTTTGTAAGGGTTATTACGCCCGGGTCGCCAACGGTAAGATTAATGGCCGAGTGTCTCGTTTATTAGTCACGCCTATGTTACGCGCACTCAAGCGAGTTATTGGCAATACTGACTATCTGGAATTTATGGACAGCTTCCGCTACCCCCTAGCGGGCGAGTTTTCGTTTAGGCGGGATGTATTAAGTGATATTCGTATTCCCAGTGACTGGGGCCTGGAGATTGGTGTGTTATCGGAAATGCATCGTAACTATTCTAATAATCGTTTATGTCAGGCGGATATCGCAAAAACATACGATCATAAACATCAAGACCTCTCTGCTGACAACGATGCAGGTGGGCTATCTAAGATGTCGATTGATATCACTAAGGCTATGTTTAGAAAACTTGCGACCCAGGGAGAAACATTTAACACCGAGACCTTTCGCTCGATTAAAGCGACTTACTACCGTATTGCGTTAGACTTCGTTGAAACCTACCACAACGATGCCATTATGAATGGCCTCACGTTAGATATTCACAATGAAGAAAAAGCAGTTGAATTATTTGCCCAAAATATTATGAAGGCAGGTGAGAGCTTCTTAGATAACCCAATGGAAACACCTTTTATTCCCAGTTGGAATAGAGTCATCAGTGCCATGCCAAATGTACTCGAGCGTCTGAAAAATGCTGTTGAACAAGACTATAACGAATGTAAAAATACCCTTTAGCGCTAACATAAACAATGGTGACGTAATGCAAAGTACATACAACCAGCTAACCGAGTTAGTCGAACATCACTTAGCCGTCATTTATAATGACGTCGAATTACCCCTAAGCTATCAAGCGCTTGCTCAGGATCTTTTGTCGACCATAGGGCTAAGTGAAAATCAAGATATCCCCCCTCCCCTGCGTCACCACAACAACTGGACTCAGCAAGACGCTGTGCTAATAACCTACGGTGACTCAATTGAAGAAGCCGGCGTTAAGCCTTTAAAGACGTTACATAAGTTTCTTAACGAACGCTGTATTGATAATTTGAACAGCGTACATATTTTGCCTTTTTTTCCCTACAGCTCAGACGATGGTTTTTCAGTCATCGATTACTCAAGTGTCAATGAGTCATTAGGAGACTGGGTAGATATAAAGCGCATCGCAACTGACTTTAGATTGATGTCAGATGTCGTCATCAATCATTGTTCTGCAAGAAGTGCGTGGTTCGATAATTTCATTAAGGGTGAAGGGTTAGGCAGCGACTTCTTTTACACAGCGAGTCCTGACGAAGATTTATCAAATGTAGTGCGACCACGTACATCTCCTTTGTTGCGTGAAACAGAGACCGCCACAGGCATGCAACACGTTTGGTGTACGTTTAGTCACGATCAGGTTGACTTTGATTTTCGCAATCCAAAGGTATTACAAACCTTTGTCTCTATTATTCGTCAGTACTTAGACAACGGCGTTCGATTGTTCCGTCTAGATGCCGTGGCATTTTTGTGGAAAAAAATTGGCACTAATTGTATTAACTTAGAGCAAACCCATGAAGTCGTTAGGTTATTGCGTACCCTAATAGAGCACGCACAGTCAGACGTGATCATCATCACTGAAACCAATATCCCCAATCGCGAAAATTTAGCCTATTTAGGTAACGCCAACGAAGCACACGCTATATACAACTTCTCGCTTCCGCCATTATTGGTCAATACCCTTATCACTGGCGACTGTCATTACTTAAAATCCTGGCTTATGAGCATGCCCCCAGCCCAGAACGGCACCACTTACTTCAATTTTATCGCCTCTCATGACGGCATAGGCCTGCGACCTGCAGAAGGACTACTAGCAGACGAAGAGCTCACCGTATTGGTTAATACTATGCAAAATTTCGGTGGCCGAGTATCCTGGCGAGCTTCGGAAAATGGCCAGCAAAAAGCGTATGAAATAAATATTGCGTTATATGATGCATTACAAGGGACAACAAAAGGTACCGATAAATGGGGTTTCCAGCGTTTTATCTGTGCCCATGCCATTATGCTGGGACTCGAAGGGATCCCGGGGATCTATATTCACAGTTTGTTAGCAACAGGTAATGACTATGAACGAGTAAAAAACACCAGTCATAACCGCGCGATAAACCGTCATAAGTGGCAGTATGGGGAACTGCAAGAGCAACTGGCTTCACCTTACTCCCAACATCATCGCGTATTAAAAGCCATGGGTGAGTTATTAACAATCAGGCGGCGACAAGTTGCCTTTCACCCTAATGCAACACAGTTCACTTTACAGCTAGGTAATCATATTTTCGGTTTTTGGCGTCAAAGCATCGACCGAAGACAAAGTATTTTTTGCTTGAGTAATATCAGTGATGAACCTCAAGAAATTCATCTAAGCGACATCAATTTGGTAGGTACTGACCAGTGGTTAGACCTAATGACGCAACAGCCGATATATGCTTCACAAAGCAGTATAGTGTTGGCACCTTATCAAACGATGTGGATCAGTAATCTACCTAAAGGCTAGGTAGGCACTCCGCGTGCACTGAGCAAGTGACATTATGCATATGATAACGCTCTATTATTATGTATATTGTCGCTTTTTCGCTACGCGTAACTAATTAGCTTCGCCTTAAGTCACTGATTAATAATACCTTTTATATCACTAACCGTTAAGTGTAATCGTATCCACACATATACCTTATTATATAGTCTTTAGTTTACAGCTTTTCTCTCCAAGACCATCCCAAACCATTGAATATAATGTACTTTTTAACTTTGGCATAATCCATGTAATACCTGAATTGTATTCAACATCTGAATAGTGACGTTTACGTTCGCTGCCATTTAATATGAATATTTGAGTAATATTGCTCGTCAAATTTGTTATGCCTTAATAAAAACGCAAAGCGTGAAATTGGCTTAACAACGACAACCTAGCTAATTTTGTTTAGCCATAAGGAATCGACATTATGAAAACGTTAATTGTAATTACCGGCCTATTTCTGGCCTCTGGAACAGTCTACGCCCAAGAAGATTTAATGGATGCGCTAGATACTGATAACGATGACCGTATCAGCCTAGAAGAAGCTTCATCAGATGCAGCTTTATCATCGGTATTCGCAGAGCTCGATATTAACAAAGACGGATACCTTACAGCGAGTGAATTGGAAAATTAGTCAGATGGTTCGAATAGTATTAGCGTCTAAACGAACAAAGTAACACTAACAAATAAAGTATCAGGAGAACCAAATGAAAAAAACAGTGATTGCAGGCTTAATAGCGTTGACATCAGCAAGTGCATTTGCCGCTACTGACATTTTTGCAGCCTTGGATGTTAATGAAGACAATATGCTTAGCGCTAAAGAAGCGAGCATTGATACCACCCTTGCCGCTATCTTTAATGACTTAGACGGCGACAAAGATGGCTATGTATCCAAACAAGAGTTTAGTGTGCTGTTACAGAGGTAGTTCAAATCTGGCTAGGGTGATAATCTCCCCTAGCCACCTTTATGTTTCAGTATATTTACCAAGAAACTATAATTTTCCCCATACTGTCGTTTTGCTCAAGCCGTTGATGGGCGGTGGTAATATCGCTAACGCCATATTGAGTATCAATGACAGGACGCAGAGCACCATTTTCTAAATCCGCAAAAAAGCGTTCCGAAAAATCTTTAATTAATACGGTTTTATATTCATCGCTGCGACTGCGTAATGTCGAACCGGTAATCGTTGCTCGCTTAGCTAACATCAGCGCCATATCGAGCTTGTCTGCATATCGTCCTGCAAGCATAGCAAGGTAAACTATGGTCCCATCGATATTCAAAATACGCAGATTACGATTGACGTAATCTCCGCCGACAAAATCAATGATGACATCCACGCCGCCTTGCTCAAAGCACTCAGCAAAGTTTTGTTCTTTATAATTTATCAGTCGATCAGCACCGTACTTTTCGCATATGGCTAATTTCTTCTCACTTGATGCCGTAACACTCACATGACATCCATGCGCTTTTGCCAATTGAATGGCAGCGAGACCGACCCCACTTGCCCCTGCATGTATCAACACACGCTGCTGAGGTTTCAATCCAGCCACTTGAAATAAGCTTTGGTAAGCCGTTAAAAAAACCTCAGCAATACCAGCTGCACTAGGCATATCAACACTTTTAGGCCTTGACATAAGATGTGTGGCATTGACCGCGACGTATTCGGCATAGCCACCACCGGCGACCAGGGCAAACACTTCATCACCGATACTCCACCGAGATGGTGAGTTATCGTCATCGGCGTAAATTTCAACAATTTCGCCTGACACCTCAAGGCCCAATATAGGACTTTCGCCTCTCGGCGCAGGATACTTTCCTTGACGCTGCAAGGTATCAGCGCGGTTTATGCCAAAGCTATGCACCTTTAACAACACTTGCCCATGCTTGAGCACAGGTTTTGTTGTATCATTAATAAAAAGCGTGTCTGTTGCTGTACTTTCTTGATAATCAATAAATTGCATGAATTCTCCATTGAATGTCTTGTTCAATTTGATGCTCGAAGGCAAAAGTCTGTCCCACGTTCACCTATTTAATTCTGTTTGTTGGAAACCACCACACTATGTCATCACGCGTTACATTACACCCCGGGCGAGAAAAATCGCTGCTACGCCGTCACCCTTGGATTTTCGCCAGTGCAATTGAAAGTGCAAAAGGCCGCTTGAATCTTGGCGATACTGTCGATGTTTATAGTCATGATGACCTTTGGCTCGGTCGCGGTGCCTATTCACCGCATTCTCAGATACAAGTTAGAATATGGACGTTTGAGCAAAATGAAAGTGTCGACAACGGTTTTTTTCAGCGTCGTATTGCAAAAGCACAACTTTCTAGAGAAGAATTGATTCGGCGGCACGGTTTAACCGGTTACCGATTAATCGCTGCGGAATCTGATGGGTTACCAGGGGTAACGATAGATATCTATAATCAAGTCATCGTCTGTCAGTTGCTCTCAGCTGGCGCCGACAAGCACAGAGATAAAATCGTCTGGGCATTGAAATCGCAATTTCCGCAACATGCTATTTATGAACGAAGCGATGTCGCAGTGCGTAAAAAAGAAGGGTTAGAGGAAGTTGCCCAAGTATTGAGTGGTGACATCCCTGATGAGGTCATCATCGAAGAAAATGGGGTTAAAATAATTGTTAATGTAAAACTTGGTCATAAAACCGGCTTCTATTTAGACCAACGTGACAATCGCGCGATTGCCGCACAATATGCTAACGACAGAGATGTATTGAACTGTTTCTGTTACACAGGCACGTTTGGTAGCTATGCCCTAGCGGCCGGTGCGCGCAGTGTGACTAGTTTAGATGTTTCTGATTTAGCATTGGAGACGGCCAGACGTAACGTTGAAATTAATGATTTAGATATCAGCAAATGTGAATTCAAAAATCAAGATGTGTTTCAAGCACTACGTGATTACAAGGCCGAAGGACGACATTTCTCACAGATCATACTTGATCCTCCTAAGTTTGTTGACTCAAAAGCATCTTTAAACCGAGCCTGTCGAGGCTATAAAGACATTAATATGCTGGCGATGCAAATTATGCAACCAGGTGGGATCCTCGCCACCTTTAGTTGCTCTGGCTTAATGCCATTTGATTTATTTCAGAAGGTCGTCGCAGATGCAGCGCTAGATGCAGGTCGTGAGGTACAGATAATACAACGTCTTTCTCAGGCGCCTGATCATCCGGTATCCACAAACTATCCCGAAGGGTTCTATTTGAAAGGCCTAATTTGCAAGGTACTTTAAATACATTACCCTGCGCTGCGCACTAGACATTACGTCTTTTTGCTCGGCGCAATACACAAACCTTGAAAATAGCCTGACGCCTCTTTTTAATATAAGGCCTGTTAATTCATCTCGGTTATTTCAACACCGATAATACAGGTTTTATCTTCACTGCATTCAGATCGCACTACCCTGCCTTTAGCGGATAAGGACGGGATTTGGCTATTGGTCGATTCTATATACACATCGACCAGAGTACCAATTTCTACCGATTGTTCATCTACTTCGAATGACATACCAGTTGCGCTTATATCCTTGCATACCGCTGGTAATGTACGACTCGACTCATCGTCGTTAACCACTATTTCGCACGCTGAGTTCACCATCATACGAAAAAAATTACGTTTGTCGTTGTAGCCTAACATCAAAATTCCATCCTAGTTTATTGCCTACTCTGTGTTTATAGGGTGCCGTTAAAGCAAAGTCAACGGACTTTATGCAAACCAAGTCGTTTAATCTATTGTTTGCTCATCTTATTAGCTCACTGTTTCGAGTTGATTGATGATGCGCTTCGTTGAAATAGGCATAGCCGTACCTAATTGTTGGGCAAAAAACGACACCCGTAATTCTTCGATCATCCAACGTACTTCAGCTAGCGCATCAGGCACAGGTAGACCTGCTGGCACTTTATTTAACTGCTTTGCGTACGCTTGCTGCACTTTTTCAACATTCAGCTGGTGAAGCCTGTCTTTCGTTGGATCAATCGGCAGTTTTTCAATACGCCGAGCAATGCCTTCGATATAACGTTGCCAATCATTTAAGCGCCCCGCTCCTATCTCGCTGGTAAAACCGCCAAATACCAAGCTATCTAGATGTTGTTTAATGTCGCCATACGCATTGATCATACTCATGGGGACGTTACCCTTCATTTTTTTCTTAATCTGGTGTGCCTTTGTTAAACCTATTTCAACTTTTTGCGCAATTTCTAATACCCGATCGTTGATTTCACTGCGCACAAAAACACAACACTTTTCGAAGGGTTCGGGCGTGCGTATATTGCCATTTTGTAACTGAAATTGAGTAACCAGTTCATCTATCGCTGCAGCAATAACATCATCAATAAGGGCTGTGATTTTGCCGAAAGGGTTAAAATACAAGCCTAGCTTTGCTTTATTGGGGAGCTTTTCATGCAAATATTTTATCGGTGATGGGATTGATATCAATATTAATTGCCTTAGACCAAGCTGATGTGATGATTGCGCCATATAAGGCTTGTCGAATAACTTAATTGCCACAGAGTGCTTTTGCGCGACTAGCGCCGGATACGCCTTAACATTAAAGCCACTTTGTTTACTCTCGTACTCTTCGGGTAGCGCATCAAAATCCCATTTTGTTAGACCTGATTTTTCTAGGCCGGGTTTGGCGATGCTACTTAAACTCTGCTTAACCTTACTTTGCAGCTCATGCTGTAAACCATGCAGATCTCGACCCTGCTTGAATAGTTTATTATGTTCATCTAAAACTTTAAAATTAAAATGAAGATGCGACGGTAATGTATCGATTTGCCAATCTTCGGCTGTGACCTCGACACCTGTCATACGCTTTAGCTTGAGGGTCAATGCGTTTAAAAATCCCACAGCTCGCCCCTTATCATCTATGGGTAAAATGTCCGCTAAACACGCTTGAGCATAGTTAGGAGCAGGCACAAAATTACGTCTAAGGCGTTTGGGTAGTGATTTAATTAAGGTAATAATAAGTTCATGGCGTAACCCGGGTACTAGCCAATCAAAACCGCTAGTAGATAGTTGATTTAGCAAAGACAATGGCACTAACAGACTTACCCCATCATCAATGTCAGTTGGGTTAAAATGATAATCCAGACTTAGGGTCAAATTACCCTGTCGCCACGTTTCAGGGAAATCAATTTCATGCGCTTTTACCGGCGAATTTTTAAGCAACATTTGCTTTGAATAGGACAGTAAATCAGGTGTATTATTACGCGCTTTACTCCACCATTTTTTAAAGCTTGCCTCACTGCAGACGTGCGAAGGGATATGCTCAGCATAAAAGTCGACCAGTGCCTCTTCGTCTACAAGCAGATCACGACGGCGGATTTTATCCTCTAACCCTCTAATTTCGTCAACTTCTAGCTGGTTTTCAATTAGAAAATCATCTTTAAGCTTGGTATCTTGATTAACGAGTGCTTCACGAATAAAAATCGCGCGACTGATGACAGGATCAATCTGACTGTATGCGACCCGGCGTTTTGTGACTAAGGGTAAGCCATATAAAACAACATTCTCAAATGCCTGCACGGTGCCTTGCTTCTTCGACCAGTGGGGTTCGCTGTAGTTACGTTTGATTAAATGACCAGCCAATGATTCAAGCCATTGGGGTTCAATTTTAGCCCCCATCCGTCCAAATAACCGTGAGGTATCAACCAATTCTGCAACCATCAACCACTTGGGACTGGTTTTAGCAATCCCCGAACCAGGGAATAACATGAAACGGCTATTCCGTGCTCCAAGGTATTCTTTATCTTTATCTTTATTTCCGATATGAGACAACAACCCCGCAGCCATAGCTTGGTGAATAGCTTGATAATCCGCCTCCGCTTGGCTGATCCTAAAACCAAGCTCGGCAATAGATTTTTTCAACTGGCTGACAATATCTTGCCATTCCCGCATACGCAGATAATTGATAAAATACTGCTTACACCATTTACGTAATTGATTATTGGTAAGTTCAGCCTGCTTAGCTTTGAACTCATGCCAGAGGGATAATAATGCTAAGAAGTCCGAATCTTTATTTGCAAACGCCTGATGTTTTTCATCCGCAGCTTGGCGCTTGTCTTGCGGACGCTCCCTGGGATCTTGAATACTTAAACCTGCAGTGATCACGGTTACATCACGCATACTATTTTGCTTTTCTGCTTCAACTATCATCCTAGCGTAACGTGGGTCAATAGGTAAGCGCGCCATCTGACGACCTATAGTCGTTAAACTAAGACGTCCAGTGTCTTTTTCTACTCCGCCTAATTCTTCAAGCAAGTTAAAGCCATCATTAATGCTACGAGAGTCGGGCATTTGAACAAAAGGAAATTGATCAATCTTGCCAAGTCCCAAGGCCAGCATTTGTAAAATAACAGACGCTAAATTAGTTCTTAAAATTTCTGGATCAGTAAATTCATCACGATTATTAAAGTCTTCTTCGCTATATAGACGAATACAAATACCATTGGAAACACGGCCACATCGCCCCGCTCGTTGATTCGCTGATGCTTGTGATATTGCTTCAATGGGCAGCCGTTGAACTTTGCTACGTACGCTGTAGCGGGAAATTCGCGCCGTGCCCGGGTCGATTACATATTTAATGCCGGGCACCGTAAGCGATGTTTCTGCAACGTTAGTAGCAAGTACAATCCGCCGTCCCGAGTGAGACTGAAATATTTTATTTTGTTCTGCTGCTGATAACCTTGCGTATAAAGGAACCACTTCGGTATGCCTGAATTGCTGACGAGTAAGTGCATCAGCCATGTCCCGAATGTCACGTTCACCACTTAAGAAAACCAGTATATCGCCTTGACTATGCTCACCTAGCTCATTCACTGCATCAATTATGGCCTGCGCTTGGTCACGATCATTTTCCTGCCCGTCTTCTAGTAAAGGTCGATAGCGCATTTCTACTGGAAAGGTTCGCCCGCTAACTTGAATAATAGGTGCATTATCAAAATGCTTAGAGAAACGCTCGGGATCAATCGTCGCTGATGTAATGATTAATTTTAAGTCGGGGCGTTTTGGTAACAACTGTTTCAATATGCCCAGAATAAAATCGATGTTTAAGCTTCGTTCATGAGCTTCATCGATAATAATGGTGTCATATTTCTTTAAAAATCTGTCTTGCTGTATTTCAGCCAGTAAAATACCATCAGTCATCAGCTTCACGTAGCTACGATCACTAACCTGATCAGAGAAGCGAATTTTAAACCCGACTTCATTGCCCAATTCGGTTTTCAATTCTTCCGCAATACGGTTAGCCACACTTCGTGCAGCGAGTCGCCTAGGCTGCGTATGGCCAATTAACCCAGCCACACCACGTCCTAAATCTAAGCAAATCTTAGGGATTTGTGTCGTTTTCCCAGAGCCTGTCTCACCCGCAATGATCACCACTTGATTATCGCGAATAGCGTCGGATATTTTGTCTTTTTGTTCGGTAACGGGCAGATCAGGGTATTCAATTTTAGGCCGATTATTACGCCGCTGTTCACACAATAATGTTGAACGTTCAATATCTTTACTTAGTTTAGCCAATGCCTCGACTTGCTTTGTTTCATCCAAACGCAGAATTTGCTGAATACGCCGACGAAAACGAAAACGGTCAGCGAGCATACATTGCTCAATCAGCTCGTTTAACTGTGAAAAGTTTAACTGGGTATTTTTCGTTTCAGATGCATGTGAAGACAATAAAATTTGCTCATACTAGGTGACAACCATAATGGTTGTCGATCCTAGAAGAATGAGTATTTAAATGCTAGTACCGAATCGTTAAATCGTTAAAAAACCCTTAACCAGCAATTCGGTAGCCATCTCTAAGTTGCATATCGATAGCATTTAGCAGTTGAGAGCGATTGACTGTGCCCAATAGATAACCATCATCGTCCACAACTGGATAGATCTTAGGTTTCGCACCAAGCATTGTTTGTGCTTGTTCAATCACGGAAACGTAGGGGCGAATAGAAACGACCTCTGTTCGCATAATGTCTTTAACGCGGCACACTTGCTCCCGGTAATAACACGACTCAATCATGCGGACTAAGCAATCCTGCTCAGATAAAAATCCTATCACTTTATTTTGGCCATCAACCACAGGACCACCGGTTTGACCACTTTGCAATAGACGCTCGACCGCTTCAGCAACAGACATTTCAACAGAAAATGTCACGGGCCGACAGTTCATATAATCGCTAACACGTAATGATTGCATAAATACTCCAAAGGTAAACTACCATTTGAACAACAAGTTTTTGACACACTTTTAGTTAAGCACATACTGGCGAATTTCATAGGATTAGCATCTACAACTTTAGTCTGCACAGATTAAATAAACGCCATGTTCCGTTTGATTGCTGATTAATGCGTCAAATCGTTGGATTAATTTGAGTTTGCAACGTAATTCTGTTCAGATCTCAAGACAATTAAAACGTTAAGGAACGCTGTGTCTTCTCCCTCTATTTTTTGGCACGATTATGAAACATGGGGCGTCAATCCGCAAAAAGACCCAGCGTGTCAGTTTGCCGGTATTCGTACCGATCTTGATTTAAATATCATTTCCAAACCTTTAATGATTTTTAATCAAATACCCAATGATTACTTGCCTAATCCTCAAGCCTGTTTGATTACCGGCATCACTCCCCAGCGTAGTTTACGAGATGGCATGATCGAGCCAGAATTCATCGCTAAAATTCATCACGAGTTTAGCCAGCCTAATACCTGTGTGGCGGGTTACAACAATATTCGTTTTGATGATGAAGTGACGCGCTACGCACTGTATCGTAATTTTTATGACCCTTATGCGCGGGAATGGCGAAATGGGAATAGTCGATGGGATATTATCGATGTGGTACGTGCGTGTTATGCACTGCGTCCTGATGGCATTGAATGGCCTTTAAAAGAAGATGGCAGCCCTAGCTTTAAACTAGAAGATTTAAGTCAGGCAAACAATATCGAACACAGTGCGGCCCACGATGCGATGTCCGATGTGTACGCGACCATAGGCTTAGCCAAACTGGTAAAAACGGTACAGCCAAAATTGTACGATTACTTGTTTAATTTACGCCTTAAAAAGAATGTCATTGCGCTGTTTGATCTCAATAACCACACGCCTTTGGTGCATATTTCGTCAAAATTACCTGCGTTGCATGGATGTTGTACCTGGATTGCGCCGATTGCTCAGCATCCAATCAATAAAAACGCCTATATCGTAGTGAATTTAGCCCTCGATATTCGACCTTTATTGTCGTTAACTGTCGATGAAATCATTGCCAAGTTATACACCCCAAGCAATATGCTTGAGGAAGGGGAACAGCGCTTACCCATTAAACTTATCCATGTTAATAAAAGCCCTGTACTCGCTCCTGCTAAATCATTAAGTGAGGACAATGCAGAACGTCTTGGTATCAACCGCGCAACCTGCTTGCAAAATCTACAATTATTAAAGCAACATCCAGAGCTGGTTGAAAAGCTCATCACCGTGCACAGTGAAAATAAACCAAAGGCTGAGCACGAAGCCGATCATGCTTTGTATTCCGGCGCGTTTTTCAGCCCGAGAGATCGGGACTTGATGAATCAAGTTATCGGATGCAGTCCTGCGCAATTAGCGGATTTAACCTTGCCGTTTGAAGATCCTAGACTCGACACCCTATTGTTTTATTATAAGGCGCGAAATTTCCCCACCACCTTGAATGAACTAGAATTGCAGCGCTGGCAAAACCATCGTAAATTCCGTTTACTTGACGAAGGTTCGCCGTCGAATATAACAATGTCAGATTATATGCAGTCGTTAGAATTGCTTTCACAAGAGCATCAAACAAATAACGACAAGTTAGCCATACTTAAAGCCTTATATAGATACGCTGAACAGCTTTAATGTGCTGAGCAAGCGAGGTAGAGTAAAGTTTAATCATACTATTTTGTGTATGGTCGATAACAAATCAGTTAGCTGTTAATGATTAGCTCGAAGTCATGGCTTAAGGTTAATGTTGAACTAGTTAGATATTTAAAACGTTAGGTGGTGAGAATGGAAGGAATAACCTTACAGGTTGATGAGTCGGATACGCACCTCAGTGTACAAATTAGACCTGCAGAGTTGCAAAGTAAACTTGATATAAAATCATTGCATAACATGCTGAAAAATAGTGAATTTGCAGATTTTTATATTAGCGATGATGCCATTCTTACGCTGCTGTCCAATTTGCAAAAATCCATAAAAAGTGAGTCTGACGAGCCCGTAATGGAACGGGTTGGCGAGCGTCGCCAAAACAGTGTTAAATGTAAACTTGAGGACGGTAAGTTAAGTGCAACGATGACGATAACCAAAGGTTATGGTGCCCCGGCATTAACGGTGCAATCCCTTATCGCCGATGCAAAAGACAATAAAATTATGCGGGGGCTGAGCAGTAAAAGAGTATATGCCTTGCATGAAACCTTTCAGGTGGCTAACTCTGGGGAGACTGTTTCAGCCGTAATTGCCAAAGGCCTGCCAGCAAAAACAGGTCGCTCATCTAAATTACAACCGTTAGTGCAAAATGCCTTAGAACGTATCTTACGTCCGCAAACCGCCAACCATGGGCGCGTAGATATGCGTAACCTAGGAGATATTATTTGCGTTAAAGTTGGTAGCGAATTACTTCGTCGTTTACCCCCATCCAACGGACGAGCCGGCTACACGGTGACAGGTGAAATAATCAAACCTAAAGCTGGAGAGTGGTTAACCTTGCGTCCAGGAGATGGCACGGCAATAAGTGAAAAAGATGAGAATCTCTTAATCGCTGAAATATCAGGTATGCCTAAATTTAAAGATCAAAAAATGTGGGTCGACGACACCTATATATGCAAAGGCGTAAACGTGGGAACTGGCAACGTCAACTATAATGGCGCAGTGTTGGTTAACGGTGACATAACTGAGAAAATGGAAATTATTGCCACTGGCGATGTCACGGTAAACGGTTTTGTTGAGTCTGCCACCATCCATGCTGGCGGTGATATCATTATCACAGAGGGGGCTATGGGTAAGGTGAATGATGCGGGAACACAATACAGCACTGTGCTGCGCGCCAAAGGCAGTATTCATATTCAACATGGTCAAGGCTTAGATATAAAATGTGATGGTGGTGTGACAATTGGGCGCCAATTGGCTTTCAGTAAAGTCGTTTGTCGTAAAGAAATG
The DNA here is from genome assembly GCF_000315055.1 of Paraglaciecola polaris LMG 21857. Taxonomy (GTDB): domain Bacteria; phylum Pseudomonadota; class Gammaproteobacteria; order Enterobacterales; family Alteromonadaceae; genus Paraglaciecola; species Paraglaciecola polaris. Next base: position 45,770 of record NZ_BAER01000025.1, on the reverse strand, counting down.
TATGTCGGTCCGGTAGACAAACCCAACGGAAATTTGTTTGCTTGCAGCATATTCAGCCAAAACAGAGTGCAAGCAGGCACATTTGGGGCGGTGTCTGGCAGTAACCTAACAATCGATTTCAGTGAAGGTTTCAATACCCTACTAGCCCGTAAGGACTCGTTAGACGAACTAGTCAGGCAGATACGGCAAAACTGCAGTCGTCATCAAGACCGTATGAAAATAATCCACAGTAAATTCATACCCGATGATCTGCGCGGTAAAGTTAATGCCGCGCAAGAAATGTTTGAAAATGAAAATCAATTAATGCAGTGGCTCGAGCAAAAAGCCGTCGAACTCGCCGCAAATAAAGACGATTACCAACAGCGCATTATGATCATGGCAAACAAGCGGATTTACCCTGGAGTGGTGGTTAAATTAAACAATCGCACATGGCGTGCCGAGCGGGAGTTTTCAAAAGCAAATGTCAGTTTTCATGGCCATCAGTGGAACTGTGAACCTGTTACGACGTAATGCCTGCTTCTTTAACGGTTGTCCCGTCCTAGCATAAAGCACGGCGCCATGGCCGCGTCGTGCTTTATTTCTGTCGCTTAGCATTTTCAATTGACGCTTTAAGTGCCGCAACCTGAGCGTCACAGGATTTTTTGCGTTTTCCGGTCATTTCAGAGCAACTTTTTATTTTTTGTCGGTTTCGTTTTAAATATCCCATCAACAACAGCAGATACCGCGCAACCAGGCGCACCATCACAGGTATCAGGCGCAGGATCATGATAGCCATATGGGGTAGTGCATGCCGTTAATATGCAACTAACAGAAACGACAAATAGTAATTTCACGTTCATTTAGGGACCTCATTTTACCATCAAGCCTGATCAGCTTATGGTAGACGATAAATCGACACTTTATTCAAATATAAAATATCCACGTAAGAAGAGTAGTTCAATATATTGCACATTAATTCCTCCTATTCAATCGTTCTAGGAATGATGTAAACGCGCTAACAAGCTGGATGTATCAAAGCGATTTCCACCTTGACGTTGCACATCAGCATAAAACTGATCGACCAAAGCCGTTAGTGCCAGCGTACTGCCGTTTTTTCGGGCTTCATCCAGGGCAATACCTAAATCTTTACGCATCCAGTCAACAGCAAAACCAAAATCGTATTGGCCTTTTAGCATGGTAGACGAGCGGTTTTCCATTTGCCAAGACTGGGCTGCTCCTTGTGAAATAACATCTATTACCGCTGAGCAATCCAATCCGGCATTTTGTCCAAAATGCAATGCTTCCGCTAACCCTTGAACGACACCAGCAATACAAATTTGATTCATCATTTTAGCCAACTGTCCGCTGCCTACCGGCCCGAGCAATTGACTAAACTTAGCGTATGCGTCGATAATCGGCTGAACTCGAACGTAACTCGCCTGCTGGCCGCCTAGCATAACGGTAAGCTGCCCCTTTTCAGCACCGGCTTGCCCACCTGAGACTGGGGCATCGAGAAAGTCGATTTCTTTTGCTTGACACAACTCAGCCAATTCTCTCGCTACGTTTGCTGACGCAGTCGTATGATCTACGATAATAGCGCCGTTTTTGGCACAGGCGAGTATCCCCCGCTCACCTAATATTACTGAGCGTAAATCGTCATCGTTACCCACACAAATAAATATAATGTCGGCGTTTTTAACTGCAGATCCAGGCGTTTGGGCCATTTCGCCTTGATAGGAAGTCATCCAACTCTGTGCTTTTGATTGTGTACGGTTGTATACCGTGACATTGTGACCCGCATTGGCGAGATGGCCAGCCATTGGGAAACCCATGACGCCGAGTCCGATAAAGGCTACATTTATTGTCATTATGATGCTTTAAACCCTTGATAGTTTGCGTAAAAATGCCACTATATTACATCCATCAGTAAACCGGAATGAATCCGTTGAATAACATTTATCAATTTGCCGCAAAGCATAACAATGGCCATGGTCTTTCACTTGATATCTATCACGGTAAAGTTTTATTGATCGTCAATACAGCAAGTCAATGTGGGTTTACCCCTCAATATTCGGGTTTGCAAACGCTGCAAGACAAATTTAATGCCAAGGGATTTGAAGTGCTGGCATTTCCTTGTGACCAATTTGGTCATCAAGAGCCAGATGACGATGAACAAATAGCGCAATTTTGTGCCAATAAATTTGCAACCAGCTTCCCGCTTTTCGCTAAAGTAGAAGTCAATGGTATCAATGCCCATCCGCTATTTATGTATCTCAAAAAGCATGCTCCGGGCGTATTTGGCACAACGCGTATTAAGTGGAATTTCACAAAATTTCTGGTTGATAATCAGGGTAATGTAATTAAACGTTATTCACCTAAAACTAAACCCGCACAAATCGAAGGTGATATTTCAGCGTTGCTACCTGCCTGATAAAGCAACACTTGTTCACGAGTACCTGCTTATTAGGCTACTCTGCGCATCAATATATGAAAGTATTTACCCAACCACATAAAAGGTTCTTTAGTGCCGAAGGTCATTTCGGCCTCTTTTAGTTGCTCATAATGCGTTTGCTGCATGTCCGGATGTTTTAGATAATCATGAAAGCAGCGAATACCTGCCATAGAGATCACTGTTACGTTTTGTTGATTTATAAAATCTAATACGACCTTGGGCTGCAGAGGTTTATCGGGGCTCAATCTAACTTGATTTTTGACCTTCATACCTTGACGTACATAATCAAAATTACCGTATAATAAATTTCCCATCAATTGGGCATCTTTATTAAAGAAGGTAAGAGAAAAGTAACCACCGACCTTGGTCATAGCAATTAATTTTTGAATGTTTGTGTACGGATCATGTAACCACTCAAGTACCGCATGACACACAACTAAATCATATTGCTTGTGAGCTAACCCAAGAATATCACTAAGCACTAACGTTAACGTGTTGCTGTTTTGACATTTTTGTCTAGCGATCTCTAAAGTTTCATTAGAAATATCACTTAACGTCACATCCAAGCCCTTATCAAGTAGGACAAGGGACATTTCACCTGTGCCCCCTCCTGCATCAAGTGCTGAATTCAGCGTACTAAAATCAATGTTACGATTGAGATGATAAAGTAATAACTCATGGCGTAAACGACCTTTGCTCGTGCCATAAATATTCTTTTCAAATTTGTTAGCGATAGCATCAAAATTTTGATCATTTTTATCACTACACATAATACATACCTGCTAATGGGCGCGAATGCGCCATCTCAATGAAAGCTATGCTGGGTTGGGGATGTCGACGAACTCGACGACTAGCGAATCGAGCTTAGTCAAATGCTCTGCGATGGCTTTTGCACCATAGCGTTCAGTCGCATGGTGGCCAGCACTGTAGAAATGAATATTCATTTCTCGTGCCGTATGTATGGTCTGCTCTGACACTTCCCCAGTGATAAAGGCGTCAATCCCAAGCTGGGCGACTGCTTCTAAGTAACCCTGTCCCCCACCAGTACACCAAGCGACTGATTTAATAAGTTGGCTGTTAACGTTTTCATGTAACGGTGCTCTAGCTAACAATGAATTTAGTTTGTTAGATAATTCGCTCGGTGAAAGTGCGGGTTCAAATTCTCCCTGCATGACGATACCTTCAGGCCCTGAATTGACACCTAGCGATTTTATTTTAGAGACACCGAGTAACTTTCCTAGCTGGGCGTTATTGCCAAGCTCCTCATGGACGTCCAAAGGTAAGTGATATGCATAAAGGTTAATATCGTGTTTTAACAACGCAGCGATGCGCTTTTTTTTCATCCCACTGATATTGGCGCTTTCACCTTTCCAAAAAAAGCCATGATGAACAAAAATCGCGTCAGCACCGAGTTCGATTGCTCGGTCAATCAGAGCTTGGGAAGCGGTCACACCACAAACAACTTTTCTCACGTCCGACTTGCCCTCAATTTGTAAACCATTTGGACAAAAGTCGGTGACGCGCTCTGGAAGCAATAAACTGTCTAAATATGCCAGCAAACGTAGATTATTCATGCTCATTGTGTAGGTACCTGTTTTTACGCAACGTTAAACCTAATATGAGGCACGGCACGTTTTCATTATAAATTTTCGCGCCATTATAAAGTAATTGTTTCACAGTAACAGCGTTGAAAGATGTCAATAAATATACCGAAAACGCCCAATACACACGATTAATTCAACGCCGCTAGAAATCCTTTAAATTGTTGCTTTGTCCGAGCTACAGATGCCTTGTGGTCAACGATTGGGAGGTAGTAACCTAACTTTTGCACATCACAGGACTTACTGGGTTCATGGATCTGCTTATGGGATAAGTTGTGAAGTTGGGGCAACCACGTTTTGATAAACACGCCTTGGGGATCAAATCTCTGACTTTGAGTCGTCGGATTAAAAATCCGAAAATAAGGCGCAGCGTCAGTACCCACAGAGGCACTCCATTGCCAACCTCCATTGTTTGATGCGTAATCACCATCAATAAGCTGACTCATAAAGTATTTTTCAGCCCATTGCCACGGCAACATTAAATGCTTGCAGTAAAAACTCGCCACTATCATACGTAATCGGTTATGCATCCATCCTGTCTCTTTCAGCGCAATCATTGCCGCATCTACTATTGGATAACCTGTTTTCCCGTCTCGCCAAGCGCTAAAGTGAGCTTGATTAGTTTCCCACTTAAAATGTTGATAGTGTTTTTGGAAAGGCAACCCTCTACTCACATGAGGAAAGTGATACATCACGTAGCGATAAAAGTCTCGCCAAGCAATTTCTTTCACCCAAGTGTGAGCACCATGTTCGGGCGTAAGCGCTTCTTCACCATGGGCTTGCAACACATGATATAAGCATTGCTTCGGGCTTAGGGCGCCAATAGACAGGTAAGGTGATATTTTACTCGTCCCATCGATAGATGGAATATCACGATTTTTGGGGTAATCAGGAGCAAGTTCAATAATAAATGCATTCATCTTTTTAATGATTACGGGATCAGTTGCAGGCCAGGATAACGAAATATCATTATCTGTACCTTTATTGGCATCATTTTTCGTTAAATCCTCGGCTGAAACTTCCACTTTGGGCTTAATAAAGCCAGTTGAGCGGGCCTTATTCCTATCAGGTACACTCGGCAATTGCCTAGATACAGCGTCTAACCAACGTTTAAAATAGGGCGTGAACACCTTGTAAGGTTCATTTTTTAAGTTAAAGATATCCGTTGGTTTTACCAAGCAAGTGTCGTGAAACAGGGCAAAGGACACGTCTATTTCCTTGAGAGTGCTTTTAACCGCTTTATCTCGTTGACGTTCGTCCCACTCGTATTCTGCGTTGCTATATACATGAGTTATGTCTTCCTCGCTGCACAATTGGCTAATTTTCTCAGGTAGAGCAGAATATTCCGTGCTCTGAAATATCTGAAGCGTGATGTTACGTTTGAGTAAATCTTTGTGTAAAAACGCCAAGCGTTGATGTATCAAATTAATTTTACTCTTAGCCAAATTAAATTGAGCCCACTGCGCAGGAGTTAATAAAAAATGCAGCAATGACCTTTTCATGATTCACCACTGCGTAATCAATAGCAGCGTGCCAATTGCTTCTTAGATCACTTCTTAACCATACTAATGCGCTCACATTCGCTCCTTTTAGGCATCATTCAAAAAATGTTAACCCTGCGTGTACGAAAATCGGCTCAACAACGATCACAAAATAATGGGGAATTCTGAATTTGTAATTAACTGGGTATACTCACCCAGCATAATAAAAATACTCATGAGGGAAACATGCAACAACACAAATATAAGCGCAAAAATACACTTAATTTGATAACCGCGGCGATCCTAGGTATATCGCTAATGGGCTGTACCGACAACAGCACGGCTACAAGCAATCATGCTAAACAAATAGAGAAAAAACCGTTTAACGCAGCGGATGCAAAAACGTTTATCGAAACCACCCAAATTGAATTAACGAAATTAAGCCAGCCAGCAGCACAAGCCGCTTGGGCTTATCAAACCTATATTAATCAAGATACTGCTGCCGTTTCAGCGTATTTATCCGAAAAATACACTAGTAAAGCGTCAGAGCTTGCTAAACGTGCAGCTGACTTTAACGACGTCGAAGTAGACATTGATACACGCAGAAAACTTGACTTACTGCGCAATGGTTTAGTGCTCCCTGCCCCAAGCGATCCTGTTAAATCACAACGACTAGCCCAAATTACGTCGGAGCTAGAAGGTATGTACGGAGCTGGTAAATACTGTCGCACTGAAAAAGACTGTCTTCGCTTAACCGACATGAACAATATTATGGCCAATGAACGAGACCCTGCTGTTCTACTCGATATATGGAAAGGCTGGCGAGAAGTATCTCCTCCGATGAAAGCGCTTTACCAAGAAGAAGTGACGTTGGCAAATCAAGGCGCTGAAGAATTAGGTTTTAAAGATATTAGTCAATTATGGCGCGGCGGGTATGATATGCCCGCTGACGATTTCGCCATTGAGCTAGATAGACTTTGGACGCAAATAAAACCGTTTTATGATGCACTTCACTGCCATGTTAGAGCTGAGTTGGGTGAAGAGTACGGCACAGATATTGTTCCTCAAGACCAACCTATCCCAGCACACCTCCTCGGTAACATGTGGGCACAAAGTTGGGGCAACATTTATGACATTGTTAAACCTGAAGAGCCATTAGACGTTATCGATGTAACAGCTGCGTTGGCCGAAAAGCAATATGATGAAATGAAGATGGTTAAACAAGCTGAATCGTTTTTCTCTTCCCTTGGTTTCGCGCCTCTACCAGACACCTTTTGGGAACGCTCCATGTTCAGCCAACCGGCGGAGCGTGATGTCGTCTGTCACGCTTCAGCATGGGATATTGATGAGCAAGATGATCTACGTATCAAAATGTGCATACAGCTAACAGGTGAAGAATTCTCTGTAATACATCATGAGCTTGGCCATAACTATTACCAACGCGCCTATAAAGAGCTACCCATGCTCTATCGCGGCTCAGCGAACGACGGCTTCCATGAAGCGATTGGCGATACGATTGCCCTGTCTATCACCCCTAAATATTTAAAAGAAATTGGTCTAGTCAACACAATACCTGATGAGTCAAATGACATCGGTATGCTGTTAAAACTAGCCTTGGATAAAATCGCATTTATCCCGTTCGGCTTGCTGGTTGATCAGTGGCGCTGGAAAGTATTTTCAGGTGAAGTCACGCCTGAAAACTACAACACTGCATGGTGGGAGTTGCGGGAAAAATATCAGGGTGTAATGGCGCCAGTTGAGCGCTCAAGCGACGCGTTTGACCCAGGTGCGAAATATCATGTACCGAGCAACACACCATACACACGTTATTTCTTAGCCCATGTACTGCAATTTCAATTTCATAAACAACTGTGCGAACTAGCAGGTAATGAAGAACCAATTCATCGTTGCTCTATTTATGGCAGTGAAAAAGCCGGCAAAGCCTTGAACGAGATGCTAGAAATGGGCAAGAGCCAACCTTGGCAGAAAGCATTAGCATCGCTTACCGGTAGCGAGAAAATGGACGCCACGGCCGTTTTAGATTACTTTGCGCCTCTGAAGGACTGGTTGGATACACAGAATAAAGGTCGTCAGTGTGGTTGGTAGTTTCTTACCTCATTATAAAATTTTGATATTAAGTCAAAAAAGATAACACTGTCCCGTCCTAGAATAAGTTGACGGTTTTAAGCCAGCATTTTTTGCTGGCTTTTTATTATATGCACTTCTTTAGGTGTTTTCATATCTAAACTCAAGTGCGGCCTCATTTCGTTGTAAGTACTTATCGATTCTCTGACCAATATTTGTAGCTCATCAAGTGTATTGCATTGATAGAGTAAGAACTCTTGCTTAAGTATTCCGTTTATTCTTTCAGCTAGTGCATTTTGATAGCAATCATATCCATCTGTCATCGACGGTCTAATCTTATTGGTCTCAAGGACTGATTGATATAATGCTGAACAGTATTGCAATCCTCGGTCAGAATGGTGAATTGCATCATGCTCGTAGTGTCTATTGGTAATCGCCATATTCAGCACCTTAACGACATCTGTCGCCTTCATTTCATTACTTAAGTGGTAACCCACTATCTTGCGCGAGAAAGCATCTGTCACTAATGATAAATAATGAACACCTTCATTTGATTGCACATAGGTTATATCGCTGACGAAGACCTCTTCAGGTTTCGTAGGTGTTTTATCTTTGAGTAAGTTAGGATGTTTTTTCATCCAATGCTTGCTGAATGTGGTTTTGATGTAACTCTTCTTGGTCTTCACCAACAAGCCTTCACGGCGCAGATAAGTGAACAGTCCGTCTCTGCCTAACTTAATGTCGTGCTCCACTAATTTCGGCTTGATGAGTTGATATAATTTTCGTGTACCCACTTGTGGCATGTATTGGCGCCAATACATGACCCACTCTTTAATAGGGCTTAAGGTTTCTCGTTTAACTTCCATTCTTGATATCGATTGATAAACCGATTGTCGAAAAAGGCCGAACAGCCGACACGCAGGCGCTAAGCTTATTTCGTTTTTTTGCTTAGCTTTCCAGACGTATCGGATAAGTACTTTTTTCTTAGGCCCGCTCCATACTCTTTGTCCATGATATCAACCATGCCATTAAGGACTTGGTTTATTAACTTTTCATCCTGGAATTCACGCTCTAAGCACTTAATTTTTTGGGCGGGTGTTTCTTTTGATTTAGGCATAAGGGGATGCCGAAATGGCTTCGACCAGTCTAATTTACCAAGTTTTCTGAGCCACACTAAAACCGTACTTCGTCCTTGTATACCAACGTGCTTTTGAGCTTGCTTATAGGTGAATTCGCCTTTTTCTACTAGCGCTACAACACTTAATTTAAAGCCTAACGTGTAATCTCGCTGTGAGCGTCTAGCGCTTTTATTATTTGATGCTTCCATAAAGAAGTCCTCTTTATGTCAACGTATTTCAGGATGGGACACACTCAAAAAAAAAGCCTTGTCAGTGACAAGGCTTTTTCGTTCATATAGTCTCAATATTAAAAAGAATAAACACCACGAACGTAGTAGAAACCACCGTTTATACCAATAGGCGACGTAGTTGGGTATTGTGAGCCTGCAACTTCTGTATCGTATAACACATTGTCATCAGGTCGTTGATCAAATAAGTTTTTCGCACCCGCAACAAGATTTAGATTATCCGAGACGTTGTAACCCACTTCCAAATCGAAGGTGAACTCAGAGCCAACCGACATAGGTAACGCTGAATCCAAGTGATCTTCATAAATACTGCCAGCATAGTTAAGACGACCTAATACTTTCCAGTCACCGTTGTTATGTGTTGACGTAAAGCTATAACGTACAGCTGGTAAGTTATTCTCTAACATACGTACGCGGAACGATGAAATATTATCAGACGCGCGGTCAACAACTGTGGATGTCCAGTTATACGTTAAAGCGAACTTAGTATCACCACCAAGCATTTCCATGCCGTAGTTAGCAACTAAATCAACACCTTCAGTGGTCGTATCAAAATCGTTAGTAAAGTAACTTACTTCACTGAAACTAGATGCATCACTAACACCGTTTGCTAACAAAGTAGCAATATCTTCGGCCGTTAATGCAATACCAGACGTCGTACTAATACGGTCTGTTACTTCGATGTTATAGTAATCAGCCGTTACAAACAGACCATTATCAAACTCAGCGACAAAGCCTGCGCTAATACTGGTAGATTCTTCTGGCTCTAGAGGAGTCGCCCCTTTTTGTACGGCAATTGGATCAGTCGGAGGCAGAGTTGCTCTGTCAATTAACTTACCATCTGTACCAAAAGCAGTGGTAACGTTGCGAACCGTTGTCTGGCCAATAGTCGGTGCTTTGAATCCTGTGCTGTATGCACCGCGAAGTGCAAAGCTTTCTGTTAACTGCCAGCGAGCAGCTATCTTGCCTTTCGTTGTATCACCAAAGTCTGAGAAATCTTCGTAGCGCACTGCTGCTGTTAATAAGAAATCTTCAGTTAGATTTAATTCACCATCTAGATACAAGGCGATGTTATGGCGTGATGTTTCATCTTGGCTGCGATTAGACAGACCAGGGAAACCATTTGAGCCAATGCCAAAACCTTGTGAGGCTAACGGTCCAATTTCATATGATGCAACATCACCCGCACGGCCTTCATAGGTTTCATGACGATATTGGAAACCACCGGCTAGATATAACGGAGAGTCAAAACCAATTTCAATCGGTTTAGCCAAATCAATATCTAAGGTCTGCTCAGACTGCGTATAGGTACCAGGTTTAAATGAAGTCGGTGATTCTGGACCAAGCGATGGGTTAATTGTGTTGTTGATTGCAAATTCGACTTCATTTTGACCGAAGTTTAAGCTCACATCATAAAATAATTCATTCTTAAGGGTACCTTTTGTCCCTACTACCAATGATGCATCATTTACGGTACCGCCAAAACGCGGGGTAAACCCACCTGGCAGCATTTCGTTGAACGCAAAACAATCAGGGTTGTTCGCCACTTCTGCAATATAACGTGGGTTATCCAGAACGTTATCACCCACTAGAATCGGGTTACCATTTGCTAATGTTGGGCAATTCGCACTTAGATCGGCAGTTAGATCGGCAACAAGTAATGTTTGGTTGTCGTTTTCGTCAAGTCCACCATCAAAGACTCCGCCTCGATTATGTGGATTACGATAGTAAAAACCGCCATCTATTTCGCGCTCGGCGTAGTTACCGAACATATAAGCTTCGCGGTCATTACCAAGATCAAGTCCGAAGTTACCAAAAAATTTAAAATCACTCTTAACTTCAGGACTTCCCCATATTTGGGCTGGATTTTCAATGAAGGTGTTACCCGCATCTGCTAAAGCGCCTGCATCGTCACGTTGCACACTGCGACTGGTTGCATCAGACTCGCGATACTCTACGGTCAAATTAGCAAAGCCGTCTTTTGTCAATGGCAGACCAACGTTGGCAGACATTTGTACTGAATCGCCATCTCCTTCGTAATAAGAGCCATACAACATTTCAACGGAACCGCCATCAGCATCGTCTTTTAACGCGAAGTTAATTACACCGGCTATGGCATCTGAACCGTATTGAGCAGCAGCGCCGTCACGCAATACTTCAATTTGTTTTAATGCACTGGCGGGAATAGTGGAAATATCTGGGCCCTGTGCACCATCAGATAGACCACCACCTAAGAAGGTGATCACGGCCGAACGATGTCGACGCTTACCGTTAACTAAAACTAACGTGTGATCTGAAGCTAATCCACGCAAGTTTGCCGGGCGAACCAATGACGAGGCGTCGTTGATGGGTTGATCGTTCACGTTAAAAGACGGAACAGCCGTTTGCATCATGGATACCATGTCGGTAGAGCCTTGACTCTTGAAATCTTCTGCAGAAATGATATCGATTGGTACCGCTGAATCTCCAATTGAACGAGGTGCTGCGCGACTCCCTACAATCGCAATTTTTTCGACATCTGCGCTGTCGTCTTTTGTCTGTTGTGCATAAACGGGGCTTATCGCAGTTACTGCTACTGCAGCAGACGTAGCGATAACGTAGCGAATACTTTTAGTTAATTTGTTTAGTGACGTGTTCATTTTTTATCCAACTTTATTATGTTTTATTGCTGCGTGTCAGTTTCTTATTATTCTTAGTTCAGCAGACGCTGAGTGACATTACACGTGTTGATAATTCAGTAAAAACTGATTGTTTGTAGTGAATTACATATTATTTATAACGATAAAAAGTTGAACTTACAAACACATTAAATGGTCATATCGGAGCCACATGAACTAACAGAGATATCGATGCGTTTTATCGACTTAAACAGCGAAAAAACGATGAAAAAATAAATTTGACAGGATTTTATATAACCAACATTTATACAGCTGTTTTCATTGGCTAAAAAAATACCGACTCAAAGTCGGTATTTTTAATAAAAAAGTAAACTTTCGTCTAATTGTTTATTTCCCTATGACTTGGGTCTTACTCCACAGGCTCATTAGCGTTTTCGCCACACCACTGCTAATCGAGATACCAAATTTCTCCGCAAGGTTTTTCTTTACCGCATATTTGACTGAATAAATCTGTTTGTCATTATTCGCGCTGAGCAAAAAATCATCTGACGTTTGAATATGATCGACCAGTCCTAGCTCAAGGGCTTTGCTCCCGTACCAATATTCTCCCGTTGCAACTGTGTCTATCGCTAACCCAGGACGATGTTCTTGCACAAAGCCCTTAAACATTTGATGAACATCTTCCAATTCATTTCTGAATTTTTCGCGCCCTTCATCGCTGTTTTCACCAAACATAGTCAACGTGCGTTTAAACTGCCCAGCGGTATGTTGTTCAAATTCGATATCGTTTTTCTTCAATAATTTATTAAAGTTTGGGATTTGTGCTATGACACCGATTGAACCAATAATTGCAAATTTAGCCGCCAATACTTTGTCGGCTACGCAAGCCATCATATAGCCCCCACTGGCAGCCACTTTATCAACTGAAATAGTCAACGGAATATCTTTGTCTTTAAGGCGTTGTAATTGCGATGCTGCAAGTCCATAACCATGCACCACACCACCACCACTTTCTAAACGTAGCAACACTTCGTCCTTTGGTTTTGCGATGCAAATGATGGCGGTAACTTCTTCACGTAAGTTTTCCACTTCATGGGCATCCATAGAGCCATCAAAGTCAATAACATACAGATTACCTTTTGCTTCTTCCTGCGGTTTATTCTTTGCTTCTTTTTTAGCCGCTTTATCTGTTTTTTTCTGTTCCTTGTTCTTCTTTTTTAACTCATCCTTGGTGCAAATAAGGTGATTAACACTGTCTTTAATATCATCTAAGCGATCTGATATTGAATCAATTTCAAGATTACCTTTGGGTTGCTTTTGTTTGCTAATGAGGCCGACGACACCGCCAACTACCAATAAGATCGCAACGACTATGGTTACTGCTTTGGCTATAAATAGCCCGTATTCATACAAAAATTCCAATTCTATCTGCTCCTTAATAACTGACTTAAGCGATATTGGGTCAAATTCGCAAAAAAAAAGCTAGGCACAGCCTAGCTTTTAAAGTTTATATCGTGTTTTTAGTTAGCAACAATTGACTCTTCGCCAATAACAACACGCTTACCGTTAGATTTAAAAAACTCAACAGCTTCATTTTGCATTTCTGTGGTCGCCGCTAAACTCGGCGTAGGGCGAAACAACGATTGATGTTCACCTGCCTTGAAATGAACGACTGCTTTTTGCGGCGTATCACTTTCAATAGTCGATGATACTTGGCTTAATCCCATCACTTGAGACAACGCGATACCACCTGATAAAGGCAGTGACGTCACAACAGGGTTCACCTGATCAGTTAGAGCTAAGCTACCATCATCATTCGTACCACCACCAACCACAAGCTGCATGAGTGTAGGCGTATTTGCACTTAAACGTGGTCCATAATTAATAGGGTCGCCTGCGTCCAATATGGTTTGGGCAGCAAACGTAAACTGACTAAAGGTCGCAGCAATTTCAGCACGCTGAGCATCATCAATTGCAGCATCAAACGCTATATAGGCAGGACGAATAGCAGCTTCGAGTGCCAATGAATTTTCAGCGGCATATTGTGCCAAAAACCCAGCAAAGTCTTGTGAAGATGCAGCTAACAATGACCCCTTAATTAATGGACCAAAATCCGCTGATTCAAATAAGAAATTAGCTATGCCACCTGATGGCACATTCAACACGGCCGAATCTATTTGGTACATATCACTAAAGGGTGCGAAATCCCCCTCAAACTGTGTATTGGCATTCGCCACTGTATTGATACCAGAAATAGCTCCTAAGCTTTGCGCGATAAAGTGCACATTAGAAGTATCCAAATCAACCATTCCGGTGGTGTCATTAATGGCATTCAAGGCAAGGCGCAAACCTAACGTATCGGTACCGCTTTGGCGCAAATTGTCCCGTGCAGTCAAAAGGCTCGCCAAGTTCATATAATCCGTGGGTGAATGAGTGGATGCATTCACAATCGTGCCATCTTCTAAGGTAAATCCGCGAGCACCATGTAGTGGATGATCAATGGCAACCGACGCAAAACCAGCCAAGGAAAGCGCGGCAGAGATTGCTAATGCGTTCTCTTTAGAGCCCGTAATACCATGTTGAACTATGACTACAGGCCAACCGCTAGCAGGTTTCGCCTGCGTCGGAATGACACCTCCGGTAGCCGCTGACAACATAGCGATAACTGACTCATCTGGGATCGTAAACTGTACGCCTAGTGTTTCGGTTCCAGCTTCGTTATATGCGGTAGTCTCATCATCAACATTGGTACCTTGCGCTACAGGTAATGGATTGAATTTAGTAAGATTGCGCGGGTCGTCTATGCCTAAAGACGACAAATCTAAATCGCGTAATCGCCCATCAGATGCCAATTGACATAGGGCATCATTTGGACCAAGTGCTTCAGCTTGTATTAACGCGCCTACGGTTTCAGCACCCATCAACTGCAAGGTTGCTCCACTGGTACAAGCAGCACGCCACCAATCACCTAACGGATCTGTCGTACTTAAATAATAAGGTAATTTAACTTCGCCTTCTACTCGCTTAGCAGCGCAGAAGGGACCTGCCGTTTCAAACGTTTCAGTGGCGACAGCATTTAACGGTGAAGTACTATCCATGACGGCAGATACCAACCCAGCACAAGTATTTAAACCAACAGCCTCTAACTGAGCTAGTTCGGTCGCTGATAATAAAGACGGGGCCAAAAATTCAAATGCGTTAGGCACGTCTGCGGTCGATGTATTCAACTGAGGCAAATAGGCACGAGCAACAGTAGCAGAAGCAGCTAAATCGCCACCAGTGGCTGCCATGGCTGCACCAAACGCTGTGGCATAACCTGCGATCTGTAATTGTTTAACTGAGTCCATAACCGTGCCAGCTGATACGGTAGAGAAATAAGCGGCGTAAGAAATCGCATCGCGTTCAATGCCTGATGGAATAACGATATCAACTAAACTATTAACCAAGCCCTGTAGTTGCAATTGCTCATCGGTTGAGAGCGGCAAAGTACGGATATCCTGGCGAGCAAGCTCCCAAGAGCTAGACCCTTTTACGCTCTTTCCATCGGTATCAAGTAACGAGTCGGTGATCACCAACATATGACCTTGACTAGAGGCTAATGGCTTAAGCGGGATAACGGTGATTGAGCCTGAGCCGTCGGTATAAGATGCGACATAATCAACACCATAAATCAGTTCATCGCCCAACTCACAGGGTATACCTGGGGCAGGTGAAGCGGCAGCAATAGCTTGGCAAGTTGCAGAAGTTCCTTCAAGTGCTTGGGTAGCTTGAAATAATTTAATAGAAGAACCGTTGACGCTGGTTGCATCAATGTCAAGCCCGGTCGGAAGCGTCACATTTACAGCGAAAGGATTCTGTGTCGACCACCCATCTAGCGCACTTAACGCATGTTGTGGATTAGCGCCGTCAAATACTTCGTCACCTTCAGTATTAAGAGTGAAATCGAAAAAATTACCACTGGGTAACATGACTAAATCGTTGGGTAAGTTCAAAGTGCTAGTAGCAGGGTCAAAAACCACTCGCGCGAATGGCTTTTCAACGGGTGTGTTTGTTTCTTTGTCTGCTACGGAATCGCCACTACAGCCTGTTAGCCCTAGTACAGCTGTAATACTCGCACTAAGCAAAAGTTTCTTCATTGTATTTCCCTACCTCTTTATTATTTGAATGGCTAAGCATGTCATTGAAATCAATCTCATCTATGCATGTTTATCAACAGAATAAATAACATGTTAGACCAGTTGTCTATACGCCATCTTATTGAGTTTGATATTGATTTGCAAAGGTTTGTTAATCACATGTAACTAAAAATAATCCAGTCTTCCAAGACTATTTCGGTAGGATATTTTCACATCTAAATGATAAAATCAGTAAAATTTATCCGAATTAGTTGAATATGCTCAATTTTCAAGCAAAAGCTGGTCTTTTAGCGTCAAAAACAATACTGGTTACTGGCGCGGGCGATGGCATAGGTAAAGAAGCTGCACTGCAATATGCCCAATACGGTGCCACCGTCATTTTATTAGGCAAAACCGTCAGTAAGCTGGAAGCCGTTTACGATAAAATAATAGCTGACGGCGGAAGGGAGCCCGCTATTGTTCCCTTAGACTTAATGGGCGCGACACCACAGCACTACCGTGACATGGCCAGTACTATTGATAATCAGTTTTCAGGTCTGGATGGTGTACTGCATAATGCGAGCGTTTTAGGTCACCTAGAGCCGTTTCAACAAATCAGTGAAGATGACTGGCATAAAGTGATGCAGGTCAACGTGAACAGTCAGTTTTTTATGACCCAAGCCTTGATACCCATTCTCAAAAAATCGCCTTGTGCATCTCTGTTATTCACAACGTCAAGCGTCGGTTTGAAAGGTCGTGCTTATTGGGGCAGTTACGCCATCTCCAAGTTCGCTACGCAAGGTATGATGGAAGTCATCGCGGATGAAAATGAGAACACTTCCATACGCGCGAATTGCATTAATCCTGGTGGTACCCGCACTAATATGCGTGCCCAAGCATTTCCTGCAGAAGATCCCAACCTGTTGAAAACACCTCATGATATTATGCCCTTATACTTGTATTTGATGAGTGATGAAAGCAAGCATGAATCGGGGAAAACGTTTCACGCTCAACCTAAGTAGTCTTTTAAACTCCTGTTTATTACATTAGGCGTGGTATAACCCTCATACAAAAAGGCCCCCATCATATATCCTATGATAGGGGCTTTTTCTTGCCAACAATGGCTAAGATTTAGTCGGCTATTTTAGCCCACGTATCCCGTAATCCAACGGTGCGATTAAACACCAATTTGCTGTCGCTACTGTCTTTGTCAAAACAGAAATAGCCCGTACGCTCAAACTGATAGGGCAAAATATCATCCGCTGAAGTAGTGACTTTGCCTAAACTTGGCTCAACCCACCCTTGCATAATCTTCAACGAATCTGGGTTGATACAAGCAGCAAAGTCGTCCTCTGCAGCAGGGTTAGCCACATTGAAAAGGCTATCATATAAACGAATTTCAGCGGCTTTGGCATGCTTGGCCGATACCCAATGGATAACACCTTTTACTTTGCGTCCATCAGCTGGATCTTTGCCAAGAGTATCAGCATCGTATTCACAAAAAATTGTCGTCACATTACCCTGTTCGTCTTTTTCGACACGCTGGGCTTTAATGACGTAGGCATTGCGTAAACGAACTTCTTTGCCTAATACTAAGCGTTTAAATTTTTTGTTGGCTTCTTCACGAAAATCCTCAGCTTCGATATAGATTTCGTTGCTAAAGGGCACCTCACGACTCCCCATTTCAGGGCGGTTCGGATGATTAGGCGCATCCAGTAACTCGACCTTATCTTGGGGGTAGTTTTCAATAACCAGCTTAACTGGTTCAAGTACGGCCATTGCACGAGGAGCATTTTCATTTAACTCGTCACGAAGTGGCGCTTCAAGCATGCCCATCTCTACCATGTTATCCATTTTGGTGACACCAATACGCTTACAAAACTCTCGAATGGACGCAGCGGTGAAACCTCGGCGGCGAAGTCCAGCAATCGTCGGCATGCGTGGGTCGTCCCAGCCGCTCACGTGTTGTTCTTCAACTAACTGAATCAGCTTACGTTTACTCAAAACCGTATATTCAAGGTTCAAGCGTGAAAATTCATACTGACGTGGAACCACATCAATGGTGATATTTTCCAATACCCAGTCATATAAACGACGGTTATCTTGAAATTCTAAGGTACACAGAGAATGCGTTATGCCCTCGATGGCATCTGAAATACAATGCGTAAAATCATACATCGGATAGATGCACCATTTATCCGCAGTTTGATGGTGGTGTGCAAACTTCACACGATACAAAGCGGGATCACGCATACACATGAATGGCGAAGCCATATCAATTTTGGCCCGCAATAAACATTCACCTTCTTTGTATTCGCCTTCGGTCATCTTTGCAAATTGAGCAAGGTTTTCTTCTATAGAGGTGTCGCGATATGGACTGTTTGTACCTGGACGGGTCAAAGTACCACGCATTTCTCGTACTTGTTCCTGATTAGAAAAGTCAACGTAAGCGAGGCCTTTTCCTATCAACTCAATTGCATAAGCATGTAATTGATCAAAATAGTTAGACGAATATCGTTCATCACCCTGCCAATCGAATCCCAGCCATTTAACGTCAGTTTTGATCGCATTAACGTAATCAATGTCTTCTTTATCTGGATTGGTGTCGTCAAAACGCAAGTTACACTGACCCTGATAATCTTGGGCGATACCAAAGTTTAAACAAATAGACTTAGCATGACCTATGTGTAAATAACCATTTGGCTCTGGTGGAAAACGTGTGTGGACCTGTGAATGCAAACCAGCTTGTAAATCTTTATCGATGATTTGACGAATGAAATTGGTCGGACGACTCTCGGTCTCGGCCATTAATTATTACCCCTAACGCTAGCACTTTGAAAACAGCGAATATTATACCAGTATTCCCTCTCGGCAAAGCCCTTTTATTCACAATCAATGTAAAGCTTTTTAGGGAATCAAGAGCGAATTATCTAATTTAAAATATAACAAATCAGTAACTTAACTTACTCACTAAAAATGAATAGTGGCAAATTTAATTGCGGATTTCACCGTCTGCCTAGTGTATAACTCGTATTAATAAATGGCATATCCTTCTTATGTTGTCGAATAAGGTTTTAGGTAATGAAAGAGAAAGCTACATCGTTTGACATTGCCCATCAGGCGGGCGTGTCGCAATCAACGGTGTCACGAGCACTTCGTAATAGTCCGTTGGTAAACAAAGAGACCCGGGAAAAAGTTCAGGCTATCGCCCGTGAACTTAACTATAAGGTTGATAAAAACGCCAGCAACCTACGTCGGCAGCACAGTAAGACACTCGCATTATTGTTATTCGAGGATCCTACGTCAGACAATTCTCTTATTAATCCGTTTTTTTTATCCATGCTCGGCAGTATTACCCGTGCTTCCGCCAAAGCAGGTTATGACTTACTCATATCATTTCAGAACTTAAGCGACGATTGGCACGCTGAATACGAAGATTCCAATAAAGCCGACGGCATCATACTGCTTGGATACGGTGATTATACGGAATACCGCACTAAGCTTAGTCAATTAGAAGCACAGCATACCCATTTCGTGCGATGGGGAGCGTTAGATGATGAGCACCCTGGGGTATCCATTGGATGTGACAATTTTCAAGGCGGGTTTGATGTCACTCAACACTTGCTCACCTTGGGTCATAAAAAATTTGCCTTTATCGGCGGTGCAGACACTCGCTCCCCTGAATTTTTCGCCCGTTTTCAAGGTCATCGAAAAGCACTAGAGTTGGCAGGTATTGCAGGGGAAGCCGTTCAACAAGATGCAATTTCCACCGAAGACTCGGGCTATAGTGCAACACTAACCTTGTTACAAAATCAGCCAGACATTGACGCTATCGCCTGTGCCAGCGATTTAATTGCCATCGGGGTGTTACGTGCCCTGCGCGATAGTAATATCACTATACCTGAAGAGATTGCAGTGGTTGGGTTTGATAATGTGCCGGTGGCGAGTTTCGCTACACCTGCCCTAACAACTGTAAAACAAGACACCATTTTAGCCGGTGAAATATTAGTCGATAGTTTACTGAAATTAATTGCCGGAGAAAAAGTAGAGCATTACTTAATGCCGGTCGATTTGGTGGTGCGCCAATCTTGCGGAGCCAAATAATGGCTCCGGGTTTCGCTATTACTTAAATGCCATCAATTGAGTCAATTCATTTAACATTGCCTGACTGGTTATACGTCCTTCACGCACCCACACGTTTACACTATGCCCATCAACAACGTTGACTAATGTTCCCCCCTCTTTAATCACTTGGCTTTTATTGCCGTAGCGTTGCTCTTTCCACTGCCCTTTCTCTAAATATTTGGCTACCGAGAAACGATAAGCGGAATCGCCTTTATTAAGCAGCACCAGCGCGGTTTGGGCGATCTCGCCTTGCTCTATCACGCGATAAAATGCGGCGTGATCGCCGTCAAAATCCAAATTCACCTGTAAACCGTTTTGTAAGGCAGGTAACGCTTTTCTAAGGTTAGCGATTGCAGCTAATTGTGCATGAATAGGATGTTGCTTCGCTAGATTGATATTGTCTTGTCCCAGATAGTTGCGGTTACCTTGATGTTCCGCTTTACCACGCATGAAGCCCATTTCTGAACCTTGGTAGACCACTGGAATACCGCGACTGGTAAAAAGCCAATTATTGGCGTCAATAAATCCATTATCTGATGCATCCATTCTAGGCATATCGTGGTTGTCGTAAAAGGTAGTGAGTTCGTATGGATTTGCGTAGGGACCATGGGTTAAATGTAAATATGAAAGTAACTCAGCATAATCGCTCTGGGGGGACTGAAAGACACCGGTAATCGCTTTTTGTCCCGGAAAATCTAATACGCTGATCCCGCCATTTTTTGCTAACGTGTGCTGCGCAATGAAATTAGCATTGTAATCATAACTTTCTGCGAACATGAAAAAATCAGGATGTTCGGCGCGTACGCGTGCTGCCATTTCTTGCCAAAAATGATGGGGGACATGTTTAATCGTATCAATACGGAACGCGTCAGCGCCTTGATCGATCCAATATAAATATGAATTAATTAAATAATCTCTAAGACCTTTATTTCCTTCATTTAAATTGGATAATTGCATGATGTCTGGCGTGTTGTGGTAGAAGCGCTGTAAGGGTTGCGTTATATCCAGTTGTTCCGGTGGCAGATTCTGGTGATCAGCAACCAATTGGTTATTTTGATCATACAGTTGGCCGAATTTAGGTTGTACAGTAGGCATACTAAAAGAAGGAGAACCGTGATTGGCCACCACGTCGAATACCGTTTTAAGTCCGTAATCTTGACGCATTTTATCCGTGTAGTTTTTGTAAGTTAGACCGACTGACGGATAATGCTCATCTATTTTATAAAAATTTGACGCCCAGTACCCATGATAAGCCGCTTTCCCGCCGTCTTTAAATGCTCCGCCAAATCCTATAGATTCACCACCCGAAAACTGTTGATCTGGATTATCAACTATTGGCGTTAGCCACACAGCAGTAAAGCCTAAATCACGGATATACTCAGCGTTATTTAAAACCCCTCTTAAATCACCACCTAAATAGCCCACATTCGCGGTCTCACCATTGTCGCCAAATAGGGGTAAATCGAAACTAGGTAAACTGCCGCCCTGCTCTGGATAATTGTTACTTTTATCACCATCGACAAAACGATCTGTCATAACAAAATAAACCGCCTCTTTCACGAATGGATTGTCGGTTCCGTAAAATTGAAGTGGGTTAATATCTTGGACATGCTCACTATCAATACTGTTTGAACGACTACAGGACGTGAGAGTTAGGACAACAGATATCGCGATGGCACATAGCGCCGCCTGGCCAATAGAGTGTGAGTGAGTATGTTGCACTTTCATAAGGGATAATGTTCCGTTCTGGGTTATTGTGGAATTTTAACGCGCAGTGTCATAACACCTGCAATCAACATACTGAACCCACCTATAACTAAAGCGAATATAGGTTGGTTATCAAACACTTTTGTTATCAAAAAGCCCAATATGCTGGCAGCAAGTATTTGTGGAATAACGATAAAGAAGTTAAAAATCCCCATGTATACCCCCATTTTATTGCTGGGTAATACATTGGCTAATATGGCATAAGGTACAGACAATATTGAAGCCCACGCAAAACCAACGCCGACCATAGATAAGACAAGCCAAGCTGGATCGCGCACAAACCAGAATGAAATAAAGCCGATACCGCCTAAACTTAAATTAATTAAATGGGCGTACTGTAAATTAAGCTTTCTGACCACAAACGGGATCACAATGGCTGCGATTATAGATACGCCATTATAAGTGGCCATTAAAATCGACACCCAATCCGCCCCCTCGTTGTACGCTATCGAAGCTGTATCTCGGGAGGCGTAATGATGAGATGTCACCGCCGAATTGGTATAGATCCACATGGCGAACAGGGGAAACCATGAAAAAAACTGCACGACAGCCAGTTGTCGCATGGCTTGTGGCATAGCGAATAAATCTCCGAGTACCTGTGCAAAACCGTTTTTTGTGTACTGTTTGTGAGCCATATATCCGCCCACAAACTGACAGAAACCAAACGCTATTAAGCCGCCGGCTAAAATATATAAATTTTTATCTAACGCCTCTATATTTACAAAAATCAGCCCTAACAAGACGAGACCTATCAGCGTAAATATAGAACCACCTTTGAAATACTGTTTTGCACTGCGCGCGGATACACTTGGCGTAGCCTGCTTGTCGAAATGCGCTTGAGCTGCGTCAAACGCAGCTAGCTGCTCAGGAGAGTACTCTTTTGTAGACACAACCGTCCACAAAACAGCAAGTAAAAATATACTGCCGCCGGCATAAAATGAAAATTTAACTGAATCAGGTACCATCCCCGGTGCTGCGGTGTTTGCGATATCGAACCAATTTGTCATCATCCAAGGTAAAGCCGATGCCACTACCGCACCGACACCAATGAAAAAGGTTTGCATGGCATAACCACTGGCCCGTTGCTTAGGAGGCAACATATCGCCGACAAACGCCCGAAAGGGTTCCATTGAAACGTTAATAGATGCATCCATGATCCACAGCATGCCTGCGGCAAACCACAAAGTCGGAGAATTTGGCATCACAAACAACGCGCCACTGGCTGCTATTGCACCCCATAAAAAATATGGCCGTCTGCGACCTAAGCGATTCCAAGTGTTGTCGCTTAGATAGCCAATGATCGGTTGTACCACTAACCCCGTAATCGGCGCAGCAACCCATAAAACGGCTAAATTACTGTAATCCGCGCCAAGAGCTTCAAATATCCGACTAACATTAGAATTCTGCAAAGCAAAACCGAATTGTATACCGAGAAAGCCAAAGCACATGTTCCAAATTTGCCAAAAGCTCAACTGTGGTTTTGTTTGCTGCATGAATGTGTCTCTTTTTGTACGTATTAGAATGTAAAACACAACGGCTTACGTCATTGCGTGAGGCCCCTGTAAGCTAGAGTCGATGATGAATAATAGCTTTCTATGTCGGCGTATAAATCAAACGAGGCTATGTTAATAGATCGTTAGCACAGCCTAATGGCAAGACTATCCTTTGTCACAATATAGAAACAAGTTTTTGCATACGTATTCAGCATATATAGTCAACGTAATGCTCTAAATATGGCTCGTGAAATAGAGAAATGGCGTAAGGGAAAATCACAATACGATTTTAAAACCGGCTTCTTTTTTAGCAAGATACATTTTTTGATCAGCCAGATGTATCAGTTGCTTCACACTAACAAATTCCGATGCCCCCGTTTCTGCAATCCCCATACTGAATGAATACGTAGGATAACGAGCCTGAAATGTCGTGATAAGTTTTTCACAAACTTTCTGCGCCTCTTGGGCATTACACTCGAGTAACACTAAGCAAAATTCATCGCCACCATACCGACAAGCAATATCTGTTTGCCTTACACATTGGCGCAATGTTTGCGCTATATCCTTGAGGACTTCATCTCCTTTAATGTGTCCTTCTGTATCATTAATTTTTTTAAAATGATCCACGTCGAAGTAAACCAAAGATAACTTGGTTTGGCGACGCTTTGCTAATGCCAACTCTTTATCAAGCATTTCCTGCATGGCACTGATATTGTAGATTTGAGTGAGAGGATCAAGGCGTACTTGTTGCATCAGATCTTTTGTGCGCTGAGCAATAGCTAATTCGAAATTTCCCACCAGTTCTTCATTTTGCCGGCGCAAGGTGTCAATTTCAGCTTTCAAATGAGACAAATGGCTATCTACACACAATTCAATATCAAACTGCAATAATTGGCTAATCGCTAGGCAAATGGGTTCCTTATGGAGATTTAGTCTAATATCGTGTGCCACAAGCTTAAGGAGCAAGCCTTTAAGCGTATCGATAAACTGAACAAAGGTGACTGCCGGTACCCCGATATTTTTATATAGAATAATCAATTCAATGCGATGACTGATGTATTGCTGATCGTATTCATTGGTAAATATACCCTGAATATATCGTTCGAGCATGCCACGTAAATCTGTCGATAGATTGTACGCTTGTGTACGTAATGTCACATCAGCCATTTGAGGGTGTCTAGAAAGCACCTTATCAATGATGTCCGGCACCTGCTCAGTTATCGGCAACTGGCAAAGCATTAACATCTCCTTAACACTGTCATTGCCTATCATTAACTGATTTAAACGCTCAACAGTGACTCTAGAACTAACAAGCATTGCGCTGAGCAATGCATTATCACTTTTGCGGTTTTGAGGTGCCATGACGATCCTTTTTTATTATTATTTTTATGGCGAATGAGCGATTAGCTGTATTTGCAGCTAGGCACATAACTAAGACTAAGCCATGAGCTAATTGATGATATTTAAGCAAATTACCATAGCAGAGAATGTAGTATTATAATAAGTACAAATTGGAGCTACCCGACTAAAGTCTACCCTAGGCGATTACATTTAATTTTGCGCTAAATCCCCTGCATGATTAATTGAAATAGTCCCCCCATTATTGCTAAATGCATCTCGTAAGCTCTGGGGAATTGACGTCTTAGCAAATGTTTTTGCATCAACACATACATAGGTAATATCAGCATTAGCGATAAGCCGATTCGTTGCTTGATGGGTCAGTTCAACCTGACAGGTGAAAGAGGTGTTACCAACTTTGAGTACCTGAACTCTCGCCCTGATAACATCATCAAATCGTCCAGATGACTTCCAACTAATATTAAGATTCACTACCTGAGTATCGTAACCTTGCTGGATCAAAGTTTCGAATCCGCCGTAGAACGCGCGAAAATACTCAGTCATAGTAATATCTACATAGTCGCCGTAGCGAGCGTTAAACACCACACTTTGCATATCACACTCACCATAACGCACACGAAAATAGTAATTAAAATCAAGCATATTTATAAATTACAAATAATTAACATAAACAAGGATGTTACTGGGTTAATTACTAAAACTCTAGTAAAAACAAACAGTAAGAATTAATACAAATGAAAACATGCGCTATAACTAATAAAAATATGCACGCAACAGGTTACGCATAACCTATAATCCTTCGATGCGCTTTGTCAGGACAGTGAAGACAAGTAGATTTAAGCTCGGATATAACGTCTTTATTTAATCTTTGAATCTTACATCCACAGAAGAACTATTTGGTCGAGGGGCTTGGGCTTCCTCAGGCAATGACTCCGACGAAGCACCAAGGGACGCGCTATGCTCATCTGATCCAGCTTGTGCGTTATCGATGCGCCATGCATCCCCTATAATTGGGTCGTCGATTTCACTCGATTGATGCTCCCACGGGTAGGTTTTGATTTGTGGTTTTGGATCCATACGAAACCAAACCAGCGCAACAAGCGCACCATTAATGCCACCAAACAAATGATATTCAAATGAGATACCTGGCTCTCGGGGGAATATACTCATGGTCATCCCACCGTACATGAAAAACGCAATCATCATAATAGCCACCGACGACTTGTCTCTACGTAAAATGCCCACTACTAACAAATAAAAAAATATACCGTGAGTGATGCCACTGGCGCCTAAATGATAAGCATCCCGAGCAAATAGCCAAACACCAAGACCGGACATTAGCCACACACTAACCAAAACACGAATTCGCGATCGAGGATAACCATATAACAGCGCGGTTAGCAGCACCAATAACGGCAAACTGTTACTGAAAATATGCTCTAACGAACCATGAACAAGTGGGGCGGTAATAATCCCCAACACGCCAGCACGCGAATGCGGATAAACAGCGAACATATGTAGATCGAGCGAGAACAGAATTTCAGCTGACTTAATACACCACAACAGCAATACAAAAGTTATGCTGGCTAGAATACTATTGGATAAACGTTTAGATAAATTCATTAATATAATGTGTGGTACAAAACGCGGAATAAAAGGCGGTAAGCCAATATATGTTGCGATAATTAGTACTAACTCATAACAAAGTATTTATGAAAAACGTGAAAGAAAAAGCAGGAATGAATATTCGCTTTGCATTTACCAGCAAACTATCGTTTCTCCTTTACCCTACCCGTCTAATCTCGTTATAGTTAGCGGCTAAATTATTTTATCAGGTGGCAAATCAATCCATGGCAATTATGTACGGTATAAAAAACTGTGACACCATTAAAAAAGCACGAAAATGGTTAGTATCAAATGATATTGAATATCAATTTCACGATTATCGCGCAGACGGTGTTGATCCAAAATGGTTAGCAGACGTTGAAGCGGTTGTTGGCTGGGAGGTCCTATTAAACAAGCGCGGCACCACTTTTCGACAATTACCCGACGCACAAAAAGAAAATTTAGTAAAAGACACTGCCCTAGCCCTAATGCTTGAAGCGCCCGCTATGATAAAACGCCCCTTGCTGATCCATCAGGACCAGCATGTAGTTGGATTTAAAGACGCCATATACCAAGAGATATTCAAATGAGCTGTGAAGTACTCACATTAACCGAAGAATTAATTAACCGTCAGTCTGTCACACCAGAGGACGCTGGCTGTCAGCAGTTAATGGCTGATTATCTGCAGCCTCTGGGTTTCAATATTGAACCTATGGTATTTGAAGATACCACCAATATGTGGGCACGAAAAGGTAACAGCGGCTCGCTATTTTGCTTCGCAGGGCACACGGACGTAGTACCAACGGGCCCTGCGAATAAATGGAAATTTCCGCCATTTACCGCAACGCAGCACGAGGGGCAATTGTACGGTCGCGGCGCTGCCGACATGAAAGGCAGTTTGGCCGCTATGCTAGTGGCAACAAAAGCTTTTGTAAGCAAACATCCTGAACATAGTGGCTCAATTGCATTTCTGATTACCAGTGACGAAGAAGGCCCTTTCATTAACGGTACGACCCGCGTAATTGATACATTAGAAGCCAGAAACGAAAAAATGACATGGTGCCTGGTAGGCGAGCCATCGAGTACTACATTGGTCGGAGATGTGGTTAAGAATGGCCGCCGCGGCTCACTCACTGGCGATATTATCGTCAAAGGTATACAAGGACATGTGGCCTACCCTCATCTAGCCAAAAACCCCATTCATCTTTCAGCCCCAGCATTTGCTGAATTGGCTAACACCCATTGGGATGATGGCAACGTCTCATTCCCACCCACTAGCTTTCAAGTTTCTAATATCAACTCAGGTACAGGCGCAGGTAATGTTATTCCCGGCGACTTGGCTGCTTGCTTTAACTTTCGTTTTTCAACCGAAGTAACTGACAAACAACTAATAGCACGGGTAACCACGATTTTAGATAAGTACGATTTTGAATATCAGATTGACTGGACGTTCAATGGTCAGCCATTTTTGACTGATTCAGGTAAATTGGTTGATGCCACCCAAGCCGCCATAAAAGCCGTCACCGGAAGAGAAACCCAATTATCCACCGCAGGTGGCACCTCAGACGGACGTTTCATCGCCCCAACTGGTGCGCAAGTTATAGAGCTCGGGCCAGTAAATGCCACCATTCATAAAATTGATGAAAATGTTAAAATTACTGATCTAGCTGAGTTGGCAAAAATATACGAAAGCATATTGGAAGGACTACTGACTTGATTACCCTAGCACATTCGTTAGGGATTGATGCCTCGCATTTATGCGAGGCGCAAGATGGCCATCGCCTTGAGAAACAAACCTATGACGCTTTTGTACGAATGCAAAAAGCCGCTCAAAAAGACGACATAGACATCAGTATCGCCAGTGGTTTTCGCGATTTTACCCGTCAAAAACTAATCTGGGATCAAAAATGGCAAGGTCAACGACCACTTTATTCCGCGCAAGGGCAACTACTAGATGGTGCCACGCTCGGTGTAGAGCAAAAGATTGCAGCAATACTAACATGGTCAGCGCTGCCAGGTGCGAGCCGTCATCATTGGGGCACGGACCTAGATGTCTATGATCGTATCGCGATAAATAAATCGGGACAAAAATTACAATTAGTTCCAGATGAGTATTGCCAGAATGGGCCTTGTAGTCCCCTGAGTCAGTGGTTAATTGAACATGGGGATACATTTGGTTTTTACCTGCCTTACCGAGTATATAATGGCGGCGTATCAGCAGAGCCTTGGCATATTAGCTATCGTCCCGTGGCAGAAAAAATACAACAGCTACACACCCTATCGGGCCTACATGACCTTATTGCGACAGAGCACCTTTGTGGACAAGACCAAATACTAAGTCGTTTGCCAATGCTCTATCAGAGGTACATACTCAACCGTGGAACAAACGCAATGAAAGGACAGAAATGAATATTTGGATAGTCGTCGGGATCATAGTAGTGGTACTCGGATTCATCTTAGGCAATATATTTTTATTACAACAAAGTGCCAAGACTAAACTGCCAAAACCGACAAAAGATAACAACGATAATTTTGATGACGACGACTGGGATAAGAAATAAGCCCGTCGGTAAACGGGTGTGGGTGATTAGCCTAACATTCAAGTACTAGATAATTGTAAACGAGTGATTATACATCGACGCATTGCACCGCAGTGCCACTGATACTCACCATCAACATACTGCCACCTTTACCGACAACCTCATAATCAATATCGATACCCACAACTGCATTGGCGCCCATTGAACGAGCCTCTGATTCAAGTTCACGAAAGCCTATTTTACGGGCATTGGTTAACTCATCTTCATAGGCCCCTGAGCGCCCACCAACTACATCACGAATAGCGGCAAATATATCGCGAAAAACATTTGCCCCCATAACGGCTTCACCGACAACTATGCCGCAGTAACGCTCTATTTTTTTCCCTTCAATATTGGGGGTGGTTGTCATGATCATAATCTTTCCTTGGCGATTTACCCTATTAATGATTTACGTTAGCAAATAATCGCTAAATGACTCATTTGATTAGAAGACAATTTTGTAACAAAACTCGCATAGTTTACTCAATATTGGTCGGAACGACTGTCAAAATAGCCCTTTGTCCTATGGCAACATTTGCGTTTGGGAAAACCACTGCTTCACCGTCATACTGTGCTCTAAATTCACAGCCTGTTTCGTGAGCCAGTAATGTTCCGGCTGTAAAGTCGCTAAAGTTAGGTAAATCATCGGCAAAATCCAGCGCAAAATCATTTTGACTTTTATTGATGACTTGATTGACCTGATAAATAGAGAAATCTCCATTATTGAATGATTTAACCTCAATAGCTTGGCCGCAAATAAAACGCTTCATGGTGTTTTGAACCTGACTAAAACGGGTCATATCATTTTGTCCGAAAGCCTGTACCTTGCCCAATTCAACGGTAAACGCGTGGGCATCAAACTGGTGAGACGAAAAGTAACTAAAAGTCGTTGTCGCGCTTCCCGATAGTAAGAAAGTATCAATGCCGCAGGCAAGTAAAAAACTCAATTGCTCACGGCTATGTGCTTTACCATGTAGAAACGGATAAACCGCAAATTTCTCGTTCTTAGAAGGGCGAATAGCCGTATGCAGATCGTAATGATAACGGGTTTCCTGGGCTCCACCGAGATTAAAAAATTGTGCTACAGACTCCTCTAACTCTTTGGCTCTAGCAACTTCATATGTGTTTGCATTAGCCTGCACGTTAGCGTGAGCGCCACTAAACAATCGATTTAAATTTTCTTTTATGAAGCGTGTTCCTGTCTCCATGGCGGGCAAATTACCAAAAATAAATAAAACCCGGTGAGCCACCGCTATGTTACCAAGAAGAATATCAGACACGTACTGCTCACAAATCTCTATGGGTGCAGTTTCATTACCGTGGATCCCACAAGACAAGATAATGGCTTTATCGCCTGGTACCTGAGGCGTGAACGAAATGATCCCCGGGCCTTGAATGCAAACCTTAGTATTATTCGCTAACGAAAAATTCACTCGATTTTTCAGTGCGTCGGGTTGCTGTCGCGACATTGTCAGAAACTGTCCATTTTCTAACAAGCTGTTGATCATTATAGAGATGTCTTGTGTATGCATAAATGCCCTGCTGGCTTTGGTTAATAACGTGAGTATTTCACTGGTTCGCTTGCTACGGATTACGTGTTAGCCGTGACGCTTATTATCTGTATCCGTACGACGTGCGTGAGAATTACCCACAATAAAGTCTTGTTGGGTTAACGCTATAAATTCAGGCAAGGGTACCGCTCTGGAAAACAAAAACCCTTGACCTTCGACTATACCAATTTCACGTAAAACATGAAGTTGATGAATATTTTCAATCCCCTCAGCAACCACTTCGCAGTTCGCTGCTGTGGCAATTAATTTAGATGCTTCGATGACTGCTCGGTTGATTGGGCTTTCACCTAATTCCATGACAAAAGTTTTGTCTACTTTGATGGTATCCAGTTCGATGTTGCGCATATAGGCCAAGTTGGAATAACCTTTACCAAAGTCATCAATGGCAACAGAAACGCCCAGCGCACGTATTTGTGTGAGTTGAGTAGTCACACCGAAAGAATTCGACAAAGCAACGTCTTCGGTCAACTCGATCTCAATCTGCTTAAGGTCTACGGCATAAATACGGGCAAATCGCGCTAAATGATCGACGAAGTGTGGATCATATAATTGAGTAGGTGACATATTAACTGACAGCTTGAGATGAATATTAGCCGCGGTCAGTTGTTGGGCTCCCTTAAACGCAGCTTCAAGGACCCAATAACCCATTTCGTTCATCATATTGTAGGATTCAGCAGCTTCGATCAGTGCTCCTGGAAACAATATGCCGTCTAAAGGATGATTCCAGCGTAATAAGCACTCGGCGCCAGTGATCTGAAGGGTACGTAAATTGACTTTGGGTTGATAGTAAATCTCTAATTCGTTATGCGACAAGGCACGCTTTAAATCTGCCTTGAGGGTAATTGAACGACTATTATCCGGTTTATCAACCAAACTCATATAACAGAAATTGTCATAACGATTTTGCTTAGCTTGCTTAAGCGCTGATTCTACCCGAGTAAAAAACTGACTTGCCGCCACGGCTGATTCTTCATTGGATACGCCACCCACGTTAAAATCAGCAATAAACGAATGGTCGCCTACCGCAATAGGGGTTTTAAAATGATCAATAAGATGAATATAGAAGCGTTGCAGCTGAACTTGGCTAAATTTACCAGGTATCACTAAGCCAAAGATATCCCCACTGATACGCCCCAGATGAGCATCATGTCCGGCAAATAAATAACAAATTCGATTCGCAATATTAAGTAGCAATTCGTCGCCAAGTTCGTAACCAAAACTACTGCTGACGTCAGAAAAACGCACCACGTCTATCAATAACATGGAGTGATGAGGGTTTTTCTTAAGCATCTTATCGATTAACGCTAGAAAAACATGTCGATTAGGTAAAGTCCGCAACGAATCGTGAACTGGCTTCATGCAGTTAAGTGAACCCCGAATGCTTCTGACACTGAGTGTCTATTCTAATTAGGAAAACAAAGTCCAAACTATCGTTCAGACTTTCCATATATGACCTTAGTCTACAGGAAAATGGCTTGGGTTAAAGCCATTCTGTTGTTAAACATAGGATCAGGATAAGACTATTCCACCTCGCATGGAACGAGTTTCCAGATACGTTCTACATAGTCCTTTATTGAGCGGTCAGAGGTGAATTTCCCCATACGAGCGGTGTTTAAAATCGCCATCTTTGCCCACTTAGCGCTATCTTTATACGCTTTGTCTGCCAGTGCTTGCGCATCACTATATGACACAAAATCGGCTAACACTTTATACGGGTCGCCTCCTTCTAACATACTGCGTTTCAGTGATGATAATGCGCCCGGTTTACCTGGGGTAAAGTAATCACTGTCTAACCAGTCAAGTACCGCTTTAAGCTCACGGTTGTTGTCATAATAATCAAACGGGTTGTATCCTTTGCGGTCAAGCGTTTCAACTTCATCCACAGTAAGACCAAATATAAAGATGTTCTCGTCCCCTACTTCTTCAGCAATTTCAATATTTGCACCATCTAATGTGCCCACCGTTAATGCACCGTTTAACGATAACTTCATGTTCCCCGTGCCGGATGCTTCTTTGCCTGCCGTCGAAATTTGCTCTGATATGTCCGCCGCAGGAATCATTTTCTCCGCCAAGCTCACGCGATAATTAGGCAAAAACACCACTTTTAATTTGTGATTGACTCTGGGGTCATTATTGATTTTTTCAGCCACTTTATTAATGGCATAAATAATATCCTTGGCCAATTTGTATCCCGGTGCAGCCTTAGCGCCAAACAAAAATACTCGTGGGTGAATATCGTACTGGGGATTTTCCAATAAACGACGATATAACGCCATTATATGTAACAAGTTTAAGTGTTGACGTTTGTACTCATGTAAACGCTTTATCTGCACGTCAAAGATAGCATTGGGATCAATTTCAACGCCCGTTAGGGTGAATACTTCTTTGGCAAGTTGAGTCTTATTATCATGTTTAATTTTCATAAACTGTTTTTGGAACTTAGCGTCATCGGCAAATTCGGCCAACCCCTGTAACTTGTGCAAATGCAACGGCCAATCGTTACCTATCTTGCCGTCAATCAATTGTGATAAAGCCGGGTTACAGGCCTTTAACCAGCGCCGGGGCGTAATGCCGTTGGTTACATTGGTCAATTTATCAGGCCACATATGATTAAATTCAGGAAACAAATCTTTTTTAACCAGAGCAGAATGGATTTCGGCCACACCATTGACGGCAAACGAACCGATAACCGATAGGTTACCCATACGCACCATTTTTTCGGCACCTTCTTCAATAATTGACAATTTCTGTTTGATTGCATTGTTGCCTGGCCACACCGCTTCCACTTGATCCATAAATCTATGGTTGATTTCATAAATAATTTCTAAATGCCGGGGTAATATTTTTTCAAACATACGGGCTGGCCATTTTTCTAACGCTTCAGGCAATAAAGTATGGTTGGTATAGGCAAATGTTTTGCTACAAATGCTCCATGCATAATCCCAGTCTAATTCGGCGCGATCGATTAAAATTCGCATCAATTCAGGTATCGCCACCGCAGGATGTGTGTCATTTAATTGAATCACCACTTGCTCTGAAAAACGGCTCCAATCGTCTCCGTGAGCACGCTTGTAACGGCGAATAATATCTTTTAACGAACATGCGCTGAAGAAATACTGTTGAATAAGGCGTAGTTCTTTGCCTGCTTCTGTTTCATCGTTCGGATAAAGTACTTTGGAAATGGTTTCAGCTTGCACATTTTCTTTTTGCGCATCGACGTAGCCCCCGGCATTAAAAACATCCCAGTTGAAATAATCTGACGCTTGGCTTTGCCACAAGCGTAAGACGTTAACCGTTTTTCCACCGTATCCAACAACGGGAATATCCCAAGGTAATCCTTTAACAATGTGACCAGGATGCCACTCTTTGCTGACGCGGCCATTTTCACCGTATTTTGTTTCAACATAACCAAATAAGGGAATGTCTTGGATAGACTCTGGGCGACAAATCTCCCAGGGATTACCATAATCTCGCCAACTATCTGGGCGTTCAATTTGTTCACCATTTTTAATTTCTTGGCGAAATAAACCATGCTCGTAATGCAGACCATAACCAACAGCAGGTAAATCAAGGGTAGCAAGCGAGTCAATAAAACAGGCCGCGAGACGCCCTAAGCCACCATTACCCAACGCCATATCTTGTTCTTCTTCCATGATATCAGTTAGATTTACACCCAGTTCATTGAGCGCTTTTTCAGTTTGCTCAAATAAACCTAAATTATGTAGGTTGTTTGAGGTCAGTCGACCCATTAAAAATTCCGCAGAAAAATAATGCACGGCTCGAGTATCATTGAGATAATGAGATTTCTGTGTTTTACGCAACCCTTCCAGCACATGCTCTTGCACAGAAGCACATGTTGCTTTCCACCAAGCATGATTGTTCGCTTTGTTTTCATCTGTGCCTAATGAGCAATGCAAGTGTTTGACGATAGCCGCTTTAAGTTCTGCTTTGTTTAGCGGTGTGCTACTGGACCCAACGGTTTTTTTAGTTCCTCGTTTAATGCTTTTTGTTGTCATTGTGCTGCCTCAACCAATACTTGTTAAAAAACGGTTAATATCATGGAGATACATTCCGTAATAAAATTACAAAAATAAACTGAGAATAGTTTTAGCAGGAATATCGGGATTAATCTGTTAAAAATCGGTTAAATAAACAAAAAAGGCGGTTGAATACGTATTCAACCGCCTTTTGCAAAAGGTAAAACAAACAATATGGTTACATGTTTATTAGGTTACATTTTCAAATATACGTGCAACTAGTTTTTGTGCTTCTTCGATCAAAAGCTGTAAATGCTTTTCACCATTGAAGCTTTCTGCATATATTTTATATATCTCTTCTGTACCTGAAGGGCGCGCCGCAAACCAACCATTTTCCGTGGCAACTTTAACACCACCAATAGCGGCATTATTTCCGGATGCATGGGTTTGAATAGAGATAATCGGCTCCCCTGCAAGGTCTGTTGAGGTAATCGCGTTTTTGTCCGCTTTGCTCAATGCTTGTTTTTGTGCATGAGTCGCCGCCACATCGATACGAGTGTAAAGCGGTGCGCCAAACTTCTCGGTAAAAGCTTGATAATGCTCACTGGGATCTTTGCCAGTAACGGCTAGAATTTCAGCCGCTAATAAACACAAAATAATACCGTCTTTATCCGTAGCCCAAGGCTTACCATTACGACGCAAGAATATTCCACCTGCGCTTTCCTCACCGGCAAAGCCAATTTTGCTGTTAAGCATTCCCTGCACAAACCATTTAAACCCTACTGGCATTTCAGCAACGGTTAACCCTGCATCTAATGCAACCCGATCAATCATACTGCTAGACACAAGTGTCTTGCCGACCTTTAAATCTGCAGGCCATTCTTTTCGATGAGAGTATAAATATTCTATGGCTACCGCGAGGTAATGATTCGGATTCATTAAACCGTTGGTTTTAGTCACGATACCGTGACGATCAAAGTCGGGATCATTACCAAACGCTAAATCAAAGCGATCTTTTAAATCTATCAAACCCGCCATGGCATATTGTGACGAACAGTCCATACGGATTTTGCCATCTTTATCACGGCGCATAAAACCAAACTGATGATCAACTTTACGGTTAACCACATCAATATTTAAACCGTAGCGCTTAGCTATTTTATCCCAATAATGTAGACCTGCTCCGCCAAGTGGATCCGTACCTAACTTCAATCCTGCATTTGCAATAGCCTGCATATCAACAACTTGATCAAGCTGATTAATGTAATTATCGGAGAAGTCGACTTCTTGTACCAAACCAGTATCACAGGCGATTTGGTAGGACATGCGTTTCACACCTTGTAAATCAGCTTGAATTAGCGCATTTGCACGGGCTTGAATCTGATTAGTGACATCGCTATCAGCCGGGCCACCATGGGGTGGATTATACTTAAATCCACCGTCTTCAGGCGGATTATGGGATGGTGTAATAACCACGCCATCAGCTAACCCTGTGTCTTTTCCGTCGTTGTAATCTAATATTGCATGGCTAATAACTGGCGTAGGTGTATAACCACGTTCTTGTTGAACGACCAGCTTTACTTGGTTAGCTGCCAATACTTCAATTGCAGTAGTAAATGCAGCTTCAGAGAGCGCGTGGGTATCCATGCCAACGTACATTGGCCCAGTGATACCATTAGCATCACGATACTCGGCTAGGGCCTGGCTAATCGCAGCAATGTGGGTATCCGTAAAGGTATTTTTAAACGCACTCCCCCTGTGCCCAGAGGTACCAAAAGTGACCCCTTGGCTTACATCACTTTTATCAGGTTTATTGCTGTAATAGGCACTAATTAAATGCGCCACATTAACGAGTTGTTCTTGTGCCGCTGGTTTACCTGCTTCTGAGTGAATAGCCATGTTGTTCCCTTAGTTAGTCTTCATATAATTCCGGGGCGAATAATACAGCTAAGCGTTGTGCATCATCAGTGCTATAGCCTAAAACATCGGCTACTTCTTTTAACAACGATGCTTTTTTAGCCGTATTATTATTGGTCATAACCCAAAATGTAGATTCGCCGATCTGTTTTGGGTTTGTCACGCTACTGGCTTGTAACAAGGTGTCTTTGTCTTTGGCAAAATACACGCGGTTTCGACCACTTAACGTAAGTACTTCATCGAACTGGGCACCGTGAAGGTTTTCGAGTACCGATAAAATCTTTATAAATCGCTCAACCATCTTAGGATATTCGCGTAATTCTTCCGTAGTTATCTGGCTAAACACATTGCCAGTTGGCACTATACGCCCAGTTTGCTTGGTGCTAACAGCTTGTTTTAGCACGCTGCCTTGTGGCATGACTAAGCGCCTGAGTATATCCGATGCCGTCTCACCAATATGTTGGGTTTGAGAGGCTATATAGGCGTATAAATCGTCTTCTATTTCTATATTCTTCATTTCGTGTCACTACACTGTCTATGTTCTGGTCATTATTATACTGATCGCTAACGTCTACGCACTGATTAATTCAGTATATTGGCAAGGTTAATTGCTCAACGTAGACAACTTAAGCTCTTGTTTTTACGTATTTTAACTTGATGTTCTTTAGCCCCCCTAACGAAGTTTAGGCTTTCAATCTTAGGTGCACTGTCACTTCTTCTCGGTCATGATAAAGGTGCTTCACACTTAAATCATACGGCCCCGCGTGATGTTGATCAATGCATTGATCAATGATCGCTAAAGCTTCTTTGATAGATTCATAACGTTTTTTCATCGGCAGTTTCAGATTGAACATGCTTTCCTGACAACGTTTGGTTGCGACCCAAGTTGCCATTAATTTAGCTACGCGCTGTGGCTGCTCAATCATGTCGCAGACCAACCAATATACATTGTTCTTGCGCGGCTGAAATTTAAAACCGTCCTCAGGGCAATATCGTACTTGCCCGGTAGCCATCAATGCTTCGTCCATAGCGCCATTATCAACCGCTTCAACAAACATTCCGCGTTTCACCAGCTGATATGTCCAGCCACCTGGGCAAGCTCCCAAATCCACGGCATGTAAGCCACCTGACAGACGTTTGCCGTGTTCCTTTTTGGGAATGAATAATTGAAAGGCCTCGTCAAGCTTCAATGTTGAACGGCTCGGGGCTTCGTTTGGAAACTTCAAACGCAAAATGCCTAATGGATGAGGCGAGTTATTTTGCGGATAGGAATAGCCAACAAGCGCCGTGGTACTGTCCTCAAAGTAAACGTGACACACAGGTAACTTATTGTGTTCGAGTGGCGTTAATATGCCTTTCCCTCTCAAGGTTTGTCTGAGCGGTACACTAATTTTACGGCAAAATTTTGATATTTCACGACCGTCAGTACTGTCAGCATGTTCAACGCGCAATTCCCCACATTCAGGGAACTCGATACACGCCTGCAGAATCGGCCCGATACGATCGCTCGTATCTAATTGTTCACAGCGTTCAGTAAAGGCAAAAAGTTGGCGAGCAAATATCAAACTGGTCAACGCTAACGATTTAGCTAACGTTTGCGCACCCTCAGCCTGATAACAATGAAATAATACCAAACCGCTGTTTGTTTTAAGCTCAGGGTAACCGAATACCTCAAGTGCTGCGCTCTTCTCAATTACTTCGTTGGCTAAGTCTTTCTCAAAACCGGTACGACAATATAATGCTAATCCCGCCATTAATTATTTTAACCCTTTAAATGCTGCAAAAATGAATAACGCCCATGCGATAATAAAACATAAGCCGCCAATGGGTGTAATCGGACCAAACCATTTGCTGCCGGTGACGGCCAATAAATATAGGCTACCACTAAATAAGACCATACCTGCGGTCATAAAACCTGCAGACCATACTAACAATGAGCTTGGCATAACCTGCGCGACTAAAACCAGTAAAATTAGCCCCAAACTATGGTACATCTGGTATTGCACGCCGGTTTGAAACACCGCAATCAAACTCCCAGATAACTGACTTTTAAGCCCATGGGCTGCAAACGCCCCTAAAACGACTGCCAGCATTGCAGTAAATGCCCCAACGATAAGATAGATCTTCATATTCAACTGCCTTCTATAGGTGCGTTATGCTGGAAAAAATATGTTTTGTCTTTTACCGCTGAACTGCGTTGCCCAGCGATTATTTGCCGAATAAATTCACTACTTGTCGCAATAGCCTGGATAATGTGTTGCGCTTGGCTAAAGCCAGATTTTTTACGCGGCTTAAAACTATGATCTCCGTCCTCTAAAAACAACAACCTAATACTGTCAGGCAATGCATATTCGCTTACTTCTTCTTGTGTGCCAAACGTATCTCGGCAGCCCTGCACCACCAATAGCGGCTTGCCCAATGTGTATAAATGCTCAGTACGTAACTTATCTGCTTTACCAGGTGGATGAAATGGGTAGCCAAAACATATTCCGCCAAGAGCAGGCGACGCATCGAGTATCATAGATGCGACACGACCGCCCATAGATTTACCGCCAATAAATAACGGTAACGATGAATCAATTCCCTCGATTACATGATGATAATAAGCTTGTAATTTTGGCATTCTATCTGGGGGCTGTCGACGGTCTAACGCCACTGCTTTTTGCATATATTCAAAGTCAAAGCGGGTAACCTGGATGTGCTGTTGAGCGAATAATTTAGCGGCTAACGCCATAAAATCACTGTTCATCCCTGCCCCCGCGCCATGCGCTAACACTAATTGAGCAATGGGCGTCTTTACCTCACTGATTAAAGTCATCGTTATCCTGTTCATCTTTTACTTGGCTTTGTAACCAGTGGAGAAATGCCACAATTTTTCCTAAATCAGCTTGGGACTGATGACAGACAGCGTAATAGGCATTCGTGGCAATTAGGCGTTCGTCAAATGGACACACCAAACGACCCGATTCAATTTCAGGGCGGGCAAGTACACTGTGACCCAGTGCGATCCCTTGGCCTAGCGCGGCGGCTTGTAAAACTAACATGGAATGACTAAAAATCGCACCTTGGTTAACGTTTATACCAGGTATACGAAAGTGTTTTATCCAGTTTTTCCACGCCTCTCTTGATGAATCATGCAACAGCAGATGATGGCGTAAGTCTTCGAGTTTTTCTAACGGCTTTTGACCCTGAAATAATAAAGGTGAGCACACAGGGGTAAGATACTCAGTGTGTAACTTCTGTACATAGACATTCGGCCACTTACCACGACCGTAATATATTGCCACATCGACGTCGTCGGTTAAAAAACCTTCATCAAAATCCACTGCTTTTATGCGTATATCGATATCAGGGTTGGATTGGCTAAATTGATTTAACCGAGGAACCAACCACTGAATAGCAAAACTAGGCGGCAAAGCCACCGTAATTGCGCCTTTTTCGCCACGCGCCAATAACCGTTGCGTCGCTTCATGTAACGCTTGAAATATGTCTTTTAAATCTAAGTAATAGCCTTGGCCTTCTTCGGTGAGTAGCAATGACCGATTCTTGCGCATAAACAGTTTCATGGACAGAAACTCTTCCAAGGACTTAATTTGATGACTAACTGCGGCTTGAGTAACAAACAATTCGTCTGCAGCCCGGGTAAAACTTAAATGACGTGCGGCGGCTTCAAACGCTTTTAGGGCATTAAGGGGCGGTAATCTGCGACTCATAAGGGCAATACAGGGAGAATTTGATCAAAGTGTAGCATCATTAGTTTTTCTAATCCATGACCATACTTATTGTCATTTTATTAACGGGGATTTATTGGTTACTATTTAATCCGTCAAAGGTAAAACCTCTTTTAAAACAAGGGTTAACATAATGCGTATTTATTTAACAATTAAGTGAATATGTTTACATAAAACATTAATATACTTTAGGTGATAATTATGAAAAATCGTAAAAATTTAGTTTTAAGCAGTTTATTTGCATTAGTATTCAGCCAACAGTCTTTTGCTCAGGAATTCGACCTTACCTCTATGTATGTAAGTGAGCAAATCGAAGCCGGGTTGCAAACCATGCTAGCCGATATGAGCAATGCCAATGGTACACAAGGATTAAACAAGATCATTGCCGGTCTTGAAGACAGTCTTAACGGCCTACAGCACGCTGTAGTGCGAACGAATGACGAACGTGGTGGCAATGCCCCACAAACTGCGACCTTATCAGAATAACCTTGTGTTAATCATTTAAAATATTAGCGCATTATTATCTAGACGTTCTGAGCATACGGAAAATAACTGTATGCTCAAAACCTCTCAGAACTAACTAGTTCATCGACTAATTAGCACTGGTATCCAATGGTGCAAACCCCTTCACTAATTCGTCTAACGCTAACATTTGTTGTAAATAAGGTTCTAACTTATCCAACGATAAGGCACAAGGCCCGTCACACTTCGCTTCATTCGGATTAGGGTGAGCTTCAATGAATAAACCCGCAAGCCCAAGCGCCATACCACTTCTGGCTAATTGAGCCGCCTGAGCACGACGTCCGTCAGCAGAATCTGTGCGTCCTCCAGGTTTTTGTAACGCATGTGTAGCATCAAAAATGACCGGCGCATATTGTTTCATTTCATCCATACCAAGCATATCAACAACCAAGTTGTTATAACCAAAGCTTGAACCTCGTTCGCACAGGATGATTTTGTCATTCCCTGCTTCCATAAATTTAGTAATAATATGACGCATTTCGTGGGGTGCTAAAAACTGTGGTTTTTTCACATTAATGATGGCGTTTGTTTTTGCCATGGCGACCACAAGATCAGTTTGGCGTGCTAGAAATGCGGGCAATTGAATAACGTCTACCACCTCGGCAACCGGAGCGGCTTGAGCTGGCTCATGCACATCCGTGATCAGAGGAACATCAAACGTGGCTTTAATTTCGGCAAAAATCTCTAAACCTTTGTCCATTCCTGGCCCACGGTAAGCGTTAACAGATGAACGATTCGCTTTATCAAATGACGCTTTAAATACATATGGGATCCCCAGCTTACTTGTGATCTCTTTGTAGTGCTCCGCGATACGCATGGCCATGTCTCGAGACTCCAAAACATTCATACCACCAAAAAGTACGAACGGTTTGTCATTAGCAACCTTAATGTCACCAACTGAAATTGAGTGTAAATTATTCATTTATTACGCCTTTGAAAAATCTTAGGGCGCAAGAATAGCAAGGCTGTCAAGACTTGCATACTGCATTATGACAGTAGCTAACAGCCCTATACTCTTGTCACAATTTTCTGCGCAGTATCATTATTCGTACTTTGCTTAGCAGATTAAATTGCATAACTATTCAAGGCGTTTTTTATCATCCACTCAGCGTGGGCGTAAAGGTGCGGCTAAATAATTAACAACGAATGGATTCAGGTTGTATTTTGCGCGCAAATCACCGGATAAAACTAGCGAAAGACAAGAATAACCCGTAAAATGTGCGGTTCGATTTTGCTCATCTATCATGAAACTTCGTTACTAATGGTTTCTCGGCTGGGCACGACAAGATTACATTGCTCTAAATAAGCATAGATTTCACATCAAAGGTAAGTACACAGCGTTATGACTAAAAAACTTTTTATTAAAACTTGGGGCTGTCAGATGAACGAGTACGACTCCCAGAAGATGGCTGACCTATTGGACTCGACCCATGGATATCAAGTTGCAAACACCGCTGAAGAAGCCGATGTGATTTTGTTAAACACCTGTTCTATCCGTGAAAAAGCCCAGGAAAAAGTATTTCATCAATTAGGCCGTTGGAAACACCTGAAGAAAGACAAACCTGAACTCATCATAGGTGTAGGTGGTTGTGTCGCCTCCCAAGAAGGTCAAGTTATTCGTCAGCGTGCTCCATTCGTTGATTTGGTATTTGGCCCACAAACGTTGCATCGTTTGCCAGAAATGATTAATCAGATTAAAGGCGGCAGTTCATCCGTTATTGATATTAGCTTCCCTGAAATAGAAAAATTCGATCGCCTACCCGAACCAAAAGCGGATGGACCGACGGCGTTTGTGTCGATTATGGAAGGCTGCTCTAAGTACTGTACTTTCTGTGTCGTTCCTTACACTCGAGGTGAAGAGGTCAGTCGACCAGTGGATGATGTGCTCTTAGAAGTCGCACAATTGGCTGAGCAAGGGGTACGAGAAGTTAATCTACTTGGCCAAAACGTTAACGCATTTCGTGGGCCTCACCATGACGGCGCAATATGTACCTTTGCCGAACTACTAGAAATGGTTGCCTCAATCGATGGAATAGACCGCATTCGTTACACAACATCGCACCCTGTTGAATTCACTGACGACATTATCGATGCCTACGCGACTATTCCTGAACTAGTTGATCATTTGCATCTGCCGGTTCAGTCTGGTTCAGATCGTGTATTAAATTTGATGAAACGCGGTCATACCGCAATAGAATATAAATCAAAAATTCGTAAGCTTAAAAAAATTCGCCCAAATTTGAGCATGTCTTCTGATTTCATTATCGGCTTTCCAGGGGAAACTGATGCTGACTTCGAAGCAACAATGGATTTAATTCAAGCCATGGACTTCGATTTAAGCTTTAGTTTTATCTACAGTGCGCGTCCAGGAACACCTGCAGCTGATTTACCGGATGACGTAACCGAGGACAGCAAAAAAGTGCGTCTACAGTTGTTGCAAAATCGCATTACCCAACAAGCTCTGCGTATTGCCCGTAATATGGTTGATAGTGAGCAGCGTATATTGGTAGAAGGGCCCTCTAAGAAAAATCCAATGGAGCTTTCTGGACGTACTGAAAATAATCGCGTCGTGAACTTCGAAGGTACACCCGATATGATTGGAGGATTTGTAGACGTAAGAATTACAGACGTGTTCGCCAATTCGTTACGCGGGGATGTATTACGTAAAGAAGCGGATATGAATTTACGTATTGCCGTTGCACCGCAAGCTATATTGGCAAAACAAACGAACAAAACCGACGCCATAGGCGTCGCCCAGTTCGTACCTTCACTTTGATTTAAAATTAACAACCGAGAGAGAACGATTGAGTAACCTTATCAGTAATGAAATATTTTTAGAGCCATCTGACCATAAACGCTTAATGAGTTTATGCGGACC
Source organism: Paraglaciecola polaris LMG 21857 (assembly GCF_000315055.1). Taxonomy (GTDB): domain Bacteria; phylum Pseudomonadota; class Gammaproteobacteria; order Enterobacterales; family Alteromonadaceae; genus Paraglaciecola; species Paraglaciecola polaris. The sequence continues at coordinate 2,549 of NZ_BAER01000025.1, read as the reverse complement.
ATTCGATGACAACATTAAACAAATAGAGCGTCGTCTTGGGGTAGAAATTACCTATCGCAATAATGAGTTTAAAGTCACAGGTCAGCCTCTTCAATCAAGTGGCGCAGCTCAGCTGTTAAAATTGCTTTATATTGAAACCCAACCAGTACGCGGTGAAATTCCTGATTTGGAATCCGAGCAAGTGCACTTGGCCATCCAAGAAGCTAAATGTTTAGAGCGTGCTGAAGCTGGTCATTACGGAAAAGAAGTACATATTAAAACAAAGCGTGGCGTGATTAAGCCGCGCAACCCAAACCAATCTAAGTATGTCAGTGATATTTTGACCCATGACATTAGCTTTGGAGTTGGCCCTGCGGGTACCGGCAAAACCTATCTGGCTGTCGCTGCAGCAGTCGACGCCTTAGAACGTCAAGAAGTTCGCCGTATTTTACTCACTCGACCCGCGGTTGAGGCTGGGGAAAAACTTGGTTTTTTACCTGGTGATTTGTCGCAAAAAGTGGACCCTTATTTACGCCCACTTTACGATGCATTATTTGAAATGCTAGGTTTTGAAAAAGTGGAAAAACTCATTGAACGTAATGTCATCGAAGTGGCGCCTCTTGCCTACATGCGTGGCCGTACTTTGAACGACGCCTTTATCATTTTAGATGAAAGCCAAAATACCACGGTAGAGCAAATGAAAATGTTCCTTACCCGTATCGGTTTTAATTCTAGGGCCGTCATCACAGGCGATATTACTCAGGTTGATTTACCTAGAGGCACCCGTTCTGGATTGCGTCATGCCATTGAAGTGTTAAAAGAAGTAAATGACATTTCATTTAACTTCTTTAACGCGAATGACGTTGTACGCCACCCTGTGGTCGCGCGAATTGTTATGGCTTATGAAGATTACGAAGTACAGCAAGAACGTATTCGAATACAAAAGAAAGCCGAACATACTGGCCAACAAAGCGATAACCAGTGAGCGCAATTCTAGACTTACAAATCGCCTGTGACTCGCCAAACTTGCCTTCGGCGCAGGACATACAAACATGGCTTGATGGGGTATTCACTGCGCAAAATGTGCCTGAGAATGAAATCACCGTGCGCATAGTTGATGCACAAGAAAGCCAAGCACTTAATCTGGCTTATCGTGGCAAAGATAAACCAACCAATGTACTGTCGTTTCCGTTTGAGGCGCCGGTAGGCATGAGTCTGGATTTGCTCGGTGATTTGATAGTATGTGCCAGCGTTGTGGCCGCTGAGGCCACTGAGCAGCATAAAGAATTACAACATCACTGGGCCCATATGATCGTTCATGGAACCTTGCATTTACTTGGCTTTGACCATATAGACGATGATGAAGCACAACAGATGGAAGACCTTGAGGTTGCAATTCTTAAACAGTTTTCGATTGACGACCCTTACCAAGATCAATGATGATAACCATTCAAACCATAATTTAACGAGATCATGAGCGAAGATAACCCCCCCTCTACTAACGGTTCTGCCAATAAAGGTTGGTTGGATAAAATAGTCCAATCATTCACGGGAGAACCGAAAAATAAAGACGAACTCTTTTCTGTCATCACAGATGCCGAACAACGAGAAGTCATCAATCAAGAAACCCGTGAAATGATCGAAGGCGTCATGGAAGTGAGCGAGATGCGTGTCAGAGAAATTATGATACCCCGAGCGCAAATGACCACTATCGACATTACGGAAACCGTGGACAAATTTCTACCCATTATGCTTGACTCGGCGCATTCACGCTTTCCGGTGATAAGTGAAGATAAAGATCATATAGAAGGTATTCTGCTGGCCAAAGATTTACTCAAGTATGCCTTTTTGCCTGGCAAAGAATTCGAATTAAAGAATATTCTGCGTCCCGCTGTCATCGTCCCAGAAAGTAAACGCGTGGATGTGTTGCTAAAAGAATTTCAGCAAAAACGCTTTCATATGGCCATAGTGGTGGACGAATATGGCGGTGTATCTGGTCTTGTGACCATTGAGGATATTCTTGAGCTGATTGTTGGTGAAATTGAAGACGAGCACGACGCAGAAGAAACCAACACAGATAATATACGTGCGCTCAACAAACAGACATACTCGGTTAAAGCACTTACTGAGCTTGAAGATTTTAACGCCTTTTTTAAAACCAAATTTGACGAAGAGGAAGCCGACACCATAGGCGGTATTGTGCTCAAGGCATTTGGTCATATGCCAATGCGTGACGAAAAAGTTAATATCGATGGGTTTATTTTTACCGTTTCGAATTCAGACTCCCGCCGCCTGATCCAATTAAAGGTCACTATTCCCGACTCAGAAGATTAGGTGCCCTAACGCGCATGTTGTATATTTTATCATTACTTGTTGGAGCGAGCTTAACCTTAAGCTACGCTCCTTTTTCATATTGGGCTGTCATGCCCATCGGCCTCACCGCCTATTTATGCCTACTTTATAAAGCCCGAACGGAGCAAGCCGCTAAACTCGGGTTTAGTTTTGGTTTAGGTTGGTTTGGCGCAGGTATTAGCTGGGTACATGTCAGTATTGCCGATTTTGGTGGTTTG
>NZ_BAER01000026.1 GCF_000315055.1 Paraglaciecola polaris LMG 21857 | reverse complement strand
TCACTCTCGTATTTACGTTTCGTGAAAAAACTCTGCGATAACAACTTTTCAATACCAGTGATGACTGATATTCAAGAGCTTTATGCTTTAATGTGCCACTATGACTTTTGGGATAAATCGGGTAAAGAGCTTGGCTTTAAGAACGTAGCAAACAGCTTAGTCGCATTGAAAGACAAAGTATTACAAAATGAGTTGAGTGAAGTAATTTCAATACTCATTGAGCGACTCGCTATTCGCGAGTTCGACATGCCAATGGTTGATAACCCTATAGTGGATTCATCACCACTTAAAATGCATGTTCGATACGCTAAAGAGCATATCCTTGTTGCTTTTGGTGACAGTACTTTTGTTAAGAAGTCATCTAGTCGTGAAGGCGTCTTGCATATTGCAGAAGCCAATACTGAGCTGTTGTTTGTTACTCTAGACAAATGTGAAAAGCAATTTTCCGCTACCACTATGTATCATGACTACGCGATCAGCCCAACGCTATTTCACTGGCAAACACAAAATAGCGCAAGACCAACTTCTGGGCGAGGTTTAGGTTATATTAAACAAAAAGATAATCAAAAAACCATTCTGTTGTTTGTGCGCGAAAAAGGTAAAGATGAAAATGGACGAACAATGGGCTTTGTAAACTTTGGCCCTGTGGATTTTGTAAAGTCAGAAGGCAGTCAACCAATGAATATTACATGGAAGTTGAAACACCCAATGCCAGCATATTTATGGAACGAAACAGCGAAGTTGGCTGTTGGTTGATTTATTCATGAGCAGTTAATTTGCATGTATTCTGTGTAACGGCACTTCGGAAAAGAAGAGCACCCCAAAAATTTATTACCTAAATTAGCACCACGTTTGGCTTGTCTCTGAACAAGCTGATTACCACATTTTGGACATCGGACTTGATTGACGTTTGGCGAAGGTTCTAATTGCTGCCTTGATTCGAGAGGCATATGGTTTGTGGAACTTTCTACGTTAGAAGACGAATTGCTCTGTATATTTTTTACTATGCTCAATAGTTCGGTGCCACCGATTAATTCAATCGGCTTGTTTTCAGCGAAATTTGATGCCTCACGAGTAAATCCCCCACAACAAATGATAACCACCTTAGACGCATTTTCAGCAGTTAATATGCCGAACATTTCTCGAATTACAGCTACCCCAACCTTTTTGGATTTCCATTGCTTACATTGAACTAAGGTAGTTTGTTTATTTTTACTCAGCTTGACGTCGACACCTCCATCAGGCCCGAAGCCATTCTCGATAACCCTAAACCCTTGCCTGCGATAAGCTTCAGCTACTAGCTCTTCAAACTCTTTCCAACTAAGTGCCTTTATGGAGTCAATATCTTGTTGGCGATCGAGTAATCTTTGTTTGCGTCTGCTATTAAAATAAGTAAACGGAGTAGCAAGTAAAAAAACACCGGTAAAAAATGGAGCCGCTTGTGAAAGCGCTGTAAAAATAGCATTGATTATTGGGTTACCGGTTTGTATGTTAGGCAATATCATGACTAAAAACACGTAAGTAATAGCAGCAACAGCTACCGGCACCCACCACGGGGCTTGGGTGAGTAAATTAAAGAAAGACGTGTTTTTCTTGGTCATGGATATTTTCTTTAACAACTAAATGTGTGACTTTTAAGTTAAATAGATACTAACAGCTAGAATATTTAAGAAGGTATAAAATAGCCAAATAAAGTACTCATTTAAACACCCTAGGGTTGGCCCAACCTTGAATATTCATCAATAGATAACCCTAACCTCCCCCCTACCATTCACTCAATTGCTGCATACCTTTCAAACGTCCTCTTTGTAGCAGCAGTGCTTCAAATAAATCATCGATAGAATCGTTTTGTGCGCTGAGGCCGGGTAGTGCGATATTGGCTTCGGCGAAGAAGCGTTGTTTTTGGTTGAGGTTGTTCTCGTTTAACCACGCCGATGCCCACCAGTGCTGCATGCGTTCTTTGGCGGCATTGAGTGTTTTTTCCGAGGGTAATTTGTCGCGCTTGTTATTGTTTATTTGGCTATCGCTGGGGACTAGGTTCCATAAATCATTATTTGGCCAGCGTGAAAAAGGCATGCTGTGATCGATGTCGTATTTTCGCTTTAAGGTTTTCGCTGACCAAACACAGTGCATTTGTTGGGTGCTGGCAAGGGTGTCGAACCGCTGCCGAACGCCTGTGGTTGAACGCTTTGGCTCTTCCCATTCCAATGCTTGGTACAGCAAGTGTTGTTTATCTGACGAACTGAAGTCTTGGTTACCTTGGTAGCTGGCCATGGTTTTTACCCATTCGCTGACTAAAACAGGCTCTATCCAACAGGCATATCGGTTAAGTGCTAACCAAGTTGTTTCGGGTAATGAGAACTCGCCCCACTTCGTTAGGGAATCTAAATCTAGAAATAGACTGTCTTTTGCTCTAACCGTTTTCGCGTCTACTTCAAACACCCGAGTATCACTGTTAGTTAGGGTAATGTATTTGCATGGCATTTTTTTTATGTTTTGTGCACTGGCCGAAAGCGCTCGGTATAACGCTTTTGCGTCAGCACCGACAAATAAGTTACCAATGCGAAAATCGGCTGAGGTTCTGTGAGTTAGTTGGTTCCAGCCGTTGTCTTTCATAAAACCCATATTTGGGCTTTTATTAGGTGTTTGGAATAACCCGTGGTGATCGATTAAATCTTTGTATTGGTGTATCCAATACAAAGCCACCAAGCCTAATGGCAGTATGACTCTGTCACCGTTTGCAGAAGGTTCACGCCTTAGTACCGCACCTGCATGGCCATCGGCAATTCTTAACAATACTCTTAGCAATGCCAATTTGTGCGTGGCAGATTTTCCGTCATTAATGGCCACATGGCGGATAAATGGGAAGGCACCTGTGCCGTCGTCTGGCATTTGCAATACGAGAGTTTGCCAGTAAACGTCCTCACGCCCTAGTTGGTCTTTTTTGTTCTGCGATTCGAGTTTTGAAAACAAGCCTAGGTTTTGTGCTAGTGCCTCAACTTCTTCGACGCTTATGTCGAACATTTTCCTTTCATGCTGCTCTTGTGCTGTCATGCCAAATTTCAGCGATACTACTATTTTACCGCCGGGTTTGAGCAAATTGGCTAACTTACGCAATGAGCGACTCCGTTGACTCACAGGAATATGCATCCAGACGGCACTTAATAAAATCAGGTCAAAACTGATTTCTAAGCGTGTGGTTTTATCTAATGCAGGTAGTGAGTCTTGCAGCCAATGAACATTTTGCCCTTGGGTGGTGTTTTGCCCTTTTTGCAGCATTTGCAATGCGGGCTCTACGGCATAAACACGACACTGATTATCCTCTTGATTTCTTTTGGCAAGTAAATTGGCGATATGACTAACGTCTCGGCCAACACCTGCGCCAACATCAAGAATAGTGGCATGGGGTTTGTCTAAAATAGCGGGTAAATAGTGCGCCCAATTGCCGTGTACTTGCTCAAACGACAAGGATAAATATTGCGGCGCTATTTCTTGAACTTTATTATTGTAATAATCGTTAGACACATTAATCCTTGTGACACATCAACTGGCTATTTTTATGGCAGTGCAAATTTTAATAGTATCGCTGAGGGTAAAACAGTTCAAATTAAGTACCGGTAAACCGTTTAAGATTTACGTCACTACAGGTTGAACACCAACCCTGTTTAAGCCTCGAACATGCTAGCGAACATCACCAAAGCAAAATGTACCCGATGGGAAATCATTTGTCTTTCTAAGTTAACAGGCAATCTGTATAACTATTACTAATCTAAGCATTTTCAGCACGTTAAAGGAGTAACAACGCTGTGCTATATCTCGCACTTTATTTTTCGGTTGGTCTGTTTACTGCTTTAACCTTTGCCGCTTATTGGTTGTTGTATAGAGGGACGATTGAGTCGCCTAAATCAGCAAAAGTCATGCTATTTAGTGCCATTGAACCCTTGATTCTGTGGCCTCATTTCTGCTGGTACTTTTTACATCATAACAACCGGCAGCATGCCATTACTCATTATGAAGGCTTTCGTATGCCTGAGATCAAAGGCGTCTCACCTGAAGAAGAGGAGCGTAAGTGGCTAACCGTTATTGATGACTTACCCCAATGTGGTATGTACATGATGTACAAAGGCACAGATATTTACGGCGAAGCGTTATCAGCACGATTCATTTTTAAAACGGCTGAATTGCTGCCAGCAATATTTGATGCCATGCATCCGAAGCCTTTTGTGTTTGCTGATGGGACTTGTGCTGTAGATCTTGAGAACGATGACGCTAAAGGTGCTGGGGGCACCGATAATGACGTTGAGGATTTTTTTCTTGCTAAGGGCTTTTCCCCCGCTGATGAATTTCTTCCTGCTGAGGGCTCTTTTCTTAACCACGCTGAGGGCTCTCGTTTTAACGACGCTGAAGGCTCTCGTTTTAACGGCGCTGAAGGCTCTCGTTTTAACGGCGCTGAGGGCTCTTTTTTTAACAACGCTGAAGGCTCTAATCAAGAAGATGAATCGCATCACAGTGCGCCGGAGCCGTTTTTTGCTCAAGAGCGTAATATGCACCGATGGTTAAGAGCTTACGACCCAGCGCTACAGTTATGCACTGGATTACCTGAGGCATTCGATCGCTTTGAATATATCGCCAGTAGCATGATAGAAGCAGGTAAAGGTCAAGTTTACTGTAAAACCTGCGCTAAATTATATGCCGCGAAGGACGTAAAAACAGAGGACGAAGGCCAAGGCGGCTGGATACTCGGCGCAATACGCTGCCCTCGGGAGCACTTATTAGCCCGTAGAAAGAAAATACACTTTATGCGTGCCTGCCAAGACTAGCGATAAGCGACGGTTCGAGGGCGAACCAAGTTCAAAGTATGAGAAATAGCACTTAGTCTAATAGCCTTTGACTGCAAGCACTTCTATATTACCTTGATAAGTAGGAAATTTTTTAACCACACAAGGTATTAAATTAATAGCATGAAGTTAACACTCTCTCATCTCATCCCCACATACAGCCTACTGTTGCTGTGCTGGGCATCAACACTTCATGCTGAAACCGAAGACAAATTACAGTTCTCAGGTTTTGCCCGGGTCATAATGGGTTACTTAGATGACAAAAATGCAGAGTATGTGGGCTACGAGAACAGCATTAGCCTTAACAAGCAGTCATTACTGGGCCTACAAGCCGATTATTTATTTAATGATGCGTTATCGGTTACGGGTCAGGTTGTTGGTTTTACTGATGACCAACGACATTCTGGCCTAGAGTGGCTATACCTTTCTTATGCGCCGAATAATGCCTTGCAAATTAAGCTCGGCAGACAGCGTATTCCCTTTTTTAATTACAGTGACAGTCTTGATGTTGGCTTTGCTTACCCATGGATTACCCTGCCGCAACAATTTTATGATACCGCGTTTTTTACCACGTTCGATGGTGTACTTGCTAACTACCAATTTGCCGTTAGCGATTGGTTGATTAACTACGAAGGGTACTGGGGTCGTTTCGATGACAAAATCTACTTAGCTAATGACGAAATCAACACCCAGGTTATTGGTTTATTTGGCATGAATGCTAATTTTGGCTATAAAAACTTCACGTTTCGAGCCTCTTATAATCAAGGGGATGTGAGCATTGAGCAAGAGGAAGCACAGCAGTTTAGCCAACAGTTACGCCAACTTGGTTTCTCTGACAATGCTGATTGGCTCGATGCAAATGGCCTCATTCAATTTTATCAATTAAGCGCCAATTACGAAAACCTCGATTATTTTGTACGCAGTGAAATAGCAAAATTAGCCAGCGAAGGCGGCTTAGTCGCTGAGATTGATAGTTTCTATATTTCGGCCGGCTATAACTTTTATCCGTATACGGTTTACATTTCGTACAGTAAAAAGGATCTTCATTTTGATCATCGCCGAAACGAAATACCATTTGGCATATCGCCAGAACTCGATTTTTTAGCTAGTACCTACGCGAGTGTATTGGCCGACTTTGCCGACGATAAATCGACCGGTATTAAAATAGGCACACGATGGGATTGGCGCCCTCATCTTGCTTTCAAAGCAGAAATGACCTTTTTAGAAGCAAAGGATGAAATCAGTAACGATTATGCGGTAAAGGATTTAGGTAACTTTGATGGCAGTGCCATCTTGTACCAGCTTGGTATTGAGTGGGTTTTTTAATGAGGAAATATCTCTTTTTCCTGTGTCTGTGTTGCCTGAGCATAGTTAATACTGCCGAAGCCATAGTTGTGATAGCCAATACCCCAGACAAGTCAATTCAACTCAATCGTCAGCAAGTACGGAACCTGTTTATGGGCGGCGTGATCCCCTATGACTTAGAGGCTATTGCTCTTCCATCTGAAAACCATACCCGGGTGTTATTTAACACTAAAGTGGTGGGCTTAACGGAGTCTCGTATTCAGTCTTATTGGGCACAAATGCGCTTTACCGGCCGTAAAAGAGCCCCCAAAGAAGTCGACAGCGAAAATTTAGTATTGGAGTATCTTAAAAACAATGAAGGAAGCGTTGGCTATTTACCAGCCGGGATCGCTATCCCCAAAGGATTAACGGTCATCTATGCAGCCCCATAGCAAAAAGGGAATACGCGCTTGGATATTTGATTATAAGCGCCCAGCAAGTGGCGTCTTTCATTGGCTACGAAACATCTTGGTCAACTGAGTGTTTATGCCCTACATAAAAAATAAAATGGCCGAGGATATTAACCTTCAATTTAACAGCAGGTTTAGCGCTGAAAGGCGAAGTCAGTTTAATCAAGGGGAACGACGCCGATAGAGCCTATTTCACCATTAATGATCCGAGTTTCGATAAACAAGCGGTATTATATTTACTCGCTTTAGAGTGGGTATTTTAATGGGAAAGTCGCTCACTTTTCTCTTTTTGTACGCTATTAGTTTTGCGCACATAGTGGCTGCAACCGAAACCATTATCCTAGTGGCAAACACCCCAGACAAATCAACTAAGCTCAATCGCCAGCAGGTGCGCAATTTATTTATGGGCGGCGCCATTCCCTATGATTTAGAAGCCATCGCCTTACCATCTGAAAACCAAACCCGAGTGTTGTTTAACACTAAAGTGATCGGTTTAACGGAGTCCCGCATTCAGTCTTATTGGGCCCAGATGCGCTTTACCGGCCGTAAAAGAGCCCCCAAAGAAGCCGATAGCGAAAATTTGCTACTGGAGTACCTTAAAAACAATGAAGGTAGCGTAGGTTACTTACCTGAAGGGATGTCCACTCCTGAAAAACTTACCGTCATTTACACCACTCTTTAACAGCTGTGTTTGGGCTTACAGCCTATGCAATCAGCTAAGGCGCATTTACACAAAATGCCTAATATATTCCAAGGTTAAAAAAACAGCACATCAACTGCCTGCCACATCAAGTTGATAGACAAAATCGACAATACGATTTGCACGACGCGCTGAAACTTCTCGGCGGGAATTTTATGTAATAGCTTCAAGCCTAGCCAAGTGCCAACGACCCCTGCAGCGACCATAGCGATAACCAAGGGTAACCATTGCCAGAAGGCAAAGCCAGCGACGCCATACACCAAAGCTTTCAATGAATGCTGCATGGTCATACTGGCTGAGAATGTGCCGGTAAAGCGCATTTTGTCGTAGCCTTTACTATGCAAATAACTACCGACCAAAGGCCCACTTGCGCCCACAAACATCGACAAAAACGTGGTTATCAGCCCTGCCAGTGCTTTACCCAAAGGGCTTGATTCTCTAATTTTCGGTTTTTGCCCCCACAGCAGAAAAAGTACAAACACACCCACGGCTAACTTCATCCAATCCAGGGGTAAGTCACTGACCACAAATGACGCAGCCAACGCGCCAATTAGCCCACCCGCGATGAAATAGAGCAACATGCTTTTATCGATATATCGATAAGTCAGTAGCATACGGTTAGCGTTAGAGCCCAATTGCACCAAGCCATGTACAGGTATAACAGCTGCCATAGGCATAAAAGAGGCCATCGCAACTAACAATAATAAGCCGCCACCTGCGCCTAATGCAGCGGTTAAGAAAGAGGTAAAACCCGCAAGGGCGATTAATAATACGCCGAGTAAAGGGGTGATTAGTTCACTGCTGAAAAAGTCCAAGAGGCCAACGTACAAATAAAAGCGTGCCGTATCATAGCGTGAGCTATCTCTGCGTGGCAAACTCGGATATGGCGAATACGGCCTTAAAACAGACTACTGGCTTTACGAAAAAGCAGGTCATTATTGTGTATAATAAACCACTCTAGGAAGAGCCTACTTTCTAGATCCCCTCCAGATGTGTTATTGATTTACTACTTTTGCAAAAAATATCGCTTAAACGCTAAATTAAGGGTACTAAAACCGAAAATTCGTTGACTCTAAGTCACCCTATAGTATTTTAATGAATAATATTTTAACCTTAATTCTCAATAAGATAAGTCCATTAAACAGATGAACCATCGAATTCCCCACGTTAACTTAGCATGCTGTTTAATATTGCTTGGCTGGGCGACAACACTGCATGCTAACAGCCAAGATAAGTTGCAGTTTTCAGGATTTGCCCGCGTGGTTATGGGTTATTTAGACGACGAAAACGCCGAGTATGTAGGATACGACAATAGCCTTAGTTTTGATCAACAATCATTGCTCGGTCTGCAAGCTGATTATACGTTTAATGAAACCCTATCGGTTACCGGTCAGTTAGTGGGCCATACTGGAGCGCAGCGTTCATCAGGGCTAGAGTGGCTATACCTCACGTATAAACCCAGTAATGCATTGCAGATAAAAATGGGTAAGCAACGTATCCCATTTTTTAACTACAGCGATAGCCTTGATGTGGGCTTTGCTTACCCTTGGTTAACCTTGCCCCAGCAATTTTATGACACCGCTTTCTTTTCAACATTCGAAGGGGTGTTAGCCAATTACGAATTTACTGCCAACGATTGGATCATTAACTACGAAGGGTACTGGGGCCGATACGATGACAAGTTTTATTTGTCGAGCGGCGAAATCGACGCCCAAGTCTCTGGCCTTTTTGGCGTAAATGCCAACGTCGGCTATAAAGATTGGACTTTCCGTGCATCGTATAATCAAGGAAATACCGACATTGAGTTGGCAGAAGTAACCCAATTAAGCGGACTGTTACGCAGCATTGGTTTTACTGATAGCGCTGATTGGCTCAATCCTTCTGGGCGCATTCAGTTTTATCAATTAAGCGCCAATTACGAAAATCTAAACTACTTCGTGCGCAGTGAAATCGCTAAAATGGTCGGTGAAACGGGCATAGTGCCTGATATTGATAGTTTTTATATTTCGGCTGGATATAATTTCTACCCTTACACTTTGTATATTTCATACAGTAAAAGAGACATCTCTTATGACCATTTCGATAACGAAATTCCGTTCGGTGTATCTACAGAGCTCGATTTCCTAGCGTCGGCTTACAATAGCGTTTTAGCCAGCTTCCCTGACGACAATACGAACGGTACTAAAATTGGTATCCGCTGGGATTGGCAGCCCAATGTAGCACTTAAAGGCGAAATGACCTTGGTTAAAGCGGGCGACAGTATCAGCAATGATTTCGCCTTAAAAGATCTAGGCAACTTTGATGGTAGCGCCATCTTGTATCAGCTCGGCTTAGAGTGGGTATTTTGATGAGGCTTGTTTACGTTCTTTTTATTCTATTTTGCCCCAGTATTTTCACCTTGTCTAATGGGGCTGAAGCCATAATAGTGGTGGCGAATACACAAGACAAATCAATTCAATTAAACCGTCAGCAGGTGCGAAATCTATTTATGGGAGGCGCGCTGCCCTATGATTTGAGTGCTGTAGCCCTGCCGCCAGAAAACCAAACTCGGGTGTTGTTTAACACCAAGGTAGTAGGCTTAACCGAGTCTCGTATTCAATCTTATTGGGCGCAAATGCGCTTTACCGGCCGTAAAAAAGCACCTAAAGAGATAGAGAGCGAGCAATTGGTGCTCGAATACCTTAAAAACAATCAAGGAGCGATTGGCTATTTACCCGCAGGCATCACCCTTCCTAAAGAATTAACTGTGGTCTATCAAATCCACTAGCGTTTAAGCAAGTCTTGTAAATTCATAGGTTTAGCAAATAAGTAACCTTGTAATTGGTGACAGCCATTTAGTATCAAAAATTCGGCTTGCTCTCGTGTTTCCACCCCTTCGGCACATATTTGTAAATTCAGTTGCTTCGCCATTTCAATGATCGTTTTGGTCACTAGGGTACTGCGTTTGGATACATTTAAGTTATCGACAAATTGCTTGTCAATTTTAAGCGTATTCAAGTGAATTTGGGTTAAATACCCTAACGAAGAATAACCCGCTCCAAAGTCATCTAGGGCAATAGAACAACCCATGTCGCGTATCTGTTTAAGGAACTCATTAGCCACATCAAAGTTTTCTAAATAGGCTGACTCGGTTACTTCAAACTCTATGTGTGACGTATCTACCCTATATTTATCGAACATGGCTCTGATGTAATCGACCAATGAGGCATTTTTGATATCATGAGCCGACAGATTTAACGACACCACCATTTTGCCCGTATGCATTGCCAGTATTTGATCCAATTCCTGACACACCTTTTTAATCACCCATTTGGTAATCGACAGGATTTTGCCACTTTGCTCTGCTATGGGAATAAACTCAGCAGGAGAGACCATACCTAACGATTCGCTCTTCCAGCGGATAAGCGCTTCATAACCGACAACAGATTCGTCTGGCGCCACTTTTGCTTGGTAGTGCACGCTAAACTCGTTATGTTTTATTGCCCCAGAAATCGAGTTGGCAATCAGTAAGCGCCGCTTGTTGTCTTCCATCATGTCGGGCACAAATACCGTGTGTGTGCTTCTTCCTGCGTCTTTTGAGCGGTACATGGCGATATCAGCATTACTGATAAACTCGCTCACGTTAAAGTTAGAATCACTGGCCCGAGCGATGCCGATGCTGACCCCGATTTGTACCTCCCAGGATTGGATCTCAAACGGCTTACTTAGCCCATGAACTAAACGTTCAGAAATTTCGAACAGCATAATGTCGTTAGGATCGTTGTGCAATAACACCAGAAATTCATCACCACCGAGGCGTGATATTAGGTCGCCTTCACGTAAGAATGCTTTGGTTCGTAGGCAGACTTCCATCAATAATAAGTCACCAATCTCATGACCAAAGGCATCATTGACCCCCTTGAATCCATCTAGGTCGAAGTACATTAAGACTAAATTACGGTTATCACGCTTTGCCTTAGCCAATTCAATTCTTAACGTCTCCATGAAAAATTGACGGTTAGGTAAACCCGTTAAACCATCAAAGTTTGCCAACCGTTCCATGGTTTTCTGTTGCTCTTTAAGCTGCTCGGTGTATTCGCTATTCTTCTGGGTTTCAGTGTTGATAGTCTCCATCATGCTATTGATATCACGACTTAACTCAGCCACTTCTTGCTTTCCACGAATATCAATACGCAATGAATAATCATGGGTTTTTTGAATTTTTTGCGCCAGACGAGACAAGCGGCTTAGGGGTAAGAATAACTGTCGTTGAATTAAAAACGAGCCAAGGATGGCAATAAAAAGTACCAGCAACACTAAGGGTAATACACGCTTTAACAAGGTCAGCTTGCTATTTTTAAGCGGCCCTAACGAGTCATTGACGATCAATAAATACCCTAAGGGCAAACGAGCGTCACCGACCAGCTTTAACGCAATAAGCTCCCCTTCGCGTACCTCAACCCCAAGAGGAAGATGTTTAAGTGTTTCGAGTTGGATATCAAGTTCAAAATTTTGCGGGGTAAAGGTTGAACCAAAATACACATTCAACTGCTGCCAATGCTGATCAAACACCACTGCATATTTAACATTTTCGTAGCGATCTAGGCGTAATAAGGTCGTGGTAATTTCGAAGGTATCAGGATCGGTGGCCATAAGGGAAACAAGATCACTGGCCATATTTTCTGATAGGCCATCAAGGTCGCCCAGGGTTGATTCCAGATAAAGGCTTTCATATTCTTCAATGGAAAAAACGAGAACAGCGGTACAAACTAAGCATATTGCAACAACAGTCAGCATAGTTGTGGTGTTTTTGATTGTTCTAAACAGCATGTATCAATCCCTTATTCCACCAATTTGCTATTAGGAATGCCGTTTGAATGATCTATTCAATACCTAAT
>NZ_BAER01000027.1 GCF_000315055.1 Paraglaciecola polaris LMG 21857 | reverse complement strand
GAGTGGTCGTGCGTCAATGCGCTTACATGAGTCAATTGGTTTTATCACATCAACGATTGCCGCGTTCCTGAAAGATGATCCTATTGATTCAGCTATACAAAAACATCTGCTTGTTATTGATGAAGCCAGCATGATTGATTTACCGACTATGTACCGCTTGGTAAATTATATTCACCCCTCAGTGCGAATTATCTTTACAGGTGATCCCGATCAGCTTCCGCCAATAGGTTGCGGTAAAGTGCTAGCGGATATTGTTGCATCTAAAGCGATTGAAAACACAATGCTCGACATTGTGAAGCGCCAGAAAGGCTCTACGGGTATCCCTGAGTATTCGAAACTAATTAATCAGGGAAAAGTACCCGAGCAACTTACTACTGGCGCAATTCATTTTCACCAAACCTATAAGAAAGCGATATCTCAAGTCTGCTGTGAATTGTATCAGCAGTCTCCTGAAAATAGCCGTGTCATGGCACCAACAAAAGCACTGGTTGCTGAAATCAACAAGCTTACCCAAGAGGCTGTGAATCACAGTGGTAGCAGGCTTGAATTTGTAATGCATGGTGAGAAATTTTTTCAAAATCTGCGACTTAATGACACTATTTTGTTTACGCAGAATCACTATGACAAAGGCATTCAAAACGGCTCGCTTGGTGTCCTCACAAGTGTTGAGGCATCTGGAGAGGGTTATGGTGAAGTGACACTCGATACCGGAGATAAGATTGAAGTGACTCAAGCCGTACTTGATTGTATGGAACTGGGTTATGCGATAACGCTCCACAAGGCACAAGGTTCTCAGTTCCCACGTATTATCATTGCTTTACAAAAAGGCAAAATCGTTGACAGAGCATGGCTCTATACAGCTATCACCAGGGCTGAAAATGAAATCCACATTGTTGGGACTGAAGATGATTTTAAAGCCATTACTGAGGCACCTAGTCATTCTCATCGGCGTAATAGCTATCTTGTTGAGCTTTTAAAAAGATAAAAATAAAATTTGTTACATTAGGGAGTGACTACAGGTACAAGCGGAGATAAGTTGTGTGTTAACGCGAAGCGTTATCCATATCTTATTCTGCGTTCTTGCGTAGCAAGATTTTCCTGTAGTTGAGCGACCATCAAAAGTCCGTTGGTGAACACAATAATTGTGCACTAATTTCCAACACAATTCTGGACAGAAATGTGTCAGTGGCTTTGCAAAACTAGTAAATAGCGGATTATTCCAGGTATTAGAAACTCGGCTTGGAATAGTCCAACAAGCCCACTTTATCGTAAAAAGCGAAAAACATTTTCAAATAAGCTCTGACTACCACTAACCGACTTATCACCTTTGTGGGAAGAATTTGACAAGTATTTCAACATCCGACAGAGTGTCTTAAACACTAGGTTAAAGTTTGAATTAGTAACACAACGATCTAATTTAACCATCTATATCAGAGGTTTAATTCATCTATGGTATATGGATATTGAATACTAAAGGACGATTAAGCAATGACGAAAAGAAAGGAACAAGACATTTTCGATGAGCTAGAGCGCTTATCGTCCAAGGAAGGATTTATCGATGTTTTATCACTCTTATGCTGGAAAGATACATTCGTCCACGGGAGAAATGGCATCATAGATGAAGATGCCTTTGCCAATAATTTTGATCGTTCTAAATTATGCCGTACCGAGCTAGCCACACTATATGGTTTGATGTGTAAAACTGGAGTTACTGGTAGTTGCCTAACAGTCAATGAAACAGTTGAACACGCCCAACGGGTCTATGAGTTATTCGAAGAGTTACATTGGTCATTCTACAATGCAGAGGACTTTGAGGAAACGACTGAAAAGCTAGAATCATTTAAGAATTTAGTAAACGGTTCCTCGTTTATGAGAGAAGCTATATTTTATAGCGGAGAGAGCGTTTTTAAACATCAGTATCGTGATTTAGTAAAAATTAGATACCAAAAAGACAACCCATGGCTCAAGGAGAATAAAGGGTTTGTAATTGAAGATGCCATATCCGTTTTAGAAGTAATAGATAAGCTTCAATTGGAAAAGCTAAACACCTTAGTTCCAAATATTTTTCAAAAGGACAATCAAGCTCCCTTCTCATCAGCCTTTTGTTTTAGCGCAGATGAACTCCATAGCCATTCAGAGCTTAGCAAAGAAGTTACTATCAATGTTCTTTCTGCACTGTCTGCATCGCCAACTAGTGGTATGAATGATTTCTCTAGCGCTGATGATTTCAATCATAGAAACGCCTTTCCGATCGTAAAGTTAGATGATGGTTTATATGCTTCCTTTTTATTCATCTTCTAATTGGGAATCTCTATATGAAAGCCCCTTCTTTTGGTTTAATGCTGATAGTAGTTATAAGATGACTGCAAGCGATCACAGAGGAGAATTCACAGAAGATTTCACCGCTGACTGTCTAAGAAAAGTGTTCCCTCCTCAAAATGTATACACAAATATTGATATATACGATGGGAAAAACAGAGCGGGTGAAATAGATGTTCTGGTAGTTCATGGTAAATATGCAATCGTGATACAAGCGAAATCAAAGAAGCTTACTATTGCAGCCCGCAAAGGAAACTCAAAACAACTTAAGTCCGATTTCAAAGCCGCTGTTCAAGATGCTTATGACCAAAGCTACCTCTGTGCAGAGCTGTTACAAAAAAAAGATGTTAAGTTTAAAGACGCAGAAGGGAAGGTTATTGCTTTTGGTGATGATTACGAATCGATTTTCCCTGTATGTATTGTTTCCGACCATTACCCAGCTTTAGCCTCCCAAGCTCAACACTTCTTGAGACATACCGTAACGGAAACTATAAAGCATCCATATGTAATGGATGTGTTTTTGATAGATATGATGACAGAAATGTTAAGTTCACCATTGTATTTTTTAGATTTCGTTACCAAGAGAAGCAACCATGGTGATTCAATTCATTCTAATCATGAATTAACAACACTCTCCTGCTATATCATTCAAAACCTATTTTTTGACGAAAACCCAGACATGGTAGTGCTTGATGATGACGTCTCTGCAACACTAGAGTTGGCGATGTTAGCGAGGCGTGAAGATGGTTTTGATCATGTCCCTAAAACGCCAAGAGGAATTCTTACAATTTATTCTGGAACCCTCATTGGTAACATTCTTGATGATATCAAAAACTCTTGTGACCTTGGCCTCATGAAATTAGGATTCCACATTCTGTCACTCAGTGAAGACTCTGGAAACATCATTAATGATGCTATTTCACAAATGGTTGAGCTAAATAAAAAGGACAATAAGCATCATGACGCGACTTTACCAATACTAGAAGCAAAAAAAGGCTTAACAATCCATGTCAACAATGATGAGGATGAGTTATCTGGTAAACGTCTAGTAACACACTGTGAGAAAAGAAAGTACACATGTAAAGCAGATGAGTGGGTAGGTTTATGCTTTAGTCCCGTGTCATCAAGATTTAGGTTTGCTACCTATCATCGCTCAAAATGGGAACCTTCCGTCAAGATGGATAAAATGGTAGAGAGCCTACCTAAGATAAGTGGTGCACATGAAGTAAAAAATGGGAAAGTCGACTTTAAAGGTAAGCAGGCTATTAGGACAAAAATAGGGCGTAACTCATCATGCCCCTGTGGTAGTGGTAAAAAATTCAAACGATGCTGTATTTAACTTACACTAACTGAATTTAGCCGATGGTAGAGCGAACTAGGGGTTATACATAGTGATAAGCCCCACTTCACTAGACACTACATTGATTATAAAAATCAGGTGAAATTACCAGCCTTGAAGTGTGATGGGGAAACACCCTAAATTGAAAAGGGGCAAAAGTGAGCTAGAGGTTTCGCATTATCAGGTAGTGTAAACTCCTACCAAGAGGGATCGCACGACGACCGACATTGCGTTGCATAAAAAAAAGGTACACACCATTATACATAGTGTGTACGTCAGCGTTGTTTTAGCTAAGCCTTGTCATATATAGTTATTCACTCACTCACACGCGAATAAACATGGTTTCTACTATATACTCCATATGACTCGTTTTTTATAACCGAACGATATATTCGCTGATTAACCCTTAAGGTGTTTAACCAAGGTTTGCACTACTTTAGCACTACCAGCAACAATCTCACCTTTTAACATGGGATCATTACCGCCTTTAAAATCAGTTACCAAGCCACCTGACTCGCGCACCAGTAATTCACCTGCTGCGATATCCCAAGGCTTTAGGCCGCTCTCCCAATAACCGTCATAACGACCAGACGCGACGTAAGCCAAATCAAGTGCTGCTGAGCCACTACGACGAATATCGCCAGCTTGGAAAAAGATTTTGCGGAAGCTTTCTAAGTATGTTGGCAAGGATTCTTTGTTTTTATAAGGTAATGCAGTAGCCAAAATGGTTTGATTGAGTTCTTTTGCTTTGCTTGAGCGAATACGGAAACCGTTAAGTTGCGCACCGCCGCCTTTGCTTGCAGTGAATAATTCACCGCGAATCGGATCGAATACAACGGCTTGGTCTAAACGACCTTTATGCATTAGTGCGATAGATACCGCGAAATGGGGGATCCCTTTGATAAAATTAGTGGTGCCATCGAGCGGGTCAATGATCCATTTATAATCAGTGTCGCTACCTTCTACTACGCCCCCTTCTTCTCCGACAAAACAATGATCAGGGTATGATTGCTGAATTTTGCGAATAATTGCTTGCTCGGCTTCTTTATCAATTCGTGTCACAAAGTCGTTACTGCCTTTGGCTTCAATCATTAATTCAGATTGATTTTCGAAACCACGAGCAATGACGTTGCCCGCAGAACGCGCTGCGCGCACTGCTATATTCAGCATAGGATGCATAGTAAAACCACCAATTTTAAAAGAACGTTAAGATACAAATTTGCCAATGTCGGAAGAAACACATAAACACTGAACAAAAAATCGCCGCGCAGTTTACCAAAGCACAGGATATTAGCAATCATAATCTGGATTTATCACAAACCATGTTAGCGTAAAGCCTTTAAATTCTGCAATAAAGGTGCCTTATGCTAAAACGGATCCACCACGCGGCGATAATTTGCTCAGATTACTCACGCTCAAAAATTTTTTATACTGAAACACTGGAATTACGTATTATTGCAGAGAATTATCGGGCGCATCGCGATTCGTACAAACTGGATATAATATTACCTGATGGCGGACAAATAGAGCTGTTTTCATTCCCAGGCGCACCACATCGCCCAAGTCGTCCAGAGGCACAGGGGCTGCGTCATTTAGCGTTTGTGGTGGATAACGTAGAGGAGTCAGTTGCGCATTTGACGGCTAAAGGTATTGCAGTCGAACCCATTAGAATTGATGAATATACAGGTAAAAAATTCACCTTTTTTGCTGATCCTGATGGATTACCGCTTGAGCTATATCAAGCATAATCACGCGTATCGAACGACGATGCAATTTAGAAGGAACTAATATGAGATGGTATGTCACGGCGATAGGGCTAATGCTACTTATGGGGTGCAGCCAGACCAAGGTTCACCTTTATGCTAAGTACCTTTCTAATGCTGAAATCACACGAATATCCCAAGTATTAGAGCAGGATGATTTTTCAGTTGATG
>NZ_BAER01000028.1 GCF_000315055.1 Paraglaciecola polaris LMG 21857 | reverse complement strand
CCGTTAGGTATGCAGTACTGCTTTGCTGGTCATATTCCGCAAGCCCAGCAAAAATTCGCTGCCACTCCCCACGGCGTGGTGAATGGGCAACTTGCGACGATTGAGCGGGAGATTGATGAAAATAGGCCGAATGTATCCGCTGCCGCAGGAGGCATTCAATGCAGCTTGAGCGACATGCTCGTTTGGGCACAGTTGCAACTAAATAAAGGTATAAAAGCTGATGGCAATAGGCTGTTTTCGTTAGCGCAGCATAAACAGATGTGGTCACCACAGACCATAATGCCGGTGTCAGGCACAGATAAACAGCATAATAATACTCATTTCAGCGCCTATGGATTAGGTTGGCGATTAAATGACGTCGACGGGCATTTACGGGTACATCACAGCGGTAGTTTAGCTGGCATGTATTCATATGTGAGTTTCTTCCCTGAGTTAGATTTAGGTATAGTGGTATTAACCAATCAAGAGTCCAGTGCTGGGCGTAGTGCTTTGATGTATACCCTGATGAAACCCTATCTGGGTGATGATCAAACGGATTGGTTAGCCGCTTTTGCGCCCCGCACTTCCAACAGCGGAGCGAGGGAAAAAAACCACAATCAAACATCCGCACCGGTCGCTCTGTTAACCCAGGACAAGCTTATTCAAGCTGCATTAGGTGTATACCGAGATGACTGGCTTGGGGACTTCTACCTAGAACAAAAAGAAGACCGAATTCAGTTGCGCTCAGCCAGAGTGAGTAAATTGATCGGTGGTATATATGAGGATAGCAAAAAAGACCGTTATTTAGTGCGCTGGGACGACCGAAGCTTAGCGGCAGATGTATTTGTCCAGTTACATCGAGACAAAAATAATAAGCTGTCGTATATCGAGCTTGTACCCGTGTTTTCGGATATCGATTTTAGCTATGATTTCCAAGATTTAAAGTTGCAAAAACTGGTTGATTAAGGTATTGATTTCAATGGTTATTTTTCGGCGATTCAGCCATTTATTTGCTGCGCAATTTTGTACTGAAAATAATTAGCATTTTTTGCAAAAAAAGTATTGATTAAATCTACGTAACGCCTATATTCCGCACCAATATCATTGCCCAGACCATCCTACCTGATGTGGCAAGCATGAGCTGTTGATTAACTAATTGATTTCGCTTGGCTTGTTGCACTTTTTGGTGCCCTAAATACAAGTCAAATTGCTATTTGGAGCGCTGTAAAATGTTTAAAACAATCGTTGTGGTCGATAATGCTGATGGCTTCCCAAGTTTGGATGCCACCGTTATCGATTTTGCCCAATATCTTGCTGATTACCCTAAGGTCGGTGAGCCAAAAACACGCATCATTAATCTATGTGACACAGATAAATATTTGAGTCAGGGTTACTACTGTTCTTTGCTGGCTGAAGCGCGTCAACATAAAGTGTTGCCAAGCGTAAACACGATCAATGATTTAAGCGAATCGCTTAATGATCAAAGCAAGATGTTAACGCCTGTGCCTAAGTATATGAGCACGGATCTGTACGCCCATATTGACGACGAATTGCCTGATGAAATATTGGTGTTTTTCGGCTGGTCACAAAATGAGCGTCATAAGCGTATTGCCAAGCATGTATTTGAGCGTTTCCCTGCGCCAATTTTACGTTTGTCGTTTAGCCGTGATGAAAAAGGCTTGAGTGTACAACCGAAAGCCTTGGGTATACGTGAAATCGATTCAAGCTTGTGGCCGTTATTTGCTGAGCGATTAGAGCATTTTACGCAAAAATATTGGCGTAGTCGTGGCAACAAAAAACGTTCTCGTTGGGACATGGCGATCTTGGTTAACCCAGAAGAAAAAACCGCCCCAAGTGATAGCAAAGCCATCCAAAACTTTGTTAAAGCGGCAGAGCAAGTGGGCATTAATGCAGAAGTGATCACGGCTAAACAAGGGCCGATGATCAGTCAGTTTGACGCGTTATTTATCCGTGAAACCACAGCAATTAATCACCATACCTATCAACTTGCCCGCAAAGGCGAGCAAGAAGGTTTGGAAGTGATCGATGACGCCACCTCGATTTTGCGTTGCTGCAACAAGGTATTTTTGCACGATGCATTTAGCTACAACAAGGTACCGTCGCCTAAGAGCCGCTTTGTGTCTAACTCCAGTGATCAAACGTGTGAACTACTGGAGGGTGAATTTAGCTATCCAATGGTATTGAAGTTGCCAGAAAGCTCATTTTCAATTGGCGTTTTCAAGGTCGAAAACTTGGTTGAATTAAAGCTTAAGCTAGTGGAAATGTTGCGCCAATCAGCGTTAGTCTTGATTCAAGAATTCGTTTATACCGATTTCGATTGGCGTATTGGGGTATTAAATGGCCGAGCGATTTACGCATGTCGTTATTTTATGGCGCGTAACCATTGGCAAATTTACAACCACAGTTCGAAAAAACACTTCTCTGGTGATTTTGAAACATTGCCGACTTTTGAAGTACCAAAACCAGTACTCGATGCGGCGGTTAAAGCGAGTGCTATTGTAGGTAAAGGTTTGTATGGTGTGGACATCAAACAGGTAAACAATCAAGTTTACGTTATTGAAGTCAACGACAACCCGAGCTTAGAATCAAAAGTAGAAGATTTATACTTAGGCAAAGAATTATACATGTTGGTGATGCAAGAATTCGCTAACCGTCTTGAGTTACGAGGCAAATAAGATGTCCAGGGGACACAAAAAGCAACAAGACCAAAATGCGCCAATATCTGTTGCACGCAGCTTATCTGATATCGATTTACCCGATGTCGCTGGGCTGGGTGTGCATAAAGAAAGTGAGCTAAACATTCGCAGCGCTATGCTGGGCGATATTACTCAGCTGGTGGCACTTGAAAATGCTAGTTTCGAATCTGACCGCTTAAGTCAGCGCCGTTTTATGCATTGGCTTAAGGCCGCTGATAGCCACAGAGTATTTATGGTGGCGACCCATAATGATGTCTTGCTGGGTTATGGTTTGGTTATAATGCGCAAAGGTACGCGTTTGGCGCGGCTGTATTCCATTGCGGTGAGTCGCCAAGCTCAAGGCTTGGGGGTGGGCAAAAAGCTACTGTTAGCGTTAGAGCAAAATACCTTAGAACAAGACAAACTTTTTATGCGTCTTGAAGTGGCGACCAATAACACAGGCGCGATTAAGTTATATGAGAGCTTGGGTTACCGCACATTTGGTACCTACGCCAACTACTATCAAGGTTCGATAGATGCACTGCGTATGCAAAAACCGATTCGGCAGAGTCTGTCGCTGCAAACACTGCCAACTTATCCTTGGTATCAGCAGACGACAGAATTTACCTGCGGGCCGTCATCTCTGATGATGGCAATGGCGAATTTGAACCCCAAACTGGATATGTCCCAGTCTTTGGAGCTGGATATCTGGCGCCAAGCGACGACTATCTTTATGACATCAGGTCACGGCGGCTGTCATCCTATTGGTTTAGCACTGGCCGCTCACCAATTGGGATTTTCGGTCACAGCGTATGTGAACACTAAAGCGCCTTTATTTATTGATGGTGTGCGTAGTGAGCATAAAAAATACATCATGCAAGCGGTTGATCGGCAATTTTTACAACAAGCTAAGGCTCAAGGTATAAACATTATTTACACCGACCCTGATGTAAATGCCTTGCAAACCGGCTTGGCAAAGGGGGCCGCGGTGATAAGTTTGATCAGCACCTATCAGCTGGATGGGAAAAAAATACCGCATTGGGTAACAGTTACACACATAGATGAAGATTGTTTGTATCTACATGACCCTGATCCGGATGATTTACACCCACAACCCATGGACTGTCAGCATATTCCGATTGCTCGGGGAGATTTTTTCAGGCTGTCTGCATTTGGTAAAAGCAAATTACGTACGGCTTTGTTAATATCCAAAAAATAGAATAAATACAATATGTTGTATTTTATAAGCCTGTTTTCAGCAGGCTTTTTTATGACTCTAATCCTCGTTTTTGCTGGATAGATAATGGATAAGTACCGTGATCCATTCATTAAATTGCTACGTATGTGATCAGCTGGCCTGAGCTTTGCTTTATTAGCTAGGTTGTGAATTTAGCCTCAGTTGTGTCTTTCGTCACCGAGCCCAAGACACGAATGTGATACAGTGGGTAGTAGGATAATACTATCCAAATCATACTCTGGGGTAAGTACGCAATTTACTCTACAGTAATCGTTAATTTGGTTCGCTAATCACGATAGCCCACAGGCACTAGATAATAAATAAAGCTAAAACTGAATTAACCGTTACTCAACAAAAAGGAATCAATGTGTCTCAAATACTGTTAGTCGATGATGATAAGGAATTTACCGACGTAGCGAGCAATATTATCGAGTTCTTAGGCCATGACGTCGAGGTCGCGAACTGTTTAGAAGAAGCCTACAACTGTATCGAGTTTCAACGCTTTGACCACATACTACTTGATTTTATGTTGCCTGACGGCAGCGCATTGCACCTGATTGATAAACTAAACACCCACGACAAAGTGCCTTTTGTGACGTTAATTACCGGGCACCCCTCGGTGAAAAGCATCATTGCAGGCATGTGCGGCCCTACCGTTAATTATTTGGTTAAACCGTTGCAGCGAGAAGATTTAGAGCAGGTGCTGTCAGGTAAATCTAAGGCCAGAAAAAAAGCCAAATCGTCTGCCATCACTAAGCATTTCGACTGCTTGGTCGGTGAGTCAGCTGCGATGCAAGAGCTCTATCAGATGATCGAGCGAGTCGGCAAAACCAATGCTAACGTCATGCTCATGGGGGAAAGTGGTGTTGGTAAAGAAGTGGTGGCTCATGCCATTCATACGGCCAGCAACGTTGAGGGGCCCTTAGTTGCCACTAACTGTGGTGCATTGTCCCGTGAACTCATTGGTAGTGAGTTATTTGGTCATGAAAAAGGCTCATTTACCGGCGCTGTAGGGCGTAAAATCGGCGTATTTGAACAAGCTCAAAATGGCACCCTTTTTCTCGATGAAATTACTGAAATGCCATTGGAAATGCAGCCTAATTTACTTAGAGTGCTTGAAAGTAAGCGTGTGACTCGCGTTGGCGCAGTGAAAGATACGTCGGTGGATTGCCGGGTTATTTCAGCAACTAACCGTACGGTTGAAGAAATTGCCCAGAGTAAAGTACTGCGCGAAGATATTTATTTCCGTTTAGCTGTGTTTCCGATCACGATACCGCCATTGCGTGAGCGTTTAGCGGATATTCCACTATTGGCCACGGCGTTTATCGAACAGTTAAATGCTGAAAACGAGACTAATTTTGAATGGCAGAATGCCCAACTCGACCAGCTTAAAGCATATGGTTGGCCGGGCAATATCCGCGAACTGCGGCATGCTATTCATCGCGCATTTATCATGAGCGACCCGACGAGCAACAAGATTACCTTGCCAAAGAATTTTGAATCTCCTTTTGCAAAAAATCAAATGACATCGAATCAGGTGACTGCAGGGCAAACTATTGACGACGTTGAAAAAGAGCTAATACGCGTGACCTTAGAAAAAGTCGAAGGCAATAAAACCTTAGCGGCGGAAATGCTCGGAATTAGCACTAAGACCTTATACAACCGCTTAAATGCTTGGGAAAACCAAGCTCAGGGGTAATTTATGCAACCAACACAAGACGTACAATCACCCACTACCAATTCGTTGATCCATGATGTACGCAATCCATTAAATCGTATTTCAATGCAGGCAGAAATGGTCAAGCTTGTGTTGGAAAACGATATGCCAAGAGAGAAGGCGATAGCCGCTTTAGATAAAATACTGGTGGCCTGTCAAGATAGCAGTGCTGCATTACAAAAGTTGGCTGAACATGCCCGCACGGATGAAACAAGCTAGTATTTTAGCTGCGTAGAAGCGGCTAAATAAGGTTACTTAAAAGGACGCTCATGCGCTTAAACCGGTTGTTTGGTAATACTACCGCTAGTTGGATCATTATTTCGGTCCTAGTGGTGGGCATTATCGGCATAAATCTGTCTATTGCTTTAAACACAGTTAACAAGTTGACTGCTGTGCAAACCAGTCTAGATAAAACCAGCATTATCATTTTGCGTCTCGAGAGCCTGCATTTATCCGTAGTGGTGGCTGAGTCGGGCCAACGTGGTTATTTGCTGACTGAGTATGAGGAGTATCTTAATCCGTATCATGCTGAGTTACAGAGCTTGGATGAAAAAATTGCTTTAGTCTCAGGTATTGAATCAGAAATTCCTGGTCAGCAGGAGCGGATCAAAGACTTACTGGTATTGGTGAATGAAAAAATTCATGAACTGACCAGTACAGTAGAGCTTGCTCTCAAGGAGCGTGAAAAGTCCGCGCTGCGCCAAATTATGACTAACCGCGGTCGCGATCTGTATCGGGAAATTCGCAAAACCATGAAGCAGCTGGTTGATACTGAGTACGAACACAGACAAGTGCTCTACAGCCAACTAAAACGGATCCAACGAGATGCCAAAGTTAACTTTGGTGTGTCGGCCATCACCAGCGGGTTATTAGTCATAGGTATGTTTTTGATGGCGCGCATTAACTTGAGTATTAATACCCGTTATCAAGATGACTTGGAAAAACAAAACGAACAGTTATTAGACAAGGTTGCCCAGCGAACGCAAGAACTGACGATTTACTCAGAAGAACTGTCGCGGAGCAATCGCGAGTTAGAAGATTTTGCTTTTGTGGCGTCCCACGATTTACAGGAACCCCTGCGTAAAATTCAAGCATTTAGTGACCGCTTAACCACCATGTATAAAGACAAGCTCGATGAAAGGGGCGTTGATTATATCAAACGTATGACCACAGCTGCGTTTAGAATGTCTACTTTAATCAATGATTTACTCGAGTTTTCTCGTATTACCACTCGAGGCAAAGACTTTGTTGATGTAGAGTTAAACAATGTGCTCGAAGAGGTGCTCATCGACTTAGAAATTGCGATAAGCGAAAGTGGCGCACAGATAAACATTGAGCCATTGCCCAAGGTTTGTGCCGACCCAAGCCAAATGTATCAGCTGTTTTTAAACGTGTTATCCAATGGCTTGAAGTTCCGTAAAGTCGACGTGCCGCCTGTTATATCTGTATCAGTAGAGCAAAAAGACATTCGTGATGAATTACAACATATGGATGTCCCGTGCTGTATTGTTACGATAAAAGATAATGGCATTGGGTTTGAGCAAACCTATGCAGACAAGATATTTTCGCCGTTTCAGCGTTTACATGGGCGTACTGCTTACAAAGGAACGGGAATTGGCTTAGCCGTTTGTCGTCGCATTGTTGAACGTCACGGCGGCACCATTACAGCGTTAAGTAGCCCTGATGAAGGTGCTGCGTTTACCGTTACCTTACCGATAGATGCTGTCGTTAACAAATATATGGGAGAGTAGAGTGCTTTATTCAAAAGCGAAACCAATAGTGATTTTAATGGCAGACGATGATGAAGATGATCGCCTGTTGGCCCAAGACGCCCTGCGGGAAAGTCGTGTGTTAAACGAGTTACACTGTGTTGAAGACGGTGTGGAATTATTAGAGTTCTTGCGCCGGGAAGGTAAATTTAGTGATAAAGATGCTGCGCCGCGTCCAGGCCTGATTTTACTTGATTTAAATATGCCACGCATGGATGGCCGGGAAGCGCTTGAGCAAATTAAGCTCGACCCAGAGCTGCGCAGTATTCCTATCGTTATTCTCACCACCTCAGCCCAAGAAGAAGACATGGTCAAAGGCTACGACCTTGGGGCGGCGTCTTATATCACCAAACCTGTCACGTTTGAGGGATTGGTGGCACTGATGAGCGCACTCGGTAAATACTGGGTCGAGTTTGTTGAATTACCCGTGAACAACGGGTGATTCAGGAACAAGTTGGTAATCATGTCTAACTCAATTTCTCGTTTACTATTAGTCGAAGACGACGAAGACGATTACGTCTTGGCGTGTGATTACATAAGCCAATTAAGCACATTAGAATTTGAAATAGACTGGGTGACTAATCAACGCGATGCACTGGCTAAAATGGCCGAGAACCGTCACGATATCTGCCTGTTGGATTACCAGCTAGGGGCTGAGAACGGCCTGACCATCCTTAAACTCGGCATTGAAGCTGGGTTCACGTCACCTATTATCATGTTAACCGGCCAAGCTGACGAAGAAGTCGATATGGCGGCCTTGGATGCAGGTGCGGTTGATTACATTATCAAAAGTGAATTGAGCGGTAGTCGCTTTGCCCGGGCGATTCGTTACGCACTCGCTCGGCGAGAAATTGAAAAGGAGCGGGTCGACCGCTTAAAAGCGGAAGCCGAAAACCGCTCTAAAGACCGATTTTTAGCTCACCTAAGCCATGAATTACGTACGCCGCTAACCTCTATCTTAGGTTATACCGAGTTGCTTATGGACTCTAAAATTGGCCAGTCTGCGCACACTGAGTTAGGCATAGTATTAAGCAATGGCAAGCACCTACTAAGTTTACTGAACAATATGCTCGATTTGTCGAAGATTGCAGCGGACAAACTTGAGTTAAATATCAGTGACGTAAATTTAGATGCGCTGATTGCAGATGTATACGCATTAATGACGATACCTTCGACCGATAAAGGACTCATGCTCACGGTAGATTCAGTTAGTCCCTTACCACTGAAGATACAAACCGACGCCACTCGTTTTCGCCAGGTTTTGATTAACCTCATTAGCAATGCGATTAAGTTTACCGAGCAAGGCGAGGTGAATGTGCGTTTATGGAGTGAAAAACGAGATGGTGAAGATCTATTGTTTTTTACCGTATCAGACACGGGTATTGGCATTCCCAAAGACCAATTAAGCAGTGTATTTAAGCCGTTTGAACAAGTCGCTGATGTCGTATCACGACGCCAGGGTGGCAGTGGTCTGGGTTTGGCTATTTGTAATGAGCTGGTGGCTAAGATGGGCGGAACGGTCAGTTTACAATCGCAATTTGGCAAGGGCAGTTGTTTTACCGCCTATATTCAAACTGGTGATGTGAGTCAGGTGCCCCATGAACGGCTTAAATTCGATGCTAAGCCTCTGGTGATTAAAGATGTGCAGTCCTTGCAGTATCAAGGCAAAGTATTGGTGGTCGACGATGTAAACGATATACGTATGTTGGTTGGCCATATGGTGTCCAGCACCGGTGTGCTGGTGGAATACGGCAAGAACGGCCTAGAAGCGTTAGACAAGATCATTAACGCGCGTAGTGAGGATAAGCCTTTCGATCTCGTGTTGATTGATATTCATATGCCTGTGATGGACGGCTCCGAGGCGATAAAGCAAATTCGCGCTGCCGGCATATTATCTCCCGTGGTTGCTATGACCGCAGCGACAATGAAAGGGGTAAGGGAGCAACTGATCAGCCAAGGGTTTAGCAATGTTTTAGAAAAACCAATTAATCCACAAGCACTGATGAGTGCGCTTGATGCCTACTTGACTGTGACATCATGTGTAGAGCCAAGCCAAGATGAAGCGGGTGTTGCATCAAGTGCAATAAGCGAACAACCTGCAAAGGTCAGTAGTGAGCAGCATATACTCTTGGTCGAGGACGATATAGACGCCGCAGATATCACCGCTTTGTTGTTAGAAAGCTTAGGGGCATCGGTACATGTGGCACATTCTGGTAAAGAGGGGGTCGACGTGTTTAAGCAACGCGATGATTGGAGTAAGGTGTTACTGGACTTAAACTTGCCTGATACTAATGGTTTGAGCTTGGCCAAAGAATTACGTCAAAGTGCGCCGGCAGTCGAAATGGTCATACTGAGCGGGGAAGAGCCTGACGTGAACGAAATGGCAGAAGCAGAGATTTCAAAATTTATTTTAAAGCCTATCAATAAACAAGTATTGAGCGATTTAGTCAAAGATTAGTGCTTTATTCATGGCCGTTCTGCTGCCATGACTGCAATTTTCGTCGCCAAACTGACGCATTTTCCTCCTCCCTTCACAACGCTTTTATCTACCTTTACATTAGGCACCTTGGCTTTTGGCAAAAAAGAATTCGTTGGGGCTAGATAGTAGCAGTATCAAGGGAGTGTTAACGCCCCAGCCCCAACGAAAACGGTAGCAAGGTAACGCTTTTGATAACGCGCTATCTCAGCAAACGGGTGACATGGTTCGTTGACTCGTTCCGTGTCGTATTTTCTATTGCACTGTAAAGTGTATTTAGCAATTTCCATGCAAATTTGTAAGGCACTGAAATTATTGAATTATATTTTCAGTGCCTAGTTTTCATGCACCATAGTGTGAAAAATAACGACATAGATGTGTACATTTTATCAATTTCATTTCGATAACTAGCTATTACTTTGAGCCTGTATTTTTTGCGGTTTAGGTTTCACAAACTTTCTCAGTAGTACTGGCAGCAAGGTAGTGTCCGTAATAAAGGCCAGTAGCATAGCTAAACTCGTTAACAAGCCAAACAAGATACTGGGTACAAAATCCGAAAAGCTGAGTAACGAGAAGCCCACGGCAATAATGGTGGTGGTGTAGATCAGCGCATAACCAACGGACTTAAATGTTTTCTTAATGGCAATATCCCCATCGCTATTTTCACGGTTTAACTCTTCCAAGTAGCGGTGCACAAAATGGATGGTGTCATCTACTGCGATCCCCATTGCTATAGCTGATATGGTGATGGTCATTAAATCTAATGCAATACCTAACCAGCCCATTACGCCTAAAATCACCAGTGTTGTTAGAATGTTAGGGATGACGGCAATAAGCGCCACCTTGATCGAGCGAAAGATAACTAATAACACCAGAGTCAGTGCAGCAAATACCAAACCTAAAGTCATAATTTGTGACGAAAACAAGCGTTGTAAAATATCTTGATAGAGCACAAACAAATTGGTTAAGGAATAGCTTTTTGGATCGATATCGAGCAGGGCTAAATCGCTACGAAAGGTCTCGAGAAATTCTGCGCGATTAAAGTTTTCTGTACTGTCTTGAATACGCGTACTAATACGAAGCTGGTTGTTCTCTGGGTTAAAATAGGCACCTAGTAGTTGTTCGGTTAGTGATTTATCTAACAAGGTGTATATCACCGTGAGTTCATATTCAGTCAGTGGGCGACCTTGATTGATCTTTTTTGCCAGCTCGGTGAAGTTTACCACTGAGGTTATATTGCCCGTTGCCTCGTACTGACGCATTACGTGCTGTATTTTTTGCAGCGTTTGAATGGTCTTAGCGCTCATCACCAGATCGTCACGACGCTCACTTTCAGGAACGGTGTAGATGAAATCCAAGGGGGTTGAGCCGCCGAATTCACGATCGATAAACTCTAGTTCGGTGCGAACTTGAGTTGATTCCTTAAAGTAATTTAAAAAACTGTTTTCCACATTCAGTTTAACGATGCCGAATATAAGACCACCACCGACTATCACACTGATGAACACAATAAAGGTAGGGCGCTTTAAGGTGAAAGCACTTAGGACAGATACGACTTTCTGACTGATACGACTCTCATGACTATCGCCTTTGCGTTTAAATGACGCGAGAACCGCTGGGAACAGTAATAGGCTTGAGAATATCGATACGCACATGGCAACTATCATCATCCAGCCGAAACTAACAACTGGTTGAATACCGCTAAATATCAAGGAGGCAAAGCCAACACTTGTCGTGATCCCTGCATACAAACATGGCTTGAACTTGTTAACAAATGTTTGGCGCAGTAACTCTTGTTGGTTTGCTTCGCTGTTTTGTTCTTCCAACTGACGAAACTCAACAATCAGATGTACAACCACCGCCAAGGTTAAAATTAACTGTAAGGCAATGAAGTTCGAGGAGATGACAGTGGCTCTAAAATCTAACAAACCGAATAAACCGACAGTCAATATGACACTTAGTCCACAACACAGTAGCGGCAAAATAACCCAACGTATTTTCCTAAAAAAGATAAATAAGATCAGACAGATAGCCAGCCCTATCGCACTGCCGAAGATGACCAAGTCACTTTGAATGATGTCGATCATTTGTTGGCCGAGCACATAGGCGCCACCGAGATATAAATCCGCATCGTCTTTGAAGGGTTCAATCGTTTGGTATATTTGCTTTATTTCCTGTTGCCGAGTTTTTTTAAGTTTTTGCTCGATAGGCTCTGCCTGTTTTTTCAACTCAGCAATTTTTTGCTCATCTTGTTCAGTTAACTCACCGTCCAGAATAGTTTTTTGAATAGCGATGATTTGACTTTGAATGTCTCTTAACTCAGCGTTGGGTTTAAAGACGATTTGCATCGCGGTGGCGGTTTGGTCTTTATTGACCAGTAGATCGGTGAAAAGTGGGTGGTCAGTAAATACCTCGCGCATTTTTTCGCTAGAGTAATGGTTTGCTTGCCAAGTTAGTTGCTCTGGTTTGAGGTTAGGATCTAACTTGCCTGATAACGACAGCAAAGGCACATTCAGAATATTGGTTACGTCAGCCACTCTGGGTAGGCGTTTGAGTTCACTGGATATTTGTTGAATATCATTAAATGACTGTTGGCTAAATACCTCATGGGCTTTTGGTTTGTATGCCACTAAAATGAATTCTTGAGGCGAAAACCGCTCATTCATCACTTGGGTTTCGACGAACATCTTATTATTTTTAATTAATAAGGTGTCAGCAGAAGCGTCAATTTTAAACTGTTGAGCAGACCAAGCAGCTAACACACCGCAAATAGTAAAAAGGACCAATATCAGCTTTGCATGGCGAATAATAATGTTGGCTAAAAATGCACTCATCAATCATTTACTCCGGCTGCGATGCAGGTACATCGGTATCTAAATCTTGCGTATTTTCATCACTGGTATTGGGGTTGCCTTGTTGAGCTTTATCATTAAGGGATCCTTGGGCCGGATATTGCTGATCACGCAACATGCTTTGCATGTATAGGTTACGAAAAAACACGTAGGGATCATCTGTTTCACTGCGTAATTTTTCGTAGGTAGGTGCTTCAGGAGTAAAGGCGTGAAAGCCCCCATATGCCTGAATATAAAGGGTTTCTGGATTTTCTGTAACATATTGAATAGGGCTGAAAATAGACTCAGTTATGGTTGAAAACCCATTGCGCAAATCGGATTGGCCAAGAAACGGTAAGACTAAATAACTTCCATAGCCCACATCATATTTCATCAAGGTGTCGTTGATTGTGGACACGTTTTCATCGATTTCAAACCAGGCTGTCGCTGGGTCAAAGAAGCCTAATAAACCAATGGTTGAGTTAATGGCAAATCGCCCTACGCTTTTACCACTGTCGCTCACTTCACCTTGAAATAATTGGTTTAACGCGTTTAACGGTTCTCGAATGTTACTAAAAAAATGTCCAACACTACTTCGTACAGGATCGGGGACGACTTTTGTGTAGCCTTTTGCAGCAGGAATTAAGACGTACTCAAACAATTTATCGTTAAAGGCAAAAATCGGTCGATTAATGAATTCTAATGGGTCATTGAATGTAGTGACATCGCTATTTTGTTTGTCTTGCACGCTGTTGGGCGCGGGATAACTGACAACGGTAGGTTCAATGGTCTGTGTACCGTGGGAACTGGTGATCACCAATTCAGAACCGCTAACATTACTGTTAACTGGTTGCTCGACCGTGTGCTGGACGTCATTCGTGCTACAAGCGGTAAGCAGTAACGTCATGCTGAGCACGCCGCCGGTGATAATTTTTTTCAGTATAGGTCTAGTTAACAAACTGATATTCCTCTGCAAATGAAAGCGAGATTGCCATAACGGAGTTGTTATTGATGGTTTTATATTTCAACTCTTATGGAAAGCTTCGCTCAATAGGATACAAAATTCATTCCATTGTTAACGTATTGATTTAAATGTCTTTATGGATATTTTGCCAAGCTGCCCTTTCTATTTAGGAAAAAACTACTTAACGGTTGCGACATTATTACCGGATACGCTCTTCAGTATTACGTTAAAACGCTGCAAAAGCCCACTGAGAGTGAATATTTATTCGTTTAATCTTTAAATAACAAATGGTTATTGTTTTTGGTTTGTTAATTGCTAAGCCATCTCGGATTCTAGTAATATTTTTTTAAGGACTACCTATGCAGTACAAATCATTGTTTTTTGGCGTTTTTGCCTCGTTATCGCTTGTTTTATTGAGTGGCTGTACAACCACCACAGACGCCACTGTCGCGCAAAAGCGTCAGGCTGTGCAAACGATGAAAGACAAAGTGTTAACTGAGTTATTTACCCTCAAACCCAGTGTTCGTTCACAAATTAACAGTGCACCAGGTTACGCGGTGTTTGATAACGCCAATGTTAACTTGATTTTGGCCAGTTTTGGCGGCGGTTACGGGGTTGTCACTGATAATCAAACGGGTCAGCAGACTTACATGAAAATGGCGGAAGTGGGTGTAGGCCTGGGAGCTGGCATCAAGGATTTCAGCGCAGTATTTGTTTTTCACAATGAAGCCGTGATGTCACGTTTTGTGGAAAAGGGTTGGGCATTTGGCGCCCAGGCTGATGCTGCGGCTAAAGCGGGCGATAAAGGCGCTGCCAAAAGTGGCGAGGTTACCGCGGATAATATCACCATCTATCAGTTGACTGAAAGCGGACTAGCCTTGCAAGCAACCGTGAAAGGGACAAAATATTGGAAAGACGACCAGCTTAACTAACGGCGAGGCGCCTTTTTAATAGAGTACGACTTAATTGACCGGGCGCTAGGTTGATTTTATTTGCTGTTATCGATGACTGTGCTTTGCGGGTGTATTTGACCGACTTGTAATAATGGTGCTGCGTCTAATGCTTCGGCGTCCATCATTTTAGCAATGCGTTGCATGGTAGATACCAACTGGGTTTGCTCCCATTCATCCAGAGCCTCAAAACGATTGATGAAGTGTTCCTGTAATAAGGTAGGGGCATTTTTGAACGCGTTAGTTCCTGATTCGGTTAAGCGAACCGCCACCTTGCGTTTATCAACCTGAGTGCGTTCACGCACCACATAGCCTCGCGCTTCTAGGCGATCGAGAATACTGGTCACCGTAGCTGAACTCAAATTAATATGAGTCGCGATATCCTTAACCATCACATCTTCGTTGTTGGCAATTTCTTGCATCACGATCAGTTGAGGGCTGGTTAAGCCTGATTCTTTATTGAGCTTTTTTGAGTAAAGGTCTATTGCCCGGATAACCCGGCGCAGTGAAACCAGTAATTCATCGTATTTTCTCATCGCAAACGCCCCTGTGGTCTATAACTGGCGAACCCTAGCAAATTCCCCCTCGAATGCAACCTAATACACTTTTTTCTGATGTTAAAAGTGTATTTAAAAAATAACGCTCTAGCGTTGAAGGTATAAGTGCTAGCGCTGATCTAACTGTTTATTTTTAGGACTGTTTTTCTGGCATCCCTGAGCTTTTATCCTTGATATGCACGCATTTAGATTTGATCTTTGAGCAGTAATTGAGCATAATGCTTCGTGTACTAATTAATTGACCTGTAATTATGTGTGCACAACTTATTATTCATTTACGGAGATAAAATGAAAACGCTTAAGGCGATTGGCAAGACGCTTACCCAACCTGCCACTTTAGTAGTTAACAAAATTTTTCACATAACGAGTTTTTGGTTTTTGACCTGCATTTCATTACTCGTACTTGTTACCCACAACCAATCTCGCGCTCGCGGCATAAGCCAAACTTCTACAAGCCATTAATTATTAAATTATGAGTTATATTTCTTTAGCAGTATATTTCATCGCTATGCTGGGGATAGGTGTGTTTGCTTATCGTCGTTCTACCAGCGATATGTCAGGTTATATTTTGGGTGGACGTCAGGTCAGTCCCCAAGTGACCGCATTGTCCGCAGGTGCCTCAGATATGAGTGGCTGGATGCTCATGGGCTTGCCCGGTGCCATGTTTGTCGGTGGTTTTGACAGTATGTTTATTGCCATTGGTTTGCTTGTGGGAGCGCTAGCAAATTATATTTTGGTTGCACCCAAATTACGGGTCTACACCGAGGTTGCTAATGACGCGTTGACGATCCCAGAGTTCTTTGCCAAACGCTTTAATCGTAAAACCAGCAGTATCCGTATTATTTCGGCTGCCATTATTGTGCTGTTTTTTACCCTTTATACCTCTGCAGGGTTGGTGGCTGGCGGAAAGTTGTTCGAATCGGCATTTGGGTTAGATTACCAAGTTGGACTGATTATCACCCTAGGTGTGGTGGTGTCTTATACCTTGCTTGGTGGATTTTTAGCTGTGTCATTAACGGACTTTGTACAAGGTTGTATTATGTTCGTTGCTTTAGCATTAGTGCCTATCGTTGCCTACCAACAATTCACCGATAGCAACGAAATGTTAGGTTATGCTTATCAGTCTATTCCAACCTTCTCGCAAACCATGAGTGATATGACGTGGTTAGGGTTAGTGTCGAGTTTAGCCTGGGGTTTAGGTTACTTCGGCCAACCGCATATTATCGTGCGTTTTATGGCTATCCGTTCAGTACCAGCGGTAAAAACTGCACGTGCTATTGGCATGAGTTGGATGACAGTGACCATTATAGGCGCACTGTCTACCGGTTTAGTGGGGGTCGCTTATGCAAATAAATTTGCCTTGGCGGTAGATGACCCAGAAACCATTTTTATTATTTTTTCTGAATTGCTGTTTAATCCGATAATTAGTGGCTTTTTGTTAGCAGCTATTTTAGCGGCCATTATGAGTACTATCTCGTCCCAGTTGCTGGTATCAGCGAGTTCACTCACTGAAGATATTTACCGCTTGAAAGCCGGAAATGAAGTCAGTGACGAGCAAACCGTAAAAATGGGCCGTTATGGTGTTGCGGGTGTAGCAATTATCGCCTTGTTGTTATCGTTAGATAGTGACAACAGTATTTTATCGTTGGTCAGTAATGCGTGGGCTGGTTTTGGCGCCGCATTTGGACCGTTAGTGTTGTTTTGCTTATACAAAGCAAACTTAACCCACAAAGCCGCTGTAGCAGGCATTATTTCAGGTGCTGTGACCGTTTTGGTCTGGATTTATGCACCACTGCTACCCGATGGGCAAGCGCTTTCAAGCGTGATGTATGAAATTGTCCCCGGCTTTATTGTTAGTGCCGCTGTGATATGGCTCGTCAGTTTATTCGGTGACGAACCAAGTGAAGCCACAGCCGCCATGTTCGACGAAACCAATCTGGTTTTAGCTAAACAACATTCAAATTAAGGAAACATTCAATGGATCTTTCACAATGGAAGCGCGTCGTAATTAAAGTAGGCAGCGCGCTGATAGCGCCACACCGTAAAGGGTGTAGTAGCCATTACTTGCTCAGTATCGCGCAATTTATTGTGCGTCTTAGAGCCAATGGTGTTCAGGTCGTTTTGGTTTCATCAGGCTCGGTAGCGGCTGGTTCGCACTTGTTCCCAGAAACTGAGAACGTGAATATTGCCCTGAAAAAGGCTATGGCAGCCGCCGGTCAAACCGAGATGATGGCCACATGGGATCGTTTATTTGATTTCCCAACGGCACAGATTCTGTTAACGCATGGTGATTTGCGTGACCGTGAACGTTACGTGAGTATTCGTGACACGATTTTTTCGCTACTAGATAATGGCGTGTTACCCATTATCAACGAAAACGACACTGTGACCACGGATGATCTTAAGGTCGGCGACAACGATAATTTGTCCGCTATGGTTGCAGCATCAGCTGATGCTGACGCGTTAATTATTTGCTCGGACGTTGACGGTTTGTACGACAAAAACCCCAATACCCATGATGACGCAGTATTGTTGCCTGAAGTCACAACGATCGACAGTCGCATTTTCGCCATGGGCGGCGGAGCCACCAGTGCAGTTGGTACGGGCGGTATGAAAACTAAGATTGAAGCGGCTGAGAAGGCAACCTCACACGGCATCGATACCTTTATCGTTAACGGATTTACCGCTACCACCTTTAATACCTTATTAGAGGGTAAAAACCCTGGTACGCATTTCAGGCCCTATGCTAAACCGATGCAGGAGCATGTGCATTGGATGACTCACACTGCTTCAGAGCAAGGGGAGTTAGTTGTTGATAATGATTTCGACACGACCTTTGTGGACGGGCAGCAATTGACCAGTGATGAAATCGTTGAAGTAAACGGTAGTTTTGCTGTGGGTGACACTATTTTATTGAGAAAAGATGACGGGACACGTATTGCAAAAGCTCGCTCCAATTACAGCAGTTGTTTGCTGAGCTTTATTGCTGACCAAGAAGACCGTGAATTTGCCGGTGAATTCCAAAATAAAACCGGTCCTATCATCTCGAAGAAGAACATCGCTGTATTGGAGAAACAATAAACATGATTAAAGAATTATCAAGAAAGGCAGCAGAAGCTGCAAAAGTATTAGCAGTATTAGATGAAAAAACCAAGAACATCGTTTTACACGATATGGCCGATGCATTACGTGTCAATGCGGAAGTGATTTACGCCGCCAACAAGTTGGATCTAGCTCAAGCTGAAAAAGATGGCTTAGGTGCAGCAATGATTGATCGCCTAACGTTAAATGCCGAACGTGTTGAAAGCATGGCTGTTGGTATCGAAACTATCGCTGCATTGCCAGACCCTGCCGGCCAGGAACGAGTCATAGGTGAGAGACCAAATGGTCTTAAAATCAGTAAGATGCGCATTCCATTAGGGGTGGTATGCATGATTTATGAGGCGCGCCCGAATGTTACCGCCGATGCCGGAGCTTTGTGCTTTAAATCCGGTAATGGGGTGATTTTACGTGGTGGTAAAGAAGCGCTGGGTAGCAGCAAAGCCATTGCGGGTGTTTTACAAGACGTTCTCAAAAAACACGATCTGCCGGCTGAATTAATTACGGTTGTACCAAACCCTGATCGTGAGCTGATGATGGAATTAATGCAGCAGAGTGATTACATAGATGTGATCATTCCCCGTGGTGGTGAAGGGCTGATCCGCCACGTGACTGACAACAGTAAAATTCCTGTTATCCAGCACTTTAAAGGTGTGTGTCATCTTTACATAGACAATGACGCAGATTTACAAACGGGTATTGATATCTTAGTGAATGGCAAGACTCACCGTACAGGTGTGTGTAATGCCCTTGAGGGGTTGATCGTACATCAAGATATTGCTGATAAATTTTTACCCCTAGCAGCTGCAGCGTTACAAAGTAAACAAGTGAAAGTGAATGCCAGTGCTGACGCCGCTCGTTACTTTGATAACCCTACTGTTATTCAAGACGACGAATTCGGTGAAGAGTATCTAGATTTAGAGATTGCGGTAGGTGTTGTTGCTGATATAGAAGCAGCTTTTGCCCATATATCCCGCTTTGGCAGTCACCATACTGAAGTGATTTGTACCAAGAATGAGATCACCGCTAAGCGTTTTCAGCGCAGTGTTGATGCATCCGTGGTCATGGTTAACGCATCATCGCGTTTCTCTGATGGCAGCGAACTTGGCCTTGGGGCTGAAATTGGTATCGCTACCACTAAGCTGCATGCCTATGGTCCAATGGGACTTGAGTCACTTACTGCTGAGAAATACTTAGTGAGCGGAACAGGCCAAATACGCGCATAACTGCGCGCTGCTTCTTTAACCGACTGATGGGTTGGGGTTGGCGAGGTTCCTGCATATTTCCTCGGTATTCAGTTAAATAGAGTACTCAGGCTTATGCATATTAAAGCATTATTTTTTCAATTAAATGGGGCGAATACACTCGTATTCGGCCCATTTTTCGTTTTAGCCATTCGGTCTGTTTGTATTCAATCGATTACTTCTCTTTCGACGTGCAGGGGAATAGCATATGGATGAGCTAAAAGATAAGGAGCGAGAACTGGCGCCTTTAGAGCGTGAGTTTAATCATGTGGTTTGCTCATTCGAGCAATTCTTCAAAAGCCAAGCCACCGCCAGTATCATACTGCTGCTTGCGGCTATTGCAGCCATGGTTATCGCCAATTCAGACAGCCGAGAGCTATACCAAAAAATTAGCCATATGGCATTGAGTATCTCATTAGGTGATTTTACCTTGAGTCATTCCCTGCACACTTGGGTGAACGATGGATTGATGGTGTTATTTTTCTTTTTACTCGGGCTTGAGATCAAATATGAGTGTTTGGTAGGAGATTTAAAAGACTTTCGTGACTCGAGTTTGGTCATTGCGATGGCGTTAGGGGGTATGGTGCTGCCTGCCAGTATTTACGCAGGTATTGCGCTTACAGGGGTCGATGAAGCCATGAATGGCTGGGGTATCCCCATGGCTACCGACACCGCATTCGCCTTAGGCATTTTGGCCTTATTGGGCAGTAAAGCGCCTCGTTCAGCAGCGGTAACCTTATCAGCATTGGCCATTGTCGATGATATGGGGGCCGTCGCGGTAATTGGTCTGTTTTATACCGACGGTCTTGACTTATTATCATTGAGTTATGCGGGACTGGCATTGTTGGGCCTATTTCTGTTTAATGTACTGGGTGTTCGGCGGCCAATTTTTTATGTATTAGGCGGCTTACTGCTTTGGTGGTTTGTATTGCAATCCGGTGTGCATGCCACCGCAGCAGGTATTTTAGCGGCCTTAGCGGTGCCAACTAAACCTTATGCCCAGAGCTCGTGGTTCGCACGTAATATGCGCAATATTGTTAATCGCTTCGAAAAAATAGATAAAAAAGACGTATCGATTTTAGAGCATCAAGAGCAGCACGAGTTGGTTGAAGAAGCCCAAGATATTGCCGCCATGGCCACCACACCCATTCAGCGTTGGGGACATGTTTTGAATCGTCCTGTCAGCTTGCTGATCTTGCCTATTTTTGCGTTTATCAACGCAGGTGTTGCTCTGCCAAGTGACCTCAGCCAAATTTTTGATTCAGTGGTGTTGGTCGGCGTGGCAGTGGCTATGGTGCTTGGCAAGATATGTGGCATTAGTTTGTTCGCTTGGTTGGCGGTAAAAAGTGGTTTATCACGGCTGCCAACAGGATTGTCGTTTGCCCAGGTATTTGCATTAGCAAGTTTGGCGGGGGTGGGGTTTACCATGTCGTTATTTATCGCTTCGTTGGGTTTCGCCGGTCAGCCAGAATTACTGGCTCAGGCGAAGCTAGGTATTTTGGCAGGCTCGGTGATTGCAGCGCTATTGGGCACGACCTTGTTCATGTTAAATAGCAGCAATACGGGGGCCGGATCCGCGCAAAAAGAAAATCACAATAAAGCAGGCCTTCCTCAAACCGAAGGCTAATATGTGATCCTTACGGGGGCAATTTTCTTAATGATTGTCAGTAATCTGGAAACAGGGAATATCAGTGAGTAAAGCATCAGGTTCTGGCGCATTCCTGCGCTTGGTTGTGATATCAAGCATGACTAAATTGGCGGATATCTTAATTTCAGCCAAAACCACCTTGCCATGGGTATTAACGAGTATCGGCGCGCCAAGTTGGATGATTTCGCTCTTGGTACCCGTTCGTGAATCAGGCTCGCTTATTCCCCAATGGCCATTGAAGCAGCGTATTCAGCAATTCACCCAGCGTCAGCGTGTTTGGCGGGTTGGTGTATTTGTGCAAGCATCGGCAATCATGGGAATGGTCCCAGCTGTGGCCTTCCTCAGCCCCTATTCTGGCGGCTTATTGATACTCTTTTTATTGATCGTGTTGAGTCTCGGTCGCGCCTTGTGCTCGTTAACGATGAAAGATATGGAAGGGGTGCTGATTGAAAAAGGTCGCAGAGGAAAATTGGTTGGCTTTGCGAGTGGTATTTCGGGCTTACTCTCCTTATTGAGCGCGTTGGCGCTTATTCTAGGTGAGGCGCACTTCGATCAGGTTTGGCTGTTATGGATCATCGCGAGTGCAAGTATGTTGTTTATCGCAACCCTGCCGCTGTCTTTAACGCTACATGCCAAGGTGGAGTCTGATGAGAATGATCAACAGGCTTCTTTTCTGTTTACCCTAAAGCATGACCGGGCATTGCTCCATCTTATTATCAGCCGCTGTTTATTGTTGCACAGCGCGCTTATTGCACCATTTTTTGTCAGTATTACTACGAGTCAGGATGACACTTTTCAGCTACCATATTTTATTGCTGCTAGTTCCTTAGCTACATTTTTATCATCGTATGTATGGGGGACTTGGTCTGATAAAAGTGCGGTATTGACCATCCGCATTGCAACTGGGATATGTTTGCTGGCAAGTGGCGTATTTTATTTATGTTTTGGACTCGCGTCTTTATGGCTGAATGTGGGGTTATTCTTTTTTCTTTCCGTGGGTTATGCCGGTGTGCGTACGGCGCGAAAAACCTATTTATTAGATATCGCAGACGGTAATACACGTACCCAATATGTGGCCACGGCAAACACAGTGGTGGGTTATGTCTTACTTGCTTTTGGCGGCGTCTATGCGGTTTTGTATCCCATTATTGGTGAGCAAATTCTCCCATTAATGAGTGCGTTTTTATTCATTGGGTTAATGCAAAGCTATTGGCTGAAAAAAGAAAAGTAGCCCCTAACGTCGACTACAGAATATTCTGTCCTTGCTCTGGATCGCGCGCTTGCTTTGCTTGCTGGCGAATATCATGGGTGTCGCTGCTTAAATCCTCCAAATGCTCGTCTTCGGTGCTATCACGCTCTATGGTAGCCGTTTTATTTTCAAGTAAGGTTTGACTGGACGGGGTCGCTAATGTGCTCTGTTCGTCAGGGACTGACGGTATTTGATGAACAGGCACGCCTTGGGGAAAAATAATTTCACGAGCATCGTCAGGCATACTGATATTGTTTTTCTCAAACTCGCGCATGATCAGGCGCATCAGCATAGATGACACTTTAAGTAAGCTATATTGCTGGGCATTAATCCAAAAATAAACTTTCAGATTGACAGTAGACGAACCCAGCTCGTCCACCAGTACTTGGGGCTCTGGGTCTTGTAGAATAGTCGGCTGAGACGCCAGTACCTTAGTCGCCAACTGCTGCGCGTCCAAAATACTCGAATCATAACCGATGCCAATAATAAACTTACCACGCATTTTGGGGTTGGCGGTGAGGTTACGAATGATATTTTTGTAAATAGTCGCATTGGGAATTTGGATATGGTTACCATCGAAATCGACTAAAGTTGTGGCTCTTGCTGTGACTTGTTTGACTATCCCTAACTGACCTTGCACCTCAATAACGTCGTCGATTTTAAACGGCTTTTGCACGCTCAATAACAAACTAGAAATAAAGTTTTCAGCAATATCGCGAAAGGCAAACCCAAGAATTAAGCCCATCACACCGGTACCGCTAACAATCGCAATAGCAAACTCACTCAAGCCCGCAAACCGCAGGAATACGTAAAGCCCAAGTAAAATAATCAGCAAGCTGATAGTGCGCCTGGTGACCAGTTTGATTAACTGACTTTGGCTGACATAACCAATTGGGCGCACCAGCAAAGTTGACAGAGGCTTGGCGAGTAAGTAGCAGA
Organism: Paraglaciecola polaris LMG 21857; assembly: GCF_000315055.1. GTDB lineage: Bacteria > Pseudomonadota > Gammaproteobacteria > Enterobacterales > Alteromonadaceae > Paraglaciecola > Paraglaciecola polaris. Next base: position 30,418 of record NZ_BAER01000028.1, on the reverse strand, counting down.
TAACAAAAAACAATAATCCTAATGAGACCATGGGCAATGCCAGAACGATGCGTTGCCATAGGCTCGCCACATCTGCCCAAACATCTAAAGGTTGCTGGCTGATAGCAACCTTTTCGCTGGTGACCTTAGCTTGTGCCCAAGTGTTAGGCATGGAAATGGCATAGGTTACAGCAATGAAAAGCAACGAAACTGATATTTGGCTTAAACGGGCATGTGGTTGCATATAACACCTTCAATAGTTTGCGTAAGCAGATATTGCGAGTCTGGCGACGGCATAATCAAGTAAGTGCTTTAGATAACGCAAGATAGATGCCATACAGGCAAACAGATATCTGCATCAATAAGGAAATATAATGAAAGTAAATAGAGGCCAACATGCGAACTCCCCTCAAGACATCCCATTGCGAGGCTGGTGGGATATTTTACGCCGCACAATGAAAAAAATGCTCGATGACAACCTGTCACTTATCGCCGCAGGGGTAGGGTTTTACTTTTTATTGGCCGTTTTTCCTATGTTGGCAGCGTTTATTTCTGTATATGGCTTGGTAGTTTCTGCGGATGAATTGCAACAGCATTTAAACCACTTAATCGGTGTTGTGCCTGCACAAAGTCGTGAGATTATTCTCAGCCAAGTAAGTCGTATCATGGGCAAGTCTGAAGCTGCGCTCAGTACTGGTGCGTTGCTGAGTACTTTGTTTGCTGTTTGGAGTGCCAGTAAAGGCGCTCAGGCCATGGTGACGGCGTGTAACATTACTTACGAACAGCGTCAGAATCGAGGCTTTCTGATGATGGTATTTATGCGCATCGCACTGACACTAAGCGCGGTTATTTTGCTCGCGGGGGCATTATTCAGTATTGCGCTAATGCCAATTCTGTTTACTTATGTGGGTTTAAAAGATTATAGCAGTCTGCTGGTTCAATGGCTGACTTGGCCATTTTTAGCTGTACTGTTTAATCTCGCCTTGGCTGCTTTTTATCGTTATGGCCCCCATCGCCGTCGCGCTAAATGGCGCTGGGTCACACCTGGCTCGGTCATGGCTAGCCTCTTGTGGATTGCATTTTCATTCGCCTTTTCGTTTTATCTTGGCCAATTCGGTCAATATGACAAAACCTATGGTTCTCTTGGAAGCGTTGTGGTCCTGCTGATGTGGTTTTACCTTACGGCTTATATCGTATTGCTGGGGGCCGAATTTAATGCCGCCATGGAGCATCAGACTGAACAAGATAGTACTCACGGTAGTGACAAAGTCTTGGGTGAGCGGGGGGCAGTTGTAGCGGATACTCGGCCGGCTGATCTGGTTGATAAATAACTCGGCAGGGGTTTTCAGTTTAGCTATTAAGCGCTGTTATAGAAAAAGCGGAACGCTAATTGCCTATGTAAAGTGGAGTAGATAAAACCAAACCATATAGATAAGACAGGAGCGTTATCATGGATTTACTAAGAATACTGATTGCTATTTTACTGCCACCACTGGGCGTTTTCTTACAAGTCGGCTTAGGAGGCGCATTCTGGTTGAATATTTTGCTAACTCTATTGGGCTATATACCCGGCATCATCCACGCGGTGTGGATTATTGCCAAACGTTAATGACGCGTGGTGAGCTCGATGTGAGTGCATGCAATCGAGGTAAAAATTAACCGCTAAGCGTGTAACTTTTACAGTTCATGACGAGGTAAAAACCTTCAATCACCCGCCTTCAGCGGGTGATTGTTTTTCTAAGCTGGAGTCCTTTATGTCAACGCGTAAACGCAAAAGCATGATCACTGTGATTAGCTTAGTGGTGGTGCTCGTCATGCTACGTGTATTGGCCCCCTATGCCGTTGAAAAAGGGGTGAACTATGCCATTGATACCACCCCAGGTATTAGTGGTCATGTGGGCGATGTGGACATCGCTTTATATCGAGGCGCATACCGGATAGACGATATCGAGTTGAACTTGATTGACGGCGATTTACAAAAACCTTTGATTAAAGTTAGCCAATTGGATATTTCCGTTCTTTGGTCGGCATTACTGCGTGGCAGTATTGTGGCCGAAATGACGTTCATAAAGCCGCAATTTTATTATGCAGATGAAGCGAAGCGCGAAGCACACATAAATGACGACGTGCAAAATGAACAAACTTGGATCACCTTAGCAAACCGCTTAGTTCCTTTTTCAATCGATCGAATTGACATTATTGATGGCAAACTGATATTCGAAACCTTTAACGATGAGCGTAAAACGCACACTGAAATTCAAGATGTTCATGGTCATATTAGCAATCTAACTAACAGCAAAGCCCGTTCAGGTTCGCTGGTTACCAATATGCAGATAAACGGCGAAATTGCTGGTGTTTGCCCGCTTTCTATCTCAGGGTCCTACGACCCCTATGCGGCTAAACCTACGTTTAATCTAGACGTTGAAATGCAGCGTTTACCCGTGAAGTATGTTGACCACTTAATTAGCTTTTACACGCCCTTTGATGTTGAAGCCGGCCAACTCGACTTCGCCATGGAGTTCGCGTCTAAACAGGGGGCGGTGAGTGGTTATGTCAAAGCGGGAATATACGATTTGTCAGTTTTTGACTGGCAAGCAGACGTTGTTGAAGATGGTGATAACCCTTTCCAATGGATATTTGAAGCTGTGACGGGTGGCATCGCCGAATTATTCGAAGGCGGTAAAAAAGACCTTATTGCTACCCGTATTCCCCTTGAAGGACAAATAGACGATATTGAAACACCATTGTGGCCGGCGATAACCGCTATTATTAGAAATGCGTTTATTAAATCGTTCGATATAAAAGTGGATAACGTGGTGTTTGTACCGGTTATTAGCCAGAGCGTTATGCTGGATGATATTCAAGATGACCGTAACGGTCTGATAAACGCAGGATACATCGACAAGGTAGGCCACATAGACTAAGTGTTGACCCGTGTGATAGCCATTTCCCGTTTTTAGCCTTTATTTATACTGAGAGTCAAAAATGCTCACAACTTTTATCATTATCAGCCTTGTGCTGGTACTTTTAACGGCAGCGCCGCTGCTTCCTAGCGATCATTGGTCGGTGAGAGTATGGGAATTTCCTCGGCTGCAAATTGCCGTGTTACTTTTGGTCAACCTGGTCGCCATTGGTGGGTTTTATCATCACAACCTATTGGTCATCGCATCATTAATAGGCGTTAACCTTGGCGCATTAGTGTATCAAATGTATTGGATTTTACCCTACACGCCTTTGGTCAAGCCTACGGTTAAAATTAACAATAATCCCGAGCCTAAGCGCAGCGTTAAGATCATAAATGCCAATGTATTAATGACCAACCATGACGTAGCAAAATTAATTACGCTAGTGGAACAAGAGCAACCCCATATATTGGTGACATTAGAAAGCAATCAATGGTGGCAAGATGCTCTAGCACCGCTACATGCAGCTTACCCGTACCGAGTGAATTATCCGTTAGATAACTTATACGGTATGCATGTATTTAGCCGTCTACCCCTAAGTGACATCATCACAGCCGAGCGAGTTGAAAAAGGGGTACCGTCAGTCCATTGCGTTGCTCAGCTGGAAAGCGGTGAACGGATTAAGTGTCATTTTGTGCACCCAGCACCGCCAAGCCCCACAGAAAATGAAGAAGCCACCGAACGCGATATTGAATTGTTAGGTTTAGCCAAAGAGATTGCACAAACTGATAGCGCCGACGGGTTACCAATAATTGTTAGCGGTGATTTGAATGATGTGGCCTGGTCGCCGACGACGCAAGCATTCCTGAGGGTAAGTGGCTTGTGCGACCCACGCATTGGACGAGGAGCCTTTAATACGTTTCACGCCCAATATGTAATGGCTCGCTGGCCTCTTGATCATGTTTTCCACAGTGACAGTTTTGAACTAGTCCGTTTGGCACGCTTGCCAGAGATTGGGTCTGATCACTTCCCATTGTTAACGGAACTTTGCCTTAAATAGACGGCTAAAATTTGGGAAACATGTTCCGTTTCATATTGTAAATATTTCAACTTTTACTTACATGTTAACCTTGATAATCTTAATTGAATTGAGAATTAATTGTTTAAAATCAACTGCTTGTAATTTTGTTTGCGGCGTGGCATGAATGACGCATTAAGCTATTCGACAAACAAATTTAAACAGGTAAGGAGAATATTATGTTGGGTTGGGCATTAACGTTTTTAATTATCGCAATATTAGCCGGTGTAATGGGTTTTGGTGGTATAGCTGGAACCGCGGCCGGAATTGCAAAAATCATTTTCTTTGTATTTTTAGTGCTATTGGTACTGTCGTTAGTCGCGAATGCTATTCGCGGTAAAGGTCCCAGAGTCTAGATATACATCACACATTTACTTTAAATAACAATATGGAGATTCATTATGAACTTACTTAAAAAATTTACTCTTTTAGCCATGGTTTTCAGTTCACTTACGTTAGTGACAGCCTGTAATGATAACAACGCTGAAAGTGCTGGCGAAAAAGTTGATGAAATGACAACTGATGCTGGCAATGCGATCGAAGACGCTTGTGAAGATGTTAAAGATGGCGCAGGTGCTAAAGATACAGACTGTTAATTTGCTTTTGCAAGTTCACAAACTAGTTTAAGTTAAAGGGGTGTTCGCACCCTTTTTTATTGTTTATTTTTTAATACTACTTCACAAGGTGGTGGGTGTGACTGATGACAAGAGATCATTGGCGAGTAGAGCATCAGTGGGGTTGAATAACGAATAAGGCGAACTTCGCCTGGGAGTGTGTAACGTGTTAATGCAAATTACCGTGATTATTTTAATTATTGCTGTTGGTGTGATCGTCGGTGTAAGCGGAACAGGGGGAGCGAGTTTTTTAACTACTTTCTTAGCTGCATTTGGACTTTTTGTTATCGTCGCACTCGGCGCGGCAATTGTCTTTATTAAGAAAAAGAATGCTAAAAAAGGCCCGTAGGCGCAGTTTTTAAGGGTCTTGGCCTAATATTTACACGGTCCAGCGCCAATTGGATTAAAACCGGGTTAAAATGAAGGGAAACATATGAATACGCGGCTCATCACACTGTGGGAAACCATTAGAACCAGTTTTTGGTTTGTACCATCGATTATGGCGCTGGTGGCCATAGGATTATCCCAAGTAGGCCTAGCATTCGATCATTTTGGCGCAAGCAGCGAGTTAAAAATATTCGCTGATTTCTATCAGACCTCTCCAGAATCAGCCCGAGCGCTGTTGACGACCATAGCTTCGTCGATGATCACAGTTACCAGTATTGCGTTCTCGATTACCGTGGTGGCCTTAAGCTTGGCATCATCTCAATTTGGCCCGCGACTTATCCGAAACTTTATGATGGATACCGGAACTCAATGCGTGTTGGGTTTTTTCTTGTCTACCTTTATTTACTGCTTACTTATTATTCAAGCGACCAAGTCATTCGATGAGCAAAACTTCGTACCAGGATTGAGCATACTCACCTCTGTGTTATTAGCTGTCTTGGGGGTTGGGGTATTAATTTATTTTATTCACCACGTGGCACGTGCTATCCAGGCTGACACAGTGATCGACAACGTCTACTGTGAATTAAACGAGATTATTGAACGATTATTCCCAACCGGCAGAGCCCAGCAACCAGCTATAGTGAGCAGTGAAATGCCCGACTTTAGTCAGCGCTACCCCAATCAACAAGACATATTCTCCGAGGAAAGTGGTTATATCCAAACGCTCAATTTAGCGTACCTCAGTAAGTTAGCGAAAGAATGTGATATGGCGCTAAAAATTCATTATATGCCAGGTGATTTTGTGGTTGAAGGCGCTGTCATCGGGACGGCTTATTTCCATGGCACAACATTCGGATGTGAACCACAGAAAATATCCGAGTTAATGCGTTTGGGGGCACACCGTACACCGATTCAAGATGTTGAATTTGCCATCCGGCAGTTAGTTGAAATAGCCGTACGTGCCCTCTCGCCAGGGATCAATGATCCTTATACCGCGGTTACCGTGGTGGACAAGCTCAGTGCAGTATTATGTACTTTAACCGCCAAACCCTTTCCTCAAGCTATTCATGAAGACGAAAATGGTGTGATACGCTTGCAGTGCAAGCCTATCGTTTTTACTGGGCTAGGAGAGGCCGCCTTCAATCAAATTCGCCAATACTCAAAAGACAGTTTAGCGGTTACCATACGCTTGCTTGAAGGTCTGAGCAGCATCCTACGCTTTAGCCAAACCCCAGAACATCGGCAATTTGTGCGTCAACAAGCCACAATGATCGAACAAATCCAAAGCAACTTAACATTGGGCGAGCATGACTGGCATGATATTAAGCGCCGTTTAGACGAAATTAAACGTCACTTAGACTCAGACCCGTCTTCACCCAGCTAAAGTCGGTAATGACTTCAATTGTTATGGCAAATATTTCAGTTAAGCCACAAAAACTGTTTTTGCTTTGTTTTTAAATTCAATTATTTCAATTACTTAATAACTGGCACAGTATTCGAATGTAATTAGTCACATGCGCACAGTATAAGCCGGGTTCTGGCTTATACGATTAACGAGAGGACTTACTTATGCATACTTTTCCAATACCTACCCCAGGATTCGGCACGTATCGTTTAGAAGGTGACGAAGCTAAGTTGGCGGTCGAGAATGCCCTTGATGTTGGCTATAGGCATATTGATACGGCTCAAATTTATGAAAATGAGTCTGAAGTGGGTGACGCTATTGCTGCATCCGGCTTACCGAGAGGCGAGCTTTTTGTGACCACTAAGGTGTGGCACGAAAATTTGAGCTCAGATAAGTTCATTACCAGTGTGCAAAACAGCTTAACGTTACTTAATACCGATTACGTCAATCTGTTGCTTATTCATTGGCCTTCGCCAGATAATAAAGTGCCTATGGCCGACTATTTACACGAATTGAAGGCGTGCAAAGAGCGCGGGTTGACTGAGCATATTGGGGTTTCGAATTTTACCCAGAGCCAGCTCGATGAGGCTTTGGCGATCCTAGGCAAGGATCACATTCTGACGAACCAGATAGAGGTGCATCCGAATTTCCAGAACAAAGAGCTAGTGGAATATTGCCATCGCAACAATATTCAGGTGACTGGGTATATGCCACTCGGCGTAGGTAAAGTGATGGAAAATGATGTGTTGAAAGCGTTAGCCGAAGCACATCAAACTACTCCCGCTGCAGTGGCATTATCTTGGTTAAATCACAAAAAAATAGTGGTGATACCTTCCTCAACAAATGTTGAACATATGCGCGATAATCTCACTGGCAAACAGTTGATGTTAACCGCAGATGAGCTGGCAAAAATTGATGCTATTGAGCCCCAAGAACGTATTGTGGATCCTGACTTTGCCCCAGATTGGTAGAGATTGATGGCTACCCTAGGTGTTAACGGATAGATTTCACCGAATATTGCTCACCCAAACAAACCGCTAGATCCTTAGCGGTTTTTTTATGTGTGTTACTTAATGCCATTTCGACTGCGCCAACCTAAACTCAGTTGCTTGTGTTGTAAATACCCTTTATCGGTGGCACTGAGCTATATCGTTACAAAGACTCGTTACTAGGACAGGGATAATCAAGTAAGCCCACAGGTACCAATTCCTTTTTACAAGAAAAGGTGGTGTCAATCGCCGAGCTGTTTTGAAGAATTATTTACAACACCTTGGTAATAATTTACCTAGGCATAGGCGATTAATTTTTGTTTTATGTCAAAATAAGTTAATTATTTCAATAGGTTAACTTGTTGGCATCGAATTGGCATTAGTCACTACGAATCTTAATAAGGAGATATTTATGAAACATTCAATCATTTCAGTATTAGTAGCCGTATCATTAGGAACTGCATCTCTAGCTGCGAATGCAGAGAATACGTGGAAAGATACCGCGAGCGATGCTTGGATAGACGGCAAAGCCGAAACCACATTGATGCTTAACGGTAATTTGGACTCATTTGACATCAACACTGATGTCAAAAACGGCAAAGTAACCTTGACCGGAAAAGTTAACCGTGAAGTAGATAAGGCCTTAGCCACTGAGTTAGTCATGTCACTCGACGGCGTGAAAGATGTAGATAACCAGTTAACCGTCATTGATGAAATGGATGACGAGCAAGATGGCGAAGTCATGCAAAGTCTAAATGATGCGAAAATTGAGACTGTGGTGAAAACGCGTCTAATGTTCGAATCTGAAGTCAGCGGTATGGACATCGAAGTAGAATCAAAAATGGGCAAAGTGACCCTTTCTGGTACGGTCGATAATGACGCTGAGCGTCAGTTAGCGGTTCAAATCGCAGAGAATACCAATGACGTCAAAAGCGTTGTGGATATGTTGAAATCGGAAGAAGAAGGTACAATGTCTAAAAAACATTAACCCCTCAGCTTATAAAATACCCGCTTAAGCGGGTATTTTTTTATCTATTTTTTATGAGCTGTGCTTACTTTATGGTCTGCGGCCACAACAGCATACGCTGGGCGTATCAGCCTCCCTGCTGGATATGACAGACCATCCAGTTACTTCTTTTATAAAATGCGTCCATGCACTTTACCTAAAGGCCAGCTAAAGCTGTTCCATATTTATCCTGTAAATATTGGTCTACAGCCGAAAGAAGTAACCAAGAAAGGCCGTGTGGTTTAACGTCGCGGTAGCGCTTTTCGTGTGAGCCCAATACGGCTTTGGTGCTTGTTCATCATTATCACTTTTTCGTAGTATTTTCATCGCTCTCTCATCACGTTATTGATCAAGCCGTACACTTGCAATCCGCATGGGTCGGGATAAGTCTTTACTGCTAGCCAATAACATTAGCGAGTATTTTTCACCCGTGCTATTTGATCATCCACAAAGGGTAGATGCTCGGTTTTTACCCATAACCTTGCGCCTTTGCTCCCAGCTCTACCATGTAATTCACTGTCTGTGGGTAAGCGCAACCAACTGTGCTTTTCTAGGATATCACTGCCTTCGCAAAATTCGCCATCAAGGACAAGCATTTCCAGCCCTTTTACTGCGTCGAGATTTAGCGCGGTGTTAGGGGCTAACTCGTAAACACTGACTACTTCAAACTCATCGCGATACAACTCCTTGCTGGTGACGCCTAGCGCTGGCGGCGTAAATTCGACCGATGCTAGCGCTGTATCGACGCGAGCAGGTACATTTATGTACTGCCTGTCGTCTGGGTTAAATTGCCAAAGTTTTACAAAGATGACACAACCCTTTTCTGAGCCGGGTGTGTGGGATGACTGGGGTGGATTACGGATATAAGAGCCAGCGGGGAAGTCACCATGCTCGTCCTGAAATACGCCTTCAAGGACGATGAACTCTTCGCCACCAGTATGTACGTGGGGTGAAAAATGGCTACCAGGCGCATAACGAACAATAGACGTCGCCCGTGCAACTTCACCACCCACACGATCCAGTGGTCGACGTTCAACACCTGCCATCGGGGACGCGACCCAAGGTTGCTGTTGGCTGTGTACGACCACGCGCTGCTTGAAGTCTGCATTGATATTCATTTTCTGGCTCCTATTTCTTACTCGTATGTATAGCTAATCGACTTTACACAGTGATGCTTGGGCGTATTGCAACCCGATCATGCCAGGACTGCAGGTGTATCAAGCTAGCAGGTATGGTTACGTTACAGAACCCCCCGAATACTAACCCACACCACAATGTGATATCCGCAACGGTGAATGCGTCGCCTGCCACATAAGTGGTTTTCGCGAGCACAGAATCAAAATATTCAAGGCCTTTTAATGCACGTGTATGCTGCTTTTGACCCCACTCTTTGTGTTGGTCGGTTTCCAGTGCTGGGCCGGCAAAGTGGTGATCAATATATTCGGTAATCGCAGGGCATTCGGCTATAAATGTGCCATCGTCAAGTTCAAGAACGGGCACACCAGCAAATGGATTTTTTGCTAGAAAGGCGTCACTTCTGTGTTCGGCGTTCATGAGATCAACCGGTTTGAACGTGACCGTATCTAGGGCGTTCTTTTCTGCTAATGCAATGCGTACACGAAGGGGGTTGGGAAAGTTTTCTACATCATAAATTATCATGGCTGTCTCCATAAGGAATGGTTAAAGGTAAAAGTCTTGTTTTATTTTCATATGAAAATAACTAACTACCTACTGGTAGGTAGTTATAGGCTTTTGATTGAAAGCTGTCAATTTTTACTTGGTTAGCATTGAATATCGATTACTAAAAACTGTTAGCGAATAACATTTTTATTATTTGATTTCATGTACTTAGTGCCATTTGAACGAGTGATAATATCTTCAGGTCAGTTGGCCGGATTGATCTGTGATTAGCTATCTTGCTACCCACGACTTCACGATGAGTCATTAATGAGTACAGTTACGAGACGTAACCGTCACGCTGATAGTGTTAACACATGAGTTAGCTTGTACCTGTGTATCTACTGATAGATAATTAAGCAAAAGGGAGTGCGTATGAGCAAGAAACAACAATTACTTAAAGCGGCTGAAGATAAAGTCAGAACCGGTGGTTACAACAATTTTAGCTTTCGTGAGTTGGCGGATGAGATCGGTATTAAAAGCTCCAGCGTGCATTATCATTTTCCCACCAAAGCTGACTTGGGGGCAGAGCTTGCGCGTCAATACACAGACAATTTTCTTGCTAATTTAGGCTCGCCGGAAGATCTCGTCGTTCAAGGTAAAAAGCCCATCGAAGTGTATTTACAGCAATTTCAATGCGCCTTAACGGAAGATCAAAAAATGTGTTTGTGTGGTTTACTCGGCGCGGAAACAGATGGGTTACCCGATAAGGTTAAATTGCAAACTCAGCGTTTCTTTGAACAGAATATTCAGTGGTTAACTCAAGCCTACGCGCTTGATGAGCGTAACACCGAACAGCAAGCAACAAATCGCGCTGTGGCAGCACTATCGTTACTTGAAGGTGCCATGTTGGTCAGTAAAGCAATGAATGACAACAGTATATTTATCACCGCTAGCGCAGGCTTGCTCGAGGCTCGTTAACACACCTGTATTCGTCGTTTTTAGCGCGATTACACAAAGTAAGTCGTTTAATTATTATTGTAAAATTTGATAAAGTATTTTGCGATTGGTGGTATTTTTAGCAAAAATTTAATTAGGCATAATGCTCCGCACTATCATCATTGGAGTTTAATTATGCCACTTGCATTATGGGCCTTAACCTTAAGTGCCTTCGCTATTGGTACCACCGAATTTGTTATTGTCGGCTTGGTACCTACTATCGCTCAAGACTTGAGCGTATCACTTCCTTCCGCTGGCTTGTTGGTCAGCTTATACGCCCTGGGCGTAGCGATTGGTGCTCCGGTACTCACCGCTTTGACCGGACGCTGGAATCGTAAAGTCGTACTCTTGGCGCTTATGTCTTTGTTTATTGCTGGGAATATTCTGGCATGGCTGGCACCGGGTTATGATTCCTTGATTACCGCGCGTATTTTAACGGGTTTAGCCCATGGTGTGTTTTTCTCCATTGGTTCAACGATCGCGACCAGCTTAGTGAGTAAAGATAAAGAGGGCAGCGCCATAGCTATCATGTTTACCGGATTAACGGTTGCCTTAGTGACAGGCGTACCATTAGGCACCTGGATAGGGCAAACGTTTGGCTGGCGCGCAACCTTCCTGATTGTTGCTTTACTTGGTGTAGTTGCGTTGATTGGAAGTGCTATCTTGTTGCCGAGTAAGCTCAGAAAGTCACCTCCAGCGACACTTTCCCAACAACTTAAAGTGCTGACACAACCACGTTTGCTCTTGGTTTATGCCATGACAGCGGTGGGCTATGGCGGTACATTTGTCGCCTTTACTTATCTTGCGCCAATGTTGCAGCAGGTATCCGGATTTTCAGCAGGAGCGATCAGTTTAATCTTGTTGGTTTATGGTGTGTCGGTTGCTATCGGTAATATATGGGGCGGAAAGTTAGCTGATAAACATGGGCCCGTTAAAGCACTACAATTCATTTTTGCTGCCTTAGCCGCAGTACTATTTGTTTTCACCTTTACTGCTGGTCATCCTATAGCGGCAGTACTGACAGTATTGGTTTGGGGGGCATTTGCCTTTGGTAATGTCCCAGGATTACAGGATTACAGGTTTACGTGGTGCAACTTGCCGAAAAGTACAGCCCGAACGCAGTCGATGTAGCGGCAGGCTTAAACATCGCGGCCTTTAACGTAGGCATTGCACTGGGCTCAATTATCGGTGGCGGTGTAGTCGAGAACATGGAATTGACTGATACACCATGGATCGGAGGGCTCATAGTGGTGTTGGCTTTGATATTAACGACCTTCTCTGGGGCACTAGATAAAAAGCAAACCTTGGTCACATCTGAACAAGGCGTTTAGCATTTAAACAGCGCTAGGTGGCTTGCCTCAAACACAAAAGTCGGATTTTTAATCCGGCTTTTGTGGGTTTATATAACCTGCTTGGTGCCATGACGTACGTTAACTTCACTTCATGAGTAATGAATATTGGTTAACGGTTTATCAGCTTAGATCACGCTAATACCGCCGCCAAAGGCACGATAAATATCCACTAAACGGTTGAAACTTTGTTGCTCGAGTAAAGCAAGTTGATCTCGACTCTGTAAAGCATCACGTTGAGCTTCTAATAATTCAAGAAACTCACCACTGCCTGCTTCAAAACGTTGACGTGCTATTGTCATGGCCTTTTCACTTGCTTGCCATTGGTATTCAGTGCTTTGTTGTTGCTGCCGACTGAAATTATAGCTTTGCAATGAAAACTGCATGTCGGCGAGGGCATCAAAAACCTGTTGTTCAAACTGGGCAAGGGCAATATCAGAGCTGGCTTCAGCTTGGCGAATACGCGCTTTCACTGAGCCTAAATCAGCAGCTTGCCAACTCAGGGTTGGTGCAACACTCCAACTTTTTGTCTCTCCGCCCAGCGTTAACCCTGGGCCGGATAAAAAGCCTAAAAAGCCGCTAACGGACACGTTTGGGTAAAGATCAGCGGTCGCTACGCCGATCCGCGCAGTGCTGGCGGCTAATGCACGTTCTGAACTGGCGACGTCAGCACGGTAACGCAAGTAGTTTTCGCCCTGTACTAAAGCAACAGGTTGCGATAACTGGGGTAGATCCGGTTCGTTACTCAGTGCGAGCTGTCCCGGCTTTTTAGCCAATAACGCAGATAAAGTGGCATCGGCACGGGCTAACAAAGTACGCATTTGTGGCACACTGGCTTCAACTTGAAACACCTGGGCGTCAATGCGCGCTATTTCTAGTTCAGAGGCGAACCCTGCCTGATACCGTGCACGTACTATGGTGCGAGTTTGGCGTAAGTTGGCCAAATTCTGCTCGGCTACTTTTAACCGAAATTGGGCTCCTCGATAGTCCCCATAACTGGCAGCAACCTGACTGATAATTTGCAACTGAGCATCTTGCCATAAGATGTCCGCTTGCTCAGCTTCAGCTAACGATGCTTCAACGGCACGGCGAACCTTACCGAACAAATCAATATCCCAAGTTAAGTTAGCGCCTGTGCTATAACCACGGGTAATTGCCTCGTTATCGCTGCTAAGCACCGTTGGATTCTTTGCTGCTTGGTAACCTGCATCCAAGGTGCCTTTGGGCATCAAATCATTAGCGCTGTCGCGAAATATGGCATAGGCACGTAGCACATTGGCCTGAGCTTGGAACAGTGTACGGTTTTCATCTAATGCGATCTTAATCAGATGATTAAGATCTTCATCACCAAACGCTTGCCACCAATTTGTCAGTTTGGCTGCTTGTTGGTAAGTGTCTGTTAACGCGATATTCTCTACCTTGGTGGGAGCCTGATAATCAGGCCCTACGGCACAGGCGCTAAGGGCAGCTAGCAGACCTGCGAGTGTGCCAATTTTTAATATATTAGTCATGATCAGCCTCCTATTTGGCAGTGTTTAATGGGTTGGATTCAGGTGTTTTTTGCTCGCCGCGTTTAGCGAGCACGTAATAGAATAATGGGGTAAGTAGTAGGCCAAATAGCGTGACACCTATCATGCCTGAGAACACTGCAACGCCCATAGCTTGGCGCATTTCAGCGCCTGGTCCGGTTGAAAACACCATGGGTACTACGCCCATAATGAACGCAATAGACGTCATCAGAATGGGCCGTAACCGTAATCGACCAGCCTCTAATATGGCTTCTCTGGCGCTTTTACCTTCGTCCTGTAGCTCTTTAGCAAACTCAACAATCAAAATCGCGTTTTTGGTTGCCAGCCCCACCAGTACAATAAAACCGATTTGGGTGAATATGTTGTTGTCGCCTCCTGCGATAAGCACGCCGCTCAAGGCCGACAATAACGTCATCGGGATAATTAAAATGATAGCCAGTGGTAAACTTAGGCTCTCGTATTGAGCCGCCAACACCATAAATACCAACAGGATGATCAGCGGGAATATATACATGCCTGCATTACCCGCCAAAATCTGCTGATAGGTCAACTCAGTCCATTCGTAACTCATGCCGTTGGGCAGGGTTTGGGCGAGTATTTTCTCAATAGCGGCTTGTGCCTCACCGGAACTAAAGCCTGGTGCTGCTCCGCCATTGATCTCTGCTGTGGTAAAACCGTTGTAGTGCATGACGCGGTCAGGACCGGCAGTATTGCTCACGTTAATAAATGAGCCGATAGGCACCATGTCACCGTTATTGTTACGCACTTTTAGTTGAGCGATCTGTTCCGGCGTTTGTCTGAATTGCTCATCTGCTTGCACGTTTACCTGATAGGTACGGCCAAACTGGTTGAAATCATTGGCGTACACCGAACCCATATAACCCTGTAACGTGGTAAATAACTCATCCAAAGAAACCGATTGTTGCTTGGCTTTGGTGCGATCTATGTCCACATCAAGTTGCGGTACATTGATTTGATAGCTAGAGAAAACGCCGGCTAATTCAGGCGTGGCCCAGGCTTTTTGCATAACTTGCATAGTCACTTTATATAGCTCGTCGTAACCATAATTAGCGCGGTCTTGAATTTGTAATCTAAACCCACCTATAGTGCCTAAGCCTTGCACTGGCGGCGGTGGGAATATCGCAATGTAGGCATCTTCAATGGCGGCAAATTTCTGGTTAAGTGCAGCCGCAATCGCGCCTGCTGATAACGATGGGTCGGTGCGCTCGGCAAAGTCATCTAGCGGGGTAAACACGATTCCACTGTTGGTACTATTGGTCAGGCCATTGATACTCAAACCCGGAAACGCTACCGAGTGGGCAACACCAGGTTGTTCAAGGGCAATACGTGACATTTCTTTGATGACTTCTTCTGTGCGCTCAAGCGATGCGGCATCAGGTAACTGGGCGAAAGCCACAAGATATTGTTTGTCTTGTCCCGGTACATAACCTGTAGGCGTGGTCGTGAATTGCAGTCCCGTCAAGGCGACTAAGGCAATGTAAATCACCCCAACGAGTAAGCCAAAGCGCAAGACCTTTTTTACCACCCAGCCGTAACCGTCTGATAGTTTTGCAAAGAAGCGGTTGAAGGGATTAAACAACCAAGCGCCTAATAGTTTGTCCATTGTACGGGTGAGTACGTCCTTTTTCTCATGGGGACTTTTTAGCAATAACGCCGACAGAGCGGGGCTCAAGGTCAATGAGTTAAGCGCCGAAATAAAGGTTGAAATAGTAATGGTTAAGGCGAATTGCTTATAAAACTGGCCGGTTAAACCCGACATAAATGCCGTTGGAATAAACACGGCCGCCAATACCAAGGTCGTTGCTACTATCGGTCCTGTCACTTCTTTCATGGCCTTTTGCGTGGCCGCTACCGGTGACAAACCCTCTTTGATATTTCGCTCGACGTTCTCTACTACGACTATGGCGTCGTCTACCACTATGCCGATGGCTAAAACCAAACCAAATAACGACAAGGCATTGAGGGAAAAGCCCAGCAGATGCATGAAGGCAAAAGTGCCCACTAAGGATACAGGTACGGCCACTAAAGGAATGATGGATGCGCGCCAAGTTTGTAAGAACAGCACCACAACCAGCACCACTAATAGTAGCGCTTCAAAAAGTGTTTTAACCACAGCTTGGATTGAACCGCGCACAAACACAGTGGGGTCGTAAACGATGTCGTAACTCAAACCGTCCGGGAAGGTGGCTGACAACTCTGCCATTTTACTGCGCACGTCATTGGATATTTGAATGGCGTTGGAACCTGATGCCTGAAACACCGGCATAGCCACAGCGTCTTGGTTATCAAGCAGCGAACGTAAAGCGTAAGTGGATGCACCTAACTCAACGCGGGCCACATCTTTTAAGCGACTGACTTGGCCTTGCTCACCGACTTTAATAATGATGTCTTCAAATTCTTCAACCTTGGTCAAACGACCTTTAACGTTAATTAAAAGTTGAAAATCACTTTTTCCCGTGGGCTGAGCACCTAAACTACCAGCAGCAGCCTGTTGGTTTTGTTCGCGAATAGCGGCAACAATATTACTTGGTGACAAACCTAAAGCAGCGACTTTATTTGGGTCAAGCCAAACGCGCATGCTGTAATCACCCGCTCCAAATATACGCACTTGACCGACGCCTTCAATACGCGCTAGTTCGTCTTTAACGTTTAGTACCGCGTAGTTTGACAAATACAACATGTCGTAACGCTTATCTGGCGAGGTTAAATGCACCACCATGGTTAAATCCGGTGATGATTTTTCGGTTACCACGCCTAAGCGCTGCACTTCTTCGGGTAAGCGTGGTTTGGCTCGCTCAACTCGACTTTGTACTTGTGTTTGGGCTAAATCTACATCACTGCCAATGGCAAAGGTGATCGTTAGCGTCATACGCCCGTCAGATGTGGCCTGTGAGGACATGTACAGCATGTTTTCCACGCCGTTTATCTCTTGCTCCAAAGGAGAGGCAACCGTTTCAGCGATGACCTTGGGGTTTGCGCCAGGATAGTTAGCTGTAACCACAACTGTGGGTGGCACCACTTCTGGATACTCGGTTATAGGCAGTTGCCATACTGATATGGCACCTACGATAAAGAAAATAATAGATATAACGGCCGCGAATATCGGACGACGTATGAAAAATTGCGAAAACATTGGGGTTCCCTTTAACCGCGTTCAGCTAATGTTTTGTCAGCTTGCGCTGTCAATTCATTGCTGGTTTGGTCGAGTAATTTTTGTTGCTGACGCAAAGCGGTCAGTGCTTCTTGTGAGGTCATGTCGACCAATTTGGGCTGTATTTTCATCTTCGGGCGAACACGTTGTAAGCCATTCACCACTATGGTGTCAGTGGGGGTTAAACCGTCAGTAATGATGCGCAAACCATTGTTTTTCTCGCCTAATACCACGTTGCGATATTCCAGTCGGTTATCTTGATCAACGACTAATACAAATTTTCTGTTCAGATCCGTACCTATGGCTTTCTCGTCGATCAAAATGCCTTGATAGGAGTTACTACCGGTTAATTTAACTCGGGCAAATAACCCAGGTAATAATGCATGATCATGATTTGGGAAAGTGGCGCGAATACGAATGGTGCCGGTCTGTTGGTTTACCGCGTTATCAACAAAGTCGACGTTACCTATATGTTCGAAATTTATTTCACTGGCTAATGCCATGTACACAGGATTAGCCGCGACATCTCGAGTGTCAGAGCGTTTACCAGACTCAGCTAACTGAGCGTACTTAAGATAGGTTTGCTCATCGACATCGAAATAGGCATACATTTTATCCATAGAGACCAAGCTGGTTAGTGCGCTTTGTCCCGCCGTCACAAAGTTACCCTCGGTAATTAACGCGTAGGAAACACGCCCTGAAATAGGTGCAGTCACTTGGGTGTATGACAAGTCAAGCTCGGCGAGGGCTAGGGCCGCTGAAACGGATGCCACAGTCGCAGACGTTTGCTGTTTGCGTGCCAATCGGCCATCGAGAATTTCGATGGATACAGCTCGCTGTTCGCTAAGGGTTTCAGCGCGAGTAAAGTCGTTTTGTGCTTGGATAAACGCACTCTCGGCACTTTGTAACTCAGCTTTAAGGCGATCAACTTCTGCTTTAAAAGCACGTGGGTCGATTCGAAACAATACATCACCCTTGCCAACTACAGCCCCTTCTTCGAACAAAACGTTTTCAATATATCCAGAGACCCTAGGTATCAAGGTGACGGTTTGTGGTGCTTGTAAACGACCGGTGAATTCGTCCCACTCAGTGATGCGTTCATTCACGACACGGGCGACGCTGACTTGTGGGTCTATGGGAGCTGATGGTTGTTTAGTTGGCTCTGTGTTGCCACAAGCAACCAACACCAGACTAGTGATCCCGCTAAAAATGATATTTCTGAACGTGTGTTTTTTGCTCATAGGGTTAATTCCTAAAGTTTACGGCGATTGAGGTAGGTATGAAATAATGTTTTGTACTGGTCGGTAAGAATATAGATCTAGTAGGCGTAGTCAATTGATTTATGTACCGAGTGGTAAGTTATTTTTAATATAATGTAGACGTTTTTTATATGCACGATTGCCGAGCTGGTTAAAGGCAGATACATGACTAAAATAGATAGAGAAAACGCCGCCTAATTTGAACTTAGTTTCGGCCAGTGAGACTAACTACTTGGTGAATGGTACGCAGGGTGAGAGGCAAGTTGAATGTCGAATACTTCACATTGTTTGCCTAAAGCTACAAATGGGAATTTTCTACTCTTTCTGTACTTAATAGTAAATAACCCCATATAGACAAGGGTTAATTACCTGTTTACTATGTGAACACATTTATATCAGGAGCTGAATAATGAGCACTGTTAGTTGTACTGCCGCAGTGGGAAGACCACGGGCTTTTGACATGCAAATAGCCTTAGAGAAAGCGTTAGATGTTTTCTGGGCGAAAGGATATGACGGTGCATCGCTGTCAGATTTAACCACTGCTATGGGTATTAATAAACCCAGTTTGTATTCTGCCTTCGGTAACAAAGAGCAGCTATTTTTAAAAGCCATTGAGTTTTATGAAAATCGTCCCTGTGGTTTTTTCAAGCCTGCGCTTGAGCAAAAAACAGCATATGAAGTGGCTGAGTTTATGCTGTTAGGTGCGGCTAAAAATATGTCCGACTCATCTCATCCTCAAGGATGCGTGATGGTGCAAGGTGCTTTGGCCTGTAGTGAAGCCGCAGCCGGTGTAAAAGATGTACTCACTAAGCGGCGTCATCAAGGTGAAAACGAATTACGCAGTCGCCTTGAGTTAGCCCAACAGCAAGGGGATTTGACAGATGAAGCTGATGCGTCAACCTTAGCTCGATATTTATGTACGGTTATCAATGGCATAGCGATTCAAGCCAGTAGCGGTGCAACGGAAGCTCAGCTTGTTGGCGTCGCTAAATTAGCGTTAGCCAGCTTCCCTCGTCGTTAATTTATACGTCACTGCCTAGTTTTAGCTAATACAAGATAACAGGCAGTGCGTTTTTATCTAAAATATTCCGCTTACCGTCACATCCCCCTCGACTGCCTTTCAATTATATTTTAGGTTGTAACCTCATCCTTACTTACAAACTGTGTCGCTAAAATACATTAAAATTGGTTAGTTGGTAGTTAAGTTACGGCAATAGTCGATGAACGATAATGTCACTAAAAAAGAGTGTGTTTTTGCTAATTAAACCTGCCTGAGTCACAGTATTTTTATTGTCTAAATTATACAAAATATCGATAAACAAAGGGCTGCAAAGATGTTAATCAGAACCTGTTTTGCGTATACTCGAAGGGTATTTACGTAACGACAAACGCAAATTTTGCAACATACTATTTAGGCTTGATTAGGCTGGGCTTAACCCTTAAATATCCATGTTCAAAGTCAGCTAGAACAGATCTGTAACACCGAGGTGTTCGGCGTTCTTTTATGCCGTTTCTCGTCATATCAATATTGTTAAACATTTTTATACGGAAAGAGATTATGAAGATAATTTGCATTGGTGAGATGCTCATCGATTTTGTGTGTACAGATACCAACAGTGGTTTGGTCAATGGCGTTAATTACGTTAAAAAATCTGGTGGTGCACCCGCTAATGTTGCAGCCTGTATCGGTAAGTTAGGCGGTGAGCCAGTATTGGTCGGCTCAGTTGGTAACGACCCTTTTGGTGAGTTTTTGATTGAAGAAGTCAAACGTTATGCCGTCAACACTGACCACGTTGCGTCTTTATCTACTTCCACTACCTTGGCATTTGTCTCTTTGGGCGATAACGGAGAGCGAGAATTTGCTTTTAACCGTGGCGCAGATGAACAACTGAACTTAGACGACAACACCATCAGTACCTTGTTGACGGATTCTATTTTGCATCTTGGCTCTGCCACTGCATTACTTGGCGGAGAGTTAGGCGAAAGTTATCTGCGTATTGCTCAGCAAGGTAAGAATAATGGCAATATAATCTGTTTCGATCCTAACTACAGAGTCGATTTATGGCGCGGACGAGACGCTGAATTCAGAGACATCTGTAATACCTATTTTGCGTTAGCTGATATCGTAAAAGTTAGCGATGAAGAGTTAGTTTTACTCTCGCAAAAAGACGATATGGCTGAAGGTTGTCAGTATTTTCATGATTTAGGCGTGAAAGTTGTGCTGGTGACCCTGGGCCCAGACGGCTGCTTAATTTCACAAAATGGTCAGCATTACATAGTGCCGGCCTATGAAATAAACGCCGTTGATACCACGGGGGCTGGCGACTCGTTCATCGGCGCTATTTTGTTTCAAATGGCTAAAAGTGGGCCAAGCGATAATTTCTACCATGACGACTTTAAAGGCTTTATCGAATTTGCTGGTAAGGTTAGCGGCTTGGTGTGTGCCAAAATTGGCGCTATGACTGCGTTACCCACGTTGGATGAAGTGAACAGCATGACCTTTGTTCTTAAAAGTAAAGCATAAAACGGCCTTTAACAATGGACCGTAAAAAAGGGACCTGATGGTCCCTTTTTGTTGCGCGATGATTGTTTGCCTTAAGCTTAGTCGATACTTAATAAGCGCTCGGCAGTGTATTCATTAGTAATCAAAGCGTTCACCAGCTTTGATCGTAAAGCGCCCAATATTGCAAAGACCTTATCTTCACCGGCAGCTAAAGCAAATACCGGTTTATCTGAGCCAACAATAAGCGGCGTACTGGCCACTCGTTGATTGATACCGCAATCGAGTAACTGCCCATTTTTATCAAATACCCAGCTAATAATTTCTCCCACGGCGCCGCCCGTTTGCAACTCGTCTAACTCTTCAGGGGTCACGAAACCGTCTAGATGCAGGGGCGAATTGGTGCCTAAATTACCCACACCTACAAAGGTCACATCTGCGTGTTGTGCCAGATTCATATTCTGCGCAATGTGGGGCATGGCGTGTAACTGATTTTTTGCGTTCACACTTCGCGGCAACACAGGTAAAGGCATGGGGTAATGCTTGGCGTTAACGCGCTCAGCCATGCGTACCACTACATCATAAGGTGACGCCGCGCCGTCAGATGTCATGTTACCCAGTAAGGCTACAATTTTATGCTGAGCACAATCTAGCGGGGCCAGTTCATCTACGCAGGTACGCAGCACTCGCCCGGTGCCCATGGCCAATATTTTGGGTTGTATTGATTTTAAATGACGTTCAATTTCGTTGGCTCCGGCCTGGGCTAAACCCACGGTCGAGGTCGGATCGCTAATATCACTAGGCACCACTTCACAGGAAAGCAGACCAAAACGGTTGGAAATTTTTTCAGCCAAGTCCATGCACTTAGCAATGGGATGATCGAGCCTAACTTTTACTAACTTCTCGCTAACGGATAACGCCACCATGCGCTGAGCCGATTGGCGAGAAATTCCGAGTTTTTTTGCGATGTCATCTTGTGTGTTACCCGCAACATAATATAACCAGCCGGCTCGAGCGGCGTCGTCTAATCGTCTATTTTCGGCACTGGAAAGCTTAACCACGTTTATCTCGCATGTTATGTATTGTGTTGAGCGTCGGTGCAAGCGCATAAAGAGCTTGCCAATTTTTGATAGTCGTCAAATCGTCGACTGAGGACTCGCCGGGTTGTCTCCATTGCTGCATATGGCCTGCGCCAGCATATCGGATGACTTGCATTTGGGCTGCCTTGGCCCCTTGAATGCCGGCGGGGGAATCTTCAATCACTAGGCAACATTGAGGATGAACACCCATTTTTTCCGCTGCGTATAAAAACAAATCAGGAGCGGGTTTACCGTTTTTTACTTCAGAAGAAGTGAAAACTTGATCACCAAAATAGTGGCCAATACGCGTTATCTCTAGCGCGCGACTGACGCGCTGAGGACTGCTACTGGTCGCCACGCAATAAGGTACTTTGAGCTCTGATAACATTCGTTCTAGTCCAACCGTGGGCTCAAGCTCCACAGCGAAAACTTGCATTAACTTAGTTTGATAGTCTTGGGAAAATGAACTCGCTAATGCTACGTCAAAGTCAGCCAAAATTTTGGCTGTGACATGCTCAAAACTATGGCCGAGGAAGTTCGACTCAAAATATTCATCGGATATGCGCACACCAAGCTCTAAGAGCATGTGTAGCAATACACGTTTACTTATAATTTCACTATCTATCAGTACCCCATCGCAATCAAAAATGATTAATTCTATGGGGTACTGCAAAAGTGATGTGTGGGAAGGAGTCATTCAATAACCGGCAATTATTCTTATTGTTTTAAATACCACTCTAAGGTCTTTTCAGTACCTGAGACCCAGAGCATGTCTAATATCGACGTAAAATGCTTAACAAATACGTTGTTGCTTGAGAGTGTCCCAAATATGTCCGTCATTTGCAAAAATATTGCCGGTTCCACTTTTGCCATAGATGCTTGTTTTATAAGCCTTTTAGCTTGTGGGTCGTCAATAGATATTTTGCTATTGGGAACGTCGCCTTCAGCACAAAGTCGACACCATAATGCCACGACTAACGCTAGACCAGCGCAATCTCTACCTTGTTCTAAATTGGCCACAATAGTGGGCAAAATGAACTTGGGTAAACGGTTCGATGCATCTTGGCATAGCCGTGGCACAGTATCGCACACTTCAGGATTAGCAAATCTAGATTCGATAACGGCAAAATAGTCATCAAAATCGACCCCAGGCACCTGGGGTAAGGTAGGAATAATTTCCTGTGTAACCAGTTTTTTCAAGTACAAGCTTATGAGTGGATGAGCCATAACATCGTGGACAAAGTGAATGCCGAATAAAGCGCCTGGGTAGGCAATTGCGGCATGTCCACCATTTAGAATACGTAATTTCATCAGTTCAAAAGGGGCGACATCTGCAACAAATTCGACACCGACCTGTTCTAGGGGGGGGCGGCCATTGGCAAAGTTATCCTCTAGTACCCATTGTCTAAACGGTTCACAAAAAACAGGGGCCTGGTCTTCTATATCAAATAAAGTCATCAGACGTTGACGTTCCTGCTCTGATGTTGCCGGCGTAATACAGTCAACCATAGAATTCGGGAAGGTAACATTTTGGCTAATCCACTGCGCTAAATCACCATCGATCGCTGCAGCCATTTCGCTAACAACTCGTTTGGTAATATTACCGTTGTGAGGAATATTGTCGCAGGACATAATGGTAAAAGCTGGCTTGTTCTGTTCCTTACGACGTTTTAGCGCCGAAATCATTAAGCCAAATACGGTTGTGGGGGTTTCAATATTAGCAATATCCCTTTGGATTTCGTCATGGGCAAGGTTGAAGCCGCCTGTCTTATCATCCATGAAATAACCCCCTTCGGTAATTGTCATTGACACTATTCGAATCTGACTATCGGTGAGGGCGTCAATTAACGTACTGGCATCATTTTCGATGAAATCGAGCATCGAAGCGCAAACCCTAGCGGTGAGTCCTTTTGCATCTAGTTCTACCACGGTCGTTAACCAGTCCTGAGCTTTCAATTTGTCGCGCATGACCGAGTCATAGGTTTTAATGCCTGCTCCTCTGATAGCCCAATCATGGGCCAGGCCTGCGTTAAATAATTTGTCTAGGTAAACCGCTTGATGAGCACGATGAAAATTGCCGACGCCAATGTGAATAATACCGGGTGAAAGCAATGCGCGTTGATAATCGGGTTTAGACACGTTAGGTGGCATGGCATCAAGTGTGTCAAGACCAAGTTTAATAGTCATTGAATTGAGCTCCTACGTTATGTAGCAAAATGCTAATATAAATCAGGTTGGTTCATTTCCCGGGTGAACACGTGGAAACAAACCCAAAAAGGTTTGCCTCCCCTGTGCCGTTTAGTTACCGGAAAATGGAGTCGCTGGCAGAGTCTTACCCGCTGCATCAAAATGCATAATTTTGTTTTGCGGTGCGGTCAAATTTACATCGTCGCCATATTTCAATGGGCAATCACCATCAGCTTTAAGGGTAAGGGGACCCACTCCATCAACATGAATATGTAGAAAGGTTTCTGACCCTAAATGCTCAATCACACCAACTTTACCCGTCCAAAGGCCTTTGTCCTGTGTAACTTTTAAATGCTCCGGACGTACTCCCACGCAACTGGTTGGATCGCCATCAACTGCTTCAACCTCAATAAAGTTCATTTTTGGCGAACCAATGAAACCAGCAACAAAGCGATTGATCGGAGTTTGGTACAACTCTAGCGGGGTTCCGACCTGCTCAATCACACCTGCATTAAATACCGCAATGCGATCTGCCATTGTCATCGCTTCTACTTGATCGTGGGTGACATAAATCATCGTCGTATCAAGAGTTTTGTGTAACTCGGAAATTTCCAGGCGCATGTTAACGCGCAATGATGCGTCTAAATTAGACAGTGGCTCATCAAATAAAAACGCAGAAGGTTGACGCACTATCGCACGGCCAATTGCAACGCGTTGACGCTGACCGCCTGACAATTGTCCGGGTTTGCGATCCAGATAATCACCCAGATTCAATATTTTTGCCGCGGAGGCAATTTTTGCCTCAATTTCAGCAGGGGGCATTTTTGCTCGTTTTAATGGGAACGCAATATTGTTGCGCACCGACATGTGTGGATACAGTGCGTAGGATTGAAACACCATGGCTAAGCCTCGCTTTGCAGGAGGCGTATTAGTGGCATCTTGTCCGTCTATGTCAATATTGCCACTGGTTGTATCTTCCAAACCCGCGATCATCCGCAACAAAGTTGATTTACCACAACCTGACGGACCAACGAATACGATGAATTCGCCATCATGTATCTGTAGATCTATTGGTTTAATTACATTTACGTCGCCGAAAGTTTTCGTGACCTGTTTTAAAGTAATGCTGCCCATGATAACTCTCCTATTTTACTGCGCCGAAGCTTAATCCGCGCACTAATTGTTTCTGACTAAACCAACCAAGTATAAGTATGGGCACAATGGCCATCACCGATGCTGCTGATAACTTGGCGTAAAATAATCCCTCTGGACTTGAATAACTGGCAATAAATGCCGTTAACGGGGCTGCATTTGCTGCGGTCAATATCAGTGTCCAAAAAGCTTCATTCCACGCTAAAATAACGTTTAGAAGTAGCGTAGAAGCTATACCTGGCAGTGCAAGCGGTAGTAACACATGAAATATCTCTTCAGCAATACTGCATCCGTCCATACGTGATGCTTCAAGGATTTCATGTGGGATTTCTCTAAAGTAGGTGTAAAGCATCCACACCATTATCGGTAAGTTGACCAGTGTCATAACAATGACCAAGCCCAATTTAGTGTCGAGCAAAGAGAAATCTCTAAACATCAAATAAATAGGGATCAGTACACCGACCGGCGGTAACATTTTGGTCGACAGCATCCACATTAATAAATGTTTAGTGCGTTTAGTTTGCACAAACGCCATAGACCAAGCTGCGGGTATGGCTATGACTAAACCTAGCAAACTAGAACCAATCGAAATCACTACAGAATTCCAGAAATGGTTAAAGTAGGGGGAACGCGCCAGTACGTCTGAATAGTTTTCAAGTGTCCAATCAAACATAAATAGACTGGGGTTGGCTGATATTGCCTCAGCTTCCGTTTTAAAGCTGGTTAGCAAGGTCCATAAAATGGGGAAAAAGATCATTCCACTTATGCCCCAGGCTAAAGCGGTATAAATAATTTTAGATTTATTACTGTTATTCATAGCCATAATTTAGTCCTCCAGGTTTTTGCCAATTAGGCGCATAAGGAAAATAGCGACAATATTGGCAATGATTACTGCGACAATACCTCCTGCTGAGCCTCCGCCAACATCAAATTGAAGTAATGATTGCGTGTAAATCAAGTAGGTAAGATTGGTCGAGGCATAGCCCGGCCCACCACTGGTTGTGACCAATATTTCAGCGAATATCGACAGTAAAAAGATGGTTTCGATTAAAATTACAGCTGTTATAGCGCGAGATAAATGCGGCATAACAATATAAATAAATTTACTAAACGGGCCGGCACCATCCAAATCAGCGGCTTCCAATTGCTCACGGTCAAGGGACTGAATAGAAGTGAGTAATATCAATGCTGCAAACGGCAGCCACTGCCATGACACTATGATAATAATTGACAACAAGGGTACTTGAGCAAAGAAGTCGACGGGTTCGACACCAATCCATATGGCAAAGTGTGCAAACAAACCATTAACCGGATTCATCAGCATATTTTTCCACACTAAAGCAGAAACTGTCGGCATAACAAAGAACGGCGCTAACACCATAATGCGCACGTAGTTGCGTCCCCAAATGGCTTGGTCAAGCAAGATCGCCAAGCCAATACCACCACAAATGGTGATAAGAAGAACCCCCCCCACGAGCAACAGTGTATTGAAAAAAGAGGCAAAAAAAGCAGGATCTGTCAGAAAGAACTCATAATTTAGAAAACCAATAAATTCTTCGCTTCCGGGTGTGAGTAGATTGTAATCTAAAAATGAGAAATACAATGTCATACACAGCGGTACTATCATCCACGCCAACAACAATACGACGGATGGAAATAACATCATTCTAGCTAAGTTACGAGATTGCATCGTCGCCATAATCTAGACCTTTTTCAAGTGAAAACCATGGGTAAGTGACCTGCACTTACCCCCCATCAAAATTTAACTATTTTGGATAACGTGCTTTACGCATTGCGCGTTCGACCAAGCGCTGTGAGCTAGCCAATGCTTGCTCTACCGTCATCTGCCCAGTCAATGCAGCGGCAAATTGTTGGCCTACGGCAGTACCAATACCCTGAAACTCAGGTATGGCAACAAATTGAACGCCCACATAAGGCACGGGTTGCACCGTTGGGTTTTTCGGATCAACAGACTCAATAGACGCCAAGGTGATTTCAGCGAAGGGAGCGGCTTTTAGATATTCAGGATTGGCGTACAAAGATGTACGAGTACCTGGAGGTACATTAGCCCAACCTTTTTCTTTTGCGACGAGAGCAAGGTACTCTTTGGATGTTGCCCAACTGATAAACTTCATTGCTGCTGCGCTTTTTTCGCTGCTAGAAGGTACAGCAAGCGTCCATGCCCATAACCAGTTTCCACGTTTACCCAAGCCCATATCCGGAGCCATGGCAAAGCCCACCTTATCGGCGACTTCCGAATCTTTTTCGTTGGTCACAAAGGCACCCGCAACAGTGGCATCTATCCACATGCCGCACTTACCTGTTTGAAACAACGCTAAATTTTCATTGAATCCGTTTGAAGATGCGCCAGGAGGGCCAGATTCTGTCATGATATCAACATAGTATTGCAAGGTGTCTTTCCACTGAGGCGTGTTAAATTGTGGCTTCCAATTTTCATCAAACCAGCGGGCACCAAAAGAATTTGACATGGCGGTAATCAACGCTATGTTCTCACCCCACCCAGCTTTACCTCGCAGACAGATCCCATACACACCGGCGTCACTATCTGTCATGGCTTTGGCAGCTTGGCGAATAAATTTCCAGGTGGGTTTGGTGGGCATTTCAAGACCGGCTTTTTCGATCAAGTCTTTGCGGTACATGACCATCGAACTTTCACCGTAAAAAGGGGCCGCATATAATTTGTCATTTACCGACAGGCCACTTCTGATAGCCGGAAGTAAGTCTTCTTCGTCGTACTCAGCGCCTAAGTCGTCAAGTTCAGTTAGCCAACCTTGATTGCCCCAAATAGGCACCTCGTATGTACCGATCGTCATGACGTCATATTGGCCACCCTTGGTAGCAACATCGGTCGTCACACGTTGACGTAGAATATTTTCTTCTAATGTGACCCACTGCAGGTCGATATCTGGATGCTTAGCTTCAAAATCAGCGCTTAGCTCTTTCATGGTGATCATATCGCCGTTGTTTACCGTGGCGATGGTGATGGTTTCAGCGGTTACGGCAGTACTCAGCGTTAGCGCTGCACAGGTTAACATGGTAATTTTTTTCAACATCGGGCATTCCCCTTATGTTTTCGGTTAGGTATCTTACGTACCGCTATTTTGCTTCGCAGGGGTAAATAAGACGGTTTTCATAACTTATTGTAGTTCAGTGTGATGCAGCCATTGTTAGGTACATGGCCACATCAAGTAGACTAATAACTTAGAATTTAACGGATATCTCTGAGGTGAAGCCGTCAAACCCTTTACCGATTTGCCCGCCAGAGTTAATTCCTTCGTCTTGATCAACATATTCGAACTTTAGAAGCGTTCTATCATTGAACCAGTAACCTGCAGCCACTTGTAGGCGCTCAACTGTGTTATCTGTTTGGGCGATTAAATCTGAGGTGTTTTCAGCTTCTGCATAACGTGCGGCGACATAGAACTTGCGAGGAATGAAATAATGCTGGGCTTCAACAGTCCAATACTCAACTGACGAATCTCCTTTAATCACGCTATTTGAATCGAACGTTGTTCCTGCCGGATCAGCGACCCCGTCTACGCCGAAGTAAGTAATACCGGCTACTGCGTTTCCTGCCGTATCTGCGAAAGTATAATCGTCACTGGACTTACCAATCATAAAAATTAAACTGGTTTCAGGCGTTGGCTGGTACGCTAAGTTCAACTGAATTGTTGTCTGCTCAAGCCCTGGCATAATACCAACATGGGTGTCGCGCTCACTTGAAGCTGATGCCGAAAAGTTATAGTTTTCACCATCCCCAAAGCGATAGTTAGTGGTGGTTAAACCGTCAAGGCTTGCTACGCCGTTTTCAAAGCGCAATTGGTCGCCTTGGTTGGCCTGTAAAAAACTCATCCCGGCTTTAAAACCACCAGCGAACTCTAAGCTACCTTGAAGCAAGTAGTTAAAACCGCGATCTTCTTGGAACGCTTCGCCAAAACTGGATGTGGTGATGTGGCCGGTAACATTGTAGCTGCGGATTACACCATCATCGAATGTCTCGGTATATCTTAATTGTGCACCATTCTCTGCGGTTGCGTAGTCCGTTATTCCGTTACCAATGAGGGCGTTACCTTGGTTGTCAGCGCCGTCTTGAAACCCTTTAAATTGGAAAGGAGCTCCGCCAATGGTACCAACGCGCAGGGTCAAGTTAGCATTTTCACGCGCATACTCAGTAAGACCAAATAAGTCAAACTCGATACCCGAGTAGTCATTGTGAAAAGCAAAATCACGGTCGCCGTTGTTACCGAAATCATTTGGCTCTTCAGCGATATCGATATCAGCGGTGATGTATTCCGTGATGTGAAACTTAAGCATGAGGTTTGCTCTGATACGACCAAAACCAGAAGACTGTTCTTCATCTACAGGGCGAAACGCGCCTTCTTTGGCTTGAATTGCTTGGTAGTTTTGCATAGCTAGAAAGTTAACTTCTACACGACCATCAAGAAACGAGTTTACTTGGGTAGCGGGTACGTACGCCGGTGCTGTTTTGCTTAGCTTTTCAGCATGTACCAGCGTAGGTGCTGATGCAGCCATAACTGCTGCCGCGAGTAATCCTAGCTTGCCGAAGACCGACGCAGGTCGAGCATTGTTACGATGACAGTGAGTTGTGCAGATGTTTGAGTTAGACATGTTTACGCCCTTATGAAAGTAAGTGTTGTGTGTGGTCTTATAGATTTCAAATGGAAATCAACTAAAGCCGATATATCCGTTAACTGCCTTCACAAACAGGGCGTAAGCCCTAGATCTGAGTTAATGATTGTATTTTGGGGATATGCCCGACTAGTGAGCATATTCCCAGATTGATTTAACATCGTCAATCGTTTTTGCTTACAAAATGTTCACATTTAATGCATTAAATATTTAAATTAATAAAATTCAGTAGCTTACATTTGTTAAAAATGTTGCGTAAATGTGTGGGAATACACAATATTGTGACTAAAGGCTGGCAAGTGAGTCATGTATTTGCAAAAAACGCACGGAATATGGCTAATTTGCATAGGTTTCGCCTTGTCAGTCGCAGTTTAGTCGGGAGATTTTGCACGAATACACGCAAAGAAATAAATGAAGGTAAATATGAAAAGTTAACCAATTGATTAATATCGAAAGTTAGCGATAATCACTATGCTATGAATAGCGCTATGTTATCTGACCCTGTTTTCGATTCGGTAACGATAGTTTTTTAGTTATTAGGTA
>NZ_BAER01000029.1 GCF_000315055.1 Paraglaciecola polaris LMG 21857 | reverse complement strand
CCTGAATCTTGTTTAAGAAATGGAACTAGTTGCCTGTTCCAAGATCGGATCTTTCGACCAAAAAACATCTGATTTAAACAAGGAACAGGCATGAAGAATTTAGTTGAGTTGTATTGCGATGTCGATGACTTTTGCAAAGTATTTATTCCGCAATGGCAAAAACAACTACTGGAAGATGGAACGAATAAACGCCAACGAAAAGGGCAAATGAGCACCAGTGAGATCATGACAATTGTTGTTGGATTTCATATGTCCCATTATCGTGATTTCAAAAATTATTACCTAGGTCATGTCTCTACTTTTTATAAATGCGCCTTTCCTAATTTACTCAGTTATACCCGCTTTTTAGCGATTATGCCTAGGGTGCTAGCACCTATGTGTGCCTATTTCAGCACACTCAAAGGCAAGCCTACAGGTATTGAATTCATTGACTCTACCAGCATAAAAGTGTGCCACAACATTCGGATACCAAGGAACAAAACCTTCAAAGATATTGCTCAACGAGGCAAAGGTACGATGGGCTGGTTTTATGGCTTCAAACTTCATCTCATCGTCAACCATCATGGTGAAATAGTGGCGGCTAAAGTCACAACTGGCAATGTGCATGACACACAACCGGTGCGCGAGTTAGCCACCGACTTAACGGATAAGCTGTATGGAGATAAAGGATATTTGAGTAAAGCCTTAGAGGCTGATTTGTCAGAAAAAGGCGTGACGCTGATAACGACCGTTCGCAAAAACATGAAGGCGAAAGCGATGTCGTTATGGGACAGAGCTATGCTTTCAAAACGCTTCATCATTGAAACGATAAATGACCAATTAAAGAACATTTCGTACGTCGAACACTCAAGACATCGCAGCATGAATGGGTTTATGCTCAATATCATCTCAGGATTGGTGGCTTATTGCTTAAAGAAAAATAAGCCATCCCTTAATATTACTGACGTAGAGCGCAATGCTATGATTATCGCTTAAGCAGATCTCGGG
>NZ_BAER01000030.1 GCF_000315055.1 Paraglaciecola polaris LMG 21857 | reverse complement strand
AGTACACAGTGATCAGGGCAGTCAATATGCCAGCGGTGACTATCTAGACTTTTTAAGTGTTCATAATCTGATACCCAGCATGAGCCGCCGAGGCCATTGTTTAGATAATGCGGTTGCAGAAAGTTTTTTTCACTCACTTAAAACGGAGCGAGTGAAACGAAAAGTGTACGTGAACCGAAGTGAAGCCAAAGCGGATTTGTTCGATTACATTGAGGTGTTTTACAATCGAACTCGACTGCATAGCCACCTTGGACATGTGACCCCAGATGAATATGAAAATACATATTCACAGGCAAGTTAAGTGTCTACGAAACTGGGGGAAGATCACACATACCCTTTAGTTGTGCATTCGTTGAGCTTGATTGCCAGTACTTCAGACATGCTCTGCCCATGCCCAAAGCTTGGCGAGTTCAATGGCCAGATTCCTCTTGCCGAAAGCTTCATCTTGAAACGCCGGGCTGACGGCCTTAAACCATAGATCGCCTCTGGTTGTGTCTTTGAACCAACCGGTCTTCTTCGCAGCAATACCGATGGCAGTTCGAAGTTTGGGGCTGTCCATCCATGTGTCAATATTCTTGTCTAGCTCTTCAAGGAACTTGGATCGCACTTGGTCGTGCACGGAGAAACCCAACTCATCTTGAGCGAGCTTCACACTGGCCAATACGTTGGGCCACGGCAGATCTTGAAAGGCCCGCTCTTCCAATGAAAGCTTGTCGCTCCACACATGGACTGGAACCCCCAGCCCATCCAGCTCGGCAACGTCAGCAGCAGAAAATTGGTCTTCAGCATCTGCATCAGCAAGTACTGAAACGTCATAGCAGAGCGACTTAAAAGCCTTCGCTAGCCCCTTCACCTTGCTTCCGCCACCTGCATTCAAGATTGCCACGCCGTGAAAGGAAAACGGATCTTTCTTCTTTTCTACCTGATAGTGGGGTGTTGTGCATAAACGGCATATTATTCGCTTAATGCTCTACAGGCTATACAAAACAAAGCCTACAGAGGCAGTACGTTTTTTAGAAAGTCTGGCCTAATTTCTTCGCCTCATAATACCAGCTGAAAAATCACCTCGAATTTCGATAAATTATGCTTCTAAATGTACCGTCCTGGCTAGTGCCGAGAAATCATGACTGTTTTCAGAGTCGGCAAATGAGTAGAATCCAGAAAAATTAATATGGAACCAGGCTACAGGCGAAATTCTCTTTAACGCCTCAAGGTTTTCACAGATCCCGTTATCCTCATTGAATTCTTTAAGTTCTGAGAGTATTTGTGCGTTGTAGTGAATAACACAATTGGCAATCAAGCGCGCGCATTCATTCCAAAGTGTTAACTCTGCGTGGTGACTGCCTCTGAATTTCTTACCGTTGGTTTCAGCTATGACGCGTCTTAACTGGTGAAATGCCTCTCCTCGATTAAGAGCACGTTGAACATGACGACGAAGTGTTTCACTATCAATATAATCCAGGATGTACTGCGCTTTTATTGCTCTATCATATTCCACCAAAGCTTTAAGAGTAGCAGTGTTCGATTTATACCGGCAAAGCTTCTTGATTAATACACTTTGACTGGTTTTGTGCTGCCCAAGTGAAATCATCAAGCGACAAATATTTTCCCACTCTATTGTTATTAACTCCCAATCAATAGGAACTCTCATGGAAATCAGCTGCTCTGCGTCTTCAGTGCTTTCTACCTGAAACATTTTTTCAAAGTGATCCTTGAAGGTCTTGTATCGTGGCGCAAATTGATAGCCAAAAAAGTGAAGTATGGCAAAATTATATCTATTGGCTCCATGTGTATCAGTCGATAAAATATCAGGCTTAACGTCAGAAGTGTTGTTATAAAGTAAATCAAAAATGTGATGGCTTTCGTGATCATCTGCACTAATAATTTTGCTGTTTGCCGGTATGTGGTTGAGTACCAATGTCATCGCTGATACGCCTTTGTCCTGGCCGAAGTATTTGGGTGAATATCTTGCCATTAAAGAGCTAAAACGACATTCAAATTTCTGTCCATCGATACTACCGTGCTGACCGTGCTCATCTATTTGGTAATACTCGAAGATTGGTAATGAGGCTGTCTTGTTTGAAATGGCGTCGTTTGCAGCTATCAAAGTCTCCATGCGCAAGTAATTGGCTTGTGCGGCTCGTAAATCATTGAATGAGCGATCAGAAATATTAGCTATTTTGTATAAACCGAAGTTAGTGCCATTACCCAATATACAAGCCAATATGTCATTAAGGTTGGGTTGAGTTCGCTGATATTTTGACTGAAAATGAGTAAATTCATCAAAGAAATTAGTTTTCTGGTTAACCACGCGCATCAGTTCAATGATCCCTATCTGTTCAAATTGTTCAAACACTCGGTTATTCACTGTTGGTACTGGATTTTTGACCGATAAGGACCATTTAATGGTGTTAGTCTGATCAGAATAAATCACATAATCATTTTCTCCCTGGTTGATCCGCTTGCTGGTATTTTTCATTTGCTCTTCTAGTAACCCTTTCAATCCTGCACTCAGTTCTGAAATTGTCACTTTCAGCATAGGAAGCGACATGGAGCTGCTTAATTGCTTTTGATCTGCTCTATCAATGAGGTAATCATCAAGTGGCCGGTATTGATGGCTATGATGGATATAACAAACATCGTTATCGAGCGCCTGAAGGACCTTTCGGTACAAATAACATTCAAATAGAAAAGGATCGACAGTTGGATTATATTGGTCATCGTTTTGGAGATAGGCTAAATCCGAATTACGGATCAGCTCCTCATCTATCGTCTTTATTTCTCCGTATTGACGGATCTCCTGCTTTGCCAAATTGACTTGATTTGCCAGTTCAAAATGAGCTTTGTCGATTTCAAATTCCAGGGTTAGAAAGAGTCGCCTTAAATTTCGCCTGATCGTGGCTTTATTTTGACTATAGTATTGCCAGATAAATTGTTTTTTATCCAATTCTACTTTTTCCATAAAATCAGCCACAGATGCCAAATCGGATTGAGGTAAGATTTTATAGATCTTATTGAGCAAAGCCTTTGCCAACATAGTCTCATCATTAGCACCGCTGGCCAGTACGTGTAAGACATCCGATACTTTTTTAACCTGTTTGCCGAGTCGGCTAGCTTCTTTGGCTATTTGTTTATCGCTATATTGGCTTGCGCTCTGCCCGTATTTTCTGAGCCCTCGATAAAAACCGTTAGTCAAATTATCATTGATGTAGCCATAACGTTGACAGAGAAATGAAACCACATATATACAGGCCTTAGCCGGTGAAAATTGTTTCAACTGAGAGGTTCGGTAGTTTTGAAACATATCACTGTAAAAAGAGATATTGCCATCAGAAATACGTGCTTGTTCCAAGATGCTTTTTGCTTGTTTAAATATTGGCTCTAGTTTTTGTTTATCTTGTAATTCTCGACTTATTTCTCCAAAAGTAAAATCTTTAGCCTGGTTTCGCAGAGTACGAAATTCGTCTGTTGTCTGATGCGGTGCTAATAAAGCGGTAATGTAATCCTTAATACTGCCCTTGAGTTGTCTATTAAATAAAGTGATAAGTCGTTCTTCTTCTTTGTTTAATGCCTGGCTTACAATACTTTGA
The DNA here is from genome assembly GCF_000315055.1 of Paraglaciecola polaris LMG 21857. Lineage (GTDB taxonomy): Bacteria > Pseudomonadota > Gammaproteobacteria > Enterobacterales > Alteromonadaceae > Paraglaciecola > Paraglaciecola polaris. The sequence continues at coordinate 5,234 of NZ_BAER01000030.1, read as the reverse complement.
ATTCGAGAAAGGGCCGGTAATGCAATCCATTGCTGATTCAAATAAGTCACGCACTCGTCGAATACCGTTTTATTGTCAGCTCGGATGGCAACCGCTGAATCAGCTTGCTCATGCAGCCTCTTTTGATGTTGTTCTGAAAAGCGTTGAAAGCCAGTTAACGAGAAGACCTTTTGGTAGATGTTTGATTTGGCATCTTTGTTTAGGTTCTTGCGAATCAGCCGGGCTTTTGGAAAATAACGTGCATAAATGTGGGTAAGGTCACTTTTTACCATTCCCCAGGTGAAAGTTAGCGTAACCGGCTTTGCCTTAAAATAGCCCAGCAACAAGATGAAATGTGCTTTATTCTGCACAATTCTGAATTGCTTGAGCGTTGATGTTTCGAGATCATTTAGGTTGAAAAAGTAGTTGCGGTCATTCTCATTAAAGTGCGGCGGATCATATAAGTCTCGGTATTCGACAGTATCATATTGGTATTTCGATAATAGCGACAATTCAAACTAGGCGAGACATTCTCGCCAGTCTATTTGGGTCATAGGGGCCGTTGAGTAGTCTTGGATAAAGACAAAAATTGCCTGATAGCTGACGTAAGCATTTGTTGATTTTAGCTTTATTGATTGAGAAGAAAGTGCCAGGAGCAGATCGTCATTCGACAATGATCGAACTGGCGATTCTAACTGATTGCAGACATTCACCAGATTCGAGCGCATTTTTTTACTGCTGTGCCCAAAAATAACCACCCTCATCATGGTCACCATTAAACGCGCCCGTTGTTCGGAGTTGGAATACCTTTTATTATTTCCAAGTTCTAATATCTTGTGTTATCAAGAATATTTGAACTTATGAATTGTTGAGGATTGATAATTAATGTCAGGCACGATCAGTAAAATAGCAAAGCAAATCGGGATCAATCCAGAGACCGTTCGATTTTATGAGCGCAAGGGTTTAATCAAACAGCCTGTTAAACCTTTACAGGGCTATAGAATATATCCAATAGAAATCGTGAATAGAATTCGCTTCATAAAACGTTCTCAAGAATTGGGGTTTACGCTACATGAAATTGAGGGGCTACTATCACTAAGTGATAACCCTTGTCATCAAGTCGAGGAGCTAGCCAAAAAAAAGCTAATTGCTGTTCAGGCCAAACAAGCAGATTTACTGCTTTTGGAAAAAGCACTGCTAGAAAATATAGCCCAATGTCAACGTAATGAGGATGAGACTTGTTGCCCCATCATAGATTCATTGCAGCCTTAGCTAAGGCGGTATCACTAAGATCCTACCTATAATTGCTTTAAAAGCGAACTACCCACTTTCAGTTTTTTCAATATTTTTCAAAAAAACTCATTGACTCCGTACCGTGGTACATAACTTATCGTTGCGGCATAAGTTAATGAGGTACTCATATGAGTCAAAACGAATCAAATCTTCCAATGGTAGGCGGGATCATTGCGGCAATCGGTGCAGGCGTATGTTGTGTAGGCCCTCTAGTGTTATTGCTCTTGGGCATTAGCGGTTCATGGATAAGCAACTTAAGCGCATTTGAACCTTATCGCCCTGTATTTATTCTAGTTGTTGTGCTGTTACTCGGGTACGCGGGGTGGAAGATTTATCGCCCAATAGAGGAATGTGAACCAGACAGCGCCTGCGCAATCCCCGTAACAAGACATCGTCGTAAAGTCACTTTTTGGCTTACCACTGCATCAGCAATTATTTTGATCACTAGCAACTATTGGATACTTTGGTTTGTTTAACTTTTCAAACACATATTGTGTCAATACAACCTATTAAAATTTGGAGTCAAACAATGAAAAACACATTCTTTTTAATCGCTTTACTTTCAAGCTCAAGCGCATTGGCGACAATTCAAACGGTCACGCTTAATGTACCGAACATGAATTGTGTTACTTGTCCTATCACCGTCAAAAAATCATTAACAAATGTGGATGGTGTTAAAAAAGCGGATGTTACTTATGCAACTAAGCTAGCTGTTGTTACTTATGATGATGAGAAGACCAATATTGAAGCACTTGTAAGTGCAACAACCAATGCTGGTTATCCTTCTGTCGTGAAAGATTAAAAAGAGGCTAAAACTAGTGGATCGTCTATTAAAGTATATTACACAAATTGGCGACAAAGCAGGCTCACTTGGCGCATTGGTTTCTGCCATGGGATGCGCGATGTGTTTTCCAGCTATTGCTAGTTTGGGCGCAGCACTTGGGTTGGGCTTTCTCAGCCAATGGGAAGGGGTGTTTATCAATACTCTATTACCATTTTTTGCATGGGTTGCGCTAGCTCTTAATGCACTGGGCTGGTTAAGTCATCGCCAGTGGCATAGAAGTGCACTTGGCATGATAGGCCCTGTTTTCTTATTACTCTCACTTTACCCTTGGTTCCAGTATGCGTGGAGTACATACGTAACGTATTCCGCATTGGCATTTATGGTTGTCATTTCAATATGGGATATATTTTCCCCCGCAAATCATCGTTGTGACGATGCATCCTGCGCAATATAAGGTTTTTAATAATGTCTAGTAATAATAAAGATACGCTCAGCTATGCCGGATCAGACCAGTTACATGTTGCGATTATAGGCAGTGGTTCCGGTGCATTTGCATGTGCTATCAAAGCTGCTGAAAATGGCGCAAGAGTCACTATGATCGAAGGTGCTGATATCATAGGTGGCTGTTGTGTCAATATCGGTTGCGTGCCCTCCAAAATATTGATCCGTGCAGCGCAATTGGCACACCAACAACGCGTCAACCCATTTGATGGCATTGCTGACAATCAACCAAAAATTAACCGCTCTTTGCTAGCAGCCCAACAAACGGCTCTCGTAGAAGAGTTGCGAAGTGCCAAGTACCAACGGATTTTAGATAACAATCCTGCTATAACTTTATTAAAGGGTTATGCGCATTTCAAAAATGAAAATACTTTGCTTGTCGGGGTTTCAGATGGAACAGAAGTAGAGGTTCACACTGACCGCACATTAATTGCGACAGGAGCTACACCGACTATCCCACCGATAAATGGCTTAACAGGTACACCCTACTGGACATCAACGGAAGCTTTATTTGCAGAAGAATTGCCAGATAGTTTAATCGTAATTGGCTCCTCTGTTGTGGCTATTGAAATTGCCCAAGCCTATGCGCGTATAGGTAGCAAGGTGGCTATATTGGCACGTCATTCGCTATTGTATGCTGAAGATCCACTTCTAGGCGAGAAGTTATCTGAGTGCTTTGAAAAAGAAGGCATTCGCATATTAAATAATACCCAAGCAAAAAACGTTAGCTACTACGGAAATTCATTTACTGTAGATACTAATGAAGGGATCTTACAATCTGACAAATTACTTGTTGCTACTGGTCGTCATGCAAATACAGCGCAGCTTGGTTTAGACAAAGTTGGTATTAAAACGGATAAAAGTGGCGCCATTTTGGTCAATAATAAAATGCAAACTTCAACCGCTAATATTTATGCCGCGGGGGATTGCTCCGACATGCCACAATTTGTTTATGTAGCCGCAGCAGCGGGCAGCAGAGCAGGCATTAATATGACAGGTGGTGCAGCTAGGCTCGATTTATCGACAATGCCTGCTGTTATCTTCACAGACCCACAAGTTGCCACCGTGGGTCTTACAGAGGAGCAAGCCGTAACAGGGGGCTATGAGGTCATTACTCGTGTGTTAGATATGGAAAATGTGCCACGAGCATTGGCCAATTTTGAAACGGACGGTTTCATTAAACTGGTTGCAGAAAAACTAACAGGCAAAATTCTTGGCGCACAAATACTCGCCCATGAAGGCGGAGAAATTATTCAAAGCGCGGCTCTGGCAATCCATAATAATATGACGGTAGATGATCTCGCTGGGCAATTATTCCCATATTTGACCATGGTGGAAGGTTTAAAACTTTGTGCTCAAACCTTCAGTACAGATGTTAAGGAACTATCCTGCTGTGCGGGATAAACCTTTATCTTTTTTAATCAATTAATAAGGAGAACTATACGATGATATGCTCAACTTGTGGCTGTTCACTAATCAGGTTAGGGATTAATTTCTCCCAAGCGCCAAGGGTAATGTACAAATCTGTGGAACATTTTTTCTGTTGTCAGGGATGTTTAACTATCTTTGAACAAGAACCAGAAAAACTTCTGGGAGAAACTTCGGATATAAAGATTTGTCCTACATGTCTAGCAGAAAAACCATCGGCACATTCCGTGCCTTATAAGCATAACGGCCATGAATTACGTTTTTGTCGTTGCCCTTATTGTCTGGATACATTTAAAAAGAACTCGCAGTATTACATCGACAGACTAGAAGGAAAAACAGACTTTAAAGGTCTTTTTTCCTATGACGAAAATGCTTGTTGTCATTGACCAAATAACTTCATAATTTGGTGTCGAAAATGTCTTTGTAAGAACAACTGGTTTCGTTTTTATTTCCTAATGATTCGAATGACTATAAACTCAGTTCTCCAGTAATAGTCGAAGGCGTTCTCGACTGTCTCTTATCACTCAAACCAAACATAAACATGGCTTGGAATATCAACATTGCTTATGTCAGCAATGTCGCCAGGCTGTGTAAAAACTATTGATCACCTTTTGGTCTAAGTATGTGATGTTTATGATCAATCAGTCTTAGCCACCGATCCAACTTTAAGACCTAATTTAGTATAATAAAATGGTAAGCCAAACCAGAGTTTATCTGACATGTCTCACCATATTAAAGGTCAACCAATACACCAATCGACACTCTTCCCAGAAGCAATAGATGACTTTGTTACCGAAGATAATCCAGTTCGAGTTATCGATATGTTTGTTGACCACCTTGATTTATTAGACTTAGGTTTTGAGACCGTTAACCCAAAGCTAACCGGCCGCCCAGGCTACCATCCTGCCACTATGCTAAAACTCTACATCTATGGTTACTTAAATCGCATTCAGTCATCTCGCCGGCTAGAAAAGGAAAGCCATCGCAACGTGGAATTAATGTGGTTGCTTGAGCGTTTAAAGCCTGACTTTAAAACCATCGCCAACTTTAGGAAAGATAATGGCAAGGGGATTAAAAATGTCTGCCGCAGGTTTGTTGAGTTATGTCGTCAACTCAACATGTTTGACGATTCAGCCTTCGCCATCGATGGCAGTAAATTTAAAGCCGTCAACAACAAATCCAAGAATTATACGCCCACCAAAGTTCAGGCTCATATCGAGCGAACAGAAAAGAGTATTCAACAATAATT
>NZ_BAER01000031.1 GCF_000315055.1 Paraglaciecola polaris LMG 21857 | reverse complement strand
AGGTTAATTAATAATGTCGCAAATGACACACGCCACTCTCCGCTGGATATCGATCAGCAAGGCTGGCGTGACTGTATGGCGGTCAATTTGGACTCCACCTTCTTTGCTTGCCAAAGTGCTATACGCCTTATGCGCAATAATCGCAGTGGCAATATCATTAACATGAGTTCAATTAATGTATTGATAGGCCCTAAACAAATGCCTGGTTACGTAGCAGCAAAGGCCGCGCTCAACGGCCTGAGTAAATCGCTGGCCAATCAATATGGTGAATATGGAATTAGAGTAAACACCATATTACCCGGCTGGGTGGCAACTGACCGCCAACTGGCTTTATGGTTGACGCCTGAAGCGGATAAAGAATGGCAAAAAGCGGTGGCACTCAGAGGCCAGCTAGAACCCATTCATGTAGCCAATATGGCGCTGTTTTTAGCCGCAGACGACAGTGCCATGATTACTGGCCAACAATTCGTGATTGATGCAGGACGAACGTGATGAATACGCAATCGGATATCATCATTCTCGGGGATTGGGGCACCAGCGTATGTCGTCTGTATTTGTGTCGCTTTCACCAACAGCAGTTAACGGTATTGGCACGCACCCAAGGCATGGGCATTAAATACATCAATAATCCAGAATCTCGATTTTTTGAGTTATGCCAGCCGTGGATTGAGCAGTACGGTAATATCTCGGCATTTTTAATTGGTGCTGTTGGCTCAGATACGGGTTGGCAACAAACAAATTATGTGCCCTGCCCGACAGATAAAAATAATTTATTGGCGCTAAGTAAAAACTTCACCTCCCGGGGCTTGAATATCACCATTCTACCTGGTGTATCCTGTCAAAATCGCCATCACTTACCGGACATTATGCGCGGCGAAGAAACCCAAGTGTTTGGTTTTTTATCCCAGTTTCCACCGCTAAGTGAAAAGCGTTTGATATGTTTACCTGGTACGCATACTAAATGGGCGCTGTGCGAGCAAGATAGCATTACCTCTTTTGTGACGAGCCCAGTAGGTGAACTTTACGAAGTACTGAGTCAGCATAGTGTATTACTTAGTCCGGCGTCGGTGCAGACTTGGTGTAAAAGTAGCTTCACCAATGGGTTACGCGTGGGTATGCATCAATCAAGCAATTTACTGCATACTTTATTTGCCACCCGGGCCTATCAAATCATAGATAAGCGCTCTAACGCTGAGGCGGCAGGCTATCTATCCGGCTTACTTATTGGCTCTGATGTCAAAGCCGCCGTGCAAGACTTTGATATTTTTTCGCATGTGGCGGTTATCGGTTCCGATCATATCTGTAGTCTTTATATTGAAGCCCTTGAATATATCGGTATCAGCACGGAACATTTTAGCAGCGAGGACGCCACCTTATTAGGTTTGCAAACTTTAGCGTCAGCCAAATGGTACGACCTAGCAAATGAAATACCCAATGAGTAACCTGGCTATGCCCGAGGGCGTGACATTGATTGAATCCTTAGCCGTTGGCAACCAGCTAGGAGAAGGCATCATTTGGGATGCACGTCAGCAATGTGCTTTTTGGACAGATATATTGGGCAAACACTTTTATCGCTGGAACTGGAATGGGGAAATAGTACATTATCCCTGCCCTGAACGTTTGTGTTCGTTTGGTTTAACCCCAGAATTGAATTGGTTTATTGCCGCTTTTGAGTCAGGGTTTGCATTTTTTAATCCAGTGGAGCAACAGGTTCAGTGGTTAAATAAAGTCGAAGCCGATTTGCCTTATACCCGCATGAATGACGGCAAAGTCGATCGGCAAGGGCGTTTCTGGGCGGGCTCGATGATCGAAGATGAAAACATTGCTGTCGATACGCTAGCCATAGAAAAGCAAGCAAAATTGTATCGCTTAGAAGCTGATGGCCAGCCACACGTTATCTTTACTGGAATTGCCATTTCAAATGGATTGTCTTGGAGCCCAGATAGCAAAACGCTCTACTTTGCGGATTCAGCCAAGCAATGTGTCTGGCGCAGCGACTTCAATGCCAGCAGCGCAGAGCCAAGCACACGAAAAATCCTGTTCAACACAGACAAGACTGCCTTCCCTGATGGTTCTTGCATTGACAAGCAAGGCTACCTTTGGAATGCTCAATGGGGAAGTGCCTGTGTTAGACGATACTCCCCTTCTGGAAAATTGGACATTACCTTACCTATCGAATGCCAACAGCCCTCATGCGTCAGCTTTGGTGGTCCAAATCTTAATCACTTATTGGTTACCTCAGCAGCCGACGGCTTGCCGTCACACAATAGTGAATTACATAAAAATAATGGCGCGGTGTTTATTTACCAGACACCGTTTCAAGGAATCGCGGAACCCATCTGCACCGTACCAAAAAGGCAGCAACCTTTGCTGTCGCTCTGATACGGTGCAGATGGCTTCGAATAATTAAAATAACAACGCATAGCGGAAATTATCATGGCAAGTAGAATGTTTAGCGGGAACTTTACCCGTCACATAGTCCAGTCTTTAGGCAAAGCAATCGCCTTAGGTGAATACCCTCAAGGCGAACCCCTCATGGCTGAAGCCGCACTGTGCGCCTCTTTTGATGCGAGTCGTACTGTGTTGCGCGAGGCGGTAAAAATGCTTACCGCAAAAGGCATGTTAGATGCTCGTCCGCGCCGCGGCACTATAGTGTTACCTGAATCTCAGTGGAACTTATCTGATCCTGATATTTTGAATTGGTTATTAGACCGCAAAGGCTCATTACCGATTATTTCAGAGTTCGCAGATATGCGTCTCGCCATCGAACCTGCAGCAGCAGGGTTAGCGGCAACCAATTTAACCGAGGAAAATCGGCACACGTTGCTGGCGGCCATCGAACGGATGAAGGCGGCAGCAAGGGGGGAAGATGATCGCTTGGATGCGGATATAGCGTTCCACGTTGGCATTTTAGAAGCCAGTGGCAATCGCTTCTTTTGGAACATGCGTCACACAATTGAAGTCGCTCTGCGTTTCAGTATTCGCATTACCAATCGTTATAAAGGTGTTGACCGAGCCAGTGTAGAAGATCACCAAGAAATTCTTGATTATATCTTGGCCAGAGATCATCAGGCGGCAGAAAATCAAATGCGCAGTTTATTATTAGAAGCGAAAACGCTGTTAAATAAAGCACTGGCAGAAGAAAAAAACAGAAAATCTCTACAAAGTTAACCTGTATAAGGACCGAAATTGCGATGCGGATCAAAGATTGTATTTTAGCTATTGACCAAGGCACAACCTCGACTCGAGCAATCATATTTGCTCCTGACTCATCGATTATCGCTGTAGCTCAACAAGAGTTTACCCAACATTATCCTAATGATGGCTGGGTTGAACATGATCCAGAAGATATTTGGAGTTCGACCGTTGTGGTTTGTCGTCAAGCAATATCTGAAGCCATTGCCAAAGGCGCTCGTATTGCGGCAATCGGGGTGACTAACCAACGTGAAACCACAGTGGTTTGGGACCGAAATACCGGTCAAGCTATTTATAATGCTATCGTATGGCAAGACCGACGTACGGCGAAAGTGTGCCGCGAAATGCAAGAAAACGGCTTATTCGACGTGGTTAATTCACGCACAGGTTTATTGCTCGACCCGTACTTTTCTGCTTCCAAGATCGCCTGGATTTTAGATAACGTTGACGGCGCTCGTGAAAAAGCAGAAGCAGGCGACTTGGCATTTGGTACCATTGACTCGTTCCTAATTTGGCGCTTAACCGACGGGAAAATGCATGCCACAGACGTGACTAACGCCAGTCGCACCAATCTTTTTAATATTCACGATATGGCGTGGGATGAAAAGCTGCTTGAAGTATTCAACGTGCCCAAATCGGTCTTACCTGAAGTAAAAGAATGCGCAGATGACTTTGGTCACAGTGCAGAAGATTTGTTCGGCTTTTCGTTGCCTATTCTAGGCGTAGCCGGCGATCAACAAGCCGCGAGTATCGGTCAATGTTGCTTTAACAAAGGCGCGATAAAAAGCACGTATGGTACTGGCTGCTTTGTGATGCTCAATACGGGCAAGAAAGCCTTTAACTCACAAAACAGACTGTTGACCACAGTGGCATACACCATCAAAGGTGAAACCCATTATGCCCTTGAAGGGTCAATTTTCATCGCAGGTGCAGCTATTCAATGGCTACGTGATGGGTTAGGTGTCATTAAGAGCGCCTCAGAAACCGAAGATTTAGCTAAGTCTCTGGATGACGATCATGGGGTATACATGGTACCTGCGTTTGCCGGGTTAGGAGCTCCCCACTGGGCCCCCGACGCCCGAGGTGCGGTGTACGGTTTAACCCGAGGCACGACTAATGCGCACTTTGTGCGGGCAGCTCTTGAATCAGTCTGTTATCAAACCTCAGATTTATTGCATGCAATGGCTGAAGATGGTCTGTCGTTAGATAAAATTCGTGTCGATGGCGGCATGGTGGGGAATAATTGGTTATGCCAGTTTTTAGCCGATATGTTAGATGTCACAGTAGAGCGACCACAAATTATGGAGACCACCGCGTTAGGTGCTGCCTACTTAGCGGGTTTGCAAGCGGGTATTTACGAGTCTTGTGAGCAATTAGCAAGCATGAATCAAGTCGATAATAGCTTTTCGGCGCAGATGCCGTCACCTCAGCGCAGAAAACTGATTGCAGGTTGGGAAAACGCCGTTCAAAGCACCTTAGGATATGCAAAATGATCAGTCAGCGCCTATTTGGTACCTTGCCCGACGGGCAAAAAGTAATGGAATACAGCTTACAAAATGCCGTCGGCATGCAAGTGGATATTCTCGATTTAGGTGGCATTATTCGCCGCTGGTTGGTCCCAGCTTTAGATGAAAATCAACCCGCTGTGGATATTGTCCTAGGATTTGACACACTTGATGGGTACGTAGCCGACCAAGCCTATTTAGGTGCAGTAGTTGGACGTTATGCGAATCGCATCGCCAAAGGCCAGTTTGCTTTAAATGGCAAGGACTATCAGGCTGATGTAAATCAAGGTGATAACTGCTTACACGGTGGACGTGACGGCTTCAACAGTCGCATTTGGCAGGCGCAAGCGATTGATAATGACAATGAAGCAACCTTGATCCTAAGCTTAGTGAGTAATGAAGGTGATCAAGGATTTCCAGGCACACTCAAGGTCAATGTCACTTACACACTCAGCGCTGAAGGCTTAAAAATTACGTACCGTGGACGCAGTGATCAAGACACAGTATTCAACCCAACTCAGCATAGTTATTTCAATTTAGCTGGCCACGACAGCGGTTCGGTGGAAAATCATCAGGTACAGATACTCGGAAGCAGCTACACGCCGACAGATCAACATGCGATCCCAACGGGAGAGTTAGCTGATGTGTCAGGCACCCCATTTGATTTACGTGAATTAACAACCTTGCAGGAGCCTTTGCTATCCCCCCATGAACAAATAAAATTGGGTAACGGCTTTGATCACAACTGGTGTTTAGACGCATATCAACCCAAGATGACTCAAGCAGCTTTAGTGGCTAAAGCCGTTGAGCCTGCAAGTGGCCGTACTCTTACTGTCTATACCACTATGCCCGGCATGCAATTATATACCGCCAACTACATTGGCCCAGAACCTATCGGGAAAAATGCCACCGAATATCAAGCCAAGCAGGCGTATTGCTTTGAAACGCAGTACTATCCTGATACGCCTAACCAGCCGCAGTTTCCAAGTGCGACGCTAAAAGCCAATGAAGATTACTATTCGGTTACCGAATATAAACTGTCGTTTTAACATCTAGGTAGATGATTTCTGGACGGGTAAACCACTAGCAAATTACCCGCATGAATACCAACAATTGACACCATTCGGTTAATCGTTAGTGGTATCTTTTGAAGGGGACTTTCTACTCTTAAAGAATTTTCTAGCGAATGCCTCTAGTGCAAACACAATGATCACGCCAAATTTTTTCAGGAAGATCAAAGCGGCTGCGATCAAGCCTATTTTTGCTATCACTTTGTCAGCCACGTCATCCAAGTTGAAATCAGCCATGGTTAGCACGCTGTCACTGTAATGGACATTGACTATGAATAAGAGGAAATAGGCAGTCTAGGGCGATTAATCCCTTCCCTGATACTCAATATACAAATATTACTGCTGCGGTATGCAATATATCAACAGCATGCATACTGATATATAACCCCGTGAAACTAAATCACTAGGGCACACGTGAAACGAATCCGTTATTTGGCCTGCTCTTGGGTATCAGTGGAGTGAAAAACGCTCCAATTACTCGATAATTCAAGACTGAATTGATCGATAATGAGATTAAAGCGCCCCGTGGTGCCAATAAAGCGTGTATTGTCCCAGTTTTTTTCAGAGAGCAAAGCAATAACATTATCGCCCGAATGGAACATTCCACTTGCTACCTTGATTTTCATGGGATCATGCTGCCATTCACTTGTTTCCAGTACCTGCCCGTTGATGTATATCTGCTTAATCTGATTCTCTTGACCAATACTTAGGCTCACAACTTGCGGATCAATTGCAAAATGTACATGCTTTCGTGCTATCAAGGTCTCATTTTTGGGCATTTTATCTAACGAGGTCAGGTTAGCCATTGGCCAAGATGTATCATCAAATTGCGCTTGTAGAAATTCGTGGTTTATTTCTTGGGAGTGATTTTTCTCTTTAGGAGTCTCAGGCTTAGGCAGTTGCTCCCGCAATTTGGCAATAGGCTTAGTTACGTCAGTTACCTTTTTCACGACAAGCTCATCGGCTGCAACGGGTGCTGGCTTAATATCGGCTTGCCCAATAATGATCCCCTTAACCATTTTGGTCTGACTACCATCCGTAACATTCAATTCCATGGGCCCACCTGCTTTTTGGCCTGGCATGGTTACCTGCCATTTTCCCTCACGTCCTGCTTGTACTCTGGCCATAGTCAAAGTATTACTATTTTTAATCAGCTTTATATCAATAGTACGACCTGGCTGTGCGAAACCATTTAGCGCAATGTTTTCACCGGGTTGCAGAAGCATGCCATCGCTTATACGCGTTGACAAAATAATGCCTCCTTGTGGATTACGAACCTTTAAATCAGCTTGGCCAATATAAATGTCATTAATCACCTTAAAACGCTCACCATGGGAGACTTTGAGTTGATACGGACCACCGGGCTCCTGCTCTGCCAGTAAGACCTGCCAATTACCGTCGCGATTTGACGTCACTCTGGCCATAGTCAGGGTTGTGTTATCTTTTACTAACTTAACATCTAAGGTAATACCTGCCGGAGCCTGACCATTAACGGTAATCATTTTATAAGCAGCGAGTGTCATGCCATCGTGAAAGCCCACAGATAAGCTTACATCACGCGCTTCAGTCCCCTTAGCTTGTGGAACCGCGACCGTAAAATATCCTAGCAGCATTGAAACCAGCAAAAATTTCATCCAGCCTAATCCGTTATTTTGCATGGCCTTTTGGCTATACATCCATCCACTCCCTTATGAGTCTGTCGCCAAGTCAATACGCCTGACGATTAATTACAATTGATTAATT
>NZ_BAER01000032.1 GCF_000315055.1 Paraglaciecola polaris LMG 21857 | reverse complement strand
AGGTAAATTAATACGCATTTGCATGCTTTTGAAACCCGCTGACGAGTGACGTTTGTTGACCGGTGTTACATATATTTGCTAAAAATGTAATTTATGGTAATAATGAATGTAGAGATTCTTATAGAGCAAGCGCTATGCTGAAACGACGCCAGATAACACCCAAGACCATCATTCTTGATGTGCTCAGATTAACCCGAGGTGGTTATTGCCAAGCGGCCAAATTAATCGCCGTGGGGGAGTTATTCGATTTCAAGGCGAGCACAATGCGGGTGGCCTTAACGCGTCTTTTGACTGGGGGCAAAGTAGAAGCAGACGGCAGTAGCGGCTATCGCATGAGCTCAAATACCGATTTGGTCAGCGACTATATCGAACAATGGAAGTTAGGAGATTTGCGCCGTAAAGAATGGCAAAAAGACGATTGGCTAATGGTGTTATTACCCAGCAACCCAGATCGCGCCGTTCGCACGTTAAGTCATACCACGTTGCCATTTTTTGGTTTTCGCAAGGCGCAGAACAAAGTATGGATACGGCCAAACAATTTGCGTCCTGCATTGAGTGAATTACGTGCCTTGTATCAATTGGTTGGCCTTGAACCTGAAGCATTAGTCTTTAAGGCGACGGATATTCCTAACCCAGAACAATTCATATGGGAAAGCACCTTGTGGAATACTCAAGAACTGCAATCCATGTACGAGCAACAGCTAAGCAAACTGACTAAAAGCAAAGCACGCCTTGATACCTTAAAGGTGAAAGACGCCCTGCGTGAGAGCTTTATGATAGGCGGCGAGACGATAAATTTATTGGTTAAAGATCCCTTGCTACCGGATGAAATGTTTTGTACCCCCAAGCGCGAAGAGTTACGCCATGCAATGTGTGATTACGATGCTTGCGGGCAGAAAATTTGGACTCAATTTATGGGCGAGTCTAGCGTGTTCAACGTTTCGTAATACTAGGATAAGCCAATGAAAGCACATGACGTACTCACCAGACAAGAAATTGTACAATTGATGACTAGAAGTAACCTGCGCGCCGCACTATTAGTGCTGAGCTGTTGGGCATGGGTCATCGCTGCAATGGCGCTAGTGGCTATTTGGCCCAACCTCTTTACCATCGTCATCGCACTGCTGATCGTGGGAGGAAGACAACTTAGTTTTGCCATTTTAATGCACGATTGCGGTCATAATAGTTTGTTCAAATCACGTAAACTCAATCAGTTTGTTGGCACCTGGCTGGTGTCGGCGCCGGTATTCTCAGATATGCAAACCTACTCGCGCCAGCATACTATTCATCACAAAGATGTGGGCACTAGCAGGGATCCCGATTTGGCCAATTATGCGGCTTATCCGATCAGTAAGGCGTCATTAGTGCGCAAATTCTTGCGGGATCTCTGTGGTTTAACCGCCCTGAAATTTTGGTTTTATATTCTTAAAACACGACATCCATCCCACAAGAGCATGGTATCCAATCGGGCCTTATTCACAGGGATAGTCGTTAACCTGTTGTTGTTCTTATTCTGCTACGCATTAAATATAGCTTGGTTATACCTAGTATGGATTGCGGCCTACAATACGATTTATTTTCTGTTTTTACGCATTCGGCATATCGGTGAACATGCCGCTGTACCTAATTCAAATAGTCCGAACATGTTCGAAAATACCCGAACCACCTTATCAAGCTGGTGGGAACGCTTATGCGTGAGTCCCGTATATGTGAATTACCATATTGAACATCATTTATTGCCCTCAGTACCGCCTTATAATTTGCCATTGATGCACCGTTGGTTGGTGGCCAAAGAGGCATACAAGAACACGCCTTTGCCGTCAGGTTATATCGCGATGCTGCGCAGCGTATTAAATTAGCCATGAGCAATAACAAATAGCTCGATAAACGCCAACGAGCAGAGATGTATGGCAAGGAATGCCTGATAATGAGTTGAACAAGGCAACACGTGTGGACGCCGTTGTTATGAACCCCTAATCTCACATAATCACGTCTTTGCAGGGGGACGATACTGATATATCAACTTGGCTTCAGCAACGAAATTATGTGACTATGATTCGATCATCATTTTTATAAGTGAAACACTCTTGAGTAGTATTGAAAAAATCGATTTACGTACTTGGTATAGAAAAGAACACTTCGAATTTTATAAGACGTTTAAGCAACCTTTTTTCAATGTATGTGCGACGGTTAATGTGGCTAAAACACTCAGTTATTGCAAAGAGAATCAGCTTTCTTTTTTTATTTGCTCTTTGTTTTTACTCGGATACAGTGCCAATCAAATAGCGCCATTCAGGTTACGTATAAACGGCGATGAAGTTGATGTGCATGATGACGTGGACATAAGCTGTACTGTGTTAAACAAAGATGAAAGTTTTAGCTTTTGTGAGTTTGGAGCATGCCACGACTTTAGGTTATTTTACCAACAGGCCGAGCAGCGACTGGCTCGTATAAAAAACGGCCATAAATCCTTGGCGCCATTAACCGTTAGCCACAATAAAATATTTTGCTCGGTTTTACCTTGGCTACATTTCACCAGCTTTTCTCATGCCCAAAAACACAATGAACATGACTCGATACCCAGAATAGTGATGGGTAAATATAAAGCGTTTGCTCACGAGACGTTAATGCCTGTATCGGTAGAAGTGCATCACGCCCTGGTCGATGGCTTGCACGTTGGGCAATATTTCCAGCAGCTAGAGCACAATTTTAAGCACTTTTTTGCTAACTATGGGCGATACAAATGAAGTCGCTAAGCAGATTTACTTGATATTAAATAGGTTATTGAACAGACGTTATTGGCAATTTTTGCCATGAAATGGATGCAGTGCAATTGATGCCAGCCAGTAAGCTGGCACGGGATAAGTAGCTGCAGGCGGTCACCACAGAGGTAGCGCTGGGGGTAACACCATTTTGGATAAAAATGAGCGATTGACCTTGTATCTTTAAGGCATGATTAGTTCAAAGTCGGCGCGACCCACAGAGATCCCATTAACAATGACTTCAACACTATGCAGCCCGGCATAATAAACCCGAGTGGTAATGGCTTTGATGGCGTGTTTTTTCTCTATGGTCAGGATTGTAGAGGGCGTTAAGTTGCTATTACGCCATTTAAACACCTTGCCCGTGGTTTTGCCGTTGGCTTTTTGGTGATGCACTATGTAATCAATCATCAGCGCTTGGGTCGTGTCCGTGTTTGAGGTCAACGCTAAACTAAACTGAAGCGCCTCACCGAATATCACGTGCTTGGTTAACACGCTAACCTTTGCCGACGCTATGATTGGCGGCACAAAGCCCAGCGCAGCTAGGGTTCTTTTATGACCATTTTTAATCAAAGTACGACAAGCATGGCGCACTAACCTTTGGCGGTTTTTACTGGCATCTTTTAGCCATTGCTCAGCGATATCAGCCACTAACTCAGGATGATCTTTCGCAATATCATTGAGATTGTTGGCAACCGAGCGTCGAACGTATTCTTCGTCATCATCTTTTAGCTGCTCTAAAAGCGCGATCACAGGTGCAGGATCTGCAATAAACATAGGAAGTTGCATGGCCCAAGGTAATCTGGGTCGGCTGCCCTCAGAGACAAGGCGGCGAACATCTTGGTCAGGATCGCTGACCCACTTGGCAAATATGGCCAAGGTATTTTGCGCTGATTGCAAAATAAAAAAGCGGATAGCAAATTCTGATGACAAGTGTTTAGTCATCTCTTTTAGCAGCATCATCGAAAAATCAAAATGTTCTTGGCCCTGCAATGCCACGTAATGGCTCAGGGTCATGATTGCCCAACCTGATATTCCCGCACTTTCAGGGCTGCCTGAGGAGGGGCTCTCGTCTTGCAGCGCGGGCAAACTGGCCAGCAATATTTGCCCTGCATGGGTAAAGTCCCTTGGAAGATAAAGGATCATCGCTTGAGTAATATGTTCAGTACGGGCTTTGAGTTCAAGTGACTCTAAACCCTTGTTGGCTGCGGCTACAAAAGCGGGTCTATCGAAGGCTTCATAGTGACGGCTAAAATGACCTGCCATATCTGCTACAACATGTTGATTTAACAAGTTTTTAAATGGCTCAGCCACAAATGTGTCCCTATTGTTTACGCTGTATGGTGACCGTCATGGGGTCGGTGCCACTCGGTCTAAAATGATATTTTAGCATGTGGCGTGAACAAATCCTGTGACATCAAACGCAAAATTCGAATCAGCTAGGCCAATAGATCATTAATAATAAAACCCAAGATTATGCTGATATAGCACCTTTGACTTCGCTGGGGGTCTCAGTAAGCCGCAGGTGAGGTTACAAAGTGACTTTTTCGAGACTTTAAAGCATTGTTGCTGATGGTCTTGATTAACGTTAACTAGCAGGAGAACGAGTTTTGAAGGTAAATCGTATTGCTAAATCTTATGTCGCGCTAGCGCTGCTGGTGGCTTTTTCTGTCAGCGCTTGCAGTTCGAATGACATTGCGCAAGTCAATGCGGGCACAAAAGTAGTCTCTCGGGATGGTCACCACAGAGGTGGTCTGGGTCAGGGCAGACCGCCGGAGGGAGGGGCCAAACACAGCGTATGCGAGGCGTTGCAGCAAGGTCCGTTGAACAATGCAGAGCACGGGCCGATGAACAACGCAGATTTTAATCGAGATGGCACTGTTATGCGTGACGAACTCGAAGCATTTATGGATCAAGGCAAATATAGACGCATCAGCATGCTCACATTTTTCGATTTGTTTGACACAAACAAAGACAACAGGCTCAGCGATAAAGAGTTCGCTAAAGTTGACCCGCCCTACGGTTTTGATGGCACAGATGAAAATGGTGATTGCGTGGTGACGCGCGAAGAAGTGCTTGCTTACGCTAATCAAGCTGGGCGCAGCTATCGCAAAATTGGACTGGGTCAGTTTTTTGCTTTAATGGATACAAACAACGATAACAAAGTCATCACCACAGAAGTAGATGCAGCACACGAAAGCGGCCTGCTTGCTCGCTTCTAACGGTTAATTGTTTCTTTGTTAAGCAAATATGGCGGCCAATTGGCCGCCATATTATTCGTTGCTTCAAACAAAACTACTCGGGCTAAAGCGTACCGATTATGCCTTCTCTTCGCTTGTCTGCTGCGCCTTCAAGGCGGCCATCAGGTTTGCGCATAATGACACTTAATCCTGAATTTTCGCCTTTGGATGCATCAACGTCGAATCCCATTTCTTTCATGGCGACAATTAATGAATCGGATGCGGCATCTTTTTCCAGGCGCACGGTTTTACCCCGGGCTACCATATTCGGTAGGTCAACCGCGGCTTGAGGGTCCAGTCCCCATTCAAATACTCCGACCAGTGTTTTAACGGTATAGGCAATAATGTTATTGCCGCCAGGTGAACCGGTGGCCATTAAAAAATCGCCGTCTTTGTCTAACACAATAGAAGGCGACATAGACGAGCGCGGGCGCTTATTGGGCGCTACGGCGTTAACAATGGCGTTACCGTCTTTATCATGATGCTGAAAAGAGAAATCAGTTAGTTGGTTGTTCAAAAACATGCCACCAACCATACGGGTGGTGCCAAATATACTCTCAACGGTCGCTGTCATTGAGACCACATCGCCTTTGGTATCCACAATCACGAAATGCGTGGTGCCATGAACGTCTTGGGTGGCATCAATACCCGCAGTCTCATTGCTCGGCGTATCGTTATAGGCCCAGGGGTCACCTACGGCATACGTTAGTGGCGTGGCTTTATCTGAAATAAGCGTGGCGCGTTTGGCGAGATAGTCTTTGTTCAACATGCCAGTAAGTGGCATATCCACAAAGTTAGGGTCGGCAATAAATTGGTCTCGGTCGGCGTAAGCAAGTTGCTGTGCCTGGGCTAACAATGCCCAATTTTTTGGATCATCTGGGCCTGCTGCACTTGGCCGTGGGCCATTTTCTAAAATCCCCATGATCATACCCACGGCTACCCACGAAGAAGGAGGCGGCGCGCCACATACTTGGGTATCACGATAAGGCTGACACAATGCCGTGCGTTTCACTGGCTGGTAGGCTGCAATATCTTCAGCCGTTAATGAGCCCGCTCTAGGTTGCTGTTGCACCATAGCGGCGATTTTTTTCGCAATGTCGCCGTGATAAAACTCAGCAGGATCCTTGGCAATGATGTCCAAGGTCTTGGCATAGTCAGGATTTTTTAAGGTGTAACCTGCGGGGTAAGGTTGGCCTGCGTCATCAAAAAAGTATTGGTGGGCATCTGTTGGGCCTTGCTCTGGCGTGCTAGGAATGTACTTACCAAAACGCGCTAACATGCCATGTAAACGAGGGGATATTTCAAAGCCGTCGTTGGCAAGCTTACGAGCGTAACTAAATAGGCTCGCCCACTCTAAGGTGCCTTGCTCTTTGTGGGCCATAGACAACATAGCCAACACACCCGGCACACCGGTAGACAAACCACTGGTTTTAGCTTGAATAAACGGCATTGAGTCGCCGTTTTCTAACATAAACATATCTGGCGTCGCGCCACTTGGGGCAGATTCACGGCCGTCATAAACTGCCAATGATTTTGTTTCATTGTCGTAGTGCACCATAAAGGCTCCACCGGCTAAGCCAGAGCTTTGTGGCTCGACCAGACTTAATACCGCTTCAATGGCAATAGCCGCATCGACTGCTGAACCGCCGGCGCGCAATACTTCTAGCCCAGCTGCTGTTGCATGCGGGTTTGCGGTGACTACCATGGCTTGTTGCTTGGGCAGTTCTGCTTTTAATTCTGTTTGGTTTTCTGCTGAACTGCAGCCCAAAAGGCTGGCTGATAAAACCCCGATGGCGAGTATATGAAACTTCATTGCTTGTTCCCGATAGTTAAAATTTGATAGTGAAATCATAATGAAAATACAGAGGCGAGAATCACTTTTGAATTGTCTCAAAATGCGCAGTACACCCAAGCGGTGACCCAAAGCCGTGTCACCCGCTATTTTTCTATCATAAATAACCACTTACTGACAATGAACTTGCGTTAATGAGCGGTAATTTATCGTTTAATGTTAATTTTATCTGGGCGATTGGCTGGAATACGGTTGATTTGGCGTAAACATTTGTTTGATTTTAAAGTGGTTAAAATAACAGGGTATGAAAGCTAAAGTGGAAACATAAGAGCGTAACGCAACGAAGAATTAACGGTTTCATTGCGTTGCTGTCCAGAGCCCAATTCTATTGATTCATATTCCCTTTGCGGCGGATCATGATAAATACCAAACAGACTAATATGAATCCCCAAGTTGCTGGGGCGGATACAGCAATAATAGCTAAATCAGACGTGTTAAAACTGACAATTCTCTGATTGTTGTCCTGTACATAAAATAGGCCATTAGACGGGGCAATACCTAGGGCAAGTGGCCTGCGTGATAAACCCGCATCAGTCAAATCATATGATCGCACAATCGTATAACCATTCTCATCACGGCGATATTCGTCTAATAATGGCTTATTTTCTCGGGTCGCAAATAAGTTACCTGACGCTGCATCAAAGGCGATATCGTTTGGCAACAAAGCGGGGTCATTAAATAAGCTATCTATCAATGTACCGTCTTTTGCCACTTCTCTGAATACAGATTGAACACCAACTCGACCTGTTGATAAAATAATTGATTCATCGAATGGGTTAAAAGCAATGCCGCTCGTTCCTCCAAAATATTGATCGGTTTGAAAGCGGGAATATTCAGTTTGGCCATCAGTAGATAGGGTGACAACAAACCGATCTGCAGGATCAGGAAAGCGGCTTTGCGTTCCTAGTACGACTAAATTGCCATCATTGGTAAAGTCGGCACTAGATATTGCGCCAAATGGGCCTAAGTCAACATTTACGCGTGACGATTCAAGGAGCTGACCATTAGCGTCCATTCTCCACAAATTATCGGCTCCGTTATAGCTCAGAGTCGTCATATAAACATCGCTTGTAAGTGGATCTATTGCTAACCCAAGTGCGTTAGATGTATCAAATCCTTCGGTGATAAAGCTAATGTCAAAACTCTTGAGGGTCGCGTTAGCAGAGGGACAAAAAAAGACAACGAAAATCAGGACGAATTTAGATCTGAACGGGTTGGGCATTTGGCTTCTCCAATAAAAATGAATTTGATACACATTTTAGAGCACGAGCATAATAGTATTTATATTCTAGCTGCTTTTTTAGAGGCCACAAAAAATAGATAACAGCGAGCTTAAGGTGTTAATGCCAGCGTCACAAAGGGTCGGCACTCACGATTTGACGCGAGTACTATTTAATCAAGAATTCAATCAATTGGTTTCCACCACAGCTTTTATACACAAGGTAAAAAAGGACTCATCTTACCGCGTAGAAAACTGCTTAAAATATGTTGTGTGAGCAATCCTGTTCAAAACTTAGCAAAACAGCCATAACAACACCCCAGTGCCCTTTATTTGAATTCAAGGGACTGGTTTTAAAGGTATTGTCATGGCTATGTTATCAAATTAAAACCTCAAGCCTATTGGCTAAGCGGTTATTTTTTGATCTGCTTCGGTAAGCCTATTAACTGCTGATCCGCTACGAATGTACTGAACCACCGCCAGCAGAATAACGAGACTAGAGAACATCAAAGCATAACGCAGTGATTCGGCGCCATACTGGGGAGTCAAAGCGTCACTGATCATACCGGTTACTACCGGGCCACAGCCTAAGCCCACAATGTTCAGAATAAAGAACAAGATAGCTGATGTGGTTGCACGCATTGACGGCTTAACCAAATGATGAGAAATCGCGATAGTCGGCCCAAGGTAACAAGAGCCAAATACGTTACTGATAAATATGCATACCAATACCATAGTTAGCGAGTCTAGGCTCAGTGCTAACAAACTAAACGGCACTGAAAGTAACACGCCTATGGCGGGTACCCACATGTACCAACGCAAATTGATTTTGCCAAATTTGTCAGCCAGAAAGCCGCCACTTAACGCGCCAATCACACCTGAGAAACCAATAATGAGACCAAGGGATACGCCCACTTCCGAGATGCTCATGCCGTGGCTTCGGATCAGAAAAGAAGGAATAAAGGTTAACGTCGAGTATCCGGTAAAAGCACAGAAACCAGCAGCAAACGCGGCTTTGCGGAAAGGTTTAGATTTCCACAAGTAACTAAGGGTCTCTTTAAAGGTGTACTTTTGGCCCACACTTGGGTCAGACACCATGCCAGAGCCACCACGAGGAGGCTCTTTAAGGGTTAAACGCACCACAACGGCCATCAATATGCCAGGTAAACCCACAGCAAAAAACGCCATACGCCAACCGATTTTGTCAGCCAACCAGCCACCTAACAACAGGCCAACCAGAATACCCAGATACAATCCCATGCTATAGATAGACATGGCCGCACCGCGCTCTTCCGGTTCGTAGTAATCAGAGATCATCGAGTGAGAAGGCGGACTCGCACCTGCTTCACCGATACCCACACCAATTCTGGCGAGTAGTAATTGTGTATAGTTTTGCGCTAAACCGGATACCGCGGTCATACCGCTCCAAACGACCAAGGCCAAGCTGACAATATTGCGCCGATTACCCACATCAGCCCAACGGGCGATGGGAATACCCACAACCACATAGAATAAAGCAAAGGCAAAGCCGGTTAATAAACCAAGCTGTGTATCAGATAAACCCAATTCAGCTTTGATCGGCTCTTGTAGAATGACCAGAATCTGCCGATCAACAAAATTGAAGATATAAACCAAAGTAAGAATAAAAAGGACATAGCGTCGATAACTGCGAGTTTCCGCATTCATAGGACATTCTCAAGTGACTAATTTCATATAGGAAAATCGAGTATGCCGACTAAATATTATCCGCTCAAGCATCAGAAATGGGTGTGGGGTGTCTTATCGACCAGCAGATGACGCTTGTTTGCGTTTACAAGTCAGTAACAATGCGGTTACGCAGGGGTTACATTGGGTTCAGAGGATATCTATTTTTATTATGAATGAATCGTTATAGGGACTTTGGCGCTTTATTTTCTCGAGTATTCGCTTGGCTTATTATGTGCTGTGCACACGGCATCCATGCCTTTTTTCAAACGAAATCTTTGAGCGGCCGCCGGGCGGTCCAACTTAACAAAACATGCGCTACGCACACAAAGAACGCAGAGGAAATGAGAAGGAAGATGTAGGTTGGACTTTAGCCCATCATGTTATCTAACGATGACCAATAATTAATGCGTTCATGCCCAACAAAAAAAGCAGCAGAATGCGCTCTGATTAAAGTTCTATGGTAAGAATTTCTTGTACTTGGCTTTGTAAATGGGTCGTTCTTATTCTTATGTTTTCAAGTAACACATCTATGTACCCGTGTTCGGCCCTAGACAAGGTTTGTAGTGTGAATAACTCAGTTAAAAACTGCCTATCATCTAAAGTCTTTAGCACCGACTTGGCTAAGTCGGCTAACATTCTAGAAACTAATTTTCTGTCTAAACTGCACGTTTCTGCAAAGTCTGCTATTTGATAAGCATGAATATCACAGGGTGAAAATTCATCCCCCATGGCCATAGCAAGTGTATGTTTGAACTGCTCAAACATAGATACGTTGACGAGATCATAAGCAGGCGTAAACATAAATGTGTTTTTAGACATATAGAACGAAACGTTTTTACCATGACTGTCGTAATTACTGATCATCAAGTTAAAAAGCTGCCAATTAATTAACCATTGCTTTGACTGAACCGGTGAAGAGGTCTGTTCGCACAGTTCAGCTAAGGTCGGTAAACTGGCGCCATCTCGTATATGTAACACATCTCTACCATCACCCAAGTTTCTCTCGTATTTATAATCTCTAGGTAAATTAAGTGCTTGGCATCCGTCGATAACATGCCTTCGTAATACACGACTTGCAGTTTGCTCTAATGCTCGGTCAAAGCGACGCACTAATAAAGCTGGGTGCGGGCCAAACCGTTTGAATTCAACTTCAGCTGTAGGTAAACCGGCTGCCGATGATAGTTTCATACAAATGTATTCATTAAGCACTAAGTGTTCGCTGTTAGGTTTTTCGAATTTTAAAATATGGGTAGAACAGTAAGCGCCGTCGCCAAAACCAATATCACCTTGCTTAGTCACGAATACATTAAGCTTGTCCTGCACCCCAGCGACACTCAGCCTAGGCTTATCATCCCAATGCAGTAGCCCAAAATCCTCTTTATGGTTAAGACGCTCAATAAGTTCGGCTTCACCTATCGGCCTAAATGCAGCAGGCGCATTTACATCAGGCGCCGTATTACAAAATGAAAATGCCCCAGATAAATCTTCACCTAAGGCTCTTATTTGCGGGTAAACCTGTTTCTCAGACACCCCTAATCTAGTCGCTAGTAAATGCCTAGCTTCACCCTCTGGGAGTAAATTATCTAGATAGTGATATGCGGCAGTTAATGAGTGCTGGTTACTCAGGGGTAATCCAGGTGATATGGCATATCCATTTTGCTGCCAAGTATCTAAATATGTGATTTTAAGTTGACCGCTCGTTTTATCTAGAGTGAGTACCGCCACCTGCTTATCTCGTAAAAACACACCAAGCGAATAAGCCATACCTATACCCAATCATCGTCTGAAAAGTTTATGGCATACTCTGCATGAGACAACTTAATCCCCAAGCCTTTAAGAATTGAAAAAGTAGCCCCTAAAGTACTATTAGGATTACCATTCTCAATACGGGACAGAGTATTAATCCCTACACCACACAAAGCAGCGCAATCAGTCAATTTCATGTTCATTGCAGTACGCCTAGCCTTAATCAACTTACCAAGATTCACAGAATCAAGTATCAAACTAGTCGCTGGCATATCAGAAGGTGTCACTCGTTTACCCATATCAAACACTCATAATCACCGTTATCAGTGATTATAGATGAAAACTTACTAGAATCAAATAAATTCACCGTTAATGGTGATTAAAGTAGATTGCAAACCTACACTCCATATACTCACCGTTATTGGTTAATATTTAGATAATGAAGAGCAGAGTAGTACAGAAAAAAGCAGAAATTGTAGGTTGAGCTAAGCCCAATAGCCTATTTAGCGGCGGCCGTTAACGGTTGAATTGTCAGCTACCCTGTTATTTAGGTTGGCGCGCTAAGATTACGCTTCGCGCCACGCATGCGCTACGCTTATCGTCATCTCGGCAACTGCTCCTGCGTTGCCCTAGCTTCCAACATCCATGTTGGTCGCATTGCGCTTTTTGATACGGCATCCTTGCCCCACCAGTTACTCTTTCTTCATCAGCTAAGAAAGAGTAACCAGACAAAGTTGTCGGGAACAACTTTGAACATCCGAAGGATGGTGCGCAGCACGTAG
>NZ_BAER01000033.1 GCF_000315055.1 Paraglaciecola polaris LMG 21857 | reverse complement strand
AATTAGTATATCAAGACGTTGATGAGTATCGGCAATCGTTGCAATAAAGGTTTGCAGGGCATCTATGTCTGTGGTGTCCA
This sequence comes from Paraglaciecola polaris LMG 21857, assembly GCF_000315055.1. Taxonomy (GTDB): domain Bacteria; phylum Pseudomonadota; class Gammaproteobacteria; order Enterobacterales; family Alteromonadaceae; genus Paraglaciecola; species Paraglaciecola polaris. The sequence goes on along the minus strand of NZ_BAER01000033.1, from coordinate 86,431 downwards.
AATGCTTGAATACAGGCGCCCTACCTAATTCTTTATCGAGTTTGTTGCACAGAGCCTCACCTTGCTCTTTTAAAACGTCAACAAAAAGGACTTGGGCATTTTGACGCATAAACGCCGCGACCATAACCGCACCAATACCTGAGGCACCGCCGGTTATTAGAATGACTTTGCCTGCTAGGCTAGGATAGGTTGCGTAATTATGCATAACTAACTCATTGATATTGATTGGTCTGCTATTATAAGCAAATTCATGATTCAATCCCTAATAGGGAACACAGCTTCTCATGTACATATATATTATAATATTATTTATTTTCAAATTTAAGCCATTTTATTTACATATTTAACCGTCCAAGCGTTGCCACGCACTCTCAGTGCGGTTAAAAATCCCCCGCTTTATCTAGCTTTGCGCTTAGTACGCTACTTTTATTTGCCTTTGGTGATGCCAAAATGCGCCACATTTTGGAATTCTTTTAAGATATCAGTCACTTCAGCCTAACCCTTGAATTCTCTGGCTTAGGGCAATGTTAAATTGCCTATTTTATCCCTTGACATGATAGACAAGAGGTACCTAAACTGTGCATCGTGGGTAAAAGTGGCAAAAAGTGGATCATATAGCTCGTTTCTGACGAAAAATGGTCCAAATTCAGCAACAAATTATAAAAGGCTAGGGAAATGTTCCGCGGCGCAAATGCAATCAATCTTGATGTTAAAGGACGGGTAACGATACCAACGAAGTATCGTCAGTCTTTGCTGGATGATTGTCAGGGACAGCTGGTTTGCACCATCGACACCCAGCAACCTTGTTTATTGCTTTACCCCCTGCCTGAATGGGAAGAAATCGAGCTTAAATTATCACGCCTGTCGAGTATGAATCCTCATGAACGTAGATTACAACGTTTACTGCTGGGTTATGCAACCGAAGGCGAAATGGATAAGAGTGGTCGTTTTTTGTTAACGGCACCTTTGCGTGAACACGCCCATTTAGACAAACAAATAATGTTGGTTGGCCAGTTGAACAAATTTGAAATTTGGGATCACAGTGTCTGGCAACAACAAATACAACAAGATGTTGCGACTGAGCAAGAAGCAGCCTTTGAATTAACCGAACGCTTGCAGGACTTCTCACTCTAATGACAACTCAATCGACACATTTATCGGTACTTTTGCAAGAATCCATTGAGGGGTTAGCAATAAAGCCTGACGGCATTTATCTAGATGCCACGTTTGGTCGTGGCGGGCATACCAAACAAATTTTGGCACAATTGTCTGCTAAAGGGCAGGTTATCGCCTTTGATCGTGATCCTTCGGCAATAGAAGCAGCAAAAGTATTAGCGGATGATAAGCGTTTTAGTATCCATCATTGCAATTTTTCCGAGATGGAAGATGTACTGATGTCCCTTGATTTACACGGTAAAATTGACGGTATTTTGATGGACTTGGGTGTGTCATCACCCCAATTAGATGAGCCTGAGCGTGGCTTTAGTTTTATGCGCGAAGGACCATTGGACATGCGCATGAACCCAACGAAGGGGCAGAGCGCGGCCCAGTGGTTAGCCCATGCAGAAGAACAAGATATCACTCAAGTGATAAAAGAGTTTGGCGAAGAAAAATTCGGCAAGCGTATTGCTCATGGTATTGTGAATGCACGTCAAGAAGTTCCCATAACCACAACCGCACAGCTGGCAGAAATCATTGATTTAGCCGTGCCGGTAAAAGATAAATTTAAGCATCCGGCAACCCGTAGTTTTCAGGGGATCCGAATTTACATTAACAGTGAATTAGATGAAATTCGCACGGGATTGAAAGCTGCATTAAACAGTTTGAATTCAGGTGGTCGTTTGTCAGTGATCAGTTTCCATTCATTGGAAGACCGACTGGTGAAGCGCTTTATTCGTGAGCAAAGCCGCGGTTTGCAAGTGCCCCATGGCTTCCCGATTATGCAAGCGGAAATCGACTCACATAAAGCGATGAAGGCTATTGGTAAAGCCACCAAACCTTCTAGTGAGGAATTAGCGCGTAACGTGCGTGCCCGTAGCTCCGTGCTTAGGGTCGCTGAAAAGCTATGAGTGCCCAAGAAACTAACTTTAAACTCGTCGGTTTTTTGCTTGCCGACCTAGCCCGCCACCCTGTGCGGGTTTTGTTGTTTTTGTCACTGTTAGTCAGTGCAGGAGCGGTGATTTTAGGTTCGCACCATAATCGCCAAGCCTCTATCGCACTTGAGCGCTTGATGCAGAAAAAAGATCTGCTCGATGTTGAGTGGCGAAATCTGATCCTGGAGCAAAGCGCTTTAACCGAACACAATCGTATTGAAAATTTAGTTTCTAAGCAATTGGGCATGCGCCGACCACAAGCAGAAGAAGAAGTGGTGGTGAGGATCAAATGAGCCGCATAAACACCAATAAACAACGCAATAATCAAGCGAAGCAAAACGTTGCGCCTACTGCTCTGCATTGGCGTTATTTGCTCGTGGTATGCGTCATTATGTTGGTGTTTGTTGGTTTGTCTGCCAGAGCAGTTTACATTCAAGTTATCGACCCAGATTTGCTTATTCAGCAAGGCGATAACCGTACGTTACGTACCCAAAACATGCCGGTGCATAGGGGACTGATCACGGATCGTAACGGGCAGAAGTTGGCTGTCAGTGTGCCGGTTAGAGCTATTTGGGCTGATCCAAAAACCATAGTTGAAAATGGCTCCCTGAATGACAAACGCCGCTGGCAGGCACTCGCTGATGTACTGGGGCAAGATTACGAAAAACTGATTTCTCGGGTAAAAAATCCTAAAAAACGCTTTGTGTATATTCAACGTCAAGTGTCGCCCGCAATGGCTGATTATGTGGACCAATTGTCAATTAATGGGGTGTATTTACGTGATGAGTCTCGTCGTTATTACCCAACGGGTGAAGTTTCAGCTCAACTGATCGGTTTCACCAATGTGGACGACCAAGGCATTGAAGGCATTGAAAAGCTATATAATGCTTGGCTTAAGGGCACACCTGGCAGTCGTAAAATTCGTCGAGATGGCAAAGGCCGTCAAGTGGAAATTTTAGAACAAAAAGCGGGTGAAGAGCCTAAAGATATCCAATTGACCATCGACCAGCGTATTCAGGCTTTTGCTTATAAAGAACTGAAAAAAGCCGTGCAATATTACAAAGCCACATCTGCTTCAGCCGTGGTTGTGGATGTGCAGACGGGGGAGATATTGGCCATGGTTAACAACCCGTCTTATAACCCAAACAATCGCAGTGGCGTTTCAGGACACAGAATACGTAATAGGGCTATTACCGATGCATTCGAACCTGGTTCCTCGATTAAACCTATTGCTGTGCTCAGTGCCCTCGAATTTGGTTCCGTGGAGATGGATACCGTTATTGATACGTCACCCGGTTGGATGCGTGTCGGTGGCAGTATGGTTCGAGATTCACGTAATTACGGCAAATTAGACTTAACGGGCATCATTCGTAAGTCCAGTAATATGGGCACATCTAAGCTGGCGCTATCGGTACCTAAGCAATTCTTAATTGACCAGTATTACAACATGGGATTAATGAGTGACACAGGTTCTAATTTGATCGGCGAAAGCAGCGGCATATTTCATGAGCGTAGTCGTTGGTCTGAGTTTGAATTATCGACTTTGTCTTTCGGTTACGGCTTATCTGTTACCACCGCCCAGATCGCCAGAATGTACAGCATTTTGGGGAGCGGAGGGATAAAGCGTCCACTTAGCATGATCAAGAGCGATCAAAAAGTCCCAGAAGAGCGGGTGCTGAGCAAACATATTGCCCAAGAAGTGCTGAGCATGATGGAGAGCGTGGTCAACAAAGGCGGCTCAGGCACCAAAGCCCGGGTACCTGGTTATCGTGTGGCGGGTAAAACCGGCACGAGTCGTAAAGCAGTGGCGGGTGGCTACGGCGAAGAATACGTGAGTATTTTTGCTGGCGTGGCGCCTGTATCTGATCCGCAATTAGCCGTCGTGGTTTTGATTAACGAACCCCGTGGCGATGTATATTATGCGGGTGATACGGCTGCGCCAGTATTTTCAAAGATTATGTCAAACAGCCTGCAAATGTTAAATGTACCACCCGACGATAAAACGGTTTCTTCATTAGCCTCGATTACGAGGACACCTAATGCCGGATAACACGCACAACAAAGACCTTAAGGCTCAGAGCATCAAACCGCTTTTGGCCCAATTTGGTATTATTAGCGCAGATATTTCCATTGAGTCGCTGGTACTCGATAGTCGTTATGTGGCTATCCACAGTGCTTTTATCGCCCTTAAAGGCCACGTGCGTGATGGACGAGATTTTATCCCTCAAGCAATTAGCTTGGGCGCAAAAGTGATTATCGCCGAATGTGACTCCCAAGCAGAACACGGCCAAACGAGTATGCGTGAGCAGTCTTTGATTGTGCATTTTTACGCACTGACTGAGCATTTGTCTGCTTTAGCTGCGGCATTTTACGGTCAGCCTGCCACTCAATTACAAGTGATTGGTGTGACGGGAACCAATGGTAAAACCTCTACGGTACAGCTCGCGAGTCAATTGTCGGCCTTAATGCAGAAGACATCAGCCTCTATCGGCACGCTCGGGTCGGGAATAATAGACCAAGCGGGTGAATGTTCGTCATTTGGTGAAACGGTGAATACTACGCCTGACGCGATAACCATGCATAAATTGATAGCACAGTTTGTCGACTGTGGTGTTAAGCAGGTTGCGCTTGAGGTCTCATCCCATGCCCTTATTCAGCAGCGAGTAGCGGCGTTAAAAATGGATGTGGCCGTGTTGACAAATTTGACGCGTGACCATTTAGATTACCACGGCACTATGCAAGCGTATGCTCAAGCAAAGCGTGAAATTTTAAATCAGCCTGGACTAAAATTTGCCGTTGTAAATGGCAATGAGAACGAGAGTAAACATTGGCTTGCACACCTCGTGCCTGGAGTGTTGCCTGTTGTTTATGGGATTGATGACCAAAGCTTGATCGTGCCAAGAACAGCTCAGTACTGCCTTGCCCAAAACCTTGATTATTCCAATCAAGGTTGTCGTTTTACGCTGGTGAGTTCTTGGGGAAAATGTGACATTGAACTGGCGTTGTTAGGACGTTTCAATATTTTTAATGCATTGGCGGCGATAACGAGCCAGTTGTGCTTAGGCGAGTCATTGACAGATATTGCCAAGGTCGCTCATAAACTTGTGCCTGTGGCTGGGCGTATGGAACGCTTTAGTGCAGAGAACTCTCCAACTGTTGTGGTTGACTATGCCCACACCCCTGATGCCCTCAAGCAAGCATTGTTAGCTTTACGTCACCATAGTGAAGGTCGTTTGCTGGTCATATTTGGCTGCGGCGGCGATAGGGATAAAGGTAAGCGATCACTGATGGGTGAAGTGGCAGAAACCTTTGCTGATAGCGTGATTATTACCAATGACAATAGCCGCTCAGAGGATCCCGCTGCGATAGCCCAAGATATTTTGGCTGGTTGTATTCATCCGCAACAAATCAAGGTGATTCTGGACCGCAAAGATGCTATTCAGCAAGCCATCTTGATGGCAACGAGCAAAGACATCATTTTAGTGGCCGGTAAAGGTCACGAAGATTATCAAATTATAGGCAAGCAAACTTTTGCCTATGACGAAAGACAATACGTTCAACAAATGTTCGAGAGGAAGACAGCATGATCCCGGTATCACTGGCATGGATTGCGCAGCAAGTAAAAGGCGAGCTGATTTGCAATGATAACAGTATCGCTGAAAACGCAATTATCCAAGGTGTCAGTACTGATACGCGCCAAATTAGCTCTAATGACTTATTCATCGCATTACACGGCCCGAATTTTGACGGTCATCAGTTCATCACTCAAGCGCAAGCAAGTGGCGCGATAGCGGTAATCGTTAATCGTAAAGTGGACACGACTTTGGCGCAAATTGTGGTGCAAGATAGCAAAGTTGCCTTGGGCCTACTTGGCAAAGCAATTAAAGCTGAAGTTGCCCCTAAGACCGTGGCGATTACCGGCAGTAGCGGTAAAACAACCGTAAAAGAAATGGTTGCCGCAATTTTAGCGCGCAGGGGTAAGGTGCTAGCCACAAAGGGTAACTTTAATAACGATATAGGTGTGCCGTTGACCCTATTACGCCTTGAGAGCGATCACGAATTTGCCGTGGTGGAACTTGGCGCTAATCATTTAGGTGAAATTGCTTATACCACTGAATTAGTTCAGCCCGACGTCGCAACCATAACCAATGCTGCTGCAGCTCACTTAGAAGGCTTTGGTAGTTTACTAGGTGTGGCTCGAGCAAAAAGTGAAATATTCAAAGGGTTGGGTAAAGACGGCCTAGCAATCTTCAACGCAGACAGTCAATTTTATGCTTTTTGGCATGGGAAGTATGAACATCTGCGCAATCAGCGATTTTCGACACACAGCGAAGCTGACTTCTATGCCCAAGATGTTGTTATGGGATTGGATGGTTGTGCTGATTTTTTGATGGCCACACCTATTGGTAAAGTATCCGTTTCATTACCATTACCGGGTATACATAACGTCAGTAATGCTCTGGTTTCAGCGGCGTTAGCCATAGAGGTGGGTGCCAATTTGCAAGATGTGAAAGATGGCTTGCAATACATGGCCCAAGTTAGCGGCCGCCTGCAGGTAAAACAGGTGAGTGGTCAGGTTAAGATTTTAGATGATACCTACAATGCCAACGTAGCGTCAGTCAACGCCGCCATTGATTTATTGGCGAGTTTTGCCGGCCGTAAAGTCCTCGTATTGGGGGATATGGCTGAATTAGGTGAACGAGCGCGTTTCTATCATCAGCAGGTGGGTGTGTACGCCAAAGACAAAGGTATTGATGATATTTATAGCTTGGGCGTGTTAAGCCAAAGCGCCAGTGATGTGTACCAAAAGAGTGGCCATCACTTTAGTGATAAAGACGCGTTAGTAGCGGCTCTAGCCGATGACTTAGCAGCGGAGAAACGCGATATCAGTATTTTAGTGAAAGGCTCTCGTAGTGCACGTATGGAGTTAGTGGTTGAGGCGTTGGAGGCATCCCCCGTGGGAAAGTTTGAACGGTTTAGGGAGCTAATGGCATGTTGATGTTATTAGCCGATTGGCTTCAACAATATGAGCCCAGCTTTCGGGTTTTTTCCTATCTGACGTTGCGCGCGATTTTGAGCACGTTAACGGCATTGTTGATCGCAGTTTTGATTGGTCCACGCATGATCCGCTGGTTGCAAACGATGCAGATTGGCCAGACTGTGCGCGACGATGGTCCGCAGTCCCATTTAGCCAAATCGGGTACACCGACCATGGGGGGCTTATTGATTTTAGCGGCTATAGTCGTAAGCGTTTTGTTATGGGCAGACCTGTCTAATCGTTACGTTTGGGTAACGTTAGCCGTGGTTATAGGCTACGGCATTATTGGCTTTGTTGACGACTACCGTAAGGTGGTACGTAAAGATCCTAAAGGTTTGATAGCCCGCTGGAAGTACTTTTGGCAATCAGCGATCGCCATTGCAGTGGCCCTCTACTTATACGCTAGTCAGCAAAACCCAGCTGAAACCGCTTTATTAGTGCCATTTTTTAAAGACGTGATGCCGCAGATGGGGTTGTTCTTTATCGTGACCACCTATTTTGTGCTGGTCGGTACCAGCAATGCGGTGAACCTAACAGATGGCCTAGACGGTCTGGCAATAGTACCGACAGTATTAGTGGCAGGCGCCTTCGCGATTTTTGCCTATACCACGGGCAATGTCAATTTTTCAGCCTATTTGAATATTCCCTATTTACCTCTTACGAGCGAGTTGGTCATCGTGTGTACCGCCATTGTTGGCGCTGGCCTCGGTTTTTTATGGTTCAACACGTATCCAGCTATGGTGTTTATGGGCGACGTAGGCTCACTCGCCCTCGGCGGCACCTTAGGCATTATTGCCGTGTTGGTGCGACAAGAGATTGTGCTGGTGATCATGGGGGGGGTGTTTGTCGCTGAAACCTTGTCGGTCATTTTACAGGTTGGCTCATTTAAATTACGCGGTCAGCGGATTTTCCGGATGGCGCCGATTCATCATCACTATGAATTAAAAGGTTGGCCAGAGCCGCGAGTTATCGTGCGCTTTTGGATTATTTCACTCATTTTAGTCTTGGTTGGCTTAGCCACCTTGAAATTGCGTTAAGGGACTGTGGCATAAATGGCATCTACTCCATTAGCAAATAAAAACATCATAGTCGTTGGACTCGGTTTGACCGGTTTGTCCTGCGTGACGTTTTTATTAGCCAAAGGTGCAAATGTTAGCGCTATGGATACCCGTGCCGAACTGAGTGTGACCCTTGATATACCAGTATTTTTAGGCGAGCTGGATAGTAAACGCCTAAGTGCAGCAGATATGTTGGTTGTCAGTCCTGGACTGAGTTTGCAAACCCCTGCGATACAAACCGCCATTGATGCGGGTGTGCAAGTGATTGGCGATATCGAATTGTTTGCCATGTTTAATAGCAAACCCGTGTTGGCTGTAACCGGTTCAAACGGTAAGTCGACTGTGGCAACGTTGGCATATGAGATGTGTTTAGCTGCAGGCAAAAAAGCTTTACTTGGGGGCAATATTGGCATTCCTGCTCTTGAGTTATTAGATAAAGAAAGCGACATCATCGTATTGGAGCTGTCTAGCTTTCAACTGGATACCACTCATACATTACGGCCACACGTGGCCTGTATGTTGAACTTAAGCGACGACCATCTGGATCGTCATGGGGATATGTTGAGTTATCAACGTGCTAAATTGCGCGTTTTTCGTGATGCGCGGTTTAGTGTCTGTAACCGTGATGATGCATCGACTTGGCCGATGACGATTAATCCTGATGTGATGTTTGGTTTAAGCAGCAGTGAGCGCGGTTTAAGTTGGGATAAACAAAGCGCCAGCATTTTATTAAACGGAAAAGAGTTCTTAAACAGTCAAGAGTGCATCTTGGTTGGTGAGCATAATATGCTTAACATTCAAGCTGCTACGGCCATGACAATGCTCGCTGGGATCCCTCTTGATGCAATTAAAGGTACGGCGAAGACGTTTGCTGGTTTACCTCATCGTTGCCAAACCGTATCGCTGGCGAATAACGTTCGCTGGATCAATGACTCAAAGGCAACAAACGTGGGCGCCACGATTGCAGCTATTGACGGCTTAGCGTCTTCTTGCAAAGGCAAGCTAATTCTTATTGCCGGTGGCGATGGCAAGGGAGCGGACTTTTCTCCTTTGACAGACCGTTTCACTCAGCAAGTAAGCGAGTTGATTACGCTGGGCAAAGATGGCCCTAAATTAGCGGCATTAAAAGTAGGCAGTCATCAGGTTTTAACCTTAAACGATGCAGTAAAATTGGCTGCTAAGCTGGCTGATAAAAATGCGACGGTTATGTTGTCACCGGCGTGCGCCAGTTTAGATATGTTTAAAAATTATCAGCAACGCGGCGATATGTTTGTGGCAGCCGTCAATGGACTCCCATTGACGAAGGGGGGGCAATAATGAACGTTTCGACCTTCTCAACTCCGCTACGCGCTTTGTTTGCTCAGCGTCATGATGGCGTTCCTGCAAAAGTGCGTCCTTACGACGTTAGCTTGATATTATTAGCACTGTCATTGCTATCGATTGGCTTGATTATCGTCACGTCAGCGTCAATGCCCGTGGCTGCTCGTTTGTTTGATAATCCGTTTTATTTTGCTATTCGCCACGGCATTTATATTGTCTTGGCGATTGGCGCGTCTCTCACTGTGATGCAAATTCCCATGCAGTGGTGGCGTATGAGTAACGCTTGGTTGCTTTTACTCGGACTTGGCCTATTAATTGCGGTACTGGTCGTCGGGCGCAGTGTAAACGGCAGCACACGCTGGTTAGCAATTGGCCCCATTACTATCCAGGCTGCTGAGCCAGCTAAGCTATTTTTCTTCTGTTATTTGGCCGGTTATCTAGTGAGACGCTATGAAGAAGTAACTGAAAATATCAAAGGCTTTTTAAAGCCGTTAGTGGTGTTTTTTGCGTTTGCCGTCCTGTTGTTAATGCAACCTGATTTGGGCACTGTGGTGGTGATGTTGTGTACCACCATTGGTTTACTGTTCTTGGCCGGCGCTAAGTTATGGCAGTTTTTTGGATTGGCGTTTACCGGTGGTTTGGCGGTGACGTTTTTGATTATGTTTGAAGAATACCGCATGAAGCGGATCACCTCATTTCTTGATCCGTGGGCAGACCCTTTTGGTAGCGGTTATCAGTTGACGCAATCTTTAATGGCCTATGGTCGGGGCAATGTATTTGGTCAAGGACTAGGTAACAGCCTACAAAAATTAGAATATTTACCTGAAGCCCACACTGACTTTATTATGGCCATTTTAGCCGAGGAACTCGGTTTTGCGGGCGTGGCTACTGTGTTAGTGCTTATGTTATGTATCGTGCTTAAAGCGATGAAAATGGGCAGTAAGGCGTTACAACACGATCGTCCGTTTGATGCGTATTTAGCTTACTCCATCGGTATTTGGTTTAGCTTTCAGACCGCCGTTAACGTAGGCGCCAGTGCCGGTATTTTACCCACCAAAGGTTTAACGTTCCCGCTATTAAGTTATGGGGGTTCGAGTTTAATCATTATGGCTGCCGCGGTCGGTTTGTTAGTGCGAATTGACTTTGAAATGCGCGTTGAAGGCATTCAAGCTATCGATAAAAGCAGCAAAGCGAGTAGAAGCAGTAAGTCAAAAACTCAGGCTAAATCCGCAGGTAGTGCTGGGAAAAAGAAAGTCTCCAGCGTATTAGATGATGTGGCTTATGCCGTCGTTGATGGCGCTGAAGACGGTAATGATATTAATGAAAATCGAGAAGCGGCATCAAACGTGCGGGGTGACGCCCATGTCTAATACCTTACTTGTTATGGCGGGTGGCACTGGCGGACATGTTTTCCCTGGCTTGGCAGTTGCTCATGCGCTTAAAGAACAAGACTGGCATATTCATTGGTTAGGCACGTCTCAGCGTATGGAAGCACAGCTTGTTCCTAAAGCCGGTTATGATATCAGCTTCATTGATATTGCGGGTGTGCGAGGCAATGGTGTCATGCGCCTATTGGCTGCCCCCTTTAAAATTGTCAAAGCTGTGATGCAGGCGAGAAGTGTGATTAAGCAGGTGAAGCCTGATGTGGTTCTTGGTATGGGTGGCTTTGCTAGTGGGCCCGGAGGCGTCGCCGCTTGGTTAATGGGTAAGCCCTTAGTGTTACATGAACAAAACGCTGTTCCAGGTATGACCAATAAACTGTTAGCGCGTATTGCCACTCACGTGTTGACCGGATTCGATTGTACGTTTAACGCCCAGAATACCGCTGGGCTATCGGAAAACGTCGCATACGATCCACAAGCTAAGTATCAGTGGGTTGGTAATCCCGTACGCGCTGGATTCGCAGATATTGTCCGCAATGTGGCGCGCGACCCACTTGAGTGTGCTGCACCTAAACGCGCACTGAATATATTAATTCTCGGTGGCAGCTTAGGCGCTAAAGCACTGAACGAGCATGTGCCTTTAGCACTGGCTAAACAAAATGATTTTGCTGTACGTCATCAATGTGGCAAGGGGCATTTAGCGGATGTACGGGCTTTGTACCAGAGCGAGCTCGGCGATCGCGGCAATTGGCAGGTCGATGAGTTTGTTGACGATATGCTACAAGCCTACCAATGGGCTGACTTGGTTGTTTGTCGTGCTGGAGCCTTGACAGTAGCGGAAGTGGCGGCGACAGGCGTGGCAGCTATTTTTGTACCCTTACCCCACGCAGTCGACGACCATCAGACTAAAAATGCCCAAGCTTTAGTCGAAAAAGGTGCCGCTTACTTGTTGGCACAAAACGAGTTAGTTCAGGGGGGATTATCAACTTTGTTAGATACCTGCCTTGCACAACCAAACATGCTAATTGATATGGGCTGTAAGGCGCATACTTTAGCCAAATTAGACGCAGTACAACGAGTCACTCATTGCTGCCAGTTGTTAGTGGAGAAAGCGCAATGATCGCACCCGATAAAATTCATTACCATGTCCCAGAGATGCGCCGCATAAAGAATATTCACTTTGTGGGAATTGGCGGTGCCGGTATGGGGGGCATTGCAGAAGTATTATTAAATGAAGGCTATCAAGTTTCAGGCTCAGATCGTCAAGCCAATGGTATGACTGATCGTTTAGCTGGTCTTGGGGCTACTATTTTCTTCGGCCATCAAGCCAGTAATGTGGATAAAGCGAACGTAGTGGTGGTATCAAGTGCCATTGACCCAACTAACCCTGAAGTCAATGCGGCAAATGAAAAACGCGTTCCGGTTATTCGCCGGGCAGAGATGCTTGCCGAGTTAATGCGTTTCAGGCATGGCATTGCCATTGCTGGGACGCATGGTAAAACAACCACCACTAGCTTGATTGCGACTATCTTCGCTCAAGCTGAATTAGACCCTACCTTTGTCATTGGTGGTTTGTTAAATAGTGCGGGTACCAATGCACGATTAGGCTCTAGTCAGTATTTGATTGCTGAAGCAGATGAGAGTGATGCGTCTTTTGTGCACTTACAGCCTATGGTGTCAGTTGTCACTAACATTGAACCGGATCACATGGAAACCTATCAAGGTGACTTCCAGAAGATGCAAGATACCTACATCGATTTTTTGCATAATCTGCCTTTTTACGGATTAGCTGTGCTGTGTATTGATGATCCAGTTATCGAAAAATTAATCCCGCGCATCAAGCGTAAGTACCTAACGTATGGATACAGCGAAGCTGCAGATGTTCGGGCGATAAACGTTAACCATACCTTTAATCAGAGTGAGTTCACCCTAATACGCGATGGTCATAATGACATCCAGGTTGTAGTTAATGTGCCCGGTAAGCACAACGTGCTTAATTCCCTTGCGGCGATTGCGGTTGCTACAGATGAAGGTATTGCCGACAGTGCGATTAAAGATGCACTAGCGAGCTTCTCTGGTATTGGCCGCCGCTTTGAAATGCTAGGCGAATTTGCAACGGGTGACGGTGATGTGTTGCTGGTGGATGATTATGGTCATCATCCTACTGAAGTAGAGGCTACCATTGCGGTTGCACGTAATAACTGGCCAGAAAGACGTTTAGTGATGGCTTATCAACCCCATCGTTATTCCCGCACACGTGATCTATACGAAGATTTTGTTCGGGTCTTATCTCAAGTTGATGTGTTGTTGTTATTAGACGTGTATTCGGCGGGCGAAGAAAAAATAGACGGCGCAGATAGTAAATCACTTTGCCGCTCGATTCGTCAACGTGGGCAATTAGAGCCTATTTACGTGGCCGACAAAGACGAGCTACCACAATTACTCGCGGAACATTTGACGGACCAAGATATATTGATGACGCAAGGCGCCGGCAACATAGGTCAAATTGCTAAGCAACTGCAGGCCTTGAAGCTAAATAAAAGTGCTTTGCATAAAGGATGGTCAGCGTGAATAAAAACAGCACAATGACAAGTTCAACAATACAACAGTACGGCAAAGTCGCCGTGATGTTCGGTGGACGCTCAGCTGAGCGTGAAGTGTCGTTACGTTCAGGCCAAGCAGTGCTTGATGCTTTGCTAAGTGTCGGCGTTAATGCCCACGGATTTGATCCTGCTGAGCGCAACTTACACGAATTGGTCGAGCAAGAATTCAGCCGGGTTTTAATCATGTTACATGGACGCGGTGGGGAAGATGGTTCGTTGCAAGGTGCACTGCAGCAGTTGAATATTCCGTATACAGGCACTGGGGTACTGGGGTCTGCACTATGCATGGACAAAATTCGTAGCAAACAGATTTGGCAAAGTTTGGGTATGCCCACGGCCAATTATGAAATTGCTGATAAAAGGGACTTTGATGGGACTACCTGCGACGCTATAATGGCGCGTTTAGGTAATCTGGTTATGGTCAAGCCTGCACAAGAAGGCTCGAGCATTGGTATGGCCAAGGTCTCAAACGCGCAACAACTTGCCGCTGCGGTCCAACATGCATTTGAATATGACGATAAAGTGTTGTTGGAACAATTCATTCAAGGTTCAGAGTATACCGTTAGTCTACTTAATAATGCGGCGTTACCTTCGATCAGTATGTCTACTCCACGAGATTTTTACGATTACGAGGCAAAATATCAGTCGAATAGTACTGAATATTTCTGCCCCAGTGGATTGTCACAAGAGCAAGAAAGTACGCTGGCTAAGTTGGCCATAGACGCATTCGATGCGGTGTCAGGCTCAGGTTGGGGACGAATTGATTTTATGCAGGACATGCAGGGTAAATTTTATTTACTTGAAGCGAATACCGTACCTGGTATGACGCAAAAGAGCTTAGTGCCTTTGGCTGCGAAGCAAGCGGGCCTGAGTTTTGCTGAATTGTCACTGGCGGTTTTGGCGACGGCGGACTGATATTAATGAGCACGAAAGCAAGCACCTCAACTGAGCAACCTAATGTCCGATTTATCAGCGGAATGGTGTTTTTATTGTTGTTGTTAGCTGGGATTGTTTACGGTGCATGGGCAATTAAACAATGGGCCGAAGATGAGCAAAAATCACCTGTTCGTGATATCGCTTTATCAGGAGATTTGCGTTTTGTTGATCAAAAACAGATAGAAAGTTTGATCCGCCGTACCCAGCCCGGCAGTTTTTTTGAACTGGATGTGGAGCAGGCGCATCAAGATATTGAGCGTTTGCCGTGGGTTTATCGGGCATCAATTCGTAAGCGTTGGCCGAACAGCTTGAAAATTTATGTATTAGAGCAAACGCCGGCGGCCCGTTGGAACGACGATTTGATTTTAAATCAGTATGGTGATGCGTTTGAAGGTGCTGTAGGCAAAGGAAAAGCAGCCCCGGATTTACCTGATTTATTTGGTCCTGGAGGCAGTGAGCACACTGCGCTTGATGGGTACAATACAATGCAATCGTTGCTCGCTAGTGCAGGAATGGGCATTGACGAACTGTTTTTAAGCGAACGTTTTGCATGGCATGTAAAACTGCTAAATGGCATCAGCCTTAATTTGGGGCGAACTGAATATATTGACCGGTTACAGCGTTTTATCGATTTGTATCCGTTGCTTAAAAAGAATGATAAAGCCGTAGATTATGTTGATTTACGCTATGACACAGGTTTGGCAGTGGGATGGAAATCCCCTGAGCAACCTTCACAAGAGAGCTAATGAAAGTGAGAGCAGCACAATATGTCTAAAATTACAGATAGAAAGCTAATTGTAGGCTTAGACATTGGTACCAGCATGGTAAAAGCCGTAGTCGGCGAGTTACTCGACGATGGTGGGATCAGCGTTATTGGTGTCGGAAGTCACCCATCGAAAGGGATGGACAAAGGCGGTGTAAATGATCTGAATATGGTTGTTCAGTCAGTTCAGCGTGCAATGAGTGAAATGGAGTTGATGGCCGACTGCCGTGTATCCTCGGTGTTCATGTCAATTTCCGGGCGTCATGTTCAATGCCAGAACGAAAGTGGCATGGTACCTATCAATAACAAAGAAGTGACCCAAGAAGACGTTGATAACGTGATCCATGCTGCCCGCTCAGTACCTATTGCGGCTGAGCGTAGGTTACTGCACGTGCTACCTCAAGAATTTACCATTGATGTGCAAGAAGGTATAAAAAACCCCATAGGTATGTCTGGGGTGCGCATGGAAGCACAGGCACATATTATTACCTGTGCTGATGATATGGCTAAAAATTTGGTCAAGTGTGTGGAGCGTTGTGACTTAACCACCGACCAGTTGATCTTCTCATCCTTAGCATCTAGTTATGCGGTATTAACCGATGACGAAAAAGAGCTTGGTGTGTGCGTAGTCGATATAGGCGGCGGCACCATTGATATTGTTATCTACACAGATGGGGCAATTCGTCATACCGCAGTGGTACCGGCTGCTGGGAATCAAATTACTAGCGACATTGCCAAGATATTTCGTACGCCAATCAGTCACGCAGAAGATATTAAGATCAACTATGCCTGCGCCTTAAAAGACATGGTTAGCATGGAAGAAAACATCGAAGTGCACAGTGTGGGTGGCAGACCATCTAGAGCGATGTCTCGTCACACTTTGGCGGAAGTCATTGAACCAAGATATCAAGAGTTGTTCGAATTGGTACAAAAAGAAATACGCAACAGTGGTTTTGAAGAGCAAATTGCTGCGGGTATCGTGTTAACAGGTGGTACGGCCAAAATGGAAGGGGCGGTTGAGTTCGCCGAGGAAATTTTTCAGATGCCTGTGCGTGTTGGTGAACCTTTATTCATTAAAGGTTTGTCGGAATACGTTGAAGACCCGACCTTCGCAACGGCGATAGGGTTATTGCAATACGGAAAAGAACACGTTGCGGCTAAAACCGCAGCTAAAAGCAAAACGTCGGAAGGCGTTTGGGAACGAATTCAAAGTTGGTTTAAGGGTGAGTTTTAAACCTGCTGTTAAATTAACTTTAAAAAACTATAGGCCGCTAGCTATTTTGCTGGCATGTCTTAGCGCAAAAACCGGAGAGTAAATATGTTTGAATTAATGGATAGTCACAGTGAAGAAGCCGTCATTAAAGTTATTGGTGTCGGTGGTGGTGGCGGCAACGCTATCGAACACATGGTTGCACAGTGCATTGAGGGCGTTGAATTCATCGCGATCAACACTGATGCACAAGTATTGCGTAGCTCTGCTGCTAACGTAACGTTGCAAATTGGTTCAGGTGTAACCAAAGGCTTAGGTGCGGGGGCTAACCCGAATGTGGGTCGTCAGGCTGCAGAAGAAGACCGCGAAACCATTCGCCAGGCTCTTGAAGGCGCAGATATGGTGTTTATCACAGCGGGTATGGGTGGTGGCACAGGTACTGGTGCTGCTCCTGAAGTGGCTAAAATAGCCAAAGAGTTGGGTATTTTAACCGTCGCCGTTGTGACGAAACCCTTCCCTTTTGAAGGACGTAAGCGTACCGACTTTGCCGAGCAAGGTATTGAAGAATTATCAAAATATGTTGATTCACTCATTACCATTCCTAATGAAAAGTTATTGAAAGTAATGGGCAAAGGCACGCCCTTGCTTCAAGCTTTTAGTGCCGCTAACGACATCTTGAGTGGTGCAGTACAAGGTATTGCTGAGCTGATTACGCGCCCTGGGCTTATTAACGTGGATTTCGCCGATGTAAGAACCGTTATGTCAGAAATGGGTACCGCGATGATGGGACACGGCACTGCATCAGGTGAAGATCGTGCTGAGGAAGCATCAGAAGGTGCAATTGCATGTCCGTTATTAGAAGACATCGACTTGTCTGGCGCACGAGGTATTTTGGTCAATATTACTGCTGGTCCTGATTTCTCTATTGATGAGTTTGAAATTGTGGGTAATGCGGTTAAAGCGTTTGCGTCTGAAAATGCCACGGTCGTTGTGGGTACGGTAATCGATATGGATATGACTGACGAACTACGCGTGACCGTTGTTGCCACAGGTATTGGCGCCGAGCGTAAACCTGATATTTCTTTAGTATCGAATCGCAGTTCAGCTCGTGTAGCCAGTGAACAACAAGAAGTGCGTGTTCAAGCTAACGGTACCGACAATATGCAAACCAGTGTCACCACTGAAAGCAGCCGCTCTATCGCAAGTGAAGAGCGCTCTGACTCAGGCAATGATCTTGAATATTTAGATATTCCTGCGTTTTTACGCAAGCAAGCTGATTAAAAACCGGTCATTGAATTTATAGGTTTATGTATTGTCTTAGCACTTAATGTTGTGCAGCAAAATTTGCTGTTTGCGACGATTGAAAAGGTGAATATGACACTATTTTGACAATAGACGCATTAATTTATATAATACGTGCCGCTTTTTTATTAGGTTAACTAGAGCCAAGAAATAAAATGATTAAACAACGTACCATTAAACAATCTGTTCAAGAGACAGGGATTGGTCTGCACAAAGGTGACAAGGTCACTATGACTCTCCGGCCTGCGCCGGCGAATACAGGTATTGTATTTCGCCGCGTTGACCTTGAGCCTCATGCCGACATTCCTGCTCGCGCCGAAGCTGTTGGCGACACGATGTTGTGTACGTGTATAACCAACGCTGACGGTGTGTCTATTTCCACCGTTGAGCACTTGGCTTCAGCTTTAGCTGGCTTAGGGATCGACAATATTATTGTTGAGGTCGATAGTGACGAATTGCCGATCATGGACGGTAGCGCTAGCCCGTTCATCTTCTTATTGCAATCTGTTGGTATTGAAGAGCTAAACGCGCCTAAGCAATTTATTAAGATCAAAAAGTCGATCAAGGTATCAGACGGTGACAAATGGGCTGAGTTGAGACCACATGATGGTTTTAGAGTCGATTTTCGCATCGATTTCGATCACCCTGCGATCAGTCAAACTCGCCAGCACATGGTATTGGATTTTGATTCATCTTCTTATGTTGATGAAGTCAGTCGTGCGCGGACGTTTGGTTTCCTCAAAGATTTAGAGTATATGAATGCCAATAACTTAGCGTTAGGTGGCAGCATGGCTAACGCCGTTGCGTTAGACGAATATCGTGTGCTTAACCCTGAAGGGTTGCGTTACAGTGATGAATTCCTCAAGCACAAAATTTTGGATGCCATCGGTGACTTGTACTTAGGCGGTCACAGTATTATTGGTGAGTTAGTGGCATATAAGACCGGCCATGGCCTAAACAATAAGTTACTCAATGCCTTGTTACAGAATCAAGCGTGTTGGGAATTCGTTAGTTATGATAATAGTGAAGAGCTACCCATTAGATTTGCTTCACCTATTTTGGCGAACTGAATTGAATGATTAACAAAATGCCGCTTAACGCGGCATTTTTTGTTTAAACGAATTGATTTTGTTTATCCGCAGGCCTTTGTTAATATGCACCTCCTAAGAGATGCAAAGCATCCAATTTTTCGGGATATTGTTCAATAATGAGTTTGACACTACTGTACCGCAGTAAGAAATCACGTTTAGTATATCGGCCAACCAAGCGCCAGATATTAACGTGTTTTATTATTATCTGTGGGCTGTTTCTCATATCCAGTCGCTCAACAGATTCACCTAACGAAAACCTTGCTCGTTTAGCGTTGGCGCAATCAGGTTTACATCAGCAGCAAGCCCAGCTCGATAGTTTAAAAACCACGACGGAACAACAACTTACCACTGTGCTGCAAAAATTAGCCGAAGCGGAAAGCCGTTTGGTCAAAGTAAATGCTTTGGGGGCAAGGCTGGTAGAAAAAGCACAATTAAATCCTGATGAATTCAGTTTTTCTGTTAGCGGCGACCAGGCTGAAGTCGTCCCTGAGTCCACCGTGGATGTTGCGCAATATAATGTTGTGTCGCGTATCGAAATCATGCTCGACGAATTAGCGGATAAAGAGCAACAACTTGGTGCGCTTGAATCTATTCTAATGAGTCACCATATAACTGAAGAAAGTGCGTTAGCGGGTCGACCCATAGAGGCAGGTTGGTTATCATCCTACTATGGCATTCGAACGGACCCTTTTACCGGTAAACCGACTATGCACAAAGGGTTAGATTTTGCTGGTGCAGAAGGCGAACCCGTATTAGCCACAGGTGCTGGCATAGTGACTTGGGCAGCAACACGCTATGGTTATGGTGAACTAGTCGAAATTGACCACGGTAATGGTCTAGTCACACGTTACGGGCATAATAAAGGGCTTAATGTGAAAATCGGCGACGTAGTAACCAAAGGGCAAGCGATTGCATTAATGGGTAATACTGGCCGTTCCACTGGCGCTCATGTACATTACGAAGTCATCAGTAAGGGGCAGCCGCAAGATCCGTTGCCTTTTGTATATCGCGATTAGCTGTTTGATAACTAGCTAACGCTGGGGCAGTCTGTTTGATGTCGCCCAACGAGACGTTTTCGTTAATTATTGGCAATCGACTCATAGGAGCCGTTTGTTTTATTTTAGTCATGATTTTTACGCCATCATCGGCTGTAAGGTCATTCATTTATTAGATTGGAAGCTGTAAATCCATGTTTTCGAGTATTCTGACCAAGGTTTTTGGTAGCCGTAATGACCGAACTTTAAAAAAACTAAATAAAACTACTGAGCAAGTGAACCAGTTAGAAGCTGAGTATGAAGCGCTTAGTGATGAGCAGCTCAAAGCTAAAACGGGTGAGTTTCAAGGGCGATTGCAAGAGGGCGAAGACACTGATAATTTATTGCCTGAAGCCTTTGCAGTAGTACGCGAAGCAAGTAAACGTGTCTTTTCCATGCGCCACTTCGATGTGCAAATGCTCGGTGGGCAAGTGCTGCATACCGGCCAAATTGCAGAAATGCGTACCGGTGAAGGTAAAACACTTACATCGACCTTACCTGCTTATTTAAACGCCCTCAGTGGAAAAGGTGTACACGTTATTACCGTCAATGATTACTTGGCGAGTCGTGATGCTGAAGGTAGTCGTCCTTTGTTTGAGTTTTTAGGGTTAAGTGTTGGTTGTAACATTCCTGGCATGAACCACGCTCAGAAAAAAGAGGCTTATGCAGCGGATATTACCTACGGCACTAACAATGAGTTTGGCTTCGATTATTTGCGTGACAACATGGCATTTAGTCCAAGTGACCGTGTTCAACGTGAGCTTCACTACGCCATTATCGATGAGGTGGATTCAATCCTAATCGATGAAGCGAGAACACCGCTGATTATTTCTGGGCAAGCAGAAGACAGTTCTGAGCTATATCGCAAAATCAATACCATCATCCCTCAGCTAGAGCTACAAGATAAAGAGGATGAGGAAGGTAAAAATGGTGATGGTGATTACACCATTGACGAAAAGGGCAAGCAGGTTCATTTGACCGAAAAAGGTCAGATACATGTTGAAGAAATTCTTAAAGCCAGCGGTATTTTAAGTGAAGACGAATCTCTTTTCGCCGCGGCAAATATTTCATTACTGCACCACGTTAATGCCGCGCTACGCGCCCATAAGTTATTCAGTCGGGATGTAGATTACATCGTTAAAGGCGATGATGTAGTCATCGTTGATGAGCATACGGGGCGCACAATGGAAGGGCGCCGTTGGTCTGAAGGTTTACACCAAGCAGTCGAAGCTAAAGAAGAAGTGAATATTCAGAACGAGAACCAAACTCTCGCCTCAATCACCTTCCAAAATTATTTCCGTTTGTATGACAAACTAGCTGGTATGACAGGGACAGCCGATACCGAAGCATTTGAATTTCAAAGTATTTATGGCTTGGATACAGTTGTTATTCCTACTAACAAACCTATGATTCGTAAAGATAAAGCAGACTTGATTTACCTGACGGCGCAAGAAAAATATGAAGCGATCGTTGAAGATATCAAAGACTGTGTGAAACGTGGTCAGCCTACGCTTGTGGGTACCGTTTCAATTGAAAACTCTGAGTTGATTTCAGGGATCCTCAAAAAAGCGAAAATTCCGCATAAAGTCCTTAACGCTAAGTTTCATGAACAAGAAGCAGATATTGTTGCTCAAGCGGGTAAACCCGGCGCCGTTACGATTGCAACTAACATGGCTGGTCGTGGTACCGATATTGTACTTGGCGGAAATTGGCAAGTTGCGGTTGAAGATATCAATGATCCTAAACCTGGCACAGTTGAAAAAATAAAAGAGCAATGGCAAAAAGATCACGATGCCGTGCTTGAATCTGGTGGCTTACATATCATAGGCACAGAGCGTCATGAATCTCGCCGTATCGATAATCAATTACGTGGTCGTTCTGGCCGTCAAGGTGATGCTGGGTCTTCACGTTTCTACTTATCGTTAGATGATGCCTTAATGCGTATCTTTGCCTCCGAGAAAATGGGCAACATGATGAAGCGCCTAGGTATGGAACGTGGCGAAGCTATCGAGCACCCTTGGGTGACCCGTGCCATTGAAAACGCTCAACGCAAAGTTGAAGGCCGTAACTTCGATATGCGTAAGCAGTTGCTCGAGTTTGATGATGTGGCTAACGACCAACGTAAAGTCATTTATGAGCAACGTAATGAGTTACTCGACGAAGGTGACATTTATTCAACCATCGAAGTTATTCGTGTTGATGTGGTTAACAGCATTATTGATCAGTACATTCCACCACAGTCACTGAGTGAAATGTGGAGTGTGAGCGGCCTTGAGGAGCACTTTAAGAGTGAGTTTTTGTTAGATATTCCGTTACAAAAATGGATTGATGAAGACGATAAACTTTACGAAGAAAAAATCCGCGAACGCATTTTAGAAGAAGTGACCAATGGTTATAAAGCCAAAGAAGAGATAGTTGGCCCTGACGTGTTACGCCAGTTTGAAAAAGCCGTGATGCTGCAAAATCTGGACAGCCATTGGAAAGAGCATTTGGCAGCAATGGATCATTTGCGCCAAGGTATCCATTTACGTGGTTATGCGCAGAAAAATCCAAAACAAGAATATAAGCGTGAGTCGTTCGAACTGTTTACGGAGATGCTTGAAGCACTGAAGGTGGAAGTAGTCACGGTGCTCAGTAAAGTACAGGTTAAGGCGGAGTCTGATGTTGAGGCGGTTGAAGAAAAGCGCCGTCAAGCAGGTGAGCAACCTAAACAGTATGAGCATGAATCTGCCAGCGCTACGCAAGCTCCAGAACCAGCCCCCGAACAGGTTGCGCCGCCAGCACGGCCAAGTAACACTTTGCGTGATGGACCTAAGGTGGGTCGAAATGATCCCTGTCCATGTGGTTCAGGTCAAAAGTATAAACAGTGTCACGGTAAATTGAGCTAGGCTACTCTAGTTAGCACATAACAATGTGACATAACAACGGGCTGTTCCTAATCGAATTGGCCCGTTTTTTTTGCCTAATAACTGAGGAAATACAGTGAAAGTCGTTGATGTAGCAGTAGGTGTGATAAAACGTGAACAGCTGATTTATATCAGTAAACGGGCAGACCAGTTGCACCAGGGTGGAAAATGGGAATTCCCCGGAGGCAAGCATGAGACCGGTGAATCTGTTGAGCAAGCACTGTCCAGAGAGCTACAAGAAGAAATTGGTATACGAGTCACTGCGCAGCATACCTATATGCTTATAGAGCATGATTATGGCGATAAACACGTGCGTTTACATATTCAGTTGGTGACAGATTTTTCCGGTGAGCCACAGCACCAAGAAGGGCAAACGAGTCGTTGGGTTGATATCGCTCAGTTAAACGAGTACGAATTCCCTGCGGCAAATGTAGCGATAGTTGAAAAACTACAAGCCGATTTTTCGTTTTAAAGCACTCAGTAGGTAAAATTAAAAATTGTTATTTACTTATTTATAGCGATGTATTTAGTCTTTGTGCCTAATCGCCAAATTTAAGATGTTTTAAACGGCTTATTTTATCCATATGTTGATATTCCCGCTTACAGCGATAAAAGAACATCACGAAGTCGCTGAAGGCGCATTGCAGCGTCAGAAAACTACGCACCAATAACACAATCAGAATTGCTTAGCATTATCAAGACACTGGTCATTTCCACGCAGCGTTGTGCCCCGTTAATTTGCAGTCGGAGCTCCAGGGCCAATACATTTTGTCCAACTAGATGCCCTTGATAGCGAAACGGCCTTGTAGTTCACTCTCGTGATTTAACCCGATATGGCGATCAGCATGGCCTAATTGCATAAATTGTTGCTGGTACCGGGTGAGTAGGGGGATTGCGTTGGCATAATAGGATGAGGAATGAGCTTCCATCTGTTGATTAAGCGCAGTAGGGATTTATTTTTGTTGTTCAGGCCGAACAACTTTTGAGTGTAATGGATTTGACGGCCCACAAGTAACAACATTCCCATCACACAGACGTTGGTAATGACCAGCAAGGGGGTTAATGAATCCAAATGCATTAACACAAAAGCATCACTGGGTAGGAGAGCAGTTAATCAGTCTGACATTGCTTTATGACGATTTTGTGTCCAAATGAATATGCAGTATAAAACCCAGTAAAACCGCCTGAATAGGCGGTTTTACTGGGTTTTTTGGGGCATTATGACGTTATTTATTCGTTCACTTCAACGCCATTTTCACTGCCTGTTAATACAACATCAGCGCCACGCATAGCAAACAAGCCATTGGTGACAACCCCAACAATATTATTCAACTGACGCTCCAACTCTACTGGATTGAGTATTGTTAGATTATGTACATCTAAGATCACATTGCCATTGTCGGTGACCACGCCTTGTCGATATACCGGATCGCCGCCCAACTTGACAATTTCCCTTGCCACATAAGAGCGTGCCATAGGGATGACTTCAACGGGCAACGGAAATGCACCGAGTACCCCGACGTTTTTCGTGTCATCTATGATGCACACGAACTTTTGGGCTACCGCGGCTACAATTTTTTCGCGGGTCAGCGCAGCGCCACCACCTTTTATCATATGGCGGTGCTCTGTGATCTCATCTGCGCCATCAACATACACAGATAACTGATCCACAGAGTTCAAATCAAATATCTCTATACCTAACGCCTTTAAACGCTCAGTTGACGCGTCTGAGCTGGACACTGCGCCGACTATGTCATTTTTTAATGGTGCAAGTGCTTCTATAAAGTAATTAACGGTAGAACCCGTGCCTACACCGATTATTGAACCTTTTTCAACATATCGTATGGCAGCCTGAGCAACGGCTTTCTTTTTATCGTCTTGATTCATTGTATTCTTCTATGAGTCTGTAATGGTTAAAGTATACCCAAGGCGTTAACAAAATATACGCTGTAAATATAATTTATCTCCGGCTCTATGAAGCACGGTAGATTTTTGATGGGGTAATAATCTGTTGCATGGGAATATCCCAGCGATCACTTTTTAAACCGGTTTCCACCTTCTGGCAATCATGGGCAACACCGCAAATATGTGTTTCCAGTGCGTTTTTTAGTACAGGTGCTAACGTGCGGTCGTAAAATCCGCCCCCCATACCCAAACGCCGACTCTGCTCATCAAATGCCACTAACGGCGCAAAAATCAAATTAACTTCCTCCAGTGGTATTATGTCAGGTAAGTTAATAACAGGTTCAGGAATGCCAAAGCGATTAGCTTGCAGCGTGCTGTTAGGATGGTAGCGCACGAATAGCAGGTAACCCTTTGCAAATGGGTGAAGCACTGGTAAGCATACGTCTTTGCCTCGATGCCATGCATCTTCAATTAATGGAGTCAGTGATAATTCACCGTCCTGGGCTAGGTAACAAGCGATTGTTTTTGCTTGTTGATATATGCCAAGGCTCTTGCATTGCTTAAGTAGTTGTACGCTGGCAAGTTGCTGTTGTGCGTTGCTAAGTGCATTGCGTTGTTGGCGAAAATATTTGCGTAGTGTCGATCTTGATTCAGTTGGAAGCATATTGATTAACTACTTAGCCCTTAATTTAACGCACAAAAATATCGATTGAACACATTGATGATTTTATGATTATCCACCGGTTTAGTCAGATAATCATCTAGTGTGTGGCCTTCGCTGGGCGGATTAAGAAACAATTCCAGTTCAAAGGTATCCACAAAGAAGCCAATAATCGGTAAATTGGGCGCGTATTGTTTAATGTATTGACTGGTTTCAAGTCCATCTATACCGGGTAAATGGATGCCCATGAAAATAATGTCATTTTGTGTCTGCGCGCTGCACTGCAACGCTTCTTCTCCAGTCGCTGCAATAGCAATATCAAGGGACAAGGATTCAAACATGGTGAGTCTGACTTCCCGATTAATTACATTATCTTCGATCACGGGTATCTTCGCCTTTCATCTACTAGGCTGAAGAGCGCTATGGGTGTTTGTTAAATTTCCGGGGCTAGGGCAGTCAGATCGTCGAAGACTTTTTCACTTCCTGTATTCAGGATGTGGTATTTGGATAAAGCAAGTAAGCGTGCTGTTTCATCTGGAGTCCCAGGAGCTATTAGCATTCAATAAATGTTACCGACACCGTGGCTTCAAAAGAAACAGGGTGTCGGTATATCTACATAGATTTAGTAGGTATCGAGGTATAACTGGGTAAGTCTTTCTTTGTCAACTTTAACCGCTACATCAATCTGTTGCGCTTCAAGCCAGTGAGGACTCGCCGTGGTGTTTTTTGGCGCTATGGTTGTTTGACCAATGTTCAACGGATCTGTTGATACACGCGCATGGCCACGGGTAATTTCAAATAAAGTTGGGTCAACAAGGTGCGCAATCGGCATGGCATCGTGGAAAAAGCACACGCGGTCTTCACGATTTTGTGAATAAAAATCCATGTAAAACTGCGCCGCATCGTGGACGAAACCGCCTAATTTAGCGTTATTGGCACGCAAGGTTTCCAAAAACACAGGTTGGAAAGGCAATGAGTTCGTTACGTCTAAACCAAACATGGTCAAGTTCCAATCGGCAGCAAACACGATTTCAGCTGCAAACGCATCGTTCCAGATATTGGCTTCCGCCACGGGAGTGACATTGCCAGGTACAAATGCCGCGCCGCCCATGATAGACACACCTTTTAATAACTTAGGCAATTCAGGTTCAAGGCGCAGGGCAAGGGCAAGGTTACCCAGAGGACCAATAGCTACTACTGTAATCTCGCCAGGGTGCTGGCGTGCCATATCAATAATAAATTGAGCTGAGCTACGAGGATCAAGTTCACGCTTTGAGGGTTCAGGGTAGATATTACCAAAACCATCATCACCGTGTACGAAGTGAGCATACTTAGACTGAGGGCCTACCCAAGGCATGCCTACACCTTTGCATACCGGTATATCTTTACCTGCTATTTCGCACAGGGTCAGCGCGTTTTGCGCCGCCATTTCAACGGGAACGTTGCCATAAACGGTGGTAAGACCGAGTACCTCAATGTCTGGAGATTGAAATGCGAAAAAAATCGCCATGGCATCGTCGATACCCGGATCGGTATCAAGAATTATTTTATGACTCATAAGATCCTCGTGAAATGTAGGTTAACTGTGATGTTTAGCAAGAAAACGGTTTACTTGCTCTTCATCTGGAATAGATTGGGCGGCCCCCACTTGGGTGACAGCAAGCGCTGATGCCGCACAGGCACGAGTAAGTGCTGATTTTGCATCTGTATGTTGACTATATGCCGACAAAAAGAAACCGATAAAGGTATCCCCTGCGGCAGTCGTATCGACTGCGTCAACGACAAAGGCGTCAACTTCAATTCTGCGATCTTTTTTCAGCATACACACCCCAGCTTTACCTAAGGTGATAATTATTTCGCTATGTGACCAGTGAGTACGGAAGTACTGTTCCATGCTATCAATATCGCTGTGGCCAGAAATTTCTTGGGCTTCAACTTCATTGACAATCAATAAGTCGATACAGTCTACCGGTAATTGTTTAACCGATTCGGTCATAGGAGCTGGGTTGAATGCTACTTTTAAGCCTTTTTCTTTAGCTTGTTTTAGCACTTCATCAATGGCGCTGGTTTCATTTTGGGTTAACACCCAGTCATTGGACTTAACGTCGTCAAGCGCAGCCATCACATCCTTTGCGGTGATTTCATGGTTGGCACCACCGAACAATACAATG
Organism: Paraglaciecola polaris LMG 21857; assembly: GCF_000315055.1. Taxonomy (GTDB): domain Bacteria; phylum Pseudomonadota; class Gammaproteobacteria; order Enterobacterales; family Alteromonadaceae; genus Paraglaciecola; species Paraglaciecola polaris. The sequence continues at coordinate 58,958 of NZ_BAER01000033.1, read as the reverse complement.
GCATTTTCGCCGGAAGGAGTGACTTGAATAATAGCATGGCCAGATGGGCTTTCGGTACAGGCGACAAATTTACAATTGATGTTGTGCTTGATCATGATTTGTTTGAAGTTGGCATCAGACTCATTGATGCGACCAACGTGCCGTACATCTGCGCCAGCCTTAGCAAGCGCGATTGATTGGTTCGCTCCTTTGCCACCAAGTAAACATTGATAATGCGTTGAGGCTAACGTTTCACCAGGATGTACGAAGTGCTCAACCTGATAAACATGGTCCACATTAATAGAACCAAAGTTAATAACGGCCATAGAGAATAATTCCGAAAGTTAATATCATTTTGGCGTTATTCTAACCGAGTATTTGCTTATATGTCGCAAATAAGTATTAAAAAAACCGTCTTTTTTACTTTAGAAAGGAGAAAATTCGTTTCAGGAAGGGTTTTGTTGAAACAAATGGTTCTTGGCTGACCATGAATAGCCTAATTGATACTGTTGCCCCATGTCCCCAAGGCCACCAAGCAAGCATGACTTCGGGTCTGTCTTCTTGTTGAGCGTAATAAAGTTTCTGTTTTTTGCTTAAACGGGCATATTTACCGGCCAAGTGTTTCATCAGCTCTGGGGCTTGCTTAATGTTATTGATGTGCCATTCAATCGGAAAATTCTGAAGTATAATGTCGTTAACTAGAGGGGCTTTATCTACCGAAAACTCAGCTAATAGTGAACGGTTAAAATCATCGTATTTCCATTTTACCACGCCATTAAGAGCATCTACGATAACGGCGCCGCGTTGGCGTATTATTGTTTCTTGATTCATATTAGCCATTTGTAAACGTGATTGAAGTGCATCTTTTTCATCCGTGAAGTCATCATGCAGCAAGGCGACAAAATAATATATCTTATCGAGTTCGTAAAATGAAAGGTGTCTCCCGAAATGCCGCTGTTCGGTGTACGCCCGTGAACCGAAAGTTCAGGGCGGAAGTATCATCATTGCCGTAGGCGTCTCGATACGAGCCGAGCTTGCACAATAGCGATGGAATCAACTTCCTAGGTAAAAAGCATCGGCCAGGGACATTACTGAACTGGCAAACATTCCAGGAAACATAGTACATGGTCATTGTTGAACATGTTTTGTACGAAAACCGTTTGCTTTTACATCTAAGGTAATTAAAACCGCGAATTCGGCGCCATTATAGTATGTTCTTGGGTTAACTTTCCAATCTCATTTCACTTATCGGTGAATTACTCATGAGCTGGGCATGACCTGATCTGACCATAGTGTTAGAATTGACTCATTAACAATATGGGGCAATGCTTTGAATACACAACAACAGAACTACGAACTGATATCCGCAGCGCTTCAGCGCGAAAATATCTTAGCCAGTGCAGCAGAAATTCAAGGTGTCTTTTGCGGGATGCTAGGTGGTGGTATGCCACTTGAATCACAGGACTGGATTGAAGCAATCGCAGACTTTGTGAATCAAGGTGAGCCATTAGTCAAAGAGATTGAGCTGCAATTAACCGAATTATACAACGAAACCTGTCAACAATTAGTCGAAACTGATTTTGCGTTGGTTTTATGTTTGCCGGATGATGCCGCGCCAATTAATGAACGGGGTCAAGCGTTGTTGGAATGGGTTCAAGGTTTTATGCTTGGTTTTGGTTTGCATCAGGACGACCTGACCCAATGCTCAGCAGATGTCAAAGAGGCTCTTGAAGATTTTGCTGAAATTGCCCGTATGGATGAAGAGATGGCTGAAGGCGAAGAATTCGAACAGGCGTTATTCGAGGTGGTCGAGTACGTGAGAGTCAGTGCTATGTTGTGTTTCAACGAGTTGGGTAAATCGCCTGAAGAGCAGCAAAGTCAACCTAAGACAGTCCATTAAGTCACTATTCCCATGATAGAATTTGAAAACAGTGCTTTTATCGAGCGGCGTCAACAGCTGCTTAGCAATATGCACAGCAACAGCATATGTGTTGTGCCAAGCGCGTCACTACACACACGCAGCCGCGACACTGAATTTGCCTTCCGTCAAGACAGTTATTTTCATTATCTGTGTGGTTTTCCTGAACCCGATGCCTGGTTAATTTTGTCGAATGCGCCAGCCTATCCGCAAGGATTATGCGTGCTGTTTTGCCAAGGGAAAGATCCCAATATTGAAATGTGGCAGGGCAGACGCATCGGTCCGCGTGAGGCAAAACGTGCATATGGTGTTGACCTTGCCTTTGACAGCGATGAATTTGAAGACCGAGTGCTTGAGCTAGTCGATGGACACGATCAGCTTTATTTTGCATCAGGTGATCACCCTGAAACGGAAGCATTACTACTGGATTGCTTAGCCCAGTTGCGCGGGGCTCCGAAGCAGAGCCAAACTGCACCTAGTAGTATCCTTGACAGTCGAATATTACTGGACGAAATGCGATTGTTTAAATCGGCCTTTGAAATAGACATAATGCGCCAGGCTGCAAAAATAAGTGCCCAAGCGCACATTAAAGCCATGCAGTTTGCCCAGCACGGACGATTCGAATATCAATTAGAAGCTGTATTGCATCACGAATTTGCTATGCAAGGTGCCAAACACCCAGCCTATAGCACCATTGTCGGTAGCGGCGACAATGCCTGTATTTTGCATTACACCGAAAATAGCGCCGAACTAAAAGCTGGCCAGCTGGTACTGATTGATGCTGGGTGTGAACTACAAGGCTACGCGGCAGATATTACTCGTACCTTTCCGGTATCCGGTCAATTTTCATTGGAGCAAGCTCAATTGTATCAACTGGTTTTAGACGCCCAGTTGGCTGCATTTGCTTGTATTAAACCAGGCAACACAGTCGGTCAGGCGACGCAAGTGGCCATCGAGGTGATAACCCGAGGTTTGCTTACGTTAGGCTTGTTGCAAGGCACTTTGGCTGAAAATGTTGAGCAGCAACACTACAAAGCCTTTTTTATGCATGGCTTGAGTCATTGGTTAGGACTTGATGTGCACGATGTGGGAAATTATAAAATTGACGGCAATGACCGACCCTTCGAACCGGGGATGGTGTTAACCGTAGAGCCAGGTATTTATATTGCTGCAGACGCCCCTGTTGCGTCGCGTTGGCGAGGTATCGGTATTCGAATAGAGGATAACCTGTTAGTGACAGCACAGGGGCATGAAGTGTTAACGCAAGATGTTCCTAAAGACATGGCACATATCGAAGCGCTTATGGCAAAAGGCCAACCCGAAAAATAAATTCAACAATGAAACCTAACCTTAAATAGGAACGTAATTGATGCAAAGTTATGATGTGGTCGTCATCGGAGGAGGTGTCGTTGGTCTAACGGTGGCACTTACTTTAGCCACAAGTGAGCTCAATGTTGCCGTAATTGATGCACAAGTTGGTGACCAGTCCCTCGACGCCGCGCCTCAATTGAGAGTGAGTACTTTCACGCTAGCCACCCAAACTGTGATGGAAAAGCTGGGTGTGTGGCCGTTACTTGACCAAGAGCGTTTGTGTGCTTATCAGCATATGTCCGTATGGGATCAAGACAGCTTCGCAAATATCGGGTTTTCCCATGAAGATGTGCAACAGCCATATTTGGGGCACGTGGTTGAAAATCAAAATTTGCGCCGCGCTCTATGGTTAAAAGCACAGCAAAGCAAACATATTAGTCTTATTGCGCCGAAAAAAGTGAGCAAGATGGTATTTGGTCAACAAGAAAGTTTTCTCACCCTTGATGACGAAAATATGCTCACCGCTCGTTTGGTGGTCGGTGCCGATGGCGCCAATTCTATGGTGCGACAAAAAGCGAATTTACCCCTGACATTTTGGGACTACGAACATCATTCGATTGTCGCGACGATCAAAACAAGCTTACCCCACGACAACACGGCTCGTCAGGTCTTTACCGCTCATGGGCCACTTGCGTTTTTACCCCTTTGGGATCAGCACCATTGCTCAATCGTTTGGTCGCAACAAGAGCCCATAGCGAAACAATTACTGGCGTTAGATAACGCCGCATTTGCTAAAGCATTAATGGCGACCTTTGATATGCGATTAGGCATATGTGAGGTGGTAAGTGAGCGTCACAGTTTTCCCCTTAAAATGCGTTACGCCAGGCAATGGGTAACGGATCGTGTTGCCTTGGTGGGTGATGCGGCCCATACGGTGCACCCGTTGGCAGGTCAGGGGGCAAATCTTGGGATCATGGACGCAGTGGCATTGGCTGAGCAGGTCATTAAAATATCAGAGCAGGGTAAAGATATTGGTTTAAGCAAAAATTTGCGCCCTTATGAGCGCTGGCGTAAAACGGAAGCGGTAAAAATGATCGCCACCATGGAGTCGTTTAAACGCTTGTTTGATGGGGCCAATCCGGTGCAAAAATTCGTTCGGGATATCGGCTTATCAGCAATGGACCAATTACCGAGGGCGAAGCAAAATATTGTGCGCCACGCCATTGGTTTAAGTGGCGAGCTGCCTGCTTTGGCCATGGGTGAACAGCGACAGGGTTAATTCCTGTGCAAGGAAGGGTGCAAAATGACACCGGCTATTAATTTATTGCTTAAAAGTAAAATTGCTCACCAAGTGCTGCAATATGAACATGATGCACAAGCTGAATCATTTGGTTTAGAAGCGGCTCAGAAACTAAGTTTAGCCGCCAATGTGGTGTTTAAAACACTCGTTGTTAAGTTAGACACCCAGACGTTATGCGTCGCTATATTGCCTGTCGAACGCATGCTTAGTATGAAATTGCTAGCCAAAGCAGTGGGGGCAAAAAAAGCCCAGATGGCAGATAAAGCAGAAGTGGAGCGAGTGACAGGTTATGTACTTGGCGGCGTGAGTCCACTAGGGCAAAAGAAACGTCTAATGACAATCATAGATACCTCCGCGCGGGAACTACAGACATTTTACGTCAGTGCTGGTAAAAGAGGACTAGAAATAGCGCTCACCCCGGATGATTTGGCGTCGATTTTAAATGCTAGGTTTGCTGCGATTTGCCAGTGAGATCCATTTTTCATTTTGCCGACGATCTCGTATTTTAATCACGCACTCTACTCATTTCGTGACTTCTGGATACATTAAGTGACATTTTTAATGTCGATTAGATAGCCGTGTTTATGTTATATTTGTCTCTTGTATATTGGCAACTAATATTGGCTATTCGGTATTATCTTTAATAAGGAGCATTAATCCCACCTATTATTTTAGTAACACACATCACTTTGTTAGGGTAATATTTATCCCCTTACTCCATGACTTTTCTTCCGTAGGAGCCATATGAGCGAATTAATCCCGATTTTTATTTTCTTCTTTGCCGTCATCGACCCTATCGGTAGTGTGCCTGTTTTTATTGCGACTACCACTGGTTTTGATGCCAAAGCCAAACGCCATATTGCTTATAAGGCCATTATTGCCGCAACGGGTATCTTGTTGTTTTTCATTGTTGCCGGTGAGTACTTACTGTCAGCTATGGGGATCCCACTTTCTGCCTTTGAAATTGCTGGCGGGATCGTATTATTTCTTTTTGCGTTAACCATGATATTTGGTGAGGGCAAGGCTAAAAGCGAGTTACGCATGGCCAAGTCGGTTACTGAAACCGCTATTTTTCCATTGGCGGTGCCGTCCATTGCTAGCCCCGGAGCTATGCTTGCTGCGGTTATGCTCACGGAAAATGCCCGTTATACCTTAGAGGAGCAAGCAACAACGGCGGGTATCATGCTATCAGTGCTGTTGATCACGCTTATTCTGCTCATGACGGCAGGGCCTATTCACAAAATCATTGGCAACGGTGGTGCAAATATTGTCAGTAGAGTCATGGGATTAATCCTTGCCTCTGTGGCGACAGCCAGTATTCTTGAGGGAATTAAAACGTATTTCGCGTTATAAGCTATTCGGTCAATAATCGCTGTTATATTGTCGCCCTTGCTCAATTTCAGAGCAAGCGGCGCGCCAACCACAACAGTGTCAGCATTAACAAAAGCAGACCGTAAAACCATCCTTTATGTAAAATTTCCTGGTGTATGTTGCTCGTTTTTTGAGGGCTTAACGCAGCCATTTCTTTGCTGGCGGCGTGTTTATTTGATTGCTGCCAACTAGGCCATGTATCAGGGGAATACACGTACCGGTATTGCGAGGCGGCAGGTTTATTTAGCGATGTTTCAGCTTGATTAGCGGTAGTCGTGTTAGCGAGATAAAGGCGGTGCCAACCAGACGTTTGTGGCCAATAATGTGTGCACCACCAAATAGGTTGCTCAGGTTGTTGATTCAACACCAAGGGTTGTTCTATGCGCAGTTGGTTATCCATGTACTGGCTAAATGCTTGGTAGCGGGACACAGTAAATTTATCATTGCCTAGGGTTAAACAGGCATTCAACTGGGCATGTAACAAGGTCAATTGGTCTTGTTTCTCTGGTTGCCAGTACGTGTGCAGCGTATTGCGGGCAATTTGTTTAAACAAATAATGCCATAAGCGCCCATACGCTTGTTGATTATCGTTGATTTTCCACACATAGCTGCGTGGTATTAAGGTCATGGCGACTTGCCCTAACCCCTGATGGATACGTTTGACCAGAGGACGTTGGTTAGGGGCGTTAAGCAATACATCGCCTTGCTCATTGCTAAAACGTAAGGGCGATACCGCAAGCAATTGACTGGTCATGGCTTTAGCGTTTTTCGTTACGGGCCTCTGTGGGTAGATAATCGCTAATTCATCTTCTGCTTGCTTATCTACTTGTACCCTAGGCATATTCAGTTTCTTTTTTTGCGGCGCACCATTGAACAAATTACTATCGGCTAAATCGTTATCAGCAAAAACCAATAAGCCCATCCCAGACTCGACCGCTTCCCCCAAGCGGTCTCGCTCATCAACAGATAGCTGCACTAATCCGCGCCCATCCATGAGTAAAATGTCGCTGTCATTTAAGGCTTGTGGGCTGAAAAATTGTTTACCCTTGGGAGCAACTGAACCTGTTGCGAGGGGGGCTTGATTGATAGTTTGGCGCAAATAGGCCTGTTGACTGATTTGCGTAACAACTTTTATCTGACTGCCTGTTTTGCTAGCCCAGTCTTTTAGGTGTTTGGTTTCAAAAGATGGGGCAGATTGCCAAATCGCCACACGCAGCGTAGGCGGCTGCTCAATGGATACCGCTAACTGACTTTGCTCAAGTACCTGTTGGCTGCTTAACGTTAGCAATTTCAATGTATATAACCATTGACCAGCCGATTTGGGTTGTGTACTTAAATGGAATGATTGTCCGGCGACGAGATGCACCTCTTGTTCTACTGAACCGCTTGGCGTTTGTAGCTGTAATAAATATTGAGTCGTGTCGTGACTATTTGCCTTGTCTACTGTAGTTGGGGCTTGCACGATCCCAGTAATATCAAGCTGCTCACCTAAGGTGATTTGTCTATTCCAGCGCATATCTACCAAGCCGGTACTTTTAATGCTGGGGCTAAACGTGACAGCGATACTGTTAGTATAAACACCGTCCCTATGTGCTTGAGTGGCGAGCAATGTTCGCCACTGTTCAGAGCTTAAGCCATCCCCTAACACGGATATTGTATCAACATCAGGCATGGCATGAACGAGCAGAGATGGCGAGGCTAAATAGGTTGCGCCAGACAAATCGATATTGTTATCCAACGTGAATACCGTGTTATAACCGGATTTATCCCTGCCTAAGGCTGCGAGTTTTTCTTGGCTTACGCCTGATGTAACCAATATGGCTTGCTTGGTGTGAGTATGGGAATACCTGGTATCTAATACCGTGCCTAAAAAAGCCATGAAGGCTAAGGTATTGAGGCTTAACAGAAGCGCGCAAATATACCGTCGAGGTTTGAATAAACGGCGATAAATCAACAGATTGCTAAATAGCCATGCTCCTAGCAGCAGTATGCCCAGTACCGTGCACTGCCCTAACGACATATTCTGCGGCGTGGTTAATGAATATGCGCCTATTTGTGCGACGTGCCAGCTCATGGGTGTTCCTTGATGCGCAAAAACTCCGCGTAATGTTTAATGGCAGGTTGGGTATTGCTATATGGGCGACGCAGTTGGGCAGGGCTACTTTGTGCTGGTGGTAAAAGCTGCCACAACTGTGCTTGCAAACGCTCGGCGCACAATTCACATGATGTTGGGTGGCGTTGCTTGGCGCTTTCAATTTGTGCTAGCAAAGCAAGTATCCGAATGACATTGGGATCCTCATCTAACATGTTCTGTAACCGTGAGTTTGCATCTTGCAGTATTGCGAGTTCGTCGTTATTAAAAGGCATGGTCGATTGCATTGGAGCATTGAGTAACGCAATGAGGCGTTGCAGTGCTTGTATGTTGCTGTCATTTTGAACGGTGGGATGCTGTTGCACGTTATTTTCAATATCATCTAACTTGCCTTGATAACGACGCTTCTCGCTCACGGGCGGGGGCTCAAATCCAAGCCGTTTCACGTAAATCCGCTCGGCTTTTTTAGCGCGATTTAACCATAACAAGGCTTGCTCTTCATGGGGAAGGGCATCTTGCGGACGATTTAATCTCAATTGGCTTTCCGCTTGCCACATATATCCAATGGCGCGCTTCATCATGACCCGAGGGTTTTGTTCTATTGTGTCTTGGGTTTTAAATATCGCTACGTCGGTTTCGCCGTGAGCGTGACCAAACTGTTCTATTGCCGTTTGGTAGCCTGACTTATCCATTGCGTCAGGTTTTGAATGTGCGCTGTGTTCCTTGTGTTCATCCTCTTTCTCGTCATCAGCATGTTCTTCATGGTTGTCTTGGTCGAATTGCTCAGTGTTTGCTCCGCCTTCCATGGTGTGCACTATGCCACTTATTTCATCTCCTACAAATTGGCCGTATTTGTGTTTTAAATCGGCTTGAGCGATGCCCAGTTCTCCAGAGGTCTGTTTAAACTCGGGGTCATTTAATATCGCTTCATTCGCAATCAGTGCTTTGGTATCTATGATAATCTGACGCTGGCTTTTAAAATAAGCAGGCATGTTGTCGACTAAGGTGCCCTCACTGAACACCGTTTCGGTGTCTTCGTCTAACCAACGCACAATTTTGCTCGAAGAACGGCTCAGTTGAGGATCCGGCTGACGGTTATCCCATGCTCTGATACTAAAATACAGCTCATCTCCTGGTGCCATTCCAAGGGCAACTAAATCCCATGATTTGTTATACACCTGCTCGCCTGCAATGCTTTGAACGGTATCGAAGGTAAATACGCTGTCGCGAAACTTAACAGACTCTCCTGAGCCTTTGGCAACTGAGGCAATTATTTCTACTTTACCTAGCGCAAAATCATCCTTTATGAGGGCTTGGGTGTATACCACAGGCTTCGTTCCCTCAGCATAGCTAGGTATTTCAGTGATCGTGGCTTGTGGCGCAATGAAGGTTATTTTGGGAGCTTCATCTGCAGTGACCATTAAGGTGTGTACCGCTACAACCCTTTGTTTTTCATCGAGGACTTGGTAAACCGATGAACGATGAATAACCTTAGACCCAGTGAAAATGCCGTCCGCATTTTGAGTTAACGCAAGGCTGTCATTATCACTAAATTTAAGGCTGTACTGTGATTGACGGGCAGATAAGTCGATGCGCCAAGTTGCTTGGCTACCAGCAAGTACTTGCGCATCTAAAGCATGTGTCTGATGAGTGGTGTATCCGTTAATGCCAAGGGCATATGGAGGCGGTGTGACATCCAGTTGCGCGGTTATTATGCTGGCCAAACGGTCTGCTTTAACGCTGGTGCTGTTAGCTTGACCGTTGAGGCTGGCATGTTCACTTTGTCCTATCCAAGACTGTGGGTTACCAGCAACAAAATACCATAAGATGAAACACACTAATCCTGTGGCTATATTGATGAAAATAGGCACTTTAAGTGGATAGCGTGCCGCTAAGTCAACATCCTTGGTATGGATTAAGTTATCTAACGCATTTGCGCTGCGATTGAACTGCAAGCGCTGAAGACTTGTGAGCGATTGCTCGGGCGTTAGACCTAAGCTACTAGTGTTATCTTCAACCATGAACAGCAATGCACAGCTTTCTTCAAGAGTTGAAAAGCGCCTGTTAAGATCTTTTGCTAAATTAGCGTAGGTTATTTGTCGATAAGACGGGCGCACAAAACCCAAGACAAAAATAAACACTGGCGCGCATAGCAGCAAGGTGTATTGCGCGTAAATTGGCCACTGAGAATAGACCTGAGACAATAACAGACAAGACAGCAACGCAAGTACAAACAACAAAGGGTTGCATTGCAACATATGCTGGAACAGTTGACGCTGTTTACTTTTTTGTAAAGCGCGCTTTAACGCATGCAATCGTTGAGCGGGCAATAGAGGTTTACCCTTCATTGGTTCGTCCGTCAACGCGGCTTGTTTTAACGCCAAACTCAGCCCACACTCGCTCAAGACAAAATGCGCCGACTAACATAATGAGTAACCAATGATGATTGCTCTTTTCACGCTGACGGTTTAACGCTTTGCTTAGACGTATGTTCTGGGAAATCGGTGGCAATTGGGCTTGACTAGCGCCAGCAGTAATTTGCGTTGTATGTAAGCGCGCATTGGTCGAAAATTCATCACGATAAGCCTGTCGATTCAGGATACTGTCTAGGGTAAAAGGAAAGTCCAATTGGGTGACCCAATTGCTCCAATTAGGCTCAAAACGGCTGTGAAAACGTAAGACTTGCCCAGGTGTCTCTGAGTGACTATCTGTGACGGAGTCTAATACGGTTTGTCCCTCATCGGTTTGCCATATTACCTTGGTGACTTCTTTTTTTTGTGTATCTGCCCCTCTATCTTTTTTGGCTAGTAACACCTTTGGCGGCTCACCCATTTGCGTTAGCTTAATATCACTGTTTGCGGGGCTGCTAATATTGCTACTAACCTGCCAATTGCCTTGTTCGAGGGCATCGGCTGCGACTAACAAAAGTTGCCCTCCACCTTGAACATATTGACTTAAGCGAGTGCGTGATTCAGTGCTCGGTTGTCCATTCGCTAGGTAAAATATCCAGTCATATCGTGACAATTCAGCCCAAGCTGAAAAGGTTGCAAGCTGGGCTAAGTCAAATTGTATTTTATGCTCGCGCTGGGTGTTAATGGCACTTAATGCTGCGCGTATATAATCTGCCTGTTCTTGGTTTTTTTGCGTTAATAGCAGCAATATCGTCGATTTTAAACTGTTTTTTGCCGCATTTTCCTTTTTCAAGATATGCCATTTTATTTGAGCTGGCACGGCCACTTGTTCGTTATCGAATAGCGCAAGGCGGTCGGTGGTAAATACCTGAATATTTGCCGGAGTTATTGTGGTGTGTGTGGCGTAAAAGTCGGCGACCTGCTGCCAGATCGTAAGCTGCGGTCTTACAGAATGCTGCTTCGTTACCTTATCTGGATTTAACACGCTAAGTGTTAATAGGCCCTGTTCGCTCGAGATATAATCATCATTATTTGTTCCCTTGATGACGGTATTAAGCTTGTTCAATCCCAACCGTACTAATCGTCTTTCAGACGTATCAGAGGTCTGATTAAACCTATTCAGCAAGGTTTGCTTTTGTTGTTGATTGCTGGTCGCAAGCCAATCATTGCTGACGAGTAAGTATTCGACTTTGCTGTTGTCTTTTGCAGGTTTGGCACACTGGGCGAGTAACAAACTCAACATTATCAAAATGAATACCCGTAATGCTAATAAGAGCCACTGACGGATCCGCATCGCATTTGCTACCCTGCTCTGTTGAATTGGGATAAGGGCAAATTGTGCAAAGGAAATAAGCGGGGCTTTGCTTTTACTGAATAAATGAATGACCAGCGGTATCGTCACCGCTAATAAGCCGAGTAGCCATAGGGGCGATAGCCAAAAGTTAGCTAGGGTATTGATGATGCTCGACACGGTTATCTGACCTTCCTGCGCGACGCGAGATAAGCATGTACGCTTTCATCCAAAGGAAGGTCGATATTAGCCGTAAACAGATTAACGTTCTGCACGCTTAAATGGTCTTGTAAACCCATTTGAAACCGCTGATAAGCTGCAAGATATGGGGCCTTTATGTCTTTACTTGAAACCAGTATTTGTTGTTGTGTTTCCGGGTTTTCGACTCTTATCGCGCCTTTATATGGAAATTTCAGCTCGTCATCACACACCAACTGCATAGCAACGAGTTCATTTTTACTGTGATTCAACGGCTGCATGAATTCCAATATTTCGTGATTATGTTCAATGAAGTCACTTAAAACGAAGATCAATCCTTGGGGGCGTATATTACCAAGCTGCCTTTGTAGGTTTTCGTGAGTAGGAAATTTCTCACCTACTTTTAGTTGGCTTAATTTGAGCATCAGCTTATGCCAATGTCGTTGTCCTGTGCCACAAGGCAGGTAATCAATATGCGTGTCGGACAATCCCAACAGGCCGACTGCATCACCTTGTTGCTGTGCAATATAGGCAATGGTGGCTAAAAAATAACGTGCGTAATCGAGTTTATGCCAACCGTTTTGCGCCTTACTGGCGACGGATTGCTGTAACATAGATTGGCTAGCATCCAGCACCAACCAAATATGAGTGTCACTTTCACGTTCAGCTTCGCGCACAAAATAGCGGTCTGAGCGAGCAAATAGTTTCCAGTCTACTTTGCCTAGCCCATCGCCAGGCTCATAGCTTCGATACTGACTAAATTCGATCCCTGAACCTTTCTGCACGCTCGTGTGTTGACCATGTAATACACCTTCCGCCACAGTTTTGGCTACTAGTGGCATGTCTTTTATCCGCGAAAGCGTAAGGGGATCGATCCATTGCTGCATAATTAGCTTAAGTTACCGGCGGAGGTAGATGACGTCAGCGGACTTTTTGGTAATGGAGTGTGCTTGAGTAAATGGTCAATTACGGTGTCAGTGTCAACGTTTTGTGCTTCAGCCTGAAAGTTGAGCAAAATACGGTGACGCAGCACACCGTGGGCAACTTTATGAATGTCCGTTAGTGTCACCGCGAAGCGCTCATTTAATAGCGCATTGGCCTTGGCACATAATACTAGCGCTTGCCCAGCGCGCGGGCCTGCGCCCCATCTTACGAAGTCTGCAACTTGTGTATTGTCACTGCCGTCAGGTCGAGTATTGCGGGTTAACACACTGATATATTCGAGCAGAACCGCAGATATATCCACTTGGCGCACTAAACCTTGCAGGGTAAGAATGTCTTGTGTGTGCAGGACTTCTTTTAACGTCACGCTTTGTGTACCTGTGGTGCGCTTGAGTATTTCAACTTCTTCTGCTGCGCTTGGATATCCCACACGCACAAACATTAAAAATCGGTCTAACTGAGCCTCAGGTAATGCATAAGTACCTGACTGCTCAACAGGGTTTTGCGTGGCCAGTACAAAAAAAGGTTTAGGCAGCGGATAAATACTACCAGCGTAACTAATCGTGCGCTCTTGCATAGCTTCGAGCAGAGCGGCTTGTGTTTTAGGTGGTGTACGGTTGATTTCATCCGCTAATAGAATATTGGTGAACACCGGACCTTGCTTGAATTTAAAAAAGCGTTCGCCGCTGTCATGATCAGTCTCCAGAATTTCAGTGCCTATAATGTCACTGGGCATTAAGTCTGGGGTAAATTGAATACGCTTATAATCAAGCTCTAAGGTTTTGGCCAGTGAACTCACCATAAGCGTTTTTGCCAAACCCGGGGCGCCTTCAAGTAAGCAATGACCGCCTGCCAGCATGGCGACTAATAATTGTTGAACGACATCGCGTTGGCCGACTATGACTCGCCCGAGCTCTTCTGTCACAGAGGTCAGTTTGGCAAGTAACTGTAAAATGTCTTGCTCGGTTAGGGCTGGGGCTTGCGTCGATACTTGTAAGCTTTCAGTGCTGCTCATGGTCATACTGCCTTATAAATGGGGAAACGTGTTCGCTGAGTTATGGATTATTTCGAGTTGGTTATACCAATCGAAATACTAAGCTGTCATGGCGTAGAGCACGATATTCACCGCAAATTTAGTGTTGTCTTCTTTGAGCCAGCGCTTATTACGAAAATCGTAATCCCACTCGCAGCCCAAATCTTTATTACTGTACAAAACGGCTATTTTACCCTTGATGACTATAGCTTTTAGGTAGTTATGGACCAGATCGTCGCCCCAACCATTAAGCTCGATAGAAGTGCGCGGTGGCCCGTCGAAGGTAAAGAAGGCGCTATAGATAGGGTGATCATTTGGGATCTTTTGCAATGCATCTTCGCCAAACATGGTGCCCATTTGTGCCTCAAACGTTTTAGCGAACATACCGTCGATATCATGATTGCAATCATCTACAAAAACAAACCCGCCGTTTTCTACATAGTGTTTAAAATTCTGTGCTTCGGCATCACTAAACTGAACTAACCTGTGTCCGGCCATATAACAAAACGGCGCGTTTAACATAGTCGGGTCTGATAGGGGCACGATGCGCTCTTTAATGTCGACCCGTAAGCTGGTGTATTCAATCAGTGAGTTGAGCATATTCGCTGGCATACGCTCGTCAACTTCCCAATCCCCGGACTCATAACTGAGGCGGGTAAAATAGAAATCAAAATGACTGCTTTGTGCCCATGAATAAGAGCCCCGGGTTAGGGCTTGCGCCGCAATTGCCACGCAAGAACTTTGAATAAAACGTCGACGATTAATAGCCATAGATTACAACCCGTATTAAATCAGCCCAATAGCAATTATCTCAGGCTCAAATGAGCCTGAGATAGGCGGATGTTAGACCGCGTCAGATAAGCTGCTAAAGGTAAAGTCACGAATTTTCATTGGCGGGATCATGTTACCGTCAATCCGCTGTGGTTCACCTAAGGCTTCAATGTTATTTAGCATCACAATCGGGCTTTCGTTGAAGCGGAAGTTTTTAATCGGGTATTTGATTTTTCCGTTCTCGATGTAAAACGTGCCGTCGCGGGTTAACCCTGTGTATAACAAGCTTTGCGGATCCAGACTGCGGATATACCACAATCGTGTTACCAACACACCACGTCGGGTGCTTTTGATCATTTGGGCTAGGGATTGATCGCCACCTGTCATAATGATGTTGCGATTGCTCGGAATATATTCACTTTTTGTATGCTTCGCCCAATAGGGAGAGTTCGGCATATTTTTAATGGTGCCGTCTTTAATCCAGTCGATTTTATTCAACGGGTATCCGTTACTTGCAAAAGGCGCGCTGGGAGCGATCGGATGTTGCGGGTCAGAGTATACATGCACGCGTTCGTCGAACATCTTCTGGCCCAGTTTGTTTTTGGCACCTTCTTGACCTTTCGCAACTTTATTGCTCAAAAAGCTGCGGCCTTCATCGGCAGAGCGCTGATCGAAAGCACGCATCATGTTTTGCAATAGGTCGACACTGGCTGCAGGTTCAAGAATGACGGTGTATTTCCCCGGCTCCATTTCTTTGGCATCAGCGGAACCTTTAGACTTTTGGATGGCAATGGATGACAATTTTGCGGTATCTAAAAGTTTTACGTCACTGTAATTGCCTGATGACCAACCAGAACCTTTACCATCTTCTGTCCGTATAGTGACTGAGAAGTCCACATTGGTTGAGGTGTTATAAGCGAACAAGCCCTTGCTGTTCATAATGGCGCTCATGAGCACTTCGTCTTCTAAGAAGCCTGCTGCTATGAGCTTGTTTTTCTTAGAGGGGTCAATACTGTCAAATGCGGCTTGAGCACGATATTCAGGGGTGACGTTGGCGGTAGTGTCAAAATACGTATTGGCTTTCAAGTAACGTTGTTTGCCAAATATCGGCATGTATTCTTCATTTTCCGGAGCAAGTTTGGCCAACTCCTCAGAACGCAGTACAACTTTCTCTAACGAGGCATTATCAAACTCATTAATAGTGGCTGTGCCTGTGCGCTTGCCAAAGGTTGATTGTACAATAAGCACTAAGTCGCTTTCCTGGCCTGAGGTAGAAACAGTGTTGCGGGCATAGCGAATATTACCGCCCACTTTACTTTCCAAATTGCATTCACACTCATCGGCTTTTGATAACTTTAAAACCTTACTCAGCAGCTCTTTTGCGTGTTTTTCTGTAATGATTGTCATGATTATATTCCTTCTTAGTGAGCCGCTTACACGTTGCGCGCAGTGTTAATAACGTTGATGTTGTCGAATCTCGTGGTTGGGCAACCATGAGAAACTGCGCTCACTTGTGAAGGCTGGCCTTTGCCATCAAAGAACGAACCACCCACTCTATAATCTGATTTCCCGGCTAACTGAGTACAGCTATTCCAAAATTCTTGGGTGTTTGACTGATAAGCCACATCTTCAATTTGATCGACGATTTTACCTTCTTTGATTTCATAGAATAATTGCCCGCCAAACTGGAAGTTATAGCGTTGCTGGTCGATTGAATACGATCCACGACCGGCAATGTAAATGCCCTTTTCCACGTCTTTGATAACATCATCTGCGGATAAGTCTTTGTCGTTAGGGCGAAGGGAGACATTAGACATACGCTGAAACTGCACGTCGCGCCAGCTTTGTGAGTAACTACACCCGTGGGACTCTTTTTGGCCTAGCATGTGTACTTGGTCTCGGGTCGCTTGATAGTTGACTAAAATCCCGTCTTTAATCAGATCCCACTCTTTGGTTTTCACCCCTTCATCATCGTAGGCTACGTTACCTAGGGTGTGAGGCTGATTTTTATCGGCGTATAAATTGACGATATCCGAGCCGTATTGGAATTTACCACTTTGCCATTTATCTAAAGTAGCAAAGCTGGTACCTGCATAGTTGGCTTCATAGCCAAGTACGCGGTCAAGTTCCAACGGGTGGCCCACAGACTCGTGAATGGTCAGCATTAAATGCGCAGGATCCAATACCAGGTCGTACTTACCTGGTTCAACTGATTTGGCGTTAAGCTTCGCTTGTAGTTGTTTACCAGCAGCAGCGGCATCTTCAACCATATCGTAGGAGTTGTTGTAACCTACGTTAGCACCTTGAATGCGTACTTTGTCCTTTTCTAGACCGTCTAAATATTCGTATCCCATGCCAACAGGATTACCCAGCGCTGCGCGCTGCTTAAAGCCGTCATCGCCGATAGCAGTGGCTGTAAACGGGGCCCATAATCGGTGAATATCCTGGTCGATATAGGAACCATCAGTAGAAGCAAAGTACTTTTGCTCGTTGACTAAGAATAACGTTGAGGTGATGAAGTTGGCGCCGTTTTTCATAGCCGCATCGTTTACGGATAACAACAAATCGACCTTGTCTTTAATGGGCACTTCCATGGCGTTTTTGACGATGGGCGTTTGCCAGCTTACATCACCTACACCTTTAACAGGGGCAAGTTGCACAGGCGTGGTTTGAAATTTAGAGTTAGCTATGGCCACAGCAACGGCTTGTTCAGCCGTTTTAGCCACGCTGTCAGGTGTCATATTTGAGGTAGATGCAAATCCCCAGGTGCCGTTCGCAATCACGCGTACGCCAATGCCTGCAGATTCGGTATTAACTATGTTATCAACACGGGTTTCGCGAGTCGTCACGAATTGATTTAAGTAACGGCCAATACGCGCATCGGCATACGTTGCCCCTTTTGCCTTTGCAGCGTTTAATGCGATATCAGCAAGCTTCTTTTTATAAGCTACGTCCATTGGTTTATCAAGTAGTTGATCGGCGGATATAGCCGCCCCCGAAATGGGTAGCATAAGGGTGCCCATGCCGGCACTCCCTAATTTAATAAAGTCGCGTCGTTCCATTTGCTCTGTCCCCTGGGTTAGGTGTTGTTATGATTATATTTTTACAACTTTCTAAGAAGTCTATATTTACGTTAGCTAGTGTAGGGTAAAGAGTAAAAGGCACTCAAGTCGGTGAATTACTCTTTATTTACTTATTTATGACTAATACGTAACAAGCGGTAACAGACGGTTATTCGTCGTGTTTTTGCTGTGTTTCAATCCATAGATTCACTGTGTCTTCTAACACGTCCATTGGCAAAGACCCTTGCCCTAAGATCACATCATGAAACTGGCGTATGTCGAATTTATCATTGAGGCTGTGCTCCGCTTTGCTGCGTAGCTCTCGTATTTTAAGCTCGCCAATTTTGTATGATAATGCTTGCCCTGGCCAAGATATGTAACGATCAATTTGATCAGCTGTGGACTTCTCCGTTAGTGCGGTGTGAGAGCCCAAATAATCAATGGCTTGCTGACGACTCCAGCCAAAAGCGTGAATGCCTGTATCTACTACTAGGCGCACGGCACGCCACATTTCATAACCTAAGCGGCCAAAGTCACTGTAGGGATCCTGATAAAATCCGGCTTCTTTGCCTAAGCGTTCGGAGTATAATCCCCATCCTTCGGTGAAGGCAGAATGACTCAAGGTACGGCGAAACTCAGGTACATCCAGCTCCATAGCAATAGTATTCTGCAAATGATGTCCAGGTACCGCCTCATGTAAACTAAGGGCTTCAAGGTTATAAAGGGGCTGCTGGGCAGGATCTGATGTTAAAAAGTAAGTGCCCGGTGTGCGAGTATCCGGTGGCGGCATATAAAATGCCCCCCTGGAGGCCGAGCCGTTTATTGTGAAGGTATTACGTGGCAAAGTTGCAAAAAAGCTCGGTAATTTGCCGTACATTTTTTGCGTGATGAAGGCCGTTTTTTCCATAACATCTTGACGATCTTGGGCGTAAAATTGCGGATCTGTAGCTAAAAACTGCAGAAATTCGCTGTTACTGCCATCGAAGCCAACTTGTTTGATATTGGCTTGCATTTCCTTATCGATGCGCTCTACTTCATCTAAACCAAGTTGATGAATTTGCTTTGGCGTTAGCTCTGTCGTGGTGTAGTAATTAACGGCATAGGCGTAATACTCGGCTCCGCCTTTTACACTACTTATGCCTGGTTCTTTGCGGCAATGAGTCATGTAATCATTGACAAAATAATCGTAAAAATGAACATAGGCTGGCACTACAGCTTGTTTAATCAGTTCAGCCCCTTTTTTAGCATATTGGGCTTTTTGTGCCGGGCTAAATTGGCCAGGAAAGCGGGTGAAAGGTTCGTATAACGCGCTGTCTTCGGGCGTATCGACTATGTGCGTAGCGATACTTTGTTGATAATTTTTGAAGGTTTCGCAGTGTTGTACAAAACCGTTTTTAACGCCTTGTGCAAGTAAGTCGATATTCTCTTGATTGAAGCGAGGATAATCGGCAAGACTGACTAGGTATTGATCGTAATCTTGTGAGTTCTGAAATGCCATATTGGCTGGCGCTTCAGCAAAATAGGTATGCCAACCACTTAAAAAATTGATCGGGAAATAACGGTCTTGAAATTGATAACTGTTCGCTTCTGTTTCTCGTTCGTATTTGAACAAACGATAGCTCACTTGTTGCTCTGTACCTAACTGCGTCATGTCGATGGCATTCAATGCGTCGAGCATGCGTTGATTAAACGCTTCACGGCGGGCAAAGCCCTGTGGACTAAAGTCGGCGAGTTTGCCTTGGGGTTTCCAGCCGTCAGGGTCGGTACGAAAAAATATTTTTTCCTTTTTTGCTGCTTGCCAATGGGTGTCCAGCAAGGCCGAAAAATCTTCGTTAGCGCCAGCCCACGCTGCTGAACTGATGGTTAGCAAAGTCAGGGTGCGTAATGTTTTAGCCAGCGCGCTAGATGTACGCGCCAATAATGTAGAGTGCTTCATTAAATGGTTTCTTCTTTGGTCGATAAGAGGGAAGGGAGCAGAGCTGATAAGTTCGAGTCCAGAGGGCTTAACCTACCTATGGGCGACTCGAGATTATCTGGCGGTGTGGTGAACCAGTGGGGACCTTCTTTTGTCATATAAATGCAGTCTTCTAGCCGTACGCCAAATTCCTCCGGGATATAAATGCCAGGCTCATCTGAAAAACACATACCCACTTGCAGTTGGGTTGCTTCGTTGTGTACAAAATTCACGGGTTCATGGCCTTCCATGCCAATACCGTGGCCCGTGCGATGAGATAGGCCGGGCAACTGATAGTCAGGCCCTAAACCTTGTGTTTGATAGTAAGCACGCACCGCATCATCAACCGCACCAGCAGGGGTACCAAGTTGGGCTTTTTCAAAGGCGATTTGTTGACCTTGGCGCACTGTTTGCCAAATTTTAAGTTGTTTTTTACTGGGCTCACCAAACACAAATGTGCGGCTGATATCAGACTGATATCCATGCACCGCGCAGCCACAATCCATCAATACCGTAGAGCCGGCTTGAATGGTTTGTGCTTGTTTACTGCCATGGGGATATGCACTGGCTTCGTTGAAAAGTGCCATCGTCCAGATACTGGTGCCACCTAGTTGCGCTTGAGCGCTGTTCATCAACTGATTGACGTCTTGCTGGCTCATACCAATGGCAAGATTAGCGTGCACATGGGCATAAGCGGCCAAAGTTATCTCATTCGCTTTGTGCATTAGGGCTATTTCATGGGGACTCTTAATCATGCGGCAACCCTGAGTAATAGGGTCAGCAGAAGTGTGCTGCATATTGCTCATCAATGCCATCACGCCTTGCAATACGAAGTAACGTACTGATTGCTCAAATGCGAGTTGGCCTTTTTGAATGCCGCGATCTTTCAGTATCTGTTGTATTAACAAGAAGGGACTTTCATGTTCCTGCCACACGCGCACATCATCACCCACTTTAAGAGACTCGCGAATACTGGGCTGTTCAAAGAAGGGGCAAAGCACGGCTATGTCACCTTCTCTTGGTATAACGACTGCGGTTAACCGTTCACTGCGCCACCATTGAATACCACTAAAGTAATCCATGGTGGCGCCCGGCTCTAGCACCATTGCCGCAATATTAAATTGCCTCATCAATTGTTGAGCTTTTTTTATCCGTCCTAGACGTTCGTTTTTGCTGATGGCTTGACTATCACGGGTAAGGTTTTTTAGGAACGATTTATCCCTTGGCGATGAGGTTATTGATGGTGATGGGCTCGCCGCCAATACAGATTGTGCGAGGGGGAAAGTAACAGCTGCAGCAGCACTGGCTTTGATAAAAGCTCTTTTGGTTATATTCATCAGGTTCATTCCATATGACACTTGCCCACAACATTATTACAAAAGGTCGGTGAGATATAGGCAGTTGGCAAAATTGAAAGAATTTAACTGTAAGGAATTTAACCCATGACGAAGAAGTGCCATGGGCAGGCGCCACAATATTTCACCTGACATTACTAAGCTCGTTTTTCGCATCAAAAGCGGCTGAGGGCTGTGTCTTGGCCTAATTCGTTTTGCTGTTTGTGTGGCGTGTTTGGCTAACGTCTTGTGCGTTGGGAACAACGAGCGCAAATCTCAGTTAAGGCCCAGAGAATTTGCGACTTCGCAATTTCATATAGGCGAGATTACAACAGCTCTCGCGTTATTGCTTACGTGAATGCGCGAATAGGCTCACTGTTGGCTTGCGATAATTTCGGCATAAGCTAGTGCTAATTTGCCGGTTAATTGATCAAAATAATCTTGAAATAATTTTGCAATAACAAAAATTTGTTATATTATAACATTCAACTTATTGAGGATTGACTAGCAATGCAAATAACAGAAGATAAATCGCTATTAGACCGACTTGGCATTTGGGCCTCGAGTTTATGTGCGGTCCATTGTCTGGCGTTGCCGATCTTAATCCCCTTGTTACCTTTAGTAGGCGCAAGCTTCTTTGCACAAGACTGGTTCGAACGTACGATTTTATCGTTATCCATGATCGTTGGATTCTGGGCTTTGTTATCGGGTTTCTTTCGTTATCACCGTCAGATTTACCCTCTGTATAGCTTAGTACTAGGCGGGATAATCTATTGGAATAAAAATATGTTCGGCGAAAGCTATGAGCCGTTTACTATTGCTATTGGTGCAATGTTGATTGTGGGGGCTCACGTAGTAAATTTGAAATTGTGTCAAAGTTGCCATAGCTGTGAGGTTGAAACTAGTTGTTCTGCCGATTAAAGCGCATTTAGCCTTGTCAGTCACCCAGGGCTAAATACAGCTAAAATCTATACTAGGCAGCTAAAAATGCTTTTGCCTTTCCTGGCCCATTACTAAAAACACCATCAACCTGCCAATCTTCCAGCCGAGCAAGATCAGCTTGTTGGTCAACCGTGTATGCAAATATCTTCAATCCTCTGCGCTTAGCATCGAGCACAAAAGCTTCATCCATAAAACTGACATCGACGTTGACCGAATAAGCGCTTAACTCTTCAGCGAAACGTGCGTAACCGATTGGATTACAGGCCGTTAGGGCGCCAATTTTTAAATCTGGCGTGTGTTCTTTGATAGCACGCAGTAAATGATGATCAAACGATGAAACAATAAAGTGATCTAAGGTGAAATTAAGTGCATGTTGAGCTTTTTCAATGTTGTCGAGTACCAGTTGCACATCTTTAACGCCTTTAATTTCAATGTTTAACATGCAACGCCCAGCGATACACTCCATTACCTGCCAAAGCGTGGGAATGCGCTCACCTAAACCCGCATCGAGAGCTTGCAGTTGCTCAAAGCTATATTCTTTAAGTTGACCGGTGCCGTTTGTGGTGCGATGCAGCCAGTGATCATGAATGACCAGTAATTGGTGACCATGCTGATGCACATCTATTTCGATACCATCGCAACCTTGTTCTAAGGCTTTATTGATAGCTAAAAGCGTATTTTCAGGAGCATCGGCGCTGGCGCCGCGATGGGCAAAAACAAGCATAAAAGCGGCCTATTTCTTGTGTAATTTCTGAGTGTTAACAGTTTCGTATAAAGCCGCTGAAATAACCAATAATCCGCCGACATAAGTTTGCCAGCTAGGCTGTTCATCGAGTACCAATATCGCCAAAATCACCCCATATAAGGGTTGCATACAGGCGACCAGAGAAAAGGTTTTTGCCCGTAGGTGCTGTAAACTCGTGGCGATAAGCGCATGGGGAACCGCTGTGAAAAAGGTGCCCAGCAGTGCTAAGTATAGGTAGGTTTGGCCACTCGCTTGGAATAATTCAGGTGTAATAAAAAAGCTTAAACAAAAGAAAATAACTAAAGTTTGATACGCCATAGCTAACGAACCGCTATAGTGAGAAAAATATTTTCTGTGGCACAGATTGCGCAGCGCATACAGTACTGCTGAGCCTATACCGACCACAATACCTAAGGTGACATCGTTATCGATAGATACCTCTGGCACAATCAAAAATATGCCAAATAGCACGACGACGGCACTGAGAATGTCTTGCCACACTAAGCGTATACCTTCAAAGAAGGGCTCAATTAAAACGGTAATGACCGGGAAAGTAAAAAGCGCAATCATACCTACAGAGACGCTAGAGTATTGCATGGCGGCAAAATAACTTACCCAGTGGGCAGCCATCAATAAACCTAAACCAATCCCGATGAAGTAATCTTTTCTACGCGCTAAGTTAAGCTTCCCTCCGTTCATTTTTACCAATGAAAACAGCATTAGGCAGGCAATAATAGAACGGCCAAAGGTAATATCGGTGGCTGAAAGGGGAATGACTTTAGAAAATAAAGCCGTCGCCCCCAACAAAATAACCGTGAGGTGTAGAGACCACAGACTTTTTTTAACGGGATCCATGACTATTGCGTCAAAGTTGCGAAAACATCACCGAGGCGTGTTTCATCTCCAGCGTTATAGTCAGCAAAGTCGACCATGTTTGGTTCAAAACAGGCGACTATGGTGGAGCCTAATTTGAAGCGACCTAATTCATCGCCTTTTTTAAGGAAAACCGCTTCTTCGCCTGTGTTAGCGTATTGCCAATGCACGACATTTTGCCCAGCTGGTGGTGATACTGTGCCTGCCCAGACTGTTTCAATGCTTGCGACAATTGTTGCTCCCACTAAGACCATAGCCATTTTGCCTTTTGGGGTATCAAAAATAGCAACTACACGCTCGTTACGGGCAAATAAGCCAGGTACACGGGCTGCCGTTAATGGGCTGACTGAAAATAAATCACCTGGTACATACACCATGTCGGTTAGCTGTCCATCAATGGGCATATGAATGCGGTGATAATCTTTTGGGGATAAATATACAGTGGCGAATTTACCGTTTTTAAAGGCTGCGGCCAATTCGGGCTTGCCACCGAGTAATGTGGTTAAGCTGTAATCGTGACCTTTCGCTTGAAAAATACTGTCTTGCTCAATATCACCTAGCTGACTCACGGCGCCGTCAACAGGCATGGCGACGTCTTGCTCGTTAGGACAAATAACCCGAGCATCGCTTTTTAGTGCTCGAGTGAAAAATTCGTTGAATGAGGCATAATCAGCAGGATCTTCGCGCTCAGCTTCCGCCATATTAACCTTATATTGCTTGATAAATAATTTGATTAACGCGGTCGTTAATCCGCCAGCTTCAGCAGCAGCTAATTTACCAACTAGTCTTGAAATCAAGTGCTTAGGGGTGATGTATTGCAATGCAATTTTTACCGAATCGAACAAAATGAGAATCCTAAAACGAAAAGTTTTTACCGTAGGTGATTGTACAGCAATATTTTATTTTGTGGGAAGGATGATAAGCACTATGGGCTATATGCTAGTTTATTCTGGTGATTAAAGTTCAAACATCATCACCAGAATACATTTAAACCTTACTGTGCGACGGGCGTAGTTCGTCTAAATTCGACAATATCTTATGGTAGCTTTGGTAGCGTAACATACTAATATCGCCTTTTTCTGCCGCAGCTCGAATGATACAACCAGGATCATCGGCATGAGTACAGTCACGGAATTTGCAGCCGCCTATATAATCTCTGAATTCTTTAAAACCCCAGGTAAGACGCTCCATTTGCATATGCCACAGGGCAAATTCACGCACACCAGGGGAATCAATTAAGTCACCACCTTGCGGGAAATGTAATAACTTGGCCGTAGTAGTGGTGTGTTGACCTAGACCAGAGTTATCTGACACTTCATTTGTGATCTCTTTGGCGTCGGGCAGTAGTTCATTAATGATACTCGACTTACCCACACCTGATTGGCCTACAAATACACTGATCTTATCTTTTAAGCACAGGGCAAGATCGCTGATCCCAGTTTGTGTTTTGCAACTTGTATAAACCACCCGATAACCAATGTCGTGATAAATGTGTAATTGTTTTTCAACATCCTCGCGCTCACTGTCGTTAAGCAACTCCACTTTGTTGAGCAATATGACAGGTTCGATGCCTACGTCTTCTGACGCGACTAAATAGCGGTCAATAATGTTCAGGGACAATGCAGGGATTACGGAGCTGACAATGATGATTTGATCGATATTGGCTGCAACAGGTTTAACACCATCATAAAAATCAGGACGAGTGAGCACTGTTTTACGATCATGCACAATCTCTATGACACCACTGATATTTTCAGTGCCATCTTTACCTGGACGGAATAATACCTCGTCTCCACAGACGACGCTGATAACAGTACGACGAATATGGCAACGGTGAATGTGGCCTTCGCTGTCTTCTACATCGGCGTGTTTACCAAAGCGACCGATGACGCGCCCCGGTTGTTGCTCTTCTAATAAATCGTCGCTTGGCGTTGTCACGGGCTCGGCCAAACGCTTTGTGCGATTGTGCGAGACTTGTCGACGTTGCTTATGGGTAAGTTTTGGTTTTTTCGCCACGGGGGAATATCTATATTTGATTCTAATAACTAGTATTATGGTAACGTTAGCAACAACGGAATTATAGCAATTCCTTTCACCAACTTAATTTAGCGCGACATTAGGAGAAACCATGGCGGTGGATGCACAAAACCTTGTTTGGATTGATTTGGAAATGACGGGGTTGCACCCAGAAGTAGATGTAGTGCTTGAAATTGCCACTATAGTGACTGACGCTAATTTGAATATATTGGCAGAGGGCCCGGTGCTGGCCATTCATCAATCTGACGATGTTTTGCACAACATGAACCAATGGTGCATTGACACCCATGGTCAATCGGGATTAACAGAACGTTGTCAGAAAAGCACGATTAACGAACAAACGGCAGTGGCTGAAACAATACGCTTTCTTGAAAAATACGTTCCTAAGGGAGCATCCCCTTTATGTGGTAATACCATAGGCCAAGATCGCCGCTTTATGGTGAAGTACATGCCTGAACTAGAAGAATATTTTCACTATCGCAATATTGATGTGAGCACGTTAAAAGAGTTAGTGAAACGCTGGAAACCAGAAGTGCTTGAAGGTTTTACTAAAAAAGGCGTGCATTTAGCCTTAGATGATATTCGTGAGTCAATTGCAGAACTGGTGTTTTACCGCCAGCACATATTCAATATCTAATTTAAAATGCTTTTGTTGTGTTTTTCTTCGCCTCTATGTTGAGAATCTAAGCATTTAACAGCAACAAACACATATAAATGCAATTTAGGGCTTGCGTCCTCAGCTAGTTTTTGTAAAATGCGCACCCGCTGTTGATGACAGTGGGTGATTTTGTAATAGCTCAGGAACTGAGCAATGACCATAAAGTGGTTGCGAAGCACAGCATTATTATGCGGGAATAGCTCAGTGGTAGAGCACAACCTTGCCAAGGTTGGGGTCGCGAGTTCGAATCTCGTTTCCCGCTCCAAATTTAAAGCGTTCAGAGCAACGGAATATTGTTACTCAGTATGCGACCCCAAGGGGTCACGACAACGCGGTTGCCGGTTACGAGTCTCGTTTCCCGCTGCAAATTTAAAGCGTTCAGAGCAAGGAATATTGTTACTCAGTATGCGACCCCAAGGGGTCACGACAACGCGGTTGCCGGTTACGAGTCTCGTTTCCCGCTCCAATTTCGACGTTTCAGTCAAATTTTAAATCAGTATTCTATTGTGCAAGCGATTAATCGCGATCGAGCGTCGACCGTAACGCGGTTGCCGGTTACGAGCCTCGTTTCTCGCTCCAATTTCGATGTTTCAGTCAAATTTCAAATCAATATTCTATTGTGCAAGCGACCCGTCGCGATCGAGCGTCGACCGTAACACGGTTATGACAGCTACTAATATGGTCCCCTATTCCGATTTTGCTCGTCAGTCAGGTTTTCATTTAATACTGTTTTATATACAGGATTATTTACTGTCCAAGCTTCGCTCTGTTGTTATCTGACCTATTTTTTAAATGCATGGTATTGCTTTGCGCGAATGCTGATATGCGCTGCGCTAAAATGTTGCACTGGGTGCACCCATTAGACTTTTTATGCACCAACTTGTATCAGAGTGATATTGAGTATTTTGGTTAACTAATTGAAAATATTAATTTTATTCTATTGGCATAAGACTTGTAACCGCAATAGTAAGGTTCGGGTTTTTTGCCCTTTCAAATAAATTATTTAGACGACGGTGTCTAGTTTATCTGCTTTTTAGCGGGTTAACTGACACCGTTTTTTTTGTTTTTTTGTTTTTTTTGAAAGGCAGAAATGACTGATTTATCCGGGCTAACACAACAAATTAGGTTCAACATACTAAATTTAACGGGGTTATTTATGGCTTATTTATTACCGGCAGAGTTTGTCACCAAAATGGTTGATGCAGGGGAATCAAAAGTATTCATGTCCACACGAGATACCCTGATCCGGGGGTATATGGCGGGAGCCATTTTGGCACTGGCGGCTGTTTTTGCTATTACGATAGCAGTGCAAACTGGGATGTTTTTACTCGGTGCTATTTTATTCCCTGTGGGTTTTTGTATGTTGTATCTTATGGGCTTCGACTTGCTCACTGGTGTGTTTGTACTGACGCCATTAGCCCTTATCGATAAACGTCCTGGCGTGACCGTCAAAGGGGTTTTACGTAATTGGGGTTTAGTTTTTTTAGGTAATTTCGGCGGCGCGTTAACGGTGGCTATCATGATGGCCTTTATATTTACTTATGGCTTTAACACTGACCCGGGGGCCATAGGCAAGAAAGTGGCTTCGATAGGCGAAGCGCGTACATTAGGATACGCGGAATATGGCACCGCTGGTTGGTTTACGATTTTTATTCGCGGCATGTTGTGTAACTGGATGGTGTCGTTGGGTGTGGTCGGTGCGATGATCTCTACGCATGTGAGCGGTAAGGTGATTGCTATGTGGATGCCTATCTTCCTATTTTTCTTTATGGGATTTGAGCATTCAGTGGTTAACATGTTTTTGTTCCCATTTAGCCTGATTTTAGGCGGGGAGTTCTCAGTCATGGATTACTTGGTATGGAATGAAATTCCTACCGCGTTGGGTAATCTGGTAGGCGGCTTAGCCTTTACCGGTTTAACCTTGTACAGCACTCATGTACGCACTGCACCTAAGCGTAACCTGCCTTATTCAAAACCGGCTGATTTAGCCCCAAGCTCAGTCGCTGAGCATGCAACTCGCTAAGTTGAATGTTGGCCAGCATAGTATTGCTGGCCTTAAATCGGTTAATCAAGACTATTGTGGCAGTTGCTGTCCTATTGATAGTCAAGGACGCTTGAAGGGGCAAGTGTTGGTAATCGCCGATGGAATTGGCAGCAGCACTGTAAGTCAGGTTGCGAGTAAAGCTGCCGTCAATAGTTTCTTACAAGACTACTATGCAACGTCTGACGCATGGTCGGTTGAAACATCTGCCACTCGAGTGATGCAGTCCATTAACGCTTGGTTGCACGGTTATACTAAGCAAAGTGAGTTTCGTTACGATCTTGAAAAGGGCTATGTGTGTACCTTTAGTGCCTTGATTATAAAAGGAAGCACAGCGCATATTTTTCATGTAGGCGATGCTAGGGTTTATCTATTACGTCAAGGGGGGTTAGAGCAACTTTCCAACGATCATCGCCAATATGCTGCGCAAGGTCAGAGTTACTTGAGCCGCGCGCTTGGCATGCACACTCAGCTTGATATCGATTATGTAACATTGCCAATATGCCAAGACGATATCTTTATCCTGTGCACGGATGGTGTACATGAATATCTATCGCCTAGTGACATGTTGCACAATGTAACAACTGGGACTGCCGTTGAAGGTAATGCATCAGCTAACTTGCTTGCTGAGGGCTTGGTACAACAAGCGCTGGCTAACGGCAGTGACGACAACCTCAGCTTACAAGTCGTTAAGGTCACAGAGCTGATCAAGCCGCAAGGTAAACCGATTACTGAAGCGCTCACAGCTTTGCCTTTACCTCCTATGTTACAGGCTGGCCAAACGTTTGACGGTTATCATGTTATTCGTTCATTACATGTGTCTGCCCGCAGCCATGTGTACCTTGTCGAAGATCAAACCAACCAGCAACAATGGGTGTTGAAAACCCCCTCAGTCGATTTATCTGACAGCGATGAATACTTAGAGCGTTTTTGTTTAGAGGAATGGATAGGGCGGCGTATGCACAATCCTCATGTGCTAAATGTGCCTGCTAGTTCGCGCCCCAAACAGTTTATATATTCGGTGGCTGAATATGTTCAAGGCCAGTCATTACGTCAATGGATGACCGATAATCCCAAACCTGAACTGGAAGCAGTAAGAAACATCATCGAGCAAATAGGTAAAGGGTTACAGGCGTTTCATCGTTTAGACATGCTACATCAAGATATTCGTCCTGAGAACATCATGATTGACTTACACGGCACAGTAAAAATCATTGATTTTGGTTCTACCACGGTCGCTGGTCTACAGGAAGTCGGGCAAGGCTGTGGCAATAATGAATTGCTTGGTACGGCACTTTACATGGCACCGGAGTACTTCTTGGGCGAGGTGGGCACACCCAGTTCGGATCTGTTTTCCTTGGCGGTGCTGGCCTATCACATGCTGACTGGACGTTTTCCATATGAAACCCATGTCTCCAAGACCCGCACTCGATCTCAGCAAAACAGGCTTATTTACCAGTCTGTTAGAGATGATGACAGTGTGTTACCGGCATGGCTGGATGCGACTCTGCATAAGGCGTTAAGAGTCGATCCATTTAAACGCTATGCACAGTTATCAGAATTTATACATGACTTACGTCACCCCAATGCCGATTTTGTACGTAAATCAAAACCACCCATTATGGAACGCAATCCTGTGGCATTTTGGCAGTGTGTTGCCAGTGCCCTACTTATCAGCAATGTATATTTTATATATCTATTTTTAACCTAATCCTAAAGCCATTTTATTGAGGAGTGAATTCATGCAAACCAGAGAGCAAGTTACCCAAGCGATTGTGCTGGCGAAAGTACAAAAAGGTATCACCTGGCAACAGGTTGCGGATGCCGTTGGTCAGTCGAAGGAATGGACAACCGCAGGGTGTTTGGGGCAAATGACCTTCGATGCACCACAAGCGAAAGTTGTGGCCCAACTGTTTAATTTAGACGAAAACGCAGAAGCTTGGTTGCAAGTTGTACCCTATAAAGGTTCTTTCACTGAAAGTGTGCCGAGTGACCCGCTACTTTACCGTTTATACGAAATGATCAATGTGTATGGCTCGACGATCAAATCGTTGATCCACGAAGAATTTGGTGACGGTATCATGAGCGCAATTGATTTTTCCATGGATATTAAGCGCGAGGAAAATAGCGCCGGTGATCGCGTCAGTATTGGTTTGTCAGGTAAATTTTTGCCGTATAAATCTTATTAAGCTGGGTTACAGTTAGCTGGTTGCTTTAAGGGCAACCAGCTAGCCAGTTAACCTTCTTTGCGCAGACGATCTACTGTTTCACTCACGTATCTGGCGCCAGTTAGCACTTCTTCGATAATTGTTGCCGCTTCTTCAACCTGGGTGGCACTTTCTCGCGATTGTTGGTGAATGCTGGCGATACTGTCTTTGGCTTTTTGCGTTAATGCGCTGTTGCTGGTGACTAATTGCTCAATGCCTGCGGTTGAACTGACGGTTCTCGCGGCTAGCGTGCGCACTTCATCCGCAACAACGGCAAATCCTCGGCCATATTCACCTGCACGTGCGGCTTCAATTGCCGCGTTGAGGGCAAGTAAGTTCGTTTGGTCGGCGATGCCACTGATAGTCGTCACAATTTTGGAAATTTCTTCTGAACGTTTGTTAAGCTGCTCAATTAAGTCGGTAGAGGTCAATGTGCTGGTAACTATGGCATGGGAGGTATCCACACTGCGCTGTAAAATTACTGCACCATCTTGAGATATTTTAGCCGTTTGTATTGATGTGCTATAAGCAATTTCAGCCGCTTCTTGAGTGGCTAATTGCTGCTCTATTCGTGTGGTAATATTCGACGCTATTTTGACCACTTTTATGACTCGCCCCTGGCTATTGAGTACGGGGTTGTAGGTGGCTTCGAGCCAAATGGTTTTGCCGCTACGGGTCACCCGATTAAATTGCCCGCCTTTAAATTCTCCTCTGGCGAGCTCAGCCCAAAAATTCGGGTTCTCTTGATAGAAATCGTCGTTGCAAAACAATCTGTGGTGCTTACCTACTATGTCATTTAAATTTGCATAGCCCATGGCTTTAATAAAATTCGCGTTAGCGTTTAACACCTCTCCCGATGGGGTGAATTCTATCAGCGCATTTGCACGATCTAGCGCTTGAAATATGGCTGTTTGGCTGTCCAGACGTTCTTTTTCAACTGTGATATCGTTGGCTATTTTGATTATCCTGACAACGTCACCGTTTTGCTCAACGGGGAAGTAGGTCGCTTCAAGCCATAGATCCGTATTATCTTTTCGTTTACGCAAAAATGTACCGCTGGAACTCTCGCCTTTGGCGAGACTCCCCCAAAACGCGCGATAACTGCTTGAACCAGATTCTTCAGTCGCACAAAATATGCGGTGATGTTGGCCTTTTATTTCGGCCAAGGTATAACCCACGGTGGCTAAAAATAACGGATTTGCCTCGAGTATTTGACCATCAGGGGTAAATGAAATAGTCGCACAATGGTTCTCAAGAGAGCGAATAAAAGATGATTCAAAACTTACGACAGTAGGCGCATCTGGTTTTGTACTAGTACGTGAAAAAAACATGGTTCTGTACCTCATTATCTATCATTCATATAAATGGAAAATAATTTACCCATCAATATTAGTGATGGAATTTCGACATAGTATATTAATACAGCAGTTTTTAATGCGGGCTTTGTTGACTTAGTAGAGGCTCTTGATAAATATGGTGATTTGTTCTTTTCTGGCGATTGAACGTTGCCCTATTCGCCTTATATATGGGGGTAAACTAGTTTTTTATGCGAGTAGAATATGGGGCAAGGCGCTTAATTGTTGCTGATAGCCAGTAGAAAAATGATTGTGTATGCTTAATATTTTTAAGGAAGCTGAGTAAATGAAAATATTTAACCTAATACGAATTTGTCTTCTTTATCCTGTTGTGGTGTGTGGCTTGTCTCTGACTTCTCAGGCGAACGGGACTGAAAGTATGGCTAAGTTATCGTCCTCTGGATTTTATCGGCTTCAGCTCGGTGAATTTGAAGTGACTGCTTTGAGTGACGGCACTGTGGACTTGCCCATGGATAAATTATTGCAGCAAGACGCGGATAAAACCAAGGCTCAGTTGGCAGGAGTCTTTTTAGCCACCCCAACCGAAACGTCAGTCAATGGTTATTTAATTAATACAGGTGAAGAGCTGGTGTTGGTCGATACCGGTGCAGGCAGTTTGTTTGGCCCAACCTTGGGCAACATCGTCATCAGTTTACGCGCCGCCGGTTATAAACCAAGCGATGTGGATCATATCTTACTCACCCATCTGCATCCTGATCACGTTGGCGGTTTAGCGCAAGACGGTGAGCGCGTATTCTCTAGTGCCATGATACACGCTGATCAGCGTGACCTTGATTACTGGTTAAGTGAAGCTGAAATGAATAAAGCGCCTGAAGAGAATAAAGGTTTTTTCCAAGGTGCGATGGCGTCTCTTAATCCCTATGTCAACGCGCAAAAAGTCGTTGCTTTTGATGGTAGTCAGCAAATCTTGCCAGGTATAAAGGCGAATGCCACACATGGACATACGCCGGGGCACACAAGTTATTTACTCGAGAGCGATGGGCAAGCCATGTGGGTGATAGGTGATTTGATACATGCGGCAGCAATACAGTTTGCGTATCCAGAGGTCACTATTGATTTTGACGCATCACCAGAGCTCGCTTTGGCCCAACGTAGCCGTATATTTGGGCAAGCGGCGAACAGCAAGGCTATGATAGCTGGAGCGCATTTGCCGTTTCCAGGGTTAGGGCATTTAGTTAAATTACAGAATGGGTTTAAATGGATCCCTGCTAATTACCAACGTTTACGTTCAAAGCGCTAGGATGGGATGCAATAAGTTTTAGAGACTAACCTGCACAAGTCTTAGGGTAAATGACGCAAGTTCTTTGTTGGGTGCGTCATTGGGGTTTGACCTTCTTCTCAATGCTGATGCCTAATCGTTTTGCTAAACGTGTCAGGTTGGCGCGATCCAACTCCAGATGTTTCGCCGCCAGAGTCCAATTTCCACTGCTGTGTTGCAAAGCCGCTATAATGTGATTTTTTTGGAACGTTTCTGTCATCGTTTTCAGTCCTTCTAGATCAACTGGTGGCATCGCATTTTCGGCTGGTGCCAAATGTGTGGCAGGGGTCTGAAAATTATCTGCTTGGCGGTCGAGATCCAAATCTTGCGCGGAAAGAGAAATAATATCTTGATGTTCGCTACCACGACTTGCTTTGAGGGATGCGCGGCTGATCACATGCTCAAGTTCCCTTACATTGCCTGGCCAAGGATAATCCAGTAGCGATGCTTGCGCGTCTGGACGCAACTTTAACTGGCGTATGCCCAGCTTACGAGCGGTGACTTCTAAAAAGAATCCCGCGAGTAATAAGATATCTTGCTCACGATCTTTAAGTTCTGGCACGCTGATGGGGTAAACGGATAAACGATGATACAAGTCGGCGCGAAAACGCCCTAATCTAACTTCTTCAGCCAGATCGCGGTTGGTCGCAGCGATAACGCGCACATTGACTGAAGCGACGCTGTCTTTACCCACGGGCTGAATTTCCCCACTTTGCAACACGCGCAATAACTTACTTTGTACACTGAGTGGCAGTTCACCCACTTCATCGAGAAAAATGGTGCCGCCATCGGCCAACCGGAATTTACCGGGACGCGCTTTCTCCGCTCCGCTAAACGCTCCCTTTGCATGGCCGAACAGTTCGCTTTCCGCCAATGTTTCCGGTATCGATGCACAGTTTATATGCACTAGAGGTTGCTGACGACGGGCTGATAATTGGTGCAGGGTACGGGCTACTAACTCTTTTCCCGTGCCGGTCTTTCCCAATATCAACACGCTGTAATCCGAGCCCGCAACCAATTGAATATCACTTTTTAGTGCAAGCATGACAGGGCTGTTGCCAATGAGTTCGCCACCGTCTCTAGTGAGGGCTTCATGGGTCAACTCCTGTACTAATTCCTGTGCCTGCTGGGCGCGTTGCTCTAACGCTTTAAGCTGTATTGCGGTTTTCAGAGTTGCCGCAGACAGGGCAGTGATCAACTGCAAGGTGCGCTCAGGAATATCGCTAAATGCATTGGGTTGAAGGCTATCGAGGGTCACAACACCCATCAGTTGATTATCACTGTACAGGGGTAACCCCATACAAGAATGCACAGGTAGATCGCCTTCTTTAGCAAGCAGTAAACCATCATAGGGGTCGGGTAGGGTTGAATCAGATGGAAAACGCACTGGATGTTTCCCTGAGCAGATTTGCGCAAGGCGAGGATGATCATCCAGCTTAAAGCGTCGTCCTAATGTGTCTGGCGCCAGCCCTTGAATCGCCAGCGGTTTTAATTGCTCAGTCTGAAAAGCCAGTAATACAACAGCGTCACAGTTGATCGCCTTTCGAATAGACGACAACAGTCGGTCAAAACGGTCTTCATTGTTAATACTGTTGGCTAAATCCAGCGCAACTTCTAGCAAAAGTGTTGAGTTCATTTCGAGCATGTCATCTCAGCGGTTAGTTTCCTGCACCATTTACTTTGTGGTTATTTTATGGCTCTAGGTTGGGTACATAATGCCACAAAAAAAATTAAAGTCATAACACACCATATGAGTCATATTGACTCTATTTTTTTGTGAGTCATTATGACTCTTTTGTTTGAGTTATTTTTATAACCATTTGATTTTAATCTATTTTATTCGTTGGCATTAAAGATGCAGTACCTTAGTTATCAACGAGAAAATAACTCGTTTACACACTTAATCCCAGTGACTGGAGGTAATTATGGCTAGTATGGCACGCAAAGAAAGCACAAATCGCAACCACGCCCTATTCAACGTAGCTAACTCGACGCTGGGGATCTCGTTGGGATTATTAGTGCTTAGCATAGCGATTAGTTATCCCCTGGCTGATTTGTTTTCCTTAGGCCAGCAGGTTGCCAGCCATGTGGTGATCATTGTCAGCGCCAGTGTGCTTAAAGTGGCCTATGTGGCTAGGTGCATTGCACTGTACGAACAGCACAAGCAGGTGTGTTAATTCATGGCTAAATTGATAATCAGCCCTGGACAGGTGCAAGATCCACTTGCCGTTCAACCTGTGATGAAAAGCGCCTCTAAGCGGGTCCTTTTTTCTTTGGCGTTTCGGATTTTTTTCTTACTTGGCGCCGCTTGGGCCTTTTTGGCTGTTGGAATTTGGACCCTGTGGTTTAGCGGCCAATGGACGGAGAATTGGGTATTTCCGCCCACACTTTGGCACGCCCATGAAATGATATTCGGTTTTGCGGCTCTGATTGCGAGCGGATTTTTACTGACCGCAGTGCAGACGTGGACCGGCTTACGCAGTGCCCATGGTGGGTTTTTAATCGCGTTAACGCTACTTTGGTTAATCGCCAGAGTGAGTTTGCTTATTAATGCGGGACCTTGGAGCCTAGCGGTTTTTTGTGTGGCCCAGTTTGGCTGGTGGCTTGGGGTGATTGCTTGCTTCAGTTACTTAATTATTAAGGCAAAAAATCAAGCCAATCGGGTGCAGATCCTACTCCTGAGCGCCATGTTTATGTGCAATACACTTTTTGTTTTTTTACTCATTAAGCAGGAATTTGCAGCCGCATCGTACATGGGGCAAAGCGCGATTGTGTTGTTCTGTGTGCTGATCACGCTGATTGGGGGCAGAGTGATCCCGTTTTTTACCGCCCGCGCTCTTGGGCAAAAACAGTACAAAAACCCGCTACTGGATAACGTGCTTTTCTGGGGGTCACTGTTTGCAAGCGTGGTGTTTGGCGCACAATTTTACTTTGCCTTTACC
Organism: Paraglaciecola polaris LMG 21857; assembly: GCF_000315055.1. Taxonomy (GTDB): domain Bacteria; phylum Pseudomonadota; class Gammaproteobacteria; order Enterobacterales; family Alteromonadaceae; genus Paraglaciecola; species Paraglaciecola polaris. The sequence goes on along the minus strand of NZ_BAER01000033.1, from coordinate 22,912 downwards.
CAACAAGCCGCAGGCATATTAATACTGCTGAGTATTGCTCATCTGTGGCGTCTTAGGCAGTGGTACCACAAAGGCATTTGGCAGGAGTCCTTGTTATGGTCTTTGCATTTGTCCTATCTCGCCATGGCGCTGGGATTACTGCTTGCTGGACTGAGTTTATTAACGCCGCTGTTAGCCCTAAAAGATGCCCTGCATCTTATCAGCATCAGTGCGGTATCTGGGATGATCCTAAGCATGATGTCCCGAGTCTCATTGGGGCATACCGGCCGTGCCTTAAAAATCAACGTTAGCCTAAACGGCGCGTTCGCTTTGTTGTTAGTGGCGGGTTTGATACGGGCACTTTCTGGGTTAACTGAACATGTTCTTTTCTATTGGCAGTTGAGCGCCTGCTTTTGGCTAGCAGCGTTTAGCTTGTTCTTGTGGCACTACCTGCCCATTCTCACTCGGGCTCGTATTGACGCTAAGCCCGATTAATTTTGTCGATAAACAATCGATACTTTCACCATCACCTATTAAGAGGTTTTTTATGTTATCAGCTCAAACTATTGCCACTGTGAAAAGCACTATTCCGTTATTGGAATCAGCAGGTGTGGCGATCACCGACCATTTCTATCAGCGCATGTTTCGCCTGAATCCAGAGCTTAAAAACATATTTAATATGGCCAATCAAACCAATGGTCGTCAGCAGTTTGCACTTTTTAGCGCGATCGCGGCTTACGCTAAAAATATCGACAACTTGGGGGCATTAAATGAAGTCGTGGAGCGAGTCGCCCATAAACACACCAGCTTTTTTATTCAGCCAGAACACTACGATATTGTTGGCCATCATCTAATTGAGACGCTTCGTGAATTAGCGCCCGATGCATTCACTCCTGACGTGGAACAAGCTTGGACCGAAGCCTATGGCGCCTTGGCGAACATATTTATCAATCGTGAAGGGGATTTATATAATCAAACTGAACAGGCTGAGGGAGGATGGTTGGGGCCACGACAGTTTAAAGTTCTGAGTAAAACGCCTGAGTCCTCTTTGGTGACCAGTTTTGTGTTGGCGCCAGTGGACGGTGAACCGGTAGTGACTTATAAACCGGGTCAGTACTTAGGTATTAAGGTGCATCCTAAACACTGTGAGTATGTGGAAATGCGCCAATATTCGCTGTCAGACAAACCTAATTCTGCGACCTACCGTATCAGTGTAAAACGTGAACAGGGTGACGTACACGGCCTAGTATCGAACTATTTACATGAGTCGGTTGAGCAAGGAGATGTGGTAGATGTTTTACCGCCTGCTGGAGATTTCTTTTTACAACATCGCCATTTACCCACGGTACTCATTTCTGCCGGAGTGGGCTTAACCCCTATGATGTCGATGCTTGAAGCGGTAGTGGATAGCCACCCTCAAACGCCTATCCATTTTTTACATGCGTGTGAAAATGCCCAGCAACATTCCTTTACTCAGCGCGTTGCTGACCTGGAAAAAAGCACTCCTGAGCTTAGCGCATATAGTTGGTATGCAAGCCAAGCTCCTGAGCAAGATAATGTGTTTAGCGGATTAATGTCATTGGCTCCATTGGCGCAGAAACTGCCTGTAAACAGTGGTAATTTCTATATCTGTGGGCCGACTGGTTTCATGAAGTTTATCAAACACCAGCTACTGGATTTAGGCGTGAAAGACGCGCAAATTCACTATGAAGTGTTTGGCCCCCATAGCGATTTATAGCAGTACGGGGATAAAGTCTCGAACTCGATCGCCAGCTCATTCACGCTGGCGATCCCAGCGTTATTAAAATTTTATTTCTAGGCGCTGATGAGGCGCTGCGCCTAATTCAAGACTGCGTGGGCTGGGCAGTGAGTCGCCTACCGCTAGGCTATATCGACCTTGTGGCCATACAGTTTCACCTGCGTTATTGACTTGGTACAGATCCTTTCCCTGAATTGTTAACTCAACCCAGCGTGTCTCTTTCGGGGCAAGATGGATGCGCTTAAACGATTTAAGGCTGCTAATTGCCTCGTTGTTCATCCGCGCTATTGGTGACAGGTAAGCTTGAACGACAGTTTCACCAGCGATGTCTCCTCTGTTCTCTACTTCAACACTCAAGGTCAAGGCTTCGCCTTCAATCGCTTTGCCTTGAGAAACAGTGAGATCATTGAAGCTAAATTCAGTATATGATCGACCAAAACCGAAGGGATACAAGGGCGCTTTTTCGAGGAATTTATAGGTTCTGCCTGTCATCGCGTAATCATCAAAAGGCGGCAGATCATCAATCGATTTTACAAAGGTCAGGGGTAAATGGCCTGACGGATTGGTATCACCAAATAGCACATCTGCTACAGCATTACCGCCTTGCTCCCCCGGGTACCATATCCACAGTATGGCATCAGCCAGGGGCTCTAAATCGCTGATATCAACCGGACTACCAGCGGCAACAACCAGTATCAACGGGCCTTTTTTATGGGCTGCCAACTGCTTTACATAATCCACTTGGTTTTGTGGCAAGGTGATTGCGACCCGATCCCCTCTGTCAGCGGAGGCAATAGCATCGACCTCTTCGCCTTCCATATCGGCAGACACACCGACCACAGCAATAACCGCATCTGCGGTTTTGGCGACTTGCGGCGCCCAATTTAGCGGGTTGATATTGTTATGAAACGGCAGTGAGCCGCTGCGATAATTTAAAGAAGAGCCCAAGGACACTTTACCGGCAATACCTTCCAGAACACTGACTAAACTGTCAGATATACCATAGTAGTTACCAATCAACATGTCTGATGAGGCCGCAAATGGGCCGGTTACATAAGGCACTTTGATGTCTTTTGAAAGCGGCAATACGTGATTATCATTTTTAAGCAGCACAATTGATTTACGTGCGACGTCACGAGACAGATTAATATGCTCAGGGCTATGAATGACGTCAGGGGTAACTTCGTTGTAAGGATTAAGCCCTGCAGGGTCAAAGAAGCCTAACTGAAAGCGGATCATCAGTAATTGAGTCAGGCGCTGGTCAATCAGTTCCAAGGGAACTAAATTTTGCTCAAGTGCAGCTTTTAGGAAATGCTCATAGGTAGAGCCACAATTAAGGTTAACGCCAGATTGTAATGCTAGCGCGGCAGATTCAGGCCCGCTTTTTGTGACCTTATGCCCAGCTTGAAAATCGTTTAGGGCGCCGCAGTCAGACACTATATAGCCGTGAAATCCCCATTGCTTTTTTAGAATGCCATCCAATAATTGGGCACTGGCGCAGGCGGGTTCGCCGTTAACAGCGTTATATGCACACATCACCCCAGCTACCTTTGCTTGGGTAACGAGAGCTTCAAAGGCAGGTAAATAGGTCTCGTATAAATCTTTTTGGCTGGGTTCTACATCAAAATGATGACGCAAGGATTCAGGCCCCGAATGCACCGCGAAATGCTTGGCCACCCCGGCAGATTTCAAATATTTCGGATCATCACCTTGCAGACCTTTTACAAACGCCGTACCCATCTGTGCGGTCAAGAAGGGATCTTCTCCATAGGTTTCTTGTCCGCGCCCCCAGCGGGGGTCGCGAAAAATATTGACGTTAGGGGTCCAGAAGGTCAGCCCGGCATATTGACCTTGATTACCGATAGACTGGGCGATGGCATATTTGGCCCGCGCTTCATCTGAGATAGCACTTGCTACCTGATGTGCTAGGTCTGGATCGAAAGTGGCAGCTAGGCCAATCGCCTGAGGGAAAATCGTCGCTTTGCCGTTACGGGCGATACCGTGCAGCGCTTCGTTCCACCAATTGTATTGGGGCACATTAAGCCGTGCAATGGCCGGCGTGGCGTGTGACAACTGAGCGATTTTTTCGTCCACTGTCATGGCATTAACTAAGAGGTTAGCCCGCTGTGCAAAACTGATGTCAGGGTCAAACCACACCTGTTGCGCTGTATTTTTATCGGTGGCATTGGTTAATTGGCTTATTAAAAAAAGTGCTAACACAGTCAGTTTTTTGAGCATCAAATATTCCTTCTCACTATTTTCGAAAGCGTTATTTAATCCATTTAAGAGTGTGCTGGATAAATTGCCTTTGAATGTAAATTTGGTTAAAGTATATTGTATACTGTTAACAAAATGACAATCAATAGTGAAGATGAATACATTCGAAGTGCCGGTATGGAGCCTCAAGACGTGCAATAGAGAGGAAGTTATTGCAACAGATTACAAGATAGAGCGGAGAAAATTTTTTATGACTAAGCTGATACAGAAAAAATTTTGGCGTAATCACTGGTTAATGCTTGCTGTGAGCGTCGTGATGCCTATTCAGTCTTACGCCAGCCAGCAACAGGAAACGTCCCCGCCCAACATTCTATTTATTTTATCAGACGATGCGGGGTATGCGGATTTTGGCTTTCAGGGCAGCGACGTAATGCGTACCCCAAACCTAGATAAATTGGCATCACAAGGCACGGTATTTACACAAGCATATGTAAGTGCGGCGGTGTGTGGCCCATCAAGGGCTGGAATATTAACCGGTAAATATCAGCAGCGCTTTGGCTATGAAGAAAATAACGTTCCTGGGTATATGAGTCAGTCAGGTTTAACGGGTGACGATATGGGCTTACCTCTTGATCAGAAAACCATGGCGGATTATTTGCGCGAGCGTGGCTACAAAACAGCCTTAATCGGTAAATGGCATCAGGGCAATGCAGACAGGTTTCATCCAACCAAACGCGGGTTCGATGAGTTTTATGGCTTTCGTGGCGGTGCGCGAAGTTACTTCGGTTTCGGTGCTCAAAATCCCGTTTCTTACCCAGAGGATAAGTTGGAGCGTGGCTTTGCTCACTTTCAAGAATCTAAGCGTTATCTAACGGAAGCGCTGGCGACTGAAACCGTCGAATTTATTAAACGAAATCAAAAACATCCGTTTTTCGTCTTTTTGTCATTTAATGCTGTGCACACCCCTATGGAAGCCAAACCTGCAGACTTAGCTCAGTTCTCCAACCTTAAGGGTAAGCGACAACAACTGGCTGCTATGACGCTATCCATGGACCGGGAAATAGGCAAGGTATTAAATACGCTTGATGAGTTGGGGCTGAGCGACAACACCTTAGTGGTATTTACCAATGATAATGGCGGGCCATCGGATACCAACGCATCTAATAATGGGCCTTTGAGTGGCACTAAAGCGAATCATCTGGAAGGCGGGATCCGCGTGCCTTTTATTATGCGCTGGCCGGCGGGGAAGGTGTCTCAAGGGGAATACCCTAATCCTATTAGTACCTTAGATTTATTGCCCACTTTCTTTAGCGCTGCTGGTGGGAATGAACAGCAATTAGCGGCAATCGATGGAGTGGATTTATTGCCATTCATTAAACAGGAAAATAACAGCCCACCTCATTCACGCCTGTATTGGAAAAAAGAAAACAGAGCGGCGATAAGAGACGGTAATTGGAAATTACTGCGCTTTCCTGATCGCCCAGCAGAGCTTTACGACCTGAGCAAGGATATTTCAGAGATGCACGATCTTGCTGATATGTACCCTGAGCGGGTAGCCCAGCTATATGAGCGTCTTTTTAAGTGGGAACTAACCCTTGAACGTCCATTATGGCAACTCAAACGACAATATGAGGGAGACGCTATGATGCGCATGGACAATTACCGAATCACTAGCAATCAGGAGATGAAGCAAAAATGAAATTCAGTGCATTAATTCTCGCAGCAAAGTGCTTATGTTTAAGCACTTTGTTAGCAACCAGCGTGGCATATGCTGGCCAAACTAAAGCAGACTCCAGACCAAATATAATAGTGATATTGGCTGATGATTTAGGCTATGGCGATTTAGGGTTTACCGGCTCACGTGAAATCAAAACGCCTAATATTGATGCCTTGGCACACAAGGGTGTGGTGTTCAGTAATGCTTACGTGACTCATCCCTATTGCGGGCCGTCCCGAGCAGGTTTGTTAACAGGACGTTATCAAGCGCGCTTTGGCATGGAAATTAACGCCGCACATTCTCCAGATGATCCCTTCATGGGCTTGCCAGTTGACGAACCCACGTTTGCGAAACGAATGCAAAAAGCGGGTTATAAAACGGCCGTAATAGGCAAATGGCATATGGGCTCGCATCCTAATTTCCATCCAAATAACCGAGGCTTTGATTATTTTTATGGCTTCCTCGGTGGTGGGCATGACTATTTCCCTGAGTCGGTGAAAGTGAGTAATGAAGAATACAGTATTCCCTTGTCGCGAAATGGTAAACCCGCCCAATTAAACGAGTACTTAACAACGGCTATCAGTAAAGAAGCAGCCGAGTTTGCTATGACGACATCCCAGCCGTTTATGATGTATGTAGCTTATAATGCGCCCCACCAGCCCTTAGAGGCAACACAAAAAGACTTAGCAAAATATCAACATATCGAGGATATCAATCGTAGGACCTATGCCGCCATGGTTGACTCTATGGATCAAGGTATAGGTAGGTTAGTTAACGGCCTAAAGCAAAGTGGTAAGTTTGAAAATACGCTGATTTTCTTTTTATCCGACAATGGCGGTGTGTATCCTGAATCTTGGATGCCAAACTCGAACTGGGCCAGCAACAAACCCTTTAGACGCGGTAAAGTCAGTTTAACTGAAGGAGGGGTGCATGTGCCCTTTATTGCCCACTGGCCGGCCGGTTTTGGCAACAAGGGTCAGTTCGATGGCCTAGTATCATCCCTTGATATCGCCGCGACATCCCTTGGTTTAGCTGGAGCGGATGTACATGATGCCAAATTAGATGGGGTAAACTTACTGCCTTACATTCGAGGAGAAAACCTCCAATCACCGCATCTTGCCTTGTTTTGGCGCTTAGAAGAGGCCAGCGACTTATGGGCGGTTCGTACCCCTGATTTTAAATATCTAAATCAACCGCTGCCCGGTGTGGGTAAAAGCTTTTTTGACATGCAAGCTGACCCTTACGAGGCGACTAACCTAAACGGCAAAATGCCCGAGCAACAAGCCAAACTTGCCGCACTGTGGAACGATTGGAACAAGGAAAATAAAGAAAATATTCTATTGCAAAACGAGCCCTATAAAGTCCGCCGTGCAGCATTTTATCAACAGCTTTACCAGGCCCAATTAGAAAAAGCGTTAGGGCGTAAAAGTCAAATTATAGAGTAGTGCTCACAGGGGGCAAACACTTCCTAGCACATCCTGTCTAGCGGGTGACGCACAGACCTGAGCTATGCCCGTTTATTAAAACCAACAGACCCGACAAATAATTTAACAGGTCATACATTCTGTATAACGTTCCATCATCACGGTTTGGAAATCCACCTCGGTATGGCATACTCTCGCGCTCACTGATTTTTGTTGTTTTACCGGCAGTACCTTGTGTTATCAGCTGCCCTGGCACACCCATGTTTTACCCTAATTAGGACTAACTATGCCCACCCTTAAACGTCTCGATCAACTACTGAGTAATTTAGGTTATTGCAGCCGCAAAGAAGCCCGTTACTTCCTCAAAGACAAACGGGTACGTGTGGCAGGCGAGATTACAAAAAGTGCTTCGCTAAAAGTCGATCCTGCTAATGTTTTAGTCGACGGTGCACCGTTAGATATGCCAGACGGGATCTTGGTAATGCTTAATAAACCCGAAGGTTATGTTTGCAGTCATGATAACAACGAAGGCAGCCGCATTTATGATCTACTACCGAGTCGCTGGGAGGCGCGCAATCCCAAGGTTGTGAGTGTAGGTCGTCTAGATAAAGATACCACAGGGCTTATATTAGTCACCGACGACACCAAGTTAGTGCATCAGCTCACATCGCCTAAAAATCACGTGGATAAGTTATACGTGGTCAGTGTGGATAGACCGCTGGAGGAAAATATTGTCAATGAATTTGCTAAAGGTGTCATGTTAGGTGACGGAGAAGAGCAATGTTTACCGGCAAAGATAGAAATAATCGGCGAAAACATGGCTAACGTCACGCTAAATGAAGGAAAGTACCATCAAGTTAGACGCATGTTTGCCGCGTGCGGATATTACGTTGATACCCTGCATAGAGAAGAGTTTGGTGCCTATTGTCTGGGTGACTTGGCAGAAGGTGAATGGCGCAATTTAATCCCTTAGTGCACAGGAATGTTATCCATATGGGAATACATGGATAACATTCGGGTAATAATCATTGCATCGGGGCTGGGCACGATTAAAAACTATTTTTAACTTGTAGGCGCCACTCCCAACTGTCGACAAATGCTGAACTGAGCAAAGGTTTTGCGATATCAATATGAATAACATTACGGTGGCTTGAACGACTGGCGTAAATACGCGCACCTATGCCGACACTTGATAATATTGAGTCAGATTCATTCAGCATGGCTGCTTGTCCGCCCCACGCTCGGCCTACATCGGCAAAAGCGACCATACCCACATCGAATAACTTGTATAGATTGTATTTGGGGTATACGCGTATTTCTGCATTGAGCAATGCACTATGCTCGCCGTGTTGATATTGCAAAGGATAACCCCGGGCACCGGTGTCGCCCCCTATGACCACAGGTTGATCGCGAAACTGCTGGGCAGACGTCACCAGACTTTGTTTGCTATACAATGACCACGTATCGTCTATGCGGTAAAAATGTTCTGCGCTCGCTGCCAGTTTCAACTGATTATGCTGGTCGCCATCAAAAACACTTTGGCCTTGAACTGACAGTAACAGCAAATAATTTTGCCACTGATAGCCTTTATCGCTGCTAAAGTCTAAATGAAACAGGCGGGAATCGGTTTGATTGGTGTTCATATCAACCCCAACACGCACACTGTGATGCCAGCCTAAGTTAAGATCCTCATTTTGCTCAATCAGGTAGACATTCGACATCACTTTGAATTCGGCTTGCCGGTATTCCAACCCTAACCAAGGATATAGGTAATCCCTATCTTCGGGTAAAAACAGCGGTTCTGAAGCTGCCCGCTCAAACTCGGGTAAGGTAAACTGGGTGGAATCCTGAGTGATCCCCGCAGTTAACCGCAGCACGTCGCCGTAATGGCCGCTTTGTTGGTCATTGTGCAGCAACCAACCGTAGGTTAATTGCTTGAAATCATGATCTAGGGCAAATCGGTTGCGGGTTCCGCCATTTTGGTAAAGGCGTTCGATGCGCTGATCGCTCTCGTAATGCACATTGAACATATGCTGGGTTGAACTTTGGTAAAATGGATCATCCAGTATCAGTTGAACCAACTGGCCGTCGTCATTATCCATCAAGCGGGTGGATATAGTGGCATGGGATAAATAAGGCACAGGAGATCTGAAATCAACTTGATAACCTGAACGCTGGTCATCTGTTTTATAGCGCACTGTGGTGCGTATTCCTGTGCCCAATAGGTTGTCTTCCTCAAAGCCTAGCGCGAGCTTGTTTTCTCCGCCCTTGCGGCCAAAACTAAAAGTGGGCAGTAAAGACCAGTTATCCCAAGTCGTTACCTTGACGTGATAATTGCCATCACAATCTGGTTCGGCGGTTACCTTGGCATCCCGTAAATAACTTTCACTGCGCAGAATGCGTTCTGCTTCGGCTAATTCGTATTCGGTAATTTTCTGTCCTGGTGCAAAGGGCAGCAAGCGTTTTACCACGCTTTCTCGGGTGTCATAGTGCATCCAATTGGCAAAGCGGTGTATGGCCATCGTGTCTTGAGCACGGGTATCAAAAATTGCTTGGGTATCAATGCTGATCGTACTGGCGATGAGTTCCGGCGTTTTAAGCTGCTTCTGTGCATCATTTTCATTGGCGGTAAACGCTGGGCAATCGGCTAGGATCACTGAGGCTGCATGTACCAATGTACCAGGGAATAGTGCGATAACGCCCGTAAGGGTTAGATAAGCGTGTTTATTCACCATTGGGTACACCTAATTATATTCGTTACGACGGCCATAAATACCCTGTCAACTTGACTGTTGCATTTTTGTTAAAAGCAGCATGCGCGCAGATTATTAAGGTTTACTTAATGAATGGTTTTCATTGCTAAAGAATGTTGACGGGTTGAGCCTAGGCGAAGTATCAAAGGGTAAATGGCGTACGTGTTAGGGGTAAAGCACAAACCAGAATGTCTTGTTCGCACTCTTGGGGTTGTCTGGTTAGGATTCTAGACTGTGGACTAATATTGCTTGGCAGTTCAAAGGTGCCTGTTGTTAATAGGTATAAGGGTCAAAAGCAGCGTCAAGGCTGCTTTTGACTTGTATGGTTCAGGCTTCTAGTGTGTTAGCCCGCTGAGCAAAGTGGCGAGTTACTGCACAGCGGTATGCATCAGCTAACCCTAGGTACGCAGGGCCAAAAGCGGCGAGGCCTTTTTCGCCAGTGAATTCTTTGGGAGCAGGTAAAATGACTACGGCTATATTCATTCCTATTTTATGATTGGGGTTAGTGATAGGCACATTTTCATCAAGATCGAGACAACAAATCAGGTCCGGAATTGTGACGTCAATCTCGCCATTGATGCGCGCCAATAAATTTTCATTTTTAACTTCAATAGCATAAGTTGAGCCGCTGTACTGTCCTTCTCCTTGTATGTCTATTGTTCCTAGTGTAAAGCCATTTTCAGTCGTAAAATCAAAATGATTAACCTGACCGCGAAAAGCGACGTAGCCGTTACCACTGTGGGCGATGGCGTCGGCGATATCGCGCTTTTCGGCAACGGCTAAGCGATAAGTTTGACCGATTTTCAACGCCTTGCTGATCGTGCCAGGAATGACTGCACCTTTAAGTTGCTCTACCGGTAATGCGTGATCAATGGCGGCGATGTCATTTCGACTAACCATCGCAAGCGCGCGCACTACACGTTCGGCGCGTAAATCATCGACCACATTTTCGCACACAAAACATTCACCAAATTCATTGGCGGCCACTATGGGGGCTGCGGGCAAACCGTTAAAATAATAGGTTGAATGAGTGATTTCCGGTACGGCGCGTCCGGCAGGGTCCGCATCGATAATAAAGCCTCCGCTCATTGCGGCAAGATAGAACGAAATAGCGGTGTTTGCGCCGCCGAGTTCACAGCATATGGTGCCGTAATAGTCATCCCCTGTGAGTGCTTTAAGGCGTTCGTAAGCCGCTAGCATAGGAACTGTGTTCGTTCTGGGCAGGGCTGAGTATTCTTGTTCTTCGCTTGCTGAAATGGGGGTTAATGCACCTAACATATAAGGGGTGCATAGTTTTTGTCCGGCTGGTACCTCTGCTAAATCGACTAAAGTAAAGGTTTTACCTGCGGCAATGGCTGCATCTATATAACCAAAACCTTCACTGAGTTCACCGCCGCCACCTGTACCAAGAATGGCGCAGCCATATAAAATATCGGATATATCTTCACGCGTTAACTCTTTCATCGTTTTTACCTTGTTTTATCCCAACTGCTGGTCGAACAGTGAGCGGATACTGCGTTTAATTCGTCGTTGAAATGTTAACCACAACGCAAAATTTATTTACGGACGAATACTTCGTTATGACGAACAAACGTTTGAATTTTGGCTAAACACAAAATGTTATTTCGCCACTTCAGGGCGCTTGCGGCGAATTTTGCTACGCGATAGTAAGTAATAAACTGGCAGGGTAACGAGCATGGCATCGAAGACTTCTATGGTCGTGATCGTTAACCAGCCATGATTTGACAAAAAAGACGTGCATATGCCAATTAACCAAGCAATGAGCGCACGATAATTGATATTTTGATCCCGTTGCAAACTGGCCAGTTGGTACTTACGTGATTGCCTGATCAAGAAAAAATCAACGACGTAAATAGCGGCCACCGGGGTAAAGATAATCGACAAGCCAAACAAGAAATTCGTAAAGTTGTCCAATACATTGAACGAAGCCACTACTGCGCCCAATATCCCAGCGACGATGATCCATTGCCATTCTTTAAATTTGGGAAAGACAGCCATTAACCCTAAACCACAGCTGTACAAGTTAATGACGTTTGTCACGCAACTCGATACCAGCAATAAAAAAAAGGCCATCCCGCCAAGCCCGAGTACTAACATGACGGAAAGAATGTCGCTATTTGCCACCACAATCCCAGCAAATGCTGACACCACATAGACAAAAGAATTGATGAGCAAAAATGGTAAAAATGATGCATAAACGGTATCGATGGGTTTAGCGGCATAACGGCTAAAATCGGGCATTAATACTACGCTGACAATAAAACTGCCCACCACGGCAGACACACCTTCACCGAAGGTCAAAGATATTGTCTGCGGCGTAATCGCCGTAATTTCATGGCTGTTGGCGTAACCAATACTTTGCACCAATAAGTAGACAATGATGGCAAACAATATGGGTACCAGTAAGTTGGTAATACGCTCAATAACCTTAAACCCCCATATGGTGACGGCGGTTATGAGTACACCAAATAATACCTCTAGCAGCCAAGTGTCAGGTGTGCCGCCAGCGTATTTAAGTAAAAATTGTTGGCTGACCTGGCTGAATAAATCCACGTTAACCCCATACCATCCGAGTAACGAAACCACGAAAGCGAGATTAATAAAGTTGGCGCCTGTGGTACCAAAGACGAATTTGATCGTCATGCAAGAAGAAAAGCGGTTATGCATGCCGACTAAACCGGTAACCGTGCCGAGCATTGCCAAGGCAAAGCCACCCAGTAGAAAGGCAAAAATACTTTTTTCTAACCCTAGGGATCCACCCAACTGAATGCCAGTGATAAGCCCAGGAACCGCGAAAGCCAGTCCGCCATTGATCATGCCGATGCCAATCCCGTTGACGGTTTCACTTTGCGGAACAGGGCTAGTGGCGTAGTCATCAAACGCAGAGTTTGGCAAGGGAGCGTGTTTATCTGTCATTTATTACTGCCTATGTAAAAGAGAGCCCCAAAAAGGGGCTGCAAAGGTGTATCGCTTATTTCAGGGTGACTATATATGCAGGACTAGAAGCGATATGACGCTTCAATACCGTAGGTGCGCGGTTTGTTTGGTTGGCGTGCATATTCGGTGACCCCATCGTCTAATAAGAATATATCTTCAATGGTGCGTTCATCAGTAAGATTTTTGACAAATAATTGCAAGGTCCATTCCTCTGATTTAATACCGATCCCAGCGTTAATGAAGCGATATTGCGAAGAACGTATCTGCGGGGCAGAAATATCAAACGATTTAGGACCGTCAACTTGCAGTGATGCTCTTGAGGTGAGTGTCCAAGTATCGTTTAACTCATGATGATGGGTTGCTGACAAGGTAAGGTTGTACTCTGGTACCCAGAACATGGTTTCGCCAACTAAAGAGGGATCGCGTGCAAATTTCTTGATGTCAGAATCAATGTAACCGGCACTAAAGCGGATATCCAAATTATCTGTCGCGGCCACAGCTACCTCCAGTTCCGCTCCCTTGGTGTCAACTTCATCAATGGCTAGGTTTTCTAAGGTAAAGGTTCTGACATTGAATTTAGTCATCTGGGCATCGTCTTGGGCAATGGAAAAAACCGCGCCGTTTAACGTGACTGAATTGTCGAATAAGGTGGTTTTAAAGCCAGCTTCAATACTATCAGAGACTTCCTTATTGAATGTTCGACTGATGCCTTCTGCTGGCTCGTTAAAACCGCCGCTTCTAAACCCTTTTGAGTAACTCGAATACAGCAATACATTGGGCGTGGCTTGATAAGCTAGGGTGACTTTAGGTTGGGATTGGGAAAAGGTTTTTTTGGCAAAGGTGTCATCTGCAAAATTAGGATCAAACGATTCACGCTTGTCATGATCGAAGCGCAGGGCGCCGGTCAGTTCCAGTTTTTCAGTGATGTCATAGTTAACTTGCCCTGATACCGCCCAAGCCTTGCTACTGTTGTTATCGGCGATCACAAGATAGATATCGTCGTCACTAAAATCACTGCGAGTGCGCGGTGTATCGCCCGCAAAGTCGTCTAGAAAACTGACCACGCTGTCCCGCTGGCGGTCTTGATAAAACAACGAAACCGCCCAACGCAAGGGTTGTTCGCTTTGGGATGTAAAGCGGCTTTCAACGGTGAATGATTCAACGTCTAATTCACCTGCGGTTCCAAAGGGCGCTCGAAAAAAATCATCGGTATCGATAAATGTTGCATCGGCCGAATAATCGCCGTCATAGAAATGCTCATTCTCAGATTTGCTATAGGCAGTAATAAAATCGAATGTGCCTAAGTCATAATCCTGACTGAGTTTGGCGCTGATCTCGTAAACATCTCGCTCATCGCGATTTTTAATGTTTTGTGAAGTCTGAATTGAAAAGTCTTCAATGCTGTCTTCCGTTACGCCTTGATAGTAAGCAAAACCAGCAGTGCTGGTGGTATAACGGCCCTTAATATTTAGGCTAGTGTCGTCGAATAAATCAAATTGCAACTGACCAAATATTGAGTCTTCGTCCAGTGCGTCAGCTTCATCATTTAACAAGGTGTTATCGATAAGGCCGTCGCTGCTTTTACTGTACCCGCCGACTCTAAAATAGGCGGTGTCTTCTTCATTTAAGGAACCTGATAACACGCCACTGAGGTGATAAGCATTGCCGTTGCTATAAGACCCTTTTACGCTGCCTTCGAATTCTTCGATAGGCTGTTTAGTGGTAATCAAAACGGCGCCGCCCACAGCTCCGCGACCATATAACGCACCTTGGGCGCCGCGCATGACTTCTATACGTTCAACATCCACTAGATCTTGATTGATAAACTCCAGATCTGATGCCGTTACGCCGTCTACCACAAACGCAAGTGGTGGATCGCCCACTTGGGGCGTGATCAATCCACGAATGGAGATACGTGCGAGCCCCGGGCGAAAATTATCGAGCTGGGTTAAGTTTGGCGTAAGGGCAGCAACATCTTGAAAGTTGCTAATACGAGCACTTTCAATCATGTCTGAGGAAAATGCGGTGACCGAGTCAGGAACAGATTGAATTGATTCTGTTCGCCCACGGGCTGAGATAGAGATGATTTCGATGTCTTTGCTGTTGGCTTGCCCTGTCTTTGTACTGGGCTCATCCTCCTGAGCATGAACCACAGGAATAAGGGATAGACTAACGCAAAGCGCGAGGGTAGATTTAGCAAATAACTTTATTTTGTTGTGCATGATACGCCTCAATGGGAGTTTGTTTGTATGATGAACAGTTCCAACCCTGTTCATATTTTGTGTCATTTAAGTCTCCATATATTTGGCAAAATAATATTTTGTTATCGCTTTGAGCGACATACATAATTTATTGAACCTCAAGCCGAGTCAGTCATTTATTGTGCGGATTTACTGCATCATAATGAGGTCGCGGTGAAGCAATTAGGTAGAAATATGAAAAAGACCATTAAGATTGATAACTACAATAGAAAAATCTTAGCCACGTTGCACCTGCAAGCTGACTTAACCAATATCGAATTGGCTGAAAAAGTAAACTTATCATCTAGCGCCTGTTTCCAAAGGGTTAAAGCACTAAAGGAAGCCGGTTATTTCAGAGCATCCCATGCTGATGTCAACTTGGATCAGCTTTGCGAGCACGTACTTGCTTATATTGAATTTACCTTTGATGACAATACAGCGGCCATGCGCAGAAGGTTTGCTGGGGTGATCAAAGATATGCCGCATATCATGGACTGCATGCAGCTTAGCGGTGACGTGGATTACATCTCGTTAAGTTGTTTTCCAGATATTAAAGCATTGAATGCTGCCTGCACGGCGCTAAGCGATAACCCAGCGTTATCGATTAAGCACATTAAAACCCGCATTGTATTAGACAGAGCCAAATGGTTTCTGGGTTACCCCTTGGCTCATCTTAAGTGGATTGACGATAGTTCAGCGCCCTAGGGACGAGCAATTTGCGCAATCAGTAATGCGGATATTTCCCCCGCGACTTGAAGGGTTGTTGCTTGCGCATCTTTGGCGTTTTCTGTGCTGTTGGTAAATGGTGCAACTTCCATCATGTCTGCTCCGGTCACCGAAAAATGTTCACCAAGTATACGAATAATATCTAACGCTACTTGTGGGTGTAAGCCGCCTGCTTCCGGTGTACCGGTAGCCGCAGCGTATTGTTCGTCTATGGCATCAATATCAAAACTGACATACAACTCATCTACCTGATGGGCGGTCAGTTGCGTGATAATTGCTTGTGTTATGACCTCAACACCTTGGGTTTGGATCTCATCTGCCCAGTGCTGGGTAATACCAAACGTGTCTTGCCAGTAGGCTTTGGGTTTGCCGCTAGAGCGGATACCCAATTGCACCAATAAGCTTGGGTCAACTAGATCTTGCAAAATATGAGTACACCAAGAGCCAAAGCATAAATCAATGCCTAAGCGTTCGGTGAGCAAATCAGTGTGGGCGTCAAAATGAATGACTGCTGCCCGCTTACCTTGAACTTTTTTGGCTTGTAAATATGCCTTAACCAAAGGGTAACTAACGGAGTGATCGCCACCAATGGCGAAAATTCCTTTTTGCGGGAAACTCGCGTAGATCATACTCGCCACATCTTGGGTGATGGATAAGGGCGAAACTGGGTACTGGCGACTATCCTGACCATTTGGGGTTTTGCCACTTTGGGTTTGATACAGTGCCCGATTGCAATTCTCGATAGTGGCCTGATTCAAGTATTTGTCGTGCAACAAGTGCGGAATGACCCGCACGTCACCAAGGTCAAAGTAGCCGCTATCAGGAAAATGTTCTTTAAGGGTACTGCGCACAAATAAGGGCCCCCAGTTTGCGCCGCGTAATATACCACCTCCACAATCTGACGCGATGCCGAGCAATAAGGCATCTGAGCCATGTGCTAAGTTGCGTAAGCTTTCTTGCCATAACTGCTCCACGTTGTCTGTGCTGCCAAAACAAGCAAGATGCAGTTTTTCTTTGCGCGCTTTGGCGGTATTGACGGTGAATACGCCATTGCCAGGCGGGCAAAGTAAGTTTTCCAAGTTTGCGATCAAGGAGGTCATATTATCAGCCATACATTTATCCATTTTTATCGCGCAGCCCTGGAGACAGGAATACGCCAGTCGATGTCACAAAAAAGTGTATAGCGAAGGCACAAAATAAAATTTTGTAATTGTATGCTTAACCAAGAAAATAACTGTTTATTTATACTCATCGCTGAATATCGCCCCACTCCATATATTTCAATATTAACAACGAGTTCATTTTCCTAAATTGTTGTATGTTTTAATGTTTATGTAAGAAAACTGCTCTACAGTCGCAAAGTTTAATCGAGGGGGATAGAAGCACTCGGCACTGTCAGTGTCTTTTATTGACAACAAACGAGCTCATTAAATGTCGATTTAGGACGATATATTAGTAGCGACTAAGTTGCTTTATGCCATTTATACTGCATTGGCGGCGTGATATTAGGTTGATACAATAGGATAAGATGCTGTTTATTATGAAAAAACTCAGTTCCAAGGTATTTAGTGTATTAATGATGTTTGTGGCCGTTTTTGCTTTGATCGCAGCATTAATCATCAATAGTCTCAATTCACACGTGAGCCAATACAGTGATTTGTTAGAGCAAGATGTGAAAGCAACGTTACTGATTGACAGCATGAACCTGAATTTCAAGCGTCAAGTTCAAGAATGGAAAAACGTGTTATTGCGTGGCAAAGACAGCGCGAAACGCGAAAAGTATTGGCGTAGCTTTCTTGCTCGGCATAAAGAAATAGAAGGCTTGGTAGAAGAGTTTAAAAACATTCAAGTGAGCCAAGGTGTCCGCCAGCAACTGAGCATTTTTTCTACTCAACACCGTGCTTTACTTAAACAGTATCAAAAGGGGTACGACACATTCGTTCAGGCCGGGTTTGATCCCTACGCCGGTGATAATGCCGTTACCGGAATTGACCGAGCGCCCACTAAGTTACTTGAAGCACTCAGTGCTCAAATCAGTCAACATGTCATTGAACAAAATGCATACCAAAATAATCAGGTGGCTAATTCACTCTGGTGGGGTAGCACGGGTTTAGTGTTGGCACTTGTGTTAGGCGCGGGAGTTTTACTGTGGGCAATTAAAGCCTTAGTGACCACACCACTGCGCCAACTTAGTCGCCATATCTACCATGTGAGTCAAGGCAAGTTAGCGGAGCCATTATCATCTGACCGGAAAGATGAGATAGGACAAATGACGGAATCAATTGAGTCATTGCGTATAGATTTACTCGAAATTCATTCAGGGCTTGGTTCTACGCAACAGGATTTAGACCGGGTTTGCTTTAGTTTAGTCGACAGCGCAGGGGCTATTAGTCAAGGTGTGACCGAGCAAAATCACGGCACTACCAGTGTACAAAACGCCGTACATCAATTAACCGACGTGGCGCAAACCATATCTCAGTATGTTCACCAAGCCGCAGATTCAGCCACACAAGCGAGTCAATCAGCGGTGACCAGTATCGATGTGATGCAACAAACCATTGAGACCATATCGAGCTCGTCACAGCAAATTGAAGATACGGCTAAGGTCATCTCTGATTTAAATGAGGATGCTCGTAAAATAGGCTCAGTACTAGATGTGATCCAAGGTATTGCTGAGCAAACCAATTTACTGGCCTTAAATGCTGCTATCGAAGCCGCCCGCGCGGGAGAGCACGGACGGGGTTTTGCCGTGGTAGCGGATGAAGTTCGCACACTAGCAGCTAAAACCCAGCAGTCAACGGAAGAGATCAAGCAGATGATCGCTAACGTACAAAAAGGTACCAGCAATGCGGTGAATGCCATTAGCCAAGGGCAGGAAGGAACCAAATTCAGTGTGGATAAAGTACTGGAAGCCGATGGAAACTTGAAAATCGTGACCAATGCCATTGAGGATATTGCTGGAGTGAACCAGCAGATTGTAAATGCGATTGCTCATCAAACCAGTGTCACTGAACAAATCTTGCAGCATTTGAATGAGTTAAGCCAAATTGCCAAACTAAACGGTGAGCATGCCCAGTCGTGTGACGAAGACAATCTGACGTTAATGGATGTTAAAGATCGAATGGCGAGTATCATCCAAAAATTCGTTCAGTAATCCAGTGTCACCAGCGAGTCTCGGAACGCTCGCCGGTGCTGCATTAGCGCCTAGTCGCTAATTTTTGAGTAAAACGTGATAAAATCCCGCCAAATCAAATGATTATTGCTGCTTGCTTAGCGGACGGCTTCTTTTCTAGATCGAGATACAAACATGCTTAAAAAAATAACGCTCTTGGTAGTTCAGGGCTTACTTGCCGTGGTCCCGATAACATTGACCTTATACGCCTTATATTGGCTTGTGACCTCAGTGGAAATGGCGCTAACGCCTATCATACCCCAGCAGTGGTATTTCCCCGGAATGGGAGTAGTCACCGGGATCGTGCTGTTATTTTTTGCCGGTTTATTGGTGAATGCTTATGTAATTAAAGTGTTGTTGCATTGGGGAGAGCTGATATTTGAACGTATTCCCCTGGTGAAAACCTTTTATGGAGCGATCCAAGATGCGGTCAATTTAATCAACGTCGGCAAGCAACAAAAGATGCAAAGCGTGGTGTCAGTTCAAATCAGCGACAGTATTGATTTGATCGGCTTTGTAACAAACGCCGAAGGCGGAAAAGTCTTGTTTAATGATGAGCAGAAAATTGGCGTGTACGTGCCACTGAGTTATCAAATAGGTGGCTATACCTTATATATCGACCGAAGCAAGGTGACGGCATTGGATATCGATGTTGAAACGGCCATGCGCATTGCATTGACCGGTGGCAGTCAAACTAAAAGCGATGGCCCCCGGCGCAAAAGCAAGTCAGGTTAAACCCGCCCCAACCATAATTGAATGCATCTTGGTTTACCGGCGGTGCCGATAAACCCAGACATTTTTGATGGTAATCCATAAACAAAGTCAGTTCGTAATAATTGCACAGCCGTTGCAATATATACCCGTTAATGGGTTTCTCTCCTGTAAAATCACACATTTTATATCCCTTGTAGATTACGCGGAATATGGGATTGCGCCGTTAGCAGTACTTTGGCACAGGCATTGCTTTTACCAATACAAGTATGAAAAAACAGATGCAATGTGCATTAACGAGAATTGTTTCTCAGGATGCCAGCGCATTTTAGTTAACTAGGTGCTCAGCGACAATATTATTGAAGCAGCATCTTAAATTTGTAAGGGGACTATCATGGAAAATGCGAAAACAGCCACATCAACATCAAAAAACACTGCTAAAACAGATTCACCTATCTCTAAAAAGGCGCAAGACGCGTTACATGATTCTGTAGACGCAGTGGCTGATAAGGCCGCTAGAGCGGAGCGTTCGGTACGTGATACCGCGCATAGATCTGCTGAGTCTTTGGGGGAAACCCAAGAAAAGGTACTCAAACAATGGAACGGTTCGCAGGTGCGTCGTTTCGCCACAGAAAATCCGGTTGCCACGGTGGGTATCGCGTTCACGGCGGGCATGTTACTGACTTCATTATTGCGTAAGCGTTAAGTCGATGCCTGTGCCTAACCCAGATCAGTCAAATGCCCAAAGTGACGACCCGTTAACCCAGCATACTGATCTTATTAAGGAAATTTTTGGGGCCGCGACGGATGCAGGCAAACGATATCAGCGTCAACTAACGTTGGCGCGCACACTAGCGGGGCGAGAGTGGAAATTATCCGCTCGCGCACTGTTACTGGTGCTGGTGGGGATACTGTCAATTAGTGCGGTTGGCGCGACCCTCTGGGTCACGTTAAATGCCATGCTAGCGACTGGGTTAATTCAACTCGGATTGCATTGGATGTGGGTAGGAAGCGGAATAATACTGTTAAACAGTTTGGTTCTGTGGGGACTTGTTGCTACGATCAGAGCGCTGTTAAAACATATCAGCCTTAGTCGCACATGGAATGCGTTGACTTTGTCCACTCAACTACCAGCTGACAATTCCACATCCGCACAATCCCCTGATAACGCTCAGAAGTAAGGGTGTTACCGCGAGAGGAGTGATTTGATGTTAAATGGACAATTTTTTAGTCGAGCTTTGCTTAGCCAGCGTTTAACGGATGTTGAAGGTGTTGAGCGCCAAGCACACACCAATCAAGAGATGATTTTGGCCCGCCGAGCGCAGATTACCAGTGCCACAAAAGAATTATGTAGGCAACCACTGACCCCAATAGCCGCATTTGCTGCGGGCAGTGCCGCAGGCGTGCTCAATGACAGTAAGCCGTCTGCGATGCCACTTATTATGCGTATTGTTACCATGGCGAGACTCTTCTAGAGTCGACCAATTTATCGGTTAAATTTAGCCTTTTAGCCTATTGTCAGCGCTTCAAGCGCAGGCAGTTTACAACAGTTTTTAGGAGTCACCCAACCTACCAAAGGCAATATTCCTCTGCCGCTTTTTGGTGACTCCTTTTTTATTCTAAGATACAAGCCTGCCATCCATGTGACCTTAATTAATGTGCTATATAGGCTGGTTCTCCAGCTGTTAGACATACTTTTCAATGCTTTGTGCCGCTTTCAATACGTCCTCGTATTGTGACGCAAATTTGCAAATCAAATATATGGCACGGGACGTTAATTTTTATTTTAAATAGCTTGAATAGAAAGTGGATGGGCGCATATCTATTGCCACTACAGGAGAATATTTGATGCAACACGAAATCGTATTAAAAGACGGCACTCGCTTTCCCGCACTGGGCTTTGGCACTTGCGCTATTGGCGACTGGCAGCAAGATGACGACTATGTTGTCGACACCATACTCAAAGCCATCAAAGCAGGATATCGACACATAGATACTGCCTCGCTCTATGGCAACGAGCGCAGTGTGGGTAAAGCCATTAAAGCGTCGGGGATACCTAGAGAAGCATTTTTTGTGGTCAGTAAAGTGTGGGATACCGAGCAGGGTTACGATGAAACCCTTAACGCCTTTGATGCGAGCTTGAAACGCTTAGACATGGATTATATTGACCTGTATTTAGTGCATTGGCCAAATCCCGCTAAAACCCAGGCCACTTGGCAAGCGTTAGAACACCTTCATGCACAAGGTCAGGTACGTCAGTTGGGCTTGTCGAATTTTAGACCATCAGACATAGAGCAGTTGTTGAGTTTTGCAAAGGTGAAACCTATTTACAATCAACTAGAGCTTCATCCGTATCTAACCCAACGGGCGTTATGTGACGTGTGTGATAAACATGATATTTATGTATCTTGCTGGTCGCCTCTTGGCTCTGGTACCTGGAGCGGTGTACCCACCAATGAAAAACCGATAGCGGATGCCGTGGTCCTTGGCATAGCTGAAAAACATGGTGTCAGTGCAGGGCAGGTGATCCTAAAATGGGATTTACAGCAGGGCCGTATCGCTATTCCCAAAGCCGAGAGTGACAAAAACATCAAGGCTAATCTTGAGCTGGACTCGTTTGAACTTAGTGCTGAGCAGTTAAGTGCAATCGACCAACTTAACCGTGATCACAGATACGGAGGCGATCCTGATACTGCCTACGAAGGCAATATGAAGATGCAAGTGCCGGATTAAGACCGTTAACACTAGACTGAAAAAGTGACACATTCACGATAACGGCTGAACATCCACATCCTTGTAACACCGTTATCCTGGATGAACCAGCCAGTGATAGGATAAGTAATCATTGCTAGGCAAATATATAAACAACCTGAAAGGAAAAATGATGAGTAAGCAGAAAAACACAATAAGGAAAACGCAAGTGAGTGAAACGGAGTTAGGGCGAGGCAAAATTAAAGACAATTTTTTAGCCGCGCTAGTGACCTCAAAGCTTTATAAGATGCAGGTAGTGAAGGCCAAAAAAGGCAAAGGTTCTTACCAGCGCAAAGCAAAAAATATAAGACAAGAGTCTTATTTAATAGCGGCCTAAGTGCTTTTATAGCCGCTATTAAATAACACTTTTACCCCTTCTCCACTTAACCTTCAGCGTTTGCAAAAACGGCTAAAAAGGCTTGTCTACACACTCCGCCATTTTTCAGCGTCCGGGCTCAATCGCGAGACTCGACTATCCCGTGCCATTCTATTGTAGTGGCAAATT
>NZ_BAER01000034.1 GCF_000315055.1 Paraglaciecola polaris LMG 21857 | reverse complement strand
ACTGGCACCATCTCTTTGTTGTCTACGCGAAGAGATACACAAACCGACTTCAAGTCGGTTTTTTTGTGTCTGGAATTTGAGAAGTGTTGGTTTCAGCGGAATTGGAGTAAACACTTCCATGATGATCTGCACCCAGCCACCGCGTCCATGCGGTCTCGTTCAGCCGGGCGGAACCGCTTTCCTAAAGATACGGGGTTCACCCCTGAGTCGGTTTTTTTGTATCTGGGATTCACAAAGTCGCCACGCAAGCGTGTCGGCCGAAGTTCTGTCCCATCGAATCTCCCAGCCAACACTGCCTTGCAATAAGCATGTTTGACTTCTACGCTCATTGGAAAATACCATTTAATGGATCAATGGACATGTCATTAAAGAAAACAATATGGAATATGTGGTCAGTTGTTCTTATCATTTTCGCTTCAAACCTCGTGGTGGCACAGACATCAGTATCGAGTGACTATGTTCCTTTACTCAATAAGCATCAAGGAGAATGGGTAGCGGCAAATTATTCACAACAACAGCTAAATCAGCCAGGCATGGTATGTGTGCGATTTAATAACTATTGGTGTATTAAATCGCCTATGGGTAAACCCACATACTGGGATGGTCAAGAGTCTCAAGACTCAAGGGGACATGCTCAGTTTTCACACCCAAAATACGCGGCTCGCGCTTTTGTCAAACTCATGCGTACCTATTACTTTACCCACAATCTTCGTTCTGCTAATGACATCATGAATCGTTACGCACCGGCGACAGATACCATTGGCTCTGTGGCAGGTGGCAGACCAAACCCAACCACAGAATATGCAAAGCAGATTTCACGGGCACTTGGAAAAGGCCCAGACGAAGACTTAAAGTTGTTCGCAAATGAGACTACCGTCAATAAAGATGAAATGGTGGCGCTATTGATCACGTTTGCGAAATGGGAAATTACCGCTAATAATCAAGTCACCAAAGAACTTGCCCTTGATGGTATTGCTCTAGCGGGTTACTGAACAACTATTAGCGTACAAACTATTCAGGTTGTGGTTTATTCGCTATTTCTAGACGAGTTATTCTACTAAGTTGAAATAACAATGCTTGAATCCAAATCTTTTAGCATCTCAAGAAACGTATTCTTCCATGCTTGCATGCCACCACTCATTATCTTCGTGCTGTTAGCTGTTTCTCTATGGGCGCCAACAAATGGCGAGGTTGAATTCCCCTTAACCATGGCCATTTTTATTGCAGGTGCCGGGGGAGGCATAATTAGTACCTACTTTCGGTTAAAGGATGTGGCCTCAGCTAAAGTAGAAGCAAACGCTATTTTACAAATTTATATTTCACCGATTATTGCCGGGCTGCTCGGCTGGATTTGTTATGCTTTTTTTATTACCGACATGATTAGTGGGCCTTTGTTTCCTGAATTTGTAAACAAAGAACATGATTATGAGGGGCTCAGAAGTGTTTTTCAAATTCAACCCGAACATACTTTAGATGCAGCAAAAGCCCTATTGTGGGCGTTTATCGCTGGCTTTTCCGAAAAAATGATCCCCAATATTCTCGATAAACTATCCCATCAGGCTGAAACTCAAGTCAGGGTCAAAGAATCCAACACAACCATTGAAGTAGTGACGTCAAACGAAGATCAAAAATAGAGGAAAGAAAATGGATATGAGAAAGCTAATCGATTTTCGGCAAAATATAATTCAACCAGTATTAACCCAAATGGGCGCCTCGAACTTAGCCGCAGAAGAATTGTTGTTGGGCACGGCTATTCAAGAAAGTTTGTTTTTAAAGTATCGAGTTCAAATGGGCGGTGGACCGGCGGTGAGTTACTATCAAATGGAACCGGCAACTCATAATGATATCTGGGACAACTATTTAAGGTATCGCAGTGAACTTGCTGCCAAGGCTATTGCCTTTCTTCGCTCGCCTGATGCGGACAAAATTGCAGAGCTTGAAAGTAACGACAAATATGCAACTGCAATGGCACGCATTCATTATATGCGTGTACCGGAAAAGTTACCTGATGCGGGAGATGTAAAAGCACAGGCAAACTATTGGAAAGAATATTACAATACGCCGCTTGGTAAGGGTAAACCAAGTGAATTCATTGAAAAGTGGGAACGGTATCTTGCACAAAGTAACATTTGAAATACGAAAAACCTTTACTGTAGGTTTATGGGTATTCTTGTCATGCTTGAGTGCCTGTTCAACAAACAGCCAGCATACCCAACAAAAACGCTTAACCGAGCAAAGTAACTATTCTGTTGTTCAAGCAACTGATAATAAGCCGAAATACGTGACTAATTACACTGCTTCAGGCAAGCCGTATTATCATCTAAAATTTGTGCTCGATTCTGAAAACCTGTTGCAAGTAGAACGCTATACATTGCAAGAATTCGAGCAAAATGGTGGACAATTTGAAGTGCTTTTAAAAAAGAGCGCTTTCCCAATTCAGGCTCCAAACTGTAATTCCAATCTAATTCTGCGCATGCCTTGGGTTCCACCAGACGTTGATTTGACGTTGAAATACCAACTATATCAATCAATATTAGCTGTTTATCTAGGGCATGCCGAGCAAGTCTCTGTTGTATTAGAGCTAAACCCTTATGTGCAGGAAAGCCAGCAAGGAATTGAGCTAACGCAATGTAATATATTCTTTAGGCATGCGAATGCTAAGTATGTACCGCACACTGAAAGCTATCATTAATCCGCCAATGACTTCCTAAACGATCGCTTAAAAATAGCAACGTTTAATGATTTGCGCAGATACAATAAAGCAGACTTCTAAGCAATGGTATGCGCCTATTCACCGGCGACTAGCTGAATTCAAATTAGCGGTAATAATCTTGCCTAAAATATCACGAATATGATTAGCCTGAATTCGTGTACTTCGCAGGCAGGGAAAGATAGCTATTCATTTAAAAAATGGCGAAGTGGTGTCAAAAAGTACTATAAATATAGCGATTTTAAGAATGATCAATTTCAGCATTAACTAACCT
>NZ_BAER01000035.1 GCF_000315055.1 Paraglaciecola polaris LMG 21857 | reverse complement strand
AGGTAAGTTAGTGTTGTCGAAAGCGAAAACCAGCATGGTTGCGGCAAATAGTGAAACAAGAATGCCGCCTATGCTATTTTGATATAACAAGGCTGCGGCATCTTGTTCTGCGCTTTTAGTGAGAGATTGTTTGCTGTTAATAATGAAGACTTCCCTACAGCCAATATAGTCATTACGTTAGCACAGCAAATATTTTCTAGGTTATAAAAATCAATCTATTAGACTATTGATTGCTTAATCCCAGCACTTTCTTACCTTGCTCGAATGTAATATCCACCGGAATATTGGCCTGTGTTAAGCGTTGCAAGTCACTAGCAAGGGTCGCTTTAATCACGCCTTTCTCGGCAACAAGCGCACTAACACCGTCATAGTCCCCATCACCTTGTAACGTCAAAATCAGACGAGACAAGGCATCAATGGCTTCAGCCATTTTATCCATGTTCACTCGATACAAACCATCGCTGTTACGACTAAATGCACCGTATTCTTGGAAAAAATTAAAGCGGATCATATTGGCTTTACCGTGAGCACTTGAGGCACCAAAACGAACTGAGCGGAATATACCAGCCATAAAGGTGGTGTAATAATCTTCCAATGTACCTTCACTGATCACGCCTTTTTCAAGTAACTGGCTGACCATATACAATCCTAGGATATCGGCTTTACCTTCTTCTAATGCCGAAGCGTGTTCTTTTAACGCCTGACGCACGGTTCCTTTATCGTTAATGGTGTTTTTAACGCCTAATCCGTGGGCGACTTCATGGAACCAATGTTTGATTTATAACTGTTTATTTTGTAAAAGCGTAGATAGAATAAGGCGTAGATAGAATATTTGACTAAACACTTAGGGGAGGCGTAAAAACAACTAACTGTATACAGATTAGTGCTAAAAATTATCAGTGCGTGTTATTGATCTATGTTGTTTGTAAACAGTTACGGTTAAATGCTCATTATGTAAATCTAATTTAGCTTCTTTTTGGGATGACTGAGATTGTGCAATTACTGTAGATTGACAATAAAGTATCATACTTTCAAGTTCTGAAATATTGGGTTTACTAAAGGCAAGATTACGGCACAGGAGACTATCAGGGCTTTTTAGCCAATTGGCGCTTTGTGCCAAAAGCGGACATCGTTGCGTTGAACCTAAGTTCGAGATTTGGAATTTTTTAATGGCTCGT
This sequence comes from Paraglaciecola polaris LMG 21857, assembly GCF_000315055.1. GTDB lineage: Bacteria > Pseudomonadota > Gammaproteobacteria > Enterobacterales > Alteromonadaceae > Paraglaciecola > Paraglaciecola polaris. The sequence continues at coordinate 74,062 of NZ_BAER01000035.1, read as the reverse complement.
AAAAGTCGTCGATGAAAGTAATTTGTCCATATTCGATTTTCATACCATTTACAGGATCATCTTCATCAATATATTTGTGCCACATATTTTGTTGAAATGGAAGTGTGCAACACTCAAAATTAATTACAAAGACTTCAAATTCATCTAAAACATTAAGAACTGTTTTTGTTTCGGAGTTTCGAGTTACAAACATTCCGCTGCTGTCTGTCCCCGTATCTGGATGCCACAATTTTTTTCTATCCGCACTAGGGTCAAACCAATGTTTTTTGTTCATTAGCACATCAAAAGCTGCCTGCTCAACCCTACCAAAAATAGGAGCTATATGACTCTCGATTATATTAATCTTGTTTGCTTTTCCATGAGCAATACTATGTCTGACTTTCATCCATGACTCTACTTCATTCAAAGAATACTCATATCTAAGATTGTCAAAATAATGAGTCATTGGTTTGACTATTTTGTCTGCACCAAGCTTAAAAGCTCTCTCAAATAATCGAAAATATTCATGAAGCTTTCCTCCTAGGTGCTCGTGGCTCATTGCCTCTGCCATTAACGCGATACCGTCGAAACGGTCTGCTATATCATCAGAATATTTTGATAAATCAATTGGTACTCTAACACCTACAGGCTTTAAACCACCTTTTTTTCTCTTTTTGTACAAGATCCCTGAATGGTTTTTTAACCAATTTTGTTCATTTAGATCCTCAAACTCAAATGCAACACAAGGAACAGGTGAAGTTATTTTTTTTGATGATAAATGAGATACGCTCAGCAAGTTGGCAAGTTTCTCTATTCGATCTTCAAGAACTTCCCGTATTTTATCTGGTACAACTACAAGCCCCTCGTTGGTAACTTTGGGATAGTGTTTTAATCTAGTTCGAGCATAAAAAAGAAGTATCTCCTCTTCCTTCTTTTTTTTCGTTCTTATGACGTCAATTGAGATATCACCAAAATTAAATGTACAACTAGTCAAGTTGTCGTTAAGTGATTTAAAAAAAACAAATGCTGTCCTAACTAGCTTCATGAAATCCAAAAATCTATACTTGAAAGATAACTGCCAGTATAAACTTTTGTAAATCACTTTCAAATTTTAACTTTTCGCTAGAATCTAACTCAAATAGATTAAGACTAAAAAAATATTTAGAGTCAGCTTTTCGCTCATAGGAGCCAGTCGGTCACTAGCTAAGAAGCCAGCGAAAGTATGATACTTTAATGTTTAGTATGATACTTAATTGTCAATCTACAGTTTGTATGGGAAAAGTGCTAATTTTACATACACGCGCTCGTTGTTTTTCATAAACGAAATGTAATAGTCGTAGTAATTATGGATGCTTGAGAATAAGCGCACGCGCTTCGGATTATCACCTTGCAACTTTAATCTTTTAATCATTTGCCTTGGTGAAGGCAGTAACTTTTCATCTACCATGTTCAGTATTTCTTCAATCGGCCAATCTGGGTTTTGATGGGTCGTATCGACTATTTTCATGATTCCCTACCTGCTATCAGTTAGTGGATATTATATTCGGTAACGCTATTGTGACTTTTCTCTTGATTTTTAACGAAGGTATGAGTGTTCTGAGCATTCTCGTTACCAAATATAATATGTTTTCAAGTGCCATAATTAAAATTCGACGACAGCAGTCATCGTCCTTAGCATGGCCTACGCATAGCGACACCTGAACTGTCATCATGTCCCGCAGGTTTAGCATTAAGGGGCAAGCCCCTTAATGCTCCTCATCTAACTAAAACTTAAATTATGTTAGCCTGTAATCTATAGTCCATCATAACTCGCTTTTTATGGCATCAACTCCTTTCTTAAGCGTACTATTATTTTTAATTTCTTCATCCCAAAGTTCCTCATTCCTAATAATCGTCTTAGCTGCAAGATTCGAGAACGTTTTATCCCTCACAGTTCGAATGTATCTGTGAGTCGTACTCATACTGGTATGTCCCAATAAGTTTTGCAGGAAAGCATGTATATCTCCGTCATTATCTGTATGAATATCGACTCCTGTCTCTTTTTTATACTTAACTAGTCTTAATGTTGCTCCAGTGTGTCTCATGGCGTGCGATCTAACATGAATGTGTGAAGGAATAATTCCTTTTTCCTTCAAGATCATGCTTGCATCTCTAAAAGCTTGTTGAAACATACCTTTAGAAACTGGATGTCCATTTTCCGTTAGCCATAGCACATCTGTGTTGGCTTCATAACGGCTCTTTTTTCCGTCTTTAGTTTCAAGGTATTTTGTCAGAAACTTGTGTTTACGCTCATCATAAATAGGAGTATCGGAACCAGTGCGTTTTGCGGTTATTAATTTATCTTCAATCAGCTTTAAAGTTCGGATGTCAAGACTAATATTTCTTTGATATTGGCCCTTACCAATAAAGTTAAATTCTTGCTCCTGAAGATTTCCAATATGCATTTCCCCCCAACATTTAAAATTAGGATTCAGTGCGTTTGAGGTATGAGGGAAGTAATCAATCAACTCAGTAATGCGCAATAGTGTGTCGAACTGTACTTTTGCCATTACCCCATAAACGACATCGTTTTTCCGTAATTCACTGATCAATTCCTTCATTTGGCTCTTCGATAGTACCTGTGAAATATAAGAGCTGCGTTTTATAATACGACCTTGGTCTATAAGTGGGTCTACAGTAACCTTTGCTGTGTTATCTTTACGAGTGTAATTTAGATAATCACCTTGATTCTCCGCGTCAGATAATATCCTTTTCTTTTTTATTTTTTTCGGAAGATCCATGCGGTGTGGGACATTCAATACGTCTAAATACTCGTAGAAAAGTCGCCACGTTGTAATGTAATTCGCAAGCGAATTCTCCTGTAGTCCTGAATCTCTTAATGTGTTGAGTACTGTTAATAAAAAATTATAATCCGCATATAAATACGAAGTCTTGAGAAGTGCACATGTATTCAGCCACTGGCGGATGTGATCAGCGTAATTATTGATAGTGACAGGCGTGGTTTGCTCAAGCTCACTATCAAAAAATGTGGGATGGTAATGACGCGCCAGCAAGCAACCATTTGCATGCTTGTGGAGTTTTCCTCTACCTTTTATCAATACAATAGGGAAATCATTATCTCGTCGGGGTTTAACTTCAACCTCTGGATAGAGAGTTATGCTTTCTTCTTGCTCGGTTTCATCAGAATGGATTAAATTAATAACATTACTCACAGATGGAACCCCACATTCAATTGATGAGCTTTAAAACCTCGATCTACCACATTCTGAATACCATTTTCCGTAGTAATAAGGATAACTTTCCTTTTTGCTCTCGTCAGCGCTGTATAAAGCCATGAACACTCGACCATAGGTGTATCCTCTACTACGACGATTACCACATCGAATTCGCTGCCTTGAGCCGAATGGCACGTGAGGGCATAACCATGTTGCAATAGATATTCACCGTCTTTTTCTTTAATAATTTCATCTTTTGGAATATGCACTATTCCTTCAATATCAAACTTGATATTTATTGTGTTCTCATCACCACCAATCACGACGCCTGTAGATCCATTAACGATACCGAGTTCTTGATTGTTAGATTTATAAACAACGACATCCGTCGCTCTAAATTGTGGAGCGCAAGGCACTACTTTTCTCGTAGCGGCAATAGACTCATGCAGGCGAATATTTATATCTGCGACAGTGCGAATTCGAGCTGCGATGACATGAACAGATTCTGCACTGAGGTTCCATTCATACTCCCGCTTAGCAATTTTCTTCATTCCTTCTAAATCATCACACTGAATTATATTGACGGTTTTACATCGCTCAAAAGGTTTGCCTTCTTTTATGGCATTAGCCGCTAGGTTAATTTCTTTCACTGAGCGAAAGTTTTGCGTTAACTCAACCTTCGGGACTATTTGTGACTTCATTAGTTGATGGTATATAAGCCCACTGCCAACCGGGGGAAGTTGCGCCCAGTCTCCAACAAAGACAAGTCGCGCTGGCGTTCCGTCTAAAATGCTCAATAATCGATACATGGTGTGCAGATCTACCATTGAAGCTTCATCAATCAGTACCAGCGGTGACGAAAATTGAGATAAATAGTCTGGTTCATTTTCGACTTTTCTTAAAAGTTTTTCAATGGTCGTTGCATCTCGCTCGGTTTGCTGCGCTAACCTTCTGGATGCTTTGCCTGACAATGCCACTTGAAGCACCTCGCGTCCTGCTTTTGTGATGATCTCGTGAACACAATAAAGCACTGAGGTTTTGCCGGTTCCAGCGCCACCTGAGACACATGTCACTGCATTTAATAAGACAGTTTTTACCGCAAGTTGCTGATCTAGGCTGAGGGGGTATCCTCCGATAATTTGATACTCTTGCAGCTCCTTGTCTGTTGCCTGAATATTTGGAATTCCTTTTTTGATACGACCTAGTAATTGCTCCTTAACATAACTTTCCATTATGACCGAAGCTGGCAAGGCGAAATGTCTTGCGTAAATTTTTTCTATATCTGTTAACGCCTGATCTTGCGGAACAGTAGTGATAAGTCGAGGCCACTCCTTTTCAGACTCTTTGGTTGCTGCGTACAAGGCTTTTATTACTAGTTCTCCGCCAACAAGTTTTTCTAACTCCTTTGTGAAGACCTCAGGTGTTGAGCGTGTACTGCCTGTATCAAGTTGCTTGTAAAGGGTCTCTTCAACGGCGCAAATTAATCTTCTTTCGTCGTCACATTTAACCTGTAAGGCATTGGCAAGTATTTCCGCATCCTTAAAGCTACTGAAAGACCAAATTCGATATGGATCTTCTTTTAACTTTCTCTCTGTCTTTGCACCATAATACTGATAGGCTTTTTTCCCAATACTTATCAATTCAGCCCGTGTTGCAAGTTTTACACCTTTAAGAACATTGTTCATAAATGAGATAAACTGTGCTTTACCTGCTTGCCAGTGCCAGTTGCGACAAATAATTTCGGCAGCAGCTTTTGAAATATCTCCGTGTTCACACAACCTATCAACATCTCGATCCTCAATGACTTGTATGATCTCACCGTCAAAGCGTCTGAGAAGCTTATCTGTCGTTTTTCCGCCAATACCGTTGGCTGACATTATAAAGCTTCTGATGAGTTCATGAGTGATCGCACAGTGCGTTATATCGCTAGCGATGAATTGCTTTCCATGCTTCGAATGATAATTTATTCTGCCGTTGACTGAGATGTGATCGTTGAGTTCGACCAGATCAAGAGGTGGGTTGATCATCACCTTTACTGAATTGTTGATGGTGTTGAGGTGTATGATCTGCTTTAGGCTGTCCCCGTAAAGGACTTTGGAGACGGTTCCAGTAATAATTTCTTCGCGATACATCAATGAATAATCCCCGCTTTAAATGCGTTCTTCCCACTTTTAAGTCTGGATTTTTCTTTGTACCTGTATTGCAGTAATTCAAGTTGTACAGTTTTCAACTCCTCGCGCAGCATAACTACTTCTTGTGTTTTCGCCTTAAGCTTTTGCCTTAATGAAGATAGTGCGTGGCTAGTCATCGTGTCGGACATCTCATCAATCACTGATTGACTCTCGTAATTAATGCTCTTAACTAACTCTTTAGCGATTTTCACATCAATGCCCGACAGGAGCCGTTCCAATGATTCGTCGTTGTGAAAAAAAGAAGGCATTGACGTGACCTCTTTGGGAGGGATGTCTAAGAAGTAACCCCATATTCCTTTGCGATAAAGATACCCTTTGACGTTCCGAGGCCAGTGATAATCTGGTTCATTCAAACGTATATTTAAAAACTCTGTGAATGCAGTCAGATTTTCTTTACGAATTTGGGCGTTTGTTTTTGAATCTCCTGAAAGGATTCCAGCCTTTAACAACTTACTCTCATAACCTTTCACTAACTCAGAAAAAGATTGGCGTATACTATCTGGCTTAGTGTCATAACCTACTGCCTTAGCAACCTTAGCTTTATCAATTTTTGTTTTTTTCTTATCAAGCCATTCACCAATATATTTATCTTCATTACCATCTGCCAGAATCTTGTCTAGCAACTCGGTAAGTAAGATACGACGGAGTTGTCCAAGTTCTTTTTTACTCAAACCTTCGTCATCGTGTTTTTTGATAAGTTTTGACTTAGTATCCATTGTCCATCCTCACGAAAAGCATTTCGTCAACTTCTTCCCACTCTACATCCACTTCTTCAAGTTGATCCAACTTCTCTTGAAGCACCTCAGTGTCAATCATTTTATGATGTCGTTGAGAGTTTCTGGCAGCTATTGTTGCGTTGTCTACGATAAAGCGAACAACGCAGATTTTTACATTATTGGCTTTAAGCGCTTGGGCGATCCAGCTCGCTCTGTCTCCTGCTGTTAGATTAGTCGCGTCGATAATAACTGCATGACGATTAGGGTTTATTTTCTTACTTTTTGCCCATTCAGATTTTCCAGAGCAGGGTGGCCCCATAAGCAAATAAACTCGCTGAGGCACTCTACGCTTCATTAACTTCGCAAACTCAGTTCTAGCACTGTGCCATGCCTTTTTACGCTCCTTTGGGTCATGGAAGCGATATTTCCCATCCCGCTCTAAATGGTCATCTGGACATATAATATTAACGGTGACATCTGGGAGTAGAGTTATTTTTTCGTCACTAATATTTTCGCCAGAGGTAATTGCTTGTAATTGAGTTTTCTCTGCTAATAGGCTTCTATTTTTATTTTCAAGTAATTTGACTCGTGCTTCGAAACCAATCACTTCGCGCAGCAATGCATGGTTGTCTTCTACGGCATCTTCAAGCTTAATTTCGTCCGACACACCGCTTTGTTTGACCTTCTTTTTCCTTTCTAAAAAATTTTTATTAAAGGTCTGCATCTCAACAAGAAGTACTCTGTACTGTTCTATAAATTCTGGAGGGGGATCTGTTTTTCCGTACAGGTGAGTTTTTTCAACCTTTGCCAATACACAGATTTTATCAATCGTAGCAACCCCACGAATTTTATTACTGGATATTGCTTTTGCAGATTGCTCAGCAAACACTTTTTTCAAAGCTGAAATCCGAGCTTCATGTGTTTCAGGTCGAGTAATTCCTGTCATCAGGTTCGATCCTCAACATTTATTTTATCTTCAATGTCTGGATATACATCTTTGAGAGGTGGGTAGTACAAATGTATGAAGTTTTGAGCTTCGATATCTATGTGTTCTATTGAAAATTGCCCAACGCCTTTTAAATAATTCACATAGTAGTGAAACGTATCCAGAAGCATCTTTGTAACAGGGTTGTCGTAAAGAAATGAATGTTGACATCCTGAACCCTGACAATTATCTAAATCTGGCAATGTTGATGCTTGAAGTGCACGCATAAACCGACGATCAATATCTTTATTCTTCATCTTTTGGTTTTGTTGTTTGGCGGAGCACGGAGCGGGTGACGTAGACTTAGGATCTCGCATGCAGATAAAGCCCAGTGGAGTCTGCATGCCAAGGATCTCACCGTTTGAAAGTCTGCTTAAAAATACTTTTTTAATATTTTCCTTTAAAGTCATTCGTAATTCTTCACCTACGAGTGAGTTGTTCTCCTTTACCAATGTGTCTATTACAGTCTCGACATCTTCTATAATTTTTTGTTTCAGGCCACCCGAAAACTTTCCTTCTACGATGGCATCGCTTACCTCGTCACTAAGATCTTCATAAGTTTCTTGCTGAATCCTGCTTCGCTCTTTCATAACATCCCTGTTGTTCTTAAGGTAGTCATCAGGCATGACCTCGTTTGTATGGCCGAATATGCGCTTAACTATCATCACAGCAAGTGGTGAATTGGTTCCTATCCAGTTTGCTAAGGTTACCCGCGCTCTATGAGCTACGCCTTCGGGGTTCTCATCATCCTGTAGGTCATCAAGTAAATTTATGTCGAAGTTCGATGCAAATTTTCTTAAGCTTTGATTAAGTGCCGTTCCCGTTGAGATATGCCACTCTTTGTTGTTCTGCAAGCCTTTTAATCGGGATACAAGATTAGGGACTTCCATTGGTGCTAGATTTATATTGTTGAGAAAGTCAATTGCCTGAATTGTTAATGGTGGTACTGGTATAGGATGATCATTGATACCTGTTTTTTGAATGTCGGTAATTAGGTAATTAAGAAGTTCTCCATCAGGGTCTTTTACAACGCAATCACGCACTAAATTGTGTCGAATATCGACATTTCGAATTCCGGTTGTAAGAAGAATTATCCATACTGCTGCTGCCGTACACATAGAATGCAAATCACATATCCAGCTTATACCGAAACTATTATGATGAAAAACGTCATTTAATTCTCCATTCAAGTCAGGAAAAAATTGTATTACATGCCTATTTTTCTCGATCACATTTTTCATTGCTTTTACGTGTTTTTTGCTTGAAAAACCCTTATTATTCTGATTTTCTTTTCTTGTTGAATCCATAGGATAGTTAGACTGGAATGTATTAATGATATCTATGAGTGCGCTGTTGTGTTCTGTTATAAGAGGTATAGCTGCGTCGATTAGCTTTGCAACTGTGCTGGCGGAAAAAGGCTTATAGGATTGTACGGATGTCCGACTAGCATTTTTACCTAAAAGCTTATTCAGGTACTGTTGTTCTGCTGATAATCGTTTTTCGTCTATCTTGTATGCCGCCCAAGGTTTAGTAAAATTAAAGCGCAAAAAAGCCATATTAGAGGGTAGTGTTTCTGCGCAATTAAGTATCAAAGATGACCATAACCTCCAAATATCAGCGTTTTTTACATTGTTGTTAGCTAATTCTGTGCACCAATCGTGTAATCTTTCCTTATTTACAACTTCAGCAGGAATAATAGGAGTGTCTTCTTGTCCGTACAAAATTTTTTCTTTTTTTAAAAAAGGTTGAAATAACCTTGAAAACCCGATGACCTGTTCATACGAAGATGTCGAGTATTTTTGAACTTCCACACGTTGATAGAGGGATAGCTTTAGCAATAAAACCCAAGGATAATTTGCATTATCTTTCTCTAAAATCCCAGCCCAATTAAAACCACCAAAGCTGTTTCTTTTCGATGGAACAGCCCAATAATTACTAGAAAAAATCGCATCATCAAAACAAGACATCGGTTGAGTGTCGTAATAAGATTCAACATGTCTCATTGCATTCCATTGGGCTTTACCTAAGTTGATGTGATCATTTTGTGATAGGAGGTTGAAAAACACATCTGTAGAAGTGGTATTATTTGGAAGTTTTTCTACGGCACTCATTAGCTAGCTTCTCCAGAATTGATGTTTATGACATTGATGTTATTTATGTTTTGATGAATAAGTGGTGGAAGTAAGTGAATTGCAGGATTTTCCCAAGCTTCAACCGCAATTTTAACTGCTTCAGCATGTTTTGATTCGCCATGCTTCGATTTTGTTCTAAAACGTTCGAGTGCTTGGCGTGCTCGCTGGTGTTTTATTTCGTAGTATGTCGCGTAAAGCTCTGGACTGTCTTTAATAATTTTTTCGTACTGAAAGCATCGATAGATAATATTGGGAATGTGCTCTTCGTATACGACAGCTTTGGAACAGCCCAAACACATATCAAACTGCTTGCAGTATTCCGTGTCCAAGTCTGGGAGATAGTCTGGATTGTATGGGTCAGTACAATCACAAAAATATCGCTTAATTCTGCTTCCGTTCTCTGGCTTCTCTCCCTTAAGTTTAATTTCTGCGGCCAAATTTTTGTGATCTTCTAAAAATCGCAATTGTAATCCTACGATTGCACTAGCTAGCATTGTTTCTGTGCGACTAGACTGTAGCAAATATGTCAATGGAATGGTGTTACGAAGGTCTTCTCCCACCGCTTTTATCAAGTCGTCTTTAGTATTTATGTCTCCCATGTACTGGAGTAAAACTTCACCTGACCATACCTTTCTAAATTTGCGGGTTTGAATGGTGTGAAGAGCGGAACCATCGCTGTTTTTAATCCAACAAAACTGCGTAAAATCTCTAAGGTAACTTTGCCTGTTACTTTTTTTAATTGAAAAGAAGGACTCTCTATTAGGGTTGTTTTTGCTACGTATGCTATCAAGTAATTGCAAATATCTATACAAAGGAGTATTCAAAGGAATGACTATATCTTCCTCTTGAACGCCAAGACCTGTTACGTGCCCTCTAACTTTGAAACTGGACAGCCAGCAAGATGGCTCAGAGGCAAATGGTGCTTTTACTTCTAGTATTGATGTTAAGTCCTTCCCAAGCTTCACACTTGCTGGGAGGTTGATTGCTACCTCTAAATTTCTTCCAGACTCACAAAGCAGTAATAAAATCAAAAGGAAGTCGAATTTGTCGCTACGGCCTAACAAAACATCATGGAATGAGTTGGCGTGGGCAGCAAATATAAACATCTTATCCTTTCTTATTCCGTAAAAAAGTTCATAGTTAATATATGTTTGGGCAAGATACAGTTTATATTTTCTCCAGCTAACAGGCTTGTGCATTCTCAAATTAATAATTGATTGAATGTCGAGAGATTTGTCGCTCCCAATTACTCGTAGCAAGGGTATGAGTGATTTACTGTTCTCGGCAATACCTACTTTTCCAATGCCTTTAAAAAGGTATTCTACATTGGCATTATTTCTAATATGATCGGGTAGGACTTGGTAAGCTTCACTATATCGATACGTTATAAGTTTATTTTTAATTAACTCAATTTCATCTTGATTTATTTTTCCCCAGAAAATTTCTTTTAACGCGTCATTACAACGTGCATAGGCGATCAATTCCATATCAAGAGCTTTTTCGTAATTAGAATAGTCTTTGCTATAGACGAACTCTCTAAACTGATTTAATCCCTTTTCCGAAAAAAGGTCAGGGTAATGTGATGAACCTTGTAAAGCCTTAAGTCTAACATTCGCTTCTTTTATCTCCATTAAACAAGCGTTTGTGTATGCATATATCTGAAACATTATGTATTCGGGGTAGTCATTATTTATTTTAGATTTTTGTATTCTTTCTTTCGCGCTGAGAGGAGCGTTGTTATTGAACAAAGCGTTTGGGGGAGCATAATTACTAATTTGCTGTTTAATTTTTTCAGGTATTTGAGGGGTTATTTTTATGATGTTCTTAATGATATTAACAGTGGTTGTTAAGGTGGTTCTTGCGATATGACTTTTTTCTTTAGTGATACTATTTAGGTCACTATAAGAAAAATCAATAAGGATTTTGTTATTTATGCAAAGGTAATTAGCTAACCAGATAAACGCTCGCTTTTTGTGATTGGGTGCGCCCTCAATCTGGCGAAGGTGAATATACATTCTTGCGAGAATCATTGCGTCTTGAGGACATTTAAGAAACATCTCATGAAACCATGTTAAATAGGTTTTTCCAGTTTTCTCTTTAACAGGGACTTTCAAGGGATGGATTTGAGTTTCAAAATCGAGACAAAGAGTTTCTAGCTCTCCTTTATTGTCAGTAAACTGAAATTCAATATTGGAACTGGACATGTCAAGAGGCGGAAAATCATCTAATGATGATGTTGAACTGATTGGTGAATCAGATGTCTTAGCGATACTATCAGTTGCTTTTTGTTTTAAAGCTATGTCAGTAAAAGGATTTTTCCGAGGCATACTTCCATTAAACGGTTAAGAGATTCAGCATTGTACTATACTCTCGATATTAGTCTGGTCAACAGTTATTTCCTAACTGTTGGGTGAGTCGAACATTTTGGAACATAGTATTCGCAAAAAAAGCATCAAACGTAATGTTATTACGTTGCTCAGGCACCATAAGCATATCGGCGATAGGCACCAAAATGTTCTCGAACTTAGCCCGCATAGCATTTTTTAATTGTAAACGTCGGGTGCCTTTTTCCAATTGCACTTGCTCATCATTGGGCAGGTTGATGGCGATAGTTTTGCTACCGGCATTAGAATGTCCCGCATAATAAATGACATCATATGCATTTAGGTCCGCATTTGCGCCCGGCATTTCTTTTTTATAAGCGGCTGCCACAGGCAAATTAGTTTGTAACTCAGGTAAATAGGCCGCGTATTTACTCAGGCGCTCACTCCAACTGAGATCTTTTAACAACACATAAGCTTCAAATGCTGCGCGATAACCAAATAATTGATCTTCATACGTCTCTATCGGGCCTATGACTAACTCGATGGGATTACTCTTCATGTCCATCCAAGCGAAGTCAGATGGCTGATAATCGTTACTCAGCAAGGCTTTGGCACGCAGACGTAGGTAGTTAGCAAAAGCAGGATCGTCAGCTAGCTCAGCTGCATCATCTAAAAGCTTGGCTGTTTCTTGCAGTGGATCCGCAAAATATTGTGCATAAGGTATGGCTTTTAAGGTGCCGTTTTCGTCACGTACCACCATGGAATATAAACTGGTTTTATCGGCAAATTGCGCTTTTTCAAATTCAGCCTTACTCATGTCGTCTGGGTAAAACTGCGCCCCTAACGGCTTTTCTGCAACGCCATTTAAAAAGGGTTTATCACCGTTAAGACGATCCCACGGGCCATAGTTAACATCAGCAAAACCACGTACCTCATCGTTCGCTATACGAGCGAGAAATTGCTCTTTATTTGCTCCGTAGGCTTGTTGCCAAAAGAGCTGATCCATAATTTCGCTGGCATCAATAAGTAAGCTGAGCATCTGTTTCTGATTGGCTGATAGTGACGATAAATCAGCACTTAAGGGAACGGATTGATAAATATTTAAACGGTCTTTGGCATCGGTGGCTAAGCTCAGTTTGGATATGTTGGCAATAGGGGTGACGGTAGCGTCAGAAACTGAGTTGGAGGATGGAGCGCAACCTGCGGTCAATGCCGCGAAACATAGGGTGCTGATAATGGATTTTTTCCACATAACAAAACCTTAAAAAAGGGTAAAAGTAAGTCTTCTTTTACCATGTCAAAAGCCTATAGTAAATTGTCCTTGCCGCTAGATAATATTAAAGTCTGATCGTCAAATGAAAATTCTATGTTAGGATTATTTGAACGTCGCGGATGAAAAGTACGGGCTATTACTTCAATAGCTTAGTCAATTATATCAAACGCTTGGATGCGGGTTGGTGCTGTAACGTCAAAATAGGCGAGCTAGCTTAGCAAATAAGTGACACACAATAGGTTGGAAAATGTCTACAGAAAACGCGTTATTAACCATCTTGGTCGAAAAAATTAACAACGATACTTTGGTCTTGCCAACGCTTCCGGCAATCGCCTTGAAAGTGCGCAAAGCTGCTGATGATCCTAACATCAATCTGAACGCTATGGCCGACGTGATTGGGCAAGATCCTTCGCTTAGTGCGCGCATGATTAAAATTTCCAATAGTTCATACATGGGGCGCAGTGTAAAAGTGACCTCTACTACGCAGGCGGTAACACGTATCGGCTTGCGTCAAATCAAGAATATTGCCACCGCACTGGCCATGGAACAGTTATTCGTTTCTAAAAACGATATTGTTAAAAGTTATTTAGATAAAGTGTGGCAACAGAATTTAAAAGTAGTTGCAGCCTCTATGGCCGTGATGCAGTTGCATGTTAAGGAAAAGAAGAACCGTACGCTCAACCTTGACACTATGACCTTGGCAGCCTTGGTACATAATATCGGCGTATTGCCTATTTTAACCGAAGCTGAACGTCACCCTGAAGTGTTTGCCAACCCAACATTCTTGAATGTGGCGATTGATAAACTTGCCGGACGAATAGGTGCAAGCATCATGCGCGAATGGGGATTTGAAATTGAATTTGTTAACGTTGCTGAGAATTGGCGTGATATGTCAGTACAAACCGATTTGATTTCGTATCTTGATTTCACTCGCTTAGGTGCGGTAATGGCCGGACAGTTTGATTCTCAAAAGGATGCGATTTTGAATTTGGCCGTGCAAAAAGAGATCTTGACCGATTTGTCTGCGTTACAATCAGACGAATACCGTGAGTTATACGACAGCGCGACCGCTATTTTCGCTTAATTGTCGTTTTGGTAAGTCTGCTAAAACAATGGGTCAATTTAATAAAATAAGAAGCCAGCATATGCTGGCTTCTTTGCGTTAACAAGGCGTATTTCAACCGAGTTTAGGCGTTATTCTTGCTCTTGCTGTAGATTGAATATCTCAACCAAGCGTTTTGAGAAGCGTACTATTTCGGCTGACATAAGAGCAAAATCAGCGTCCATTTTAGCGAGCTTGTCTTCCCTAGGAATATCATCGTTTTGCTCGGTCATCACATCAGTGAATTTTAAACGTTTAACCGCCATATCCTCTTGTAATAACGCGCTGAACGCTTCATCCCACTCAATAGCAATTTTCTGAACCGTTTTACCGGCGCTCAAGTGGTTCATGATCTCTTCACTGGCAAGATCTTGATTTTTGCAACGTACGATAGCACCGTCTTCTTCCATCGAGCGTAATTCTGCTTCTTCTAGAATAACCACGTCATTGGGCACTGAATTGTCAGTCAGCCAATGGGTTAATTCTGCTTGTACACTTTGCTTGGCTAATGGCACCACGGGTAAAGAGCCTAGTGCTTTGCGTAACATAGCTAAAAAGGTTTCGGCTTTGCCATCGGCACTCGCATCTACAACCACTAAGTTATCTTGGGTCGAAATAAAACCATGACTAAAACTATTCTTGGTGAAAGCCTGAGGGAGCAGCCGCTGAACAATCTCTTCTTTCATTTCTTGTTGTGCTTTTTTACCGACATTCGATCCTGTTTCGGCTTCGACCAGCGCGACTTTTTCAGCAAGCTCAGCATTGATGACGGCAGCGGGCAGTAGGCGCTCTTGCTTTTTAAGTGTTACCCAGAATTTTCCTGCTGCGCTGTGCACTAACATATCGCCCTGACCAAGCGGCGATGTCCAGCCCATGGTGGCTAATTCCTGTGAACCACAAGGACGAAATGGAAACTCGGCGAGCTTATCTTGGATGTCGTCCTCGGTTAATTCGAGTACTTGGGTCAGATGATAAAGTTTAAGATTTTTGAACCACATAAATTAATGTCCGTTGATAAAGAAATGAAAACGTTTGGAGGTAAATAAAAATGTTCGCTAGCCTAGCAGTCTTTAAACAAAACTGCCAAACCTAGCGTTAAGAATGTAGCGGGATGGTGATTCGGTATTGTAAGCCTTTGTCTGGTTCGCTAAATACTTCAATATCGCCTTTAAGCGTTTGGGTGACAAGGTTGTACATAATGTGAGTGCCCAAGCCGCTGCCGCCTTTACCGCGCTTTGTGGTATAGAAGGCATCAAAATGCTGCGCCAGTGAACTACTTGGCAAGCCTTTACCGTTATCGCTGTAATCAATGCTCAAGGAATCAGGCGATTGGTTAACGCTAATATTGATGGTGCCTTTGGTGATATCTTCAAAACCATGAATGATTGAATTCATGATCATATTGGTAAAAATTTGCGCTAGCATACCTGGCGCGCGCACTATGATGACTTGATCGGGACAACTGATGTTAATGACATGCTGGGTTTTTTTCAGACTTGGGGCCAAAGATTGAATGACTTCATTGAGGTATTCTTTAAGGTTAATTTCTCGCTCAGCTTCACTGGCTTGGTCTACCGCCACTTGTTTAAAACTGGATATTAAGTTCGATGCTCGGTTTAAGTTATTGGTTAACAGGGTGATGGTTTGTTGAGCATCTGATAAAAAGGTGTTCATTGTACTGCCTGTTAAGGTCTTTTCTTGGTAGGCTTTTTCCAGTGTGTTTAGCCGCTCTTGCAAAAAGCTGGTGGCCGTAACGCCTACTCCTAGAGGGGTGTTCACATCGTGGGCGATACCCGCTACCAAGCCACCCAGTGAAGCCATACGTTCTGATTCAACCAACTGATCTTTGGCTAATTGCAGAGTATCCATAGATGAGGCTAATTCACTGTTTCTCTTACGCAGTTCATCTTCGATAAATTGGCGATTTTCATTTTCCTGACGAAGCTCTCGCTGATTAATAATCAACTCATCTTTTTGTTGTTCCAAATCAAGCATTATT
This sequence comes from Paraglaciecola polaris LMG 21857, assembly GCF_000315055.1. GTDB lineage: Bacteria > Pseudomonadota > Gammaproteobacteria > Enterobacterales > Alteromonadaceae > Paraglaciecola > Paraglaciecola polaris. The sequence continues at coordinate 58,145 of NZ_BAER01000035.1, read as the reverse complement.
TTACTCAATGTGGCGGTTTTTTTGGCGACCTCCTGTTCCAATGAAATATTGTGGTCGTCGAGCATTCGATTGGCTTCTTGTAGTTCAACTTGTGCACCGTTCAGGCGGCTTTGAAAGTCCGCCATTCCGTCCACTAAGCCATTATACGCATGTTCTAACAAGGTGAATTCGTTATCATCTGACACGTTTAGATGTAATTTAGACGATTCTAAATCGTCGATGTCGAAATCAGATATCTGTTGACGTAACTCGTTTAAGGGGTTGGTTAGCATGGTGCGAAAGGCACTCATAAACAGGAATACTAAAAATGCAGTCTTGACGATGGCATTGCCAATCAGAAAGAAAATACCCACTTCAATACGACTGAAAATAATTTGTGCACTGGAATACAAGGTTACATCGCCCACCAAAGAGGTACGCCCTGAAAATTCAAATATCAGCGGAAAGCTATAGCCAAATGTTCCACCGATATTATCCTGCACTGTGCCCTTAATTATGGGCGACTGGGACTGTTCTGTGGTGCGGCCTAAGTTGGCAATGTATTGGCCATTTTCATCACGAATTTGCACGCCTTCGACTATGGGCAATTCCATCAATCCCGTGGCAATTGACTTAGCCTGGGCCATGTTTAACTCCCACATGGCGCGCGTTAAGCTTGTGCTGAAGGTGTTTTTGAGGGTTTGTAACTCACCAGCAATATGACTTTTTGCATTCACATACTCGGTAAATATTTGTCCCGCTGTTACTATGAGGGTTAATATAAAATAAACCGACAGAACACGTGTTAAAAGCTTCTTTGATAACGTGCTTTTTTCGTTAGTCATTTGTCAATCCGTGAGAACGATGAAAAGTAAGAATATGCGTAATGGATAAAATTAACAAGTCACTATCAATCATTGCCATCTCGTTGTAATAAAAAGCAAGTATTTGAAAATAATAGATATATTCCCATGATATGACAAAAACCCAGTTGCTTTTGATGCTTTTAGGCATGGTTATTACACTCTTTATGGTAACTTTAATAAATATGTCACAGAGCTAACGAATAATTACGGACTTTGTCATGAACAGGAAAGCCAAAATGGCCAAACGAGTATTACTGGTTGAAGATGAAGCACCAATCAGAGAAATGTTGAAATTTGTCTTAGAGCAATCGGGTTATGAAACCATTGAAGCTGAAGATTTTGATGTTGCGCTGGAAAAGATGGTTGAACCCTATCCGGACCTGATTCTATTGGATTGGATGTTGCCAGGTGGCAGCGGTGTGCAATTGGCCAAACGTTTGAAACAACATGAATTTACCCGTGACATTCCAATTATCATGGTTACCGCTCGCGGTGAAGAGGAAGATAAGGTGCGCGGCCTAGATTCTGGCGCCGACGATTATGTGACTAAACCCTTTTCACCTAAAGAGCTAGTGGCGCGAATAAAAGCGGTTATCAGACGGGTTACGCCTACGTCCAGTGATGAACTTATCGAGTTTAGCGGTTTAAAACTCGATCCTGTTTCTCATCGAGCCAGCGCTAATGATGAACCTTTAGATATGGGGCCGACGGAATTTAAGTTACTGCACTTCTTTATGTCTCATGCTGAGCGCGTTTATAGCCGTGAACAATTGCTAGATAATGTGTGGGGTACTAACGTGTACGTAGAAGACCGAACAGTCGATGTGCATATTAGGCGCTTGCGTAAGGCTATTTCACGTTTTGGTCATGACAACATGATCCAAACGGTGCGCGGCTCTGGTTATCGATTCTCTGTGAAGGTGTAGTTAGGGAAATTCCCGCTTTCGTTGCTAATTCGGCTGCAAAGGAGAACAGTTGCTGCCATGTATTACCCTTTCTCATGGCTAAGAAGCCTTGGCCGTGTTGCGGCCTATTTTCTGGTGGTGATCCTACTTGGCTGGTATTTTTCAGAACTGAGTTGGGCCATCGCTATTGGTGCACTGCTGCTGCTTGCCAGTCACTACTGGAATATCTATCGCCTTAATCATTGGTTGTGGCAGAGCAAGAAAATAACGCCTCCCAAAGTTAATGGAGTTTGGGAGCATATTTATGATGGCATATATACCCTGCAACGACGCAATAGAGCAAAGCGTAAAGAGCTAGGCGTGTTAGTGAAGCGTTTTAGGGAAGGCTCTGAGGCCTTGCCTGATGCCGCGGTCGTCGTTGATGCCAACGCTGCTATTATTTGGTGTAACCGCTTGGCGCGTATTGAACTTGGTTTGCGCTGGCCTGATGATGCTGGTCGTAGAATTTACAACCTGGTTCGCCATCCACAGTTTGTGGAGTTTTATCATAATAAAGAGTATGAAAAACCGATTGAGGTTCCCTCGCCAGTCAACGATCAACGAATTCTTGAATACCGCATTATGCCCTATGGCGACCAGCATCTTTTATTGCTGATAAGGGATGTGACCAAACTCACCCAAATTGAAAAAATGCGCAAAGACTTTGTGGCAAATGTATCTCACGAGTTACGCACGCCATTAACTGTGATAAATGGTTATTTGGAAACCTTGCCCGGGGCAACGAATATTTCAGAGGCCTTTTTAGCCAAAGCATTTGATGAGATGCGCGCGCAGTCGACACGCATGCAATGCTTGATTGAAGAGCTGTTAGTGTTATCACGTATCGAAGCCAGTAACGAACGCGCGACTGAAAATATCGTCGATGTGCCGCAAATTCTTAATACCATTAAACTTGAAGCGGATACCTTAAATGACGCTAAACAACACACTATAACAATGGAGATTGACCCCGAACTGCGTGTTTATGGGGTAGAAACCGAGCTGCGTAGCGCTTTTTCAAATCTATTATTTAACGCTATTCATTACACCCAAGAAAAAGGTCAAATACATCTGCAGTGGAAACTCATCGATCAGCAAGCCACCTACTTAGTCACAGACAATGGATACGGTATTGAAGCTAAACATCTTGGCCGTTTGACGGAACGATTCTATCGCGTGGACAAAGCACGTTCACGTAAAACTGGCGGTTCAGGTTTGGGCTTATCAATCGTCAAGCATGTATTAAATCATCATAATTCGCGCCTGCGGATTAAGAGTAAAGTAGGTGAGGGCAGTGAGTTCTCATTTGCCTTTTCCCCTGAACTGTCAGTAAAGCCGTAGCCCCCAGCGCAAAATTGTCTAATGGCTGACATCTAATGACGTTTTGATGTCGCCGCCTTAGTTCCTTGAAATAAAAAGAAAATCCTTTTTCTGGTAACGATTTACCGCTCTGATGCTGACTTTGTTCATGACACTTTTATTAAACTTTTCTGACACTTTTTATATGTAACAAAAATGTCACCGAGCCACGGTAATCTTCGTGCAAATTTTTAAACACATTAAAAAATCACGCGTTTATCGGAGAGCACCATGGAACTTAAAAACCTTTTCAAAGCATCAGCAGTCGCAACTGCTTTATTACTAGCCGGTTGTGGTGGAGACATCAATGTTACTCCAACTGTTGTAGATAATAGTGTAGATAACAGCGTAACTAATCCTTCAACGGGTGGTGGTGATAGCACAACCAACGTTTGTGCCTCTTATGAAAATACGAGTGGTGAGACGGTTCAAGGAACATATGACGGCCAAGATTGTTCATATTCTACCGCTTTCGTAAGTGCGAGTAATCCATTGAGCACAGATGTGACGCTTGTTGATTTGAGTAATGATGGTGTCCATTATTTCCTCGGCTCACTTGTGGTTGGCGAAGGCTGTAACACTGACGGCGGCACCTGCACTATCGACACAGATGGCCCAACACTCACTGTGGAAGCGGGGGCAACGGTGGCATTTAACCAGTCTACTTCTTTCGTTTTGGTGAATCGTGGCGCGAATATTGAGGCTGAAGGTACACTTGTCGATCCAATTACCTTTACGTCAGTAAATGAATTTACTCGTCTCGACTCAGTTGGTAATGGTCCTCAGTACGGCGACTGGGGCGGCATGATGATTGATGGTTTTGGTATTACTGATCAGTGTACCGATGCTCAACGTGCAGCAAGCACATGTAGCGCAGAAAGCGAAGGTGTCACCAGCTACTACGGCGGAAGTGACAATGCTGATGATAGTGGAACAATCAAGTTCGTAAAAATTCATTATGCTGGTGGTTTACCAGCAGGCCAAGAAGCAGGTAACGATTTGAATTCGCTAAGCTTGTTTGCCGTTGGTTCAGGTACTGAAATTGATTATGTTGATATCTATCAAGGCTTTGATGACGGTATTGAGTTATTCGGTGGCGCTGTCGATCTTAAGCACATAGTTATTACTGACACCCAAGATGACAGCTTAGACATTGATGCGGGTTGGCAGGGTCGTGCTCAGTACGTGTTAATCAAGCAAGGTACTGTGGTTAACGCTAGTGGCGTTACCGTTAATATGGGTAACGGTGGTTTTGAGTCTGATGGTGTTAAAGGTACGTCTTCTGCCGAAGCGCCTGCATCAGCACCTGTTATCGCTAACGTGACGGTATTGACCACTGACGGTTTATCTATCCGTGATGATGACGAATCAATCGCTATTAAGTTAGACGATATGATTTCTGCTACTTGGTACAACACCTTATTAGTGAAACCAGTTGCCACGCAAACTTGGTGTATTAACTATAGCGGTGATGCTGCTGAGGTTATCGTTAACGGCTCAGCTTCAATTCATAACTCAGTTGCCGCATGTGCTCAGCTTGCTAACGCTGGCAATGAAACGGTTACCTCTGGTAGCGATTCAACAACAGTTCAAGAATGGTTTGAGGCAAACTCGAGTGAAGTTGTCGGCGGAAATGCAGATGTGTTAGCTGCCAATGGTTTCGCAACCTTGACGAGTAGTGCTGATATCACTGTTCCCGCATTTGATGCTTCTACGCTAGATGCATTCTTTGAAGCGACAGACTTCATTGGTGCTGTATCTGACACCGATACTACTTCTGATTGGTACAACTGGGCGAACGACGCGTTTACAAACGCAGCTGCAGACGAGTAACCCATTTTGTATCAGATAAATAGGCGCCTAGTAGCGCCTATTTTTCGATTTATAGCGAGGAGTTTAAGGTGAGCAATCAATACAAACTTAAAAAGGTCGCCTACTCGGTAGGACTAGGGCTTTTGGTGAGTGCCGGTCACGCGTTCGCGCAAGAAAGCCAGGTCATGGAAGAGGTCGTTGCGACAGGTTCTCGACTACAAGGCACGGCGTCAGCCGTAATCGAAGAGCGCAAAAATCAGGCTTTTGTCGCAGATATTCTTGGCGCAGAGCAAATTTCACGTACCGGTGACAGCGATGCTGCGTCAGCGCTTCGCCGAGTGACGGGTTTAACCTTGGTAGACGGTAAGTTTATCTATGTGCGTGGCTTAGGTCAGAGATACTCCAGCGCGCGGTTAAACGGTGCGAGTATTCCCAGCCCAGATTTAACACGTAACGTTATCCCGCTGGATATTTTTCCAGCAAACGTGATCGAAAGTTTATCTGTTCAAAAAGCGTATTCGCCCAATATGCCCGCTGCCTTTGGTGGGGGAAATGTTGATATTCGTACCAAAGCGATACCGAGCGAGTTTGTTGCTGGCATTCAAGTGGGTATCGAAGGTAATAGTAATAACTCAGACGGCTACACCTATGATCGAAATGATGATGGGCTCCCTCAAGCATTAGCTGATGCTATTCCTTTTTATCGCGGGGATTTTGGTTTAGCTAATATTATTGCTAAAGATAATTTGGTTTCAGGTGATACCACAGCCGCAGCGCAAGCAAATGTCATTAACAAAACCTTGGCTAAGTCGCTTCCACGGAATTTCACATTAAAAGATGAATCGTTAGACCCTAACTATTCAGCCCAAGCTTTTATAGGCAATAGTGTCGACGAAGAATTTTTAGGTGGTCAAATTGGCTTTTTAGCCTCTTTAGCGTATGACAATAAGTGGACGTATTCAGACCGCTCTAGCGCAGTGACCAGTGCAACACCAATCAGTGATTGCTCGAGTGAACTTGCTACCGCACAAGATGTGCAAAACTCTTGTTTTGATACTTTTTCTGAGTCACAGATGACCACTCAAGAAGAGCGCCTTAACGGACTGTTGAGCCTCGGTTATAAGTTAAATAATCACAGTGTTAGCTATACCAAAATTTACATCGAAGATAATGAAGATGAATCGGAAATCTCAATTTCACAAAATCCGAGCCAAAACATTACTATTGCTGCTGATAATGAAGCCGATCGCACTCATAGTTTCAACTACGAAGAACGCACTCTGGATGTAGATCAATTTCGTGGGCAGCACACATTCCTTGACTACATGGGGGTCGGTGTTGATTGGCAATACACAGAATCGAGTGCGGAAACGAATAACCCTTTAAATGTCGCGTACGAGTTCACTGATACGTATGATAATGGCGCCTACACGGGCTCATTCATTGATGGTGCTCAGGGGCGGGCAAATTATCAGTTCGTTGATATGGAAGACAACATGAAGTCTTGGGGTGGCAATATCACGCTGCCTTTGACATTCAAGGATCTGGAAGTCGAGATAACAGGTGGTTGGGATTTTGTTGACCGAGCTCGTATTTATACAACCTCAAGCTTCTTCCTTGATAATAGCAATTCGTCGATTGTTGTGAATGATAACGAGTCAGAAATTCTGTCGTTAACGAATTATCTAAGCGACGCGTTCATTGATACGAATATGTTGATTAACTTTAATGAACCTATTGCTCCCGAAGCGGATGATTACTTAGCCGCGCAGAAAATCGATGCAGGTTATGCAGCCTTTGATGTTTTTTATAAAGGCATCTGGCGTATTAGCGGTGGTTTACGTTACGAATCATTTAAGCAAGTTTCATTGTCATCTTCGAGCTTGATATTCACTAAAGAAGATTCTGATAATTATTACAGCGAAGAAGATATTCTTAACGGCACCGTAAATGATGATGACTTCTATCCAGCGCTCAGCTTAACTTACGTCGGCGGTGATGATTACCAGTTACGCTTCGGTTATGGGGAGACCGTGGTGCGTCCCGACTTACGTGAAGTGGTGCCGGTTGGTTACAACGATCCGTTAACGGACATTCGTACAACGGGCAGTACGACGCTTAGTTCAACAACGTTGAAAAACTATGACCTTCGTTATGAATTGTATTTCGATGATGGTGATAACTTAGCGCTTTCCGCTTTTTACAAAGATATCGCTAACCCGATTGAAACCGTCTTAAATGTAGGTGATTCGAGCTACACAGCGAGTTTCACGAACGGCGAAACAGCAGAAGTATATGGTGTTGAAGCTGAATGGTTATATGACTTGAGTTGGGTATCTGACGGATTCTTTACCTCAGGGAATATCACTTTAAGTGACTCCGAAGTACAAATTGATGCAGCTTCAGCGGGTAACCTAACGAATACATCAAAACGAATGACGGGTCATTCTCAATATGTTGTAAATATGCAATTAAGTTACGATTCTGCAAATGGCAACCACAGTGGCTCACTGGTGTACAACGTATTTGGTGAGCGTATTCTGGCGTCAGGGATCAATGGTCGTGAAGATTCGTTTGAACAACCGTTTCATTCTTTAGACGCAACCTACTCATACTATCCAGATTTTAACTCAACCGTAAAGTTGACGCTTAAAAATCTGTTAGGTGAGGATCAGGACGTCACGCAGAATGGCCTTTCGGTAAGAACGCGTTCTATTGGAACCACAGTCAAGCTGAGTTATAAATACGATTTTTAAACGTTTTTTAGGTCTTCAAAAAATAGCCGCATTGCGGCTATTTTTTTGCCTGCTAAATGCTATTGAATTAACTGATACTGCTTCTGTGCGGTATCGGTTTGTAAGCCAAAATGACCTAATGAATAACTAAACGTAGCGTCTTCATTTGCAATACGACTACTGTGCACACCACCTATGGTACAGCTGCCAGTCGAGCATACGATCTGATCTATATAGCTTTTGATCGAATAGACTTTAGAGGCCAGCGGGACATTATAAATACTATCCAAAAATGGGCTGCTAACGGATAAGCCAGCTGAACCACAAGTGGAACTCCACACATTATAAGGATAATAACCACAACTTTTGAGCCCTAAAAATGCCCCAGCAATCCCCACAAAGGTATCCACTTGACTGGCCGCCGCTAACTTATCAATTTGCTGTGCGGCTAAGGTTGCACCCATAGAATGGCCGATGACATCAATTTTGCCTGTACAGGAGGAGGCTAAGGCACTCTGTATTGCTTGGCGCACAGGGGGTTCTTCACTGCCGCTATGATTATTACACGCTGCGCAGTATTTTGAGCCCCAATCAGGGCGATATATGTCGCTGCTGCTATAACCATTACTCAATAGATAGTTGTAAGTATTATCCCAGCTAGCTGGGGTGGCAGTATTGCCGTGTACCAGTACGACTGCATCTTTGCAGGCGAAGGCATAAAAAGGCAGTACTAGGCAGGCTAGCAGCGTAAAAAGTTGTATTCTGTAATTCTCTTTTATGTTCATTTTTGCTGTCCTCGTTCGTTATTCTTATCGTGTGACAGCAATGAATATAGGCGGTAGCGAAGACATCAGACATAGTACTTTAGCACTGTGATTCTGATTGAAATGTAGGTGACTGTATGTCAATTGGCATGAATTTTTATGAGAAAGCCCCCTGATTGGGTATCAAGGGGTAAAGCCACACGCAAGAGGTTAAGGGTTAAAATTGTTCCTCATAACTGCTTACCTCTGCATACACTCGGCTGCTGCCATCTCGTTGCAATAGCAGCACTTGATAAGGCATAAATCTATCACCCATTTCCATACCCGGAGAGCCGGCGGGCATGCCAGGTACTGCAAGGCCGATAGCTCTTGCTGGCACATCATTTAAAAACTGTTTTATGAATTTACTCGGTACATGTCCTTCAAATACATAACCGTTTTCAGAAACTGCACTATGACAAGAACGATAACGTGGAGCGATATCAAAATTAAATTTTACTTCTTCCAAGTCAGGTAAATTGACGGCGCTGGTGGATATGCCCTGATCTTCCAAATGACTTATCCATTTTTTACAACAGCCGCAAGACGGCGTTTTGTAAACCCTTAAGCTGACGCTTTGCTCGCTTTGTGCTGAATCAGGTATACGCTGAGTCGTTTGCTCTAAGGGCGCCGGTACCGGCTCCGAACAGCCAGCTAATATCGGTAATGCCAACGTGAGTAAAAGAATAATATGCTGTGAATGCATGTACACCTCGTTATTTTGACCAGTGAATATGAGCAATTTTCCATAGAGCATCGACTTTCTTAAGCACAATGGTTTCAAAGCCAATATAGTCTAAGGTTTTGTCTTTGTATTCACCCTGGGTACGGTTTCTGGCAACTGAGTAAGCAAGATCACCTAACACATAGACTTGTTGCTCTAACGGGGTACTGTTCATCTGAGCTAAAAACTTCATATCGGTTAACATATGGTGGTTGGCATATTCGTCGGCTGAGCGCTCGACACCCCCCTCAAATATTAACACATCATCAGCCAGTGTCGCCCGGGCCGCGGCTTGGTCACCTTGTTTTAAAGCTTGATGAAAAGCGCTTACGGTTTTTGCGGGTGCTAACTCTAGACCGACAAACATGGGATCTTTTGTTTCATGCACTTCATTGCCATGGGCATAAATATTTAATGAGAATGATGCGCAGAATATGACTGCGCTTGCTATCAATGTATTACGTACGGTATTTATTAACATATTTTTGCCTTTTTTATTGTAATTGTTAGCTGCATTTAATGCATCACAGGTCCCACTAAAGTAGTAAATATACTGGTGACAAGTAACACACCAACGCAAATGATGCCTTCGAACGCGATGGATTTTTTGAGCGGTGAAGGGTTATGGCTGCGGAGCAACTCAGGTACCAAAGAAAACTTATGCCATGCGCCTAACAGTAACATACTGCTGACTAATGTTAATTTGAGCAAAACTAATTGCCCGTAGCCAGAAGTAAATAACTCGCCAACTGAGCCGAGTAGCTGCACAATTAATATACCGCCGCATATGATCAACATGGCGACTATGACCATAGCGATTTGCCCGTATTGATGCATGATAAGGCCAAGCTTATCGCTGGGGAGTAGGCGACAACTTATATATAGTGGCCATAGCGCACCCGCCCAACTCGCCATTGCGATGACATGCAAGGTTAATAGTACTTGTGCCGTTAATCCCAGTTCAACCGGGTGACCTGATAGGGAAAAACTTGCCGCGAGTATCAAGCCAAATATCAAGCCTAAGGCGTATTGGCTCGGTTTGTAACGGCCTTGAGCTGAGTTGGAATTTAGCGGCATCTTACCTTGGCTTAGGTGTATCCATAGCAGCCAGCCGATTATTAATACTAGGCTCAATATCCGCCACAAGGTTTGCGTGCCCAGCACAGATTGCCAAGCGATGTTTAGCATCATGCTGTCAACCATGCCAGATAATCCAGTTTCTGCCATTGAGCCGGCCTGCAATGGCAGGTACAACAGGGCCGCAATTAGGGATGCGACGAGCCATTTTAGTTGCCAGCGATAAATAACCGAGCAATATTCATCATTGCTGCTCGTGCTACCCCCTTGGTCTTTTACCAGCATGTAGGTTATCAATAAGCCACCGAAGAAAGCAGCTACGCCTACATAACTAATCAGTTTTGTTAGTAGTAATAAAATTGACCAAGTGGATACATCCATTAGCTTGCGTTACCTAGTGCTTATGTGCGTTGTGAGAGGTATCTTCCATAGGCATATCTTTCATCATGCCTTGCCCGTGCAAAGTAAATTGATATTGGCCAGACATTTTATGCCCGTCCTCACCTAAGGCGACCCAATTAACCCCATAGCTGCCTGCTGCAAGGGTGGGTAAGGGCCACTCATACATTGACTCAGCATCCGCATTTGCCTTGAAACCAAATTCCACAGGAGTTTTATTGTCAGCATTGATGCTCAACTTAATGACGCGAACTTTACCACTGAAGGTCAGTGACAAGTTGCTCGGGCTTTGCATCAGCATAGCGTCCTGTGCCGGAGAGGCCTGTTTTAGTCCTACATGGGCCCAACTGGAGGCACTGATGGCTAAGCCTAATATACAAGCGGCGATTTTTACTCTTTTCATTTGAACCTCGATAATAGTGTTGATGTTATTTGGTGATTAAAAAGGGTTTAGGTGGCTGGGATTTGCTTAAAACCAAAAGCGCAATCCGGCTACCACACTGGTGTTGCTGGCTTCTTCATCCCGTGCTCGGGCAAAGTCAGCGCTGTTACCGTATTTCTGTGTCCATTCTATGCCGACATAGGGCGCGAATTGGCGTGAAAATTCATAGCGTAAACGCAGGCCTGCGCTAAGGGACGATAGTCCTTTCCCCACGCCATTTATTTCGTCATCTTTGCCGTTCAGACTCATTTCAACGCGACTCTGCAATACCCAACGTTGGGTGAGAAGCAACTCGTATTCTGCTTCAGCAGACACTGCTGTACGGCCATTCTCACCTAAATAAGCACTGACATCGACTTCAAACCAATAAGGGGCAAGGCCTTGAAAGCCAAATGCTAACCAACGGCGATCTTCACCTTCATCAAATTGATCATATCTAATGCCTAACTGGGTATCCCAATAAGCAGCAAACGCATGGGACCAGAGCAGCTCAGTCTGACTTTCTACTAGCTGGCCTTGAACGACGTCGCCTTCTGCTTTTACGACTGCACGCTCAAAAGTAGTGCCATACCACCCTTGCACGTCATAGACAGTACTGTTTTCATCGTTGTTGTACTCTAGTCGGTCACCTAATACTGACCAAAAGCTGTGTTCGTCCGCTAAGGTAAGTCGCTTCGGGATAGCCAGCGCATAGGGCCCGTCCGTTAAGGTATAACCTGATGAATAAGCATGGGGATCGCGAGCATTCGCGGGTGCCTCCCCGCCTTGAGGTTGCATTTTCATTGCACTGTGATCCATTGCACCTTGATCCATGGCGTCCATGTCCATATTGCTGTGATCCATGGTGCTTTGGTCCGTGGCGTCCATGTCCATCTCGCTATGGTTCATCTTACTGTGATCCATAGTGCCTTGATCCATGGCGTCCATGTCCATCTTGCTATGGTCCATCTTACTGTGATCCATAGTGCCTTGATCCATGGCGTCCATGTTCATCTTGCTATGGTCCATCTTGCTGTGATCCATTGCGTCTTGATCCATGGCGTCTTGATCCGTGGCGTCCATATCCATCTTGCTATGGGCCATCTTACTGTGATCCATTGCGCCAGATGCCTGCTCTTGTGCAGCGGCGCTCTGCTCAGAATATTGCTGCGCCTCAACGTTTTGGCTGGTCAGCAAAGCACTGCAAGAGAATAAGATACCCGCAGCTGAAAGCGTGTTTAGAGGATTTATCATGCGACCACCACTTCACGGAACATGCCCGCGTCCATATGAAATAAAAGATGACAATGCCAAGCCCAGCGGCCCACATCATGAGGCGTCGTTAAGAAGCTAATTCGCTGTGCCGGTTGTACCGGAATAGTGTGTCTTCTTACTTGCACTGCCGATTGTTGGTTTTCTAAATCACTCCACATCCCATGTAAGTGCATCGGGTGCGTCATCATAGTGTCATTTTGCAAAATGACCCTGACACGTTGATTGTGCTTCATATGTACCGGTGTACTTTCGCCGAATTCGAGTCCATCAATTGACCAGCTGTAGCGTTCCATATTGCCCGTTAAATGCAGCTCTATTTCTGCCTCCGGCTCACGGTGGTCGGTAATACCAGCCAGAGAATGCAAATCCGCTAAGGTGAGTACCCGGCGTCCGTTCTTTCTTAAGCCAATACCTGGGTCGTCTAAATTAGTACGTGGCGTATCGACGCGCATGTCTACCGACGGGCCATATTCGGTGCTGGCATGGCGCACCGTGCTTGATGCGACAGCCAAAGAGCCACTTTGCATATTGTGTTGGCTATGATCCGTTGACGAGTTCATCGCTGACATGTTTGACATATCGCCCATCATGTCAGACATGGTGAGCCATTCCACCGGATCCAGTGCCGGAACCGGGGCGTCTAGACTTTCTGCTATGGCTAGCGTGCCACGGGCGTAGCCACTACGGTCCATGCTTTGCGCAAACAGGGTGTAGGCATCATTTTTAGGTTGCACAATGACGTCATAGGTTTCTCCCGGGCCAAAACGAAATTCATCGACGCTGACCGGCTCAATGTTTTGTCCATCAGCCTGAACAACAGTCATTTTTAATTCAGGAATGCGCACATCGAAAAAGCTATTGCTTGAGCCATTAATAAAGCGCAAACGCACTTTTTCACCGGGTTTGAAGATACCATGCCAATTGCCCATGGGGGTTGTGCCATTCATCAGATAGGTCAATGTGGCGTTTGACAAATCAGCCAAGTCTGTGGGACTCATGCGCATTTCATTCCACATTTTTCGGTTAGCGAGTGCACTGTTAAGGCCATTCTTTGCTACATCTCTAACAAAGTCTTGAACTGTGGGTTGATTGAAATTGTAATAATCACTTTGGGTTTTCAACTTACCAAACACTTGCATGGGGTTTTCATCTGTCCAGTCAGATAACTGCACCACAAGATCCCGATCGCTGTGAATAATGTCGGTTTCTCTTGGCTCGATAATTAACGCGCCATACATGCCGGTCATTTCTTGAAAGCCACTGTGAGAGTGATACCAATATGTGCCGCTTTGTTTTAAGGTGAAGCGGTAGGTGAAGGTTTCACCCGGCATAATACCGGGGTAACTCAAACCTGGCACACCGTCCATCTGGTAAGGCAGAATAATGCCATGCCAATGAATGGAACTCGGCACGTTCAAGCGGTTTGTTACATTAATAGTAACTTCGTCGCCTTCAACGAGACGAATCGTTGGCGCAGGAATAGAGCCATTTATGGTGGTTCCCATACGCACAACACCGGTGAAATTGACAGGGGCAGCGCCAATTTCCAAATTAATAGTCTTGCCACTCAGTTGTGGTGCATAACCTGTCGAGGTTAAGTCCTGAGAGCGAGGCGCGCCGTGTAATACCGTGGGAACCGAGGTCAATACTCCGCCGATTGCCAATCCTTGCACAAAGCGGCGACGTGGTAATGACTCAGGAAACTGCCGAGTAAACGAATTCATTCTTTATCACCTTTAACCTTTATCTTCTATTTCAATGCTGCCAGTCTACTTAAATGCACCTGTCACCGACATGACGCAAAGATGACAAAGTTGTAATCTTACGGTCACCTTGCTGTTAGGTAAACTAGCGCAAGCTTATGAACATCCACCAAGGCTAAAACTGAATATGCGATTACTGATAGTAGAAGATGAAGTAAAAACCGGTGATTATCTGAAGCAAGGCTTAACTGAGTCCGGGTTTATGGTGGCATTGGCGCGTAATGGCTTAGATGGGCACCATCAGGCGATGACTGAATCCTTTGACGTGATTATTTTAGATGTGATGCTGCCCGATGTAAGTGGCTTGCGTATAGTACAGTCTATGCGTGAGGCGAATAATCATACACCCGTCCTTTTTTTGTCAGCACGAGACAGTGTTGACGATAGGGTAAAAGGCCTTGAATTAGGGGCTGATGATTATTTAACCAAGCCGTTCGCTTTTTCTGAGGTGTTAGCACGGGTACGCACATTACTCAGGCGTGGTCACATTACTCAAGTGCAAGATCAACTGCATGTGGCAGATTTACACTTGGATTTGCCTAAGCGTAAGGTGATGCGCAATGGGACGAAAATTTCCTTGAGTCATAAAGAGTTTTGTTTACTTGAATTATTGGTGCGCAGACGAGGAGAAGTGTTACCTCGTTCGCTGATTGCATCTCAGGTGTGGGATATGAATTTTGACAGTGACACCAACGTGATTGACGTGGCCATACGGCGCTTACGGGCAAAAATTGACGATAACTTTGAGCCGAAATTAATTCATACCGTTCGTGGTATGGGCTACAAACTGGACGAAGAGCTATCTGATGACAATCGTTAATCGAAGACCCATGTCACTCACCATCAGAGTGGTGCTGTTTGTTGCGATAACCATTTCAGTGTGCCTTATTCTCGTACGCCATTTATTGATCAGCTCCATTGAACACCATTTTGTTCAGCAAGATGGGGAAGAACTCGCCGTTATTGTGCATTCCATTGAAGAAGCTTTAGTGCAGCACAATGGGCAAGTCGCCGACGAACAACAGAATTTATCGTTAGCCGTGGCAGGGCATCACGGGGTTTATTATCAAGTGGCTATTGGTGGCAGTGGGCCTTTTTTCAGTAATTCCGCATTGGATTTCGTCGACGTGGCGAAAAACGCCCCCGTTTCGACTCAATTCACGCAAAGCGATATTCAGCAATGGCAGCTCGGCGATAATATGTTCCGCGGTGTGGTGACCTTAATTAAAACTTCGAATGCAGAGTATCGCGTGATCAGCGCTATAGACATGAGTTTTCATTCACATTTTCTAACGGAATTACGACATAGCCTCTGGTACATATTGTTAGGTTCATGCCTACTCACTTTATTAGCCGCATGGCTTGCTGTGTATCAGGGGTTGAGTCCTTTACGTGGTTTAAGTGACAAAATGCGGCATATACAAACCAATAAGCTCGATGTGCGGCTAGATAAACATGCAGTGCCCTCTGAACTGGAAGATATGGTGTACTCGTTCAATCATATGCTTGACCGCCTAGAAGAGGGATTTCTGCGCTTGTCTTATTTTAGTGCCGATATTGCCCACGAATTGCGCACCCCTTTAACAAATATTATTACCCAAACCCAAGTGAGCTTGTCTAAAGCACGCAGTAACGATGAATATCGTGACCTGTTATTTTCGAACTTAGAAGAACAAGAACGGTTGAATAAAATGATCAGCGACATGTTGCTGCTGGCCAAGAGTCAAAATGGTTTAATCAAGCCGCAAAAACAGAGTCTGTCTCTTAAAGAGGAAATCAATGCCTTGTTTGAATTCTTTGAAGCGTTAGCAGAAGAGTCACAGATAGGGCTGGAACTAACAGGAAACGTGACTTATGTCAGTGCAGATCAGACCTTGCTTCGTCACGCGCTGACAAACTTATTATCGAATGCGATCCGCCATACTGTGGCTGGGCAAACCGTCACCGTCAGACTTAGTGAACAAAACGGCGATATGATCAGTATTTCGGTACAAAATCCTGGAGAAACAATTCCTCAGGAACATTTAACACATCTGTTCGACCGTTTCTATCGAGTTGATCCTTCCCGCCAACGACACAGTGATGGGGCAGGTTTGGGGTTGGCCATCGCCAAAGCGATCATCGAAGCCCAAGGGGGGGCGATTAACGTCGAGTCTGCAAACGGGCAAACTGAATTTAGTATCTTGCTGCACAAGGCCGCTTAAGCCTGATAACAACAGTGCTGATGTGTGCTCGTTGGGCAAAGAGCAAAAATACTCACTCTGTAACATCTTATGTATCGGCTATCTCTTACGCTGGAATGTCAATAATTTAATTATAAATCATATTGTTACCCTTTATTTGTGGTTCATGGCTAAAGCGAATGTTGTGTGCCAATAAGTTTGCTTAAGCATGGTTGAAAAAGTAGAATGGCAATGATTCTCATTTGTTGTGTGTTGCTCGGCCTAGTACAGACTGGTTAGCGTATAACAAAGGCATATAATATTTCTAAGGCAATACTTTTGATGACATTTTCACCCCCTTATCTACAATGCTTACTTTCTTCACTCACTATGCGCCAGAGCCCGTCGGGCTCAAAAGTACTGGTATTGGCTTTGCTGCTCATGATGAGTACGTTTTTTTCTGCCTCTATTTCGGCGCAGCAACAGGGCAAGATTGATGTGGTTAAAGAAAGCCGTCAAATATTGCAGATGGCTGAGTACATAGGTGTTGATTACTCTGAAGCTGTGGTCAATGGCGAAGTAGCAAGTGAAGATGAATTTGCAGAAATGCAGCAATTTGCCAGCTTGATTTTGCAAAAGGGCACAGCGCTGCGAGATGCAAACGAAGCGAGTTTTGATTTAAGCCAAACTTCAGTGATAGCCAATGCCCAGGCATTACAACGGGCGATTTTAGCTAAGTCGTCTATGGATGAAATTCAGGGCTTGACCCAGCAAATACGCCAACAGTTATTGGCCATGTCGCCTGCACTTCAATTACCTGCACAGCTGTTGCCTCAGTCACAAGTGGACACACTGTTCGCGACTAATTGTGCTGCCTGTCATGGCCCGGCGGGAGAGGGCAATGGCCCCCTAGCGAAATCATTTAGCCCGCAACCAACCAATTTCACCGACAAAGAGCGTGCGCTAAATCGTTCATTGTTGGGTTTGTATGATGCTATTAGCGCCGGTTTGAACGATACCGCGATGCGTGCTTTTACCGAGCTTAACGATCAACAGCGTTGGTCTTTGGCGTTTTATGCCGGCAGCTTAGCGTTTGCTCAAACTTCTGATAAGACCCACGTCAATGACGTTCAACCGAATATGACGCTGCAAAGCTGGATCAACAATAACCCAGTGCAAATTGCTGGTCAGCATGAAGATTTAACCCTGACCCAAGTTGAGCAATGGCGCGGGATGCCTGAGGTGTTTTTTAGCCAATCAGACTCGCCTATCGCGACCGCCAAAACGAATTTAATTGCAGCGGTAAAGGCGTACCAAGAAGGTAATTTAGCCCAGGCACAGACGTTAGCCGTTAGTGCCTATTTAGATGGCTTTGAGCTGATTGAAAATAACCTAGATGCCAGAGACAGCGCGTTGCGTAAGTCGGTGGAGCGTCAGTTACTCAGTTTTCGCAATGTACTCAGTGTTGCGTCAAATGAGCAACAGGTAACGACAGAATTACAGCAAATTCTGGGGCAGCTCGAGCAAGTTGATAACACCTTAACCGGCCAAGTGCTGTCTAATAATGCGATGTTTTCTGCTTCGTTAATTATATTATTACGCGAGGGTTTAGAAGCACTATTAATTGTATTGGCGTTGATCACTGTGCTTATGAAAACCCAGCGCTATGACGCCATTCGTTACGTGCATTTGGGTTGGGTGTCAGCGTTAATTGCTGGTGGCTTGACATGGTGGGCAGCAGAGAACTTGATTAATATCAGTGGCGCATCCCGTGAGTTAATGGAAGGCGGTGCTGCACTGCTTGCTGCCGGTATACTATTCTATGTGGGTTACTGGATGCACAGCAAAACGCAAGCCTCTGTGTGGCAGGAGTATATTCAAAATAACGTAGAGCGCCATTTAAGCACAGGTACATTATGGGGCTTAACTGGGCTGGCGTTTATCTCGGTTTATCGTGAAGTCTTTGAAACCATTTTGTTCTACCAGTCTCTGCTTACCCAAGCTGTGGGTGATGGTAGCCAAGTGAGTTATGTGTGGTACGGATTACTGGCTGCTGTGGCCGCACTGTCGCTCATTACTTGGTTGATGCTTAAATACTCGGTGAAATTGCCAATTGGACGATTCTTTGCGCTTAGCTCGTACTTTATGCTTATTCTGGCCTTTGTGTTGGCGGGTAAAGGAATTTCTGCGCTACAAGAAGCGGCGGTGGTTGGCATTGCGCCTTTCCCCATGGACGTGTCCGTGAGTTGGTTGGGGATATCTGCTACGTGGCAAGGGTTGTTGACCCAAGGGGTAATTGTGTTGTTATTTATGGTGATGGCGATACGTAAAGAGAAAACGCCGAGTACGGCTATTTAGTACTTACGGGCAAACAGCGAAAGCGTTTGCCCTTAGTTGTTGATACCTGAGTGTTTCTAATTGGGCATTCACCAACGGACATAAAAAAGGCAGATCATCATCTGCCTTTTTTGTATTTGTTGTGCCTGCGATTGTTACCCATGCATCTTTTGAAATACATAGCTAACAACGGCTAAAACCATTTAGTAGAAGCTTACTTTCGCTTCGATACCAAAGATACGCGGTTGGTTAACGATACCGGTTAGGTTGTTAAAGTCGATCGCGCCTTTTACGTTTTCTTCATCTGTGATGTTACGGCCGAACAATGCAACTGTGTAGTTATGTTCGAAGTTTTCGTAACCGATGCGCAAACCGCCTTCTACATTGCCGTCTGTTTGAAACTCAACTGACTCATATAAGAATAGGTTCGTATCGCCTTGGTAAGCCCAGTCTGTGAACGCGAAGAACTCGCCGTCATTTCCGACCGGTACTGCATAACGTGCTGTGAAGGTAAAGATCGTTTCAGGTGCTTGTGGGAACGGGTTGCCATCGATTAACACATTGGAGCCATTGACTACAGGATCAAGAACGGTACAGTTTCCGCCACAGGGTGACAGGGTAAGTGCATTATCTTTAATTTCCGTTTTGTTGTAGCTATAACCGGCTGTGAACGTCAAATAATCACTGGCAACGTATTGGGCATCAATTTCAAAGCCGTAACCCGTGCCCTTATCAGCGTTAACTAACGCAACGTTATTGGCACCACCGCCAATGGCAGATAACTGCATATCATCGATTTGATAATAAAACGTCGCGGCGTTTAAACGTAGAGTGTTATCAAGTAAATCAGACTTAAATCCAAATTCGATAGAGTTAATGGTTTCAGCATCGGCTACTGAAGGAGCCCCTTCGAAGGCAACGTCTCGGCCCTGAATTGATTGTGCTCTAAAGCCATTGGCTAAACGCGCAAATACTGAAGTATCGTCATTTAGCTTATAATTAGCGCTTAGCTCCCAACTAACTTGTCCGTCATCTACATTGATGTCGTCATAGTCTTGAACTTCGGCTGCACCGATAACTAATGCGAAGCCGTTGACGTTTTGCTCGCCCACACGCAACGATTTTTTGTCATGGGTGTAACGCACGCCGCCGGTGACGTTCAAGCGCTCGTTCACTTCATACGAGGTTTGACCGAACACTGCCCAAGTGGTGTTTTCATGGAATACTGTGGTTGCGCCAAAGAAGCCATCGATGCTGGTCACGTTAAATGATGAATCATAATAAAATGCACCGGTTTGCCAACTAAGGGCATCATCGGTTTCACTGGCTAAACGGATTTCCTGGGTGAATTGCTCCAAGTCGTTTAACCGATCTTGCGTCACCGCACTGAAGCCGATAGTGCCGGGGAAGGTTAAGACGTCTTCGAATCCTGCGTTAAAAATGGTCGAGGTAATTCCATCGGGCACGGGTGTGGTTAAGTCATTTGTATAAACGCCACCATCAATATCACCAAGGCTTGTGCCTTCCGCTTCTTCATAGGCTGTGATAGAGGTAAATGACATGTTGTCTAAGCCAAATTCAAGCTTAAGTGATGCACCGTAGTTTTCATATTCTTGTGGGTTGTTGTCAGCACCGTTTCCGTCGATGTCGCCATCGTAATAAACTTTGTCACGGTCAAAATTTTGATTTAAATCGTTGCTGCCTTTGGTGAATACGTTAGCGCGAAATACCGATGCGGTACCGTCTAACTCGCGACCGTGAACGTTAAGTAAGGCAGAGAAGTCTTCCATTGGCGAGTATAGCAGTTGAGCACGCCAAGCTTTTTCGTCAAAGCCGCCGAAGGCATCATTTTCACCGGTAAAGCCGTTATCGATCCAATCGTCACGGTCTTGTGATAACACCGAAAAACGACCAGAAAGATCTTCCGCTAAACCGCCGCCGACCGCGCCTTCAAAATTAACGGTACCTAGATTACCTACGCTCATTTTGGCGTAAGCGTCAAAATCTTCCGTGGGTTTTACCGAGTCAAACTTAACTATACCCGCTGTGGTGTTACGACCGAATAAAGTCCCTTGTGGTCCGCGGATCACTTCGACTTGCTCAACATCGAATAACGGAAAGCTTTTCAGGATCACGTTTTCTTTTACAACATCGTCCATCACTATGGATACGGGCTGTGAGGCGGCTAAATCGAAATCAGTGTTACCCAAACCACGAATATAAAAACGTGGGGCAACTCGGCCGTTAGACGATTCGGCGTATAAGCCAGGAACACGTACGGCAAGGGCGAGAATATCGTCACCACCAGAGAAAATGCTTTCGAAACGCTCACCGTTTAAGGTCGCAATGGAGATAGGCACTTCTTGAATACTTTGCGTACGTTTTTGCGCTGTAACTGTGATCTTTTCTAAGCCTTTGTCTTTTGCTGCAGGGGCTTCCTGGGCATTAAGGGCGTGGCTGAAAAGTGCACTTTGAATACAAACCGCTAATGCTGCTTTATGTAAATTGGTCATTGTGTCACCGCTAGTAAATGTGTGGTTATAGTAAGTATGTAACTCTACGATTGTATCATCGCATTTTTTCGCATTGCGAAGAGCTAATCTTTAGTCGAATCAAATGCTTAAATATCACACGTTAAGGTTATTAACCTTGCCCGGATATTTCATACAAAAAACGAGACTAATAAGGCGGCATATTGTGCCTAAGTCTTGTATTAATGTCTTGCTAATTTCGCGCTTTGCACTTTAGCACATTGTCAGTATTTGCCTCGTTTACGCTGCAAATATTAGAGACATTTGAACAACTTGCTAGCCTTGCGAGTAATAAAAAGTAAAGACAAGTGTCATAAAGGAGGGGATTCCGCAGTGGAATGACGGAAATGCCCTGGGAATTAAGCAAAATAATAGGACGATGATTGACTGACCTGCCTGATACATAAGCAGGCAGCCTATACCCCACAAGGATGTCACATTAGTGAAATATTACTGTCACTTATACGTCATATCGCTGTCATAAAAATGCCACGAGTAACCCCTATCCTTGCGCAAATTCTTAATGAAACTGGCTAATCCGAAAGGTTTACGCTGTTTCGCCATTTCCTTCAAATAGGGTTTGAGTACATGAAGTCTACTACTAAGTTAACAGCTAGCTTACTCAGTGTAAGTTTGCTTTTATCTGCATCTGGTTATGCCCAAGAAGATGCATACCTTAAGCCAGCCGTTGAAAAAGCGACAGAGATCAATGACTCAGCTGCTACGTCTCAACAGAAAATCAATAAGATCAATGACCAGATTGATAACAAGTTGCAGCAATTCAAGACGATTAATAAAGAGACGGAAGGGTTAGATGTATACAACACCCAGTTGCGTAAGCAAATAGCCAATCAAGTACAAGAAATGGCGGATTTAAATGCAGCAATTGATGATGTCAGTGTCATCGAGCGTCAAATTACGCCGCTAATGATGCGCATGATAGACGGCTTAGAGCAATTCATCGCATTAGACGTCCCTTTTTTAGCCCAGGAGCGGGCAATACGAATTGCTGATTTGAAGCGCATGATGGATAAAGCCGATGTTGCCCCATCTGAAAAATTCCGCCGCGTGATGGAAGCCTACCAAGTCGAAATGGACTACGGGCGCACACTTGAAGCTTACGCAGGTTTGCAAACCATAGATGGACAAGAATGCAACGTTGACTTCCTTCGTGTTGGTCGTACCGCGTTGATATACCAAACGCGTGACGCAGGCATGCAAGGTATGTGGAATGCTAAAACCCAACAGTGGGACACATTACCGTCTAGTTACCGTACCCAAGTGACAAAAGGTCTGCGTATGGCCAAAAAACAAATGGCACCAGACTTACTGATGTTGCCTGTCGCGATCACAGATTAAGAGCACGATGAAGATGAATCAATTAGTTAAAAATATAGCACTTACGTTGATGGTTTCGTTAATGGCAAACACGGCGATGGCCGCTGATCCCCTGCCTAAGAAAGAATCAGCATTAGATTTAGACGCATTGTTAAAGCAACTTGAGCAAGGTCAGTTTCAACAAAGCAAACAAAATACTCAACGTGAGAAAGACTTTGCACAACAACGCGCAGAACAAGATCAAATGCTGCGTGATGCGGGAAAGTTGCGTGACAACGCGCTTACTACTTCAGAAACATTAGAGACCCAATTTGAAGAAAATGAATTCAAATTAGGCGATTTAAACGACGCATTAACAAAACGTTTGGGTTCGCTTAAAGAGTTGTTCGGTGTGCTTCAACAAGTGGCTGGCGATACCAAGAGTAAATTCTTCAATTCTGTTATTTCAGCGCAAATTCCTAACCGCGCCGAATTTCTAGACGAGATGGCACAATCAATGGGTTCAAGCTCAAAGCTGGCGTCTATTGATGAAATCGAACGTGTTTGGTTCGAAATGCAACGTGAAATGACCGAGTCAGGTAAGGTCACACGTTTCAACGCAGACGTGGTCGAAGCCGGTGGCGCGAAAGTGAGCAAGGAAGTAGTGCGTGTTGGTACGTTCGCGCTTATTGCTGATGGTAAATACTTAGACTATGAAGGCGCAACAAATTCCCTAGGTGAGTTAATTCGCCAGCCAGCGGGTCGTTATACCGCTAGTGCCCAGGAGCTACAAACATCAAACGGTGATTTGGTTGAATTCGGTTTAGACCCCACAGGCGGTTCAATTCTTAAGTTATTAGTGCAAGCACCAAGCTTAAAAGAACGTGTTGAGCAGGGTGGTTTAGTCGGCTACATCATACTTATCGTGGGCGCGCTCGGTTTATTGTTAGCACTAGAGCGTTTAATCACACTGACCTTGATCAAAGCCAAAGTAAATAAGCAGCTTAAGTCTGACAAGTTTACCGATAACAATCCTCTTGGCCGTGTGATGCAAGTACGCGACAAATATCCTCGAGCAGATACAGAGTCACTAGAGCTGCATTTAACGGAAGCAATTTTGGGTGAAATACCTAAGTTGTCGCGTAACCTAACGATGATCAAAATCATTTCAGTTGTTGCTCCGCTTATGGGTTTACTGGGCACAGTTACCGGCATGATCAATACCTTCCAAGCTATTACCTTGTTCGGCACCGGTGACCCTAAGTTGATGGCGGGCGGTATCTCTACTGCGTTGGTAACGACAGTACTTGGCTTAGTCGTCGCTATTCCTATGACCCTGTTATACGCCATGCTTAACACGCGCTCAAAAGATGTGGTTTTTATCTTACAAGAGCAGGCGTCAGGTGTGATTGCAGAGCGTGCTGAGCGTATGGAAACAAGTTCAACGCCAAGCGCTTAAGGTAATTAGCTATGTTGGAATTTTTCGAAGCGATACGAGATTTTACTGAAACCGGTGGCCAAGTTTTATTGGTCATTGGGTTCCTGATATTCGTTATGTGGTTGCTCATTCTAGAAAGAACGTTATACGTGTTCATTTGGCACAAGGCATATAAAAAAGAAACCATCGCTGCCTGGAAGGCCCGTAAAGATCGCCGTTCATGGAATGCTGAGCAAATTCGCCAAGCCATGATTTCCCGGGTCAGTCTGCGCCTAGGATCTGGCATTCCCATCATTCAAGCGTTAGTCGCGCTATGCCCGTTGTTGGGCTTAATGGGAACGGTAACCGGCATGATCGAAGTGTTCGATGTAATGGCTATTTCGGGGTCCGGTAGTGCACGCTCTATGGCATCGGGTGTGTCAAAAGCAACCATTCCTACTATGGCCGGTATGGTCGGCGCGCTATCTGGGGTTTTTGCCTCAACATGGTTAGCCCGTACGACTAAATCAGAACGCACGCATCTTGAAGACGCATTGACAATAGAGCGCCAGTAGCCAGCCTACTGCGCCTAAAAAGAGACTGATATGAAACAACATTTTCAAAATTTGATGGACGAAGAAGAAGCGGCAATTGATATGACGCCTATGCTTGACGTGGTATTTATCATGTTGATTTTCTTCATTGTCACCGCGTCTTTTGTAAAAGAGTCGGGTATCGATGTAAACCGCCCAGAGGCTGCTACTGCCGTAAAAAAAGATCGCGCTAATATTTTGGTAGCAATCAGTGATAAAGGTGAAATTTGGATCAACAAACGCCGTATCGACGTACGCGCCGTGCAAGCCAATATTGAGCGCCTTCATGCTGAAAACCCACAAGGTACTGTGGTGATTCAAGCGGATAGAAAGTCGACCACAGAAACCTTGATTAAGGTGATGGACGCGTCGCGTGCCGCGGGTATTACTGATGTCTCTATAGCCGCTCAAGAGCCCTAGATCATGCTTAGATATTTGCTAGCAATCGTTCTGTCGGCCGTTGTGACTTTGAGCTTGTTCTTCGTTATGCAATCACTGATTAAAAGTGGTGGCAGTGCGTTAACAGAGCCGGCAAAGGGCAGTGTGCTCGATTTTGTCAGGGTGAAAAAAGAAGAATCCGCCCAGAAAAAAGATCGTAAACCTAAGAAGCCGCCTAAACCTGAGCAGCCACCACCCGCAATGGAACAGCCGCAAATGGACTCGCCAACACCTAATGCACAAGGTAACGCTATGGACTTCGGTGCCGACGTTAACGAAGGATTATCCCTCGACGGTGGTTTAGCGCTTGAGTCAGGAGACGGTGAATATTTACCCATTGTGAAGGTCGCACCAGTTTACCCTCGTCGTGCATTATCACGGGGGATAGAAGGCTTTGTGATTGTTGAGTTTACGGTGTCCAAGCTAGGCTCCGTAAAAGACCCGTTCGTTGTTGAGGCGCAACCTGCTGATTTATTTAATCAGGCTGCTATCGATGCGGCACTTAAATTTAAATACAAACCACGGGTAGTAAACGGTGAAGCGGCTGAAGTAGCCGGAGTACAAAACCGCATTACTTTCCAGATTGATGGTTAATTGGGGGCATGATGAACGTCATAAATATCAGAAACAATAACCTATCATGCAAGGCTTTAGGGTTGGTGTTATGTGCGCTAGTTGGCCTTGGTGTCAACCTATCCCCCTTCGCTGTTAAAGGGGCACAAGCACAAGAAGCGAGTAAGCGTGAAACCCGCAGAACCCCGGCACTTAGAGTCAAGGTTTACGACCAATTGTCACGCTCTCAGGGCTTGGCTGACGAGGGCAAAACCGCTGAGGCCATAGAAGCGTTAGATAACGTGAAAAGCAAAGCAAGCTCTATGAACAGTTATGAGCTAGCGATGATGTACAACTTTTATGGTTTTGTTTATTACAACGTGGAGCGTTTTGACGAGGCTATTGCTGCATTTGAGCAGGTGGTTGAGCAGCAGCCGATCCCAGAATCATTCGAGCTAAGTACCTTGTTTAGCTTGGCGCAACTGCACATGATGCGGGGTAATTATGATAAAACCGTGGCATTTTTAGAGCGCTGGGAAACATTAAATGCAGCGGTCAATCCAAATATTGAAATACCTGCCAAAAATTACGTACTCAAAGCTCAGGCGATGTATCAACAGAAGTCTTATGCTAAAGCGGCTAGCTACATTGACAAAGCCGTTGCATTAGAAGAAGCAAAAAACGATATTCCCGATGAAAATTGGTATGTATTGCAGCGCGCTGTTTATTACGAGTTAAAACAGCCAGAAAAAGTCAAAGACATATTATTGAAGCTAGTTAAGCATTTTGATGAGCCAAAGTATTGGCTGCAACTTGGTGGCATGTATGGTGAGTTAGGGGAAGAAAAACAGCAGCTTGCTATTTTAGAAACGGCCTATCAACAAGGTTATATTCAAAGCGGTTCTGATATGTTCAATCTAGCGCAGTTGTACTATTACCATCAAATGCCCTTTAAAGGAGCACGATTGATTGAGAAAGGCTTTGACAGTGGTGCGCTAGAGAAAAACCTTAAAAACCTCAAGTTTTTATCTCAATGTTGGGTGTTGGCCAAAGAAAACGATGAAGCGGTTCCCGTGATGAAAGCCGCAGCGGACTTGTCTGACGACGGTGAGTTAGATGCTCAGTTAGGGCAAATTTTCTTGAACATGGAAAAATGGCAACAAGCGATTGCTGCATCTGAAGCTGCACTTAGCAAGGGTGGTTTGCGTAACGAAGGTACCGTTCATTTGGTTAAAGGCATGGCCTTTTTCAATGTAGGCCAATATAACGAAGCACTAAATGAGCTTGCCAAAGCCGAAGCGTTTAAAAGCAGTAAAGGTATGGCTCAGCAATGGTCTAAGTTTGTTGAAACCGAAAAAGTCAGCGCTGAAAAGCTCACCGTTTCGCTTTCTCGTTAAGCGCTTTTTACGAGAGGTTAATCGATAACATTTCTCAAGTTCACTCAGTATAATAAAATCAATAATTCTAGTGTGCTCCGGCGCGTTAGCAGAGATATTTTTACCGCTTATGCATCTTGCTAAGCGGTTTTTTTCTATCTAGCGTTCACACTTATTTATAAAGCTGACTGTGGGGATAATCGATTTTAATTAATTTAAGCAATTTACAGTCATTCATATTATCTATTTGCTATGACCACTTAAGTTATTAGTGATGGTAAACGTGTAACAGGGTTGACCTATCAAAACCGAGTGAGCCAAGGTAATAAACAAGTCGTGTTGATGGGAATATTTATGCAAATCGCTCTAGTGGCAGACATGGAGTAGCTCAAAGGCGATATCGAATTGACCGCACGCAGTGAGATTGAAGTGGGTCAGCGAGGAAAAACCACTATTGAAGGTGTTTTTGCTGCCGTTGATGTCACTACTCCCCTCTACAAACAAATTATTATTGCGACGGGCGATGGATCCAAACGACACTCGGCGCATTTGATTACTTACTCCGCTCCCCCAGATGAAAGTGCGAACGATGAGATCGAGGCGGCCTAATAGTTACCCGTAAAAAGATTTCATTGTGTAACACCTTTTGCCGAGCACATCTTCGATGTGTCTCGGCTTTTTATGCTTAAAAGTCACAGATATTAAGGCGCTCATTTTTTATGCAGTCTTATTTTACTTTTATGAAAAACCCCAAATGTAAATTTTGTGTTAATTTCCTGTCTTGGTCGGAGTAGTCTTTGTGACTATAAGGTGGGCGGCATGTTTCTATCAGTAGCATTGATGCAAATACTATCGACTGCACCTTGTACAAAATTGAAACGCATCACGACATAACTTACACACGAGAAGATATAAAAGAGGAATTAGATGAAAATAATACTGTTCTTGGCTCTTACAACCACCCTTCTATTTAGCAGCTTAGATGCCAAAGCGCTGCTGGTTCGCACTGATGTAACTAAATTAAACGATCAACAATATCAAGCGAACTATCAATTTTACAACGATGGTCAAAGTAGCATTGATGGACTTATCGTATATTTCGAATATGGGTTATTCGACAACCTAGCGCTGTTAAGCAGTCCCATCGATTGGGATATGTTTGTTGCGCCGGCACAAGACATATTTGGCTTTCAGGAAGACGGTTTCGTTGATGGCCTTGCACTTGCCTCTCCTTTACTTGCGGGTGAAACTTTAAGCGGCATGTCAGTTATGTTTGATTGGCTAGGGGCATTAGATGCACTGGGAACGATACAGCGCTTTGAAACGTATGATGCCAATACATTTGCTGTGACAAGTGCAGGTCAATTCCAACTTAATAAAGTACAAGCCGTTAACGCGCCAAGTGGGGTGGCATTGTATTTGATAAGTGTCTGTATATTTGGCCTCGTTTTTGTAACGTCAAGAAGATCCCGTCAGGCGAGCAAGAATAGTCGCAATCAACACGCGCTTATGATCGGTAAAGGAGAAGCCCCATGAAAACCACTCCTTTGAATGAATACACCAGCGTAACTCCTTCTATGAAGCCAAGTGTCGTCAGCAAAGGCATTCTTCTCGCTCTGGGGACAGTCTTGTGCTCGTCAATTAGTACCTTGTCATACGGCGAAGTCAGTGTTGAAGGGTTAACATTAAAAAGTAAAAGTCGGGTAGGGCGCAGTGATTATCGCTATGAGTTTCTAGTGATGCTTAAAAACGACGCTGGCCCAGTACAAGACGTAGTTATTGATGTTACGTCGTCTAATCCCAATTCGAATATTGTGACGGGGTCGCTGCACGCTGACGATATTGCGGCCAATAGTTCATTGGAGCTTGGAACTCCCTTCGTTCTCATTCAGAACCGAAGAGTCAGATTCAATGAGAATGACTTTAACTGGCAGATAGATTATCAGCAAATGGGGAATAGGATCAGTGATGATTTCTCGTCAGGCTCTGCTTACCATACTGGACAGTACAATAATTATTTTGTCGAGCGAGGCTTAGCGACACAAGAACAGGTCACGGCCAAAATTAATGCCACTTATCAGCAATTGTTTGAGTTGATGCCAGATCAAGAGCCACCAGAAGTTAGCCGAGGTGAGCGAGTTTATAATGCTGGTTTTGCAGAAAACACTGAAAATTGGCAATGGTATGCTGACAACGGCACACAAGTTGATGCTAAATTATCGCAAAGAGAAGGTGCCCTGATTATCACTCCTTCGTGGCAAAGCAACGGCGATACATTGGCCGTTGTGTCGAATAATTTTACCCCGATAGATACTACCGAAGGGGTAAACGTAGAGTATGAGATGGGGATTGCTCAGGCATATGCCGATGATGGCATGATGGCGGTTCAACTATTTATTCAAGGCACATCTGGTGGGATAGGTTTTTTCGCTTATCGTGCATTAACGCAATCTGCGACAAACGCCATCTCGGTTAATGGCGTGGGGCCTGATACAAACTTTGGTTATCTTTCACAAGGATTTGATTTTAGTCATGTAGCGAAACTTGGCTTTCAGTTTTTAAGTAATGGCAAAAGTACTGAAGTCGGTGGAGAAATAGGCGTTTCACAAGTAAGTATTTACCAACCCCCAAGTTTAGACGGCAGTGATACCAGTCCAGGCTTCGAGGATTCGTTTGATGAAGGGCTAGGCCAATGGAACGTGTCAGTCGATAACGGGAGTGTTATTGCGCCTAGTCTGTCGGTGCGTAATATTAGTGCAGACGAAATTGATAGCGCAAATAATAATGTTTTGGCAATCAAACCAAATTGGCTTACCGAAAACGATGCATTTACAGTCAAGTACCAGCAATTCCCAGCGTTAGATATAAACGAAGGCCGAGATATCAGTTTTGATATCAAACTACCATCTGCTTATGTGCAAGATGGCAATATGGCGCTACAACTCTTTTTAGAAGACGCCAATTATCAACCTGCTTATTTGGGGTACACCATGGTGGCGGGGTTCACGGCGGATGAATTTGTCACCCTAAGATTTAGTCACGTGGGCGCTAATAGCGACTTTGGCTACATCAGTGATGCTTTCGACTTTAGTCAGTTGCGCGGTATTGGAGTGCAATTTGTTGCTAATGGCAAAGCGGCTGACGTGTCGCAAGATATACAAGTCGACAATTTTTTCATCGCTGGGGACATGCCAAGTCAGCCTGTACCTGAATTATCTGACACTAGTGTGTTGTTTGGTGTCGGTGATGATATGGCATTTATTAAAGCCATTGATTCTGATGATATTCGCTCAGAAGGCATGTCATACGGCATGATGATTTCTGTAATGATGAACGATCAAGATACCTTCGACAAATTGTGGCGCTTCACTAAAGCGAAAATGCAAAACAAGACCGGTAGCAGCAAAGACTTTTTCGCGTGGCGGTTGAGCGCAAATGCGCCTTACATCGCTATCGATACTAACCCTGCACCTGATGGCGAAGAATATTTTGCGATGGCGCTATTCCTTGCGAATAATCGCTGGGGAAGTCGCGAAGGTATATTTGATTACCAGCAAGAAGCGAATGACATACTCCATGACATGATTTTTACTAAATCTGATAACAGCAGCACGCGGCTAATGATGCATCCTGTTTATCAACAAGTGGAGTTTGTTACCACCACCAACGTGGAAAGTTTCTCTGATCCGTCATATCACTTACCCGCATTCTATGAAATGTGGGCTTTGTGGGCAGATGAAAACAACGATTATTGGCATGAAACCGCTGAAATCAGTCGCCAGTACTTACTAAAAGCGGCCCATCTACAAACGGGTTTGTTCAGTGATTATGCAAGCCATGACGGCTTACCGCAGCCCACAAGCTTCAATCCTGATAGTCATAAAAGTGCTTATGACTCATTTCGTGTAATGGGCAATATGGCCATGGATTACCATTGGGTCAGTCAATCATCAGAGTTAAAAGCATTGGTTGAGCGCCAAGTCAGTTTCTTCGAAAGTGAAGTACAGCAATACGGAGACTTCATTGCGGTTTACGAAGTCGATGGTACGAGAGAGCCAGGTATTGATTATCGCAGCCACGGACGCACCGCAATGAACGGCGTGGGCGCATCTATTAGTGAAAACCCGTTTTCCACCGAAATGTTAAATTACTTGTGGCAGCAGGATGCGCCAACAGGCATGTATCGTTACTACGATGGTTTATTGCATATGTTTGGTCTTTTGCATGCTGGTGGAGAGTTTAAAATTTATAAGCCGAGTGAAAATGAGTAACCATAGCGTAAATTATTGAAGCGCATACAAAAACGCCGAGCGACTAGCTCGGCGTTTCATTGGTAAAGAATTAACCAGAGTTAATAAGCATTCTTATTGATAAAACCGCGAGTCACAGTGGCTAATATAATGCGAATGTCCATCCATACCGACCAGCGATGAATATAATCTAAATCATATTCAACACGCTTAATCATTTTATTGATGGTTTCAGTTTCACCGCGAAAGCCGTTAATTTGTGCCCAACCGGTAATACCTGGGCGAACTTTATGGCGTAACATATAGCCTTCAATCAACTTACGATATTCTTCGTTGTGTGCTACTGCGTGAGGGCGGGGACCAACCACTGACATACGGCCTTGCAGCACATTAATAAATTGGGGTAATTCATCTAACGACGTTTTGCGTAAAAAGGCACCTAAAGGCGTAATACGTACATCATTTTTGGTCGCCTGTTGAACATTATCGCCGTTATCTTGCACCGTCATGGAGCGAAACTTATAGACTTTTATTTTCTTGCCATCCAATCCATAGCGGTTCTGTTTGAAAATAACCGGTCCCTTGGATGTCAATTTTACCGCAAGCGCTATAAACAGCATGGGTATGGCTATCATGGTTAATATAAGCGATGAAACCACTATATCCTCGAGACGTTTTGTCACGTCACCAGCGCCTTGAAAGGGGGTATCAAACACACTCAAGGTTTGAATAGAGCCAACACTCTGCCAACGAGCATTCAGCAGGTTGTACATAAAGAAGTTAGGAATAATATAAACCGTTGCTGTGGTATCACTGCACATGTTCAATATCTGCATGATGCGTTTTTCAGCGCTCATGGGCATAGCAATGTAGATGTAATCGATTTGACTTTCTTTGGCTAGGGTGATGGCGTCTTGAACATTTCCCATCACTTGATGCTGAATTTCATGGGGTATACGGGCAGGTGCACGGTCGTCGTACATACCTTTGAAAATGATCCCCAATTGATCATTTTCCATTATTTGCGTCGCTAAACTATAACCAGATTGCGTTGCACCAATAACGATCGCTTTGCGGGTATTATGACCTTTTTTACGATGGCGAAATAAGATTTCGCGAAATGCGACTCGCCAGCCAACTAACGTCGGTGCGCACATTACCAGCCACGCTAAAATAACGAAATTTGACGCTATAATGCTGTCAGGGAAAATAAAGGCGTAAGTGGTGGTGGCAAGAGAAGAAACGCCCCAGGCGATCATTGCCCATTTAATCATCATGGTATTGGGTGCGGTGCGCCACGAGCGATATAAATCTACGGCTTCAGCACATAACATATAAGAGATAATGCTGACAAAAAGTAACAATAGCTCGGAAGATGTTATGGGCAAGCCCTGATATAACAGAACAAGGAAATACACTAAGGTAATGATAACCATATCGACTAAACGATAAAGAGTTGAAAAGCTGCTTTGGTTACTTTGAATAATGCCACCAGGGCTTTTATTATGCATGATGTCTCTACCATAAACGTTACGTACAACGATTTAAATTCATAGGACTCGAAGATAATTGTTCCTCGAATAAATGTTGTCTTTATTTTGCGACACGCAAATGTCGCTAATTTCCAACATTAATAAATCTATAAATTTAAAAAATTCCATTTAACTTCAACATCTTGATGAAAAGTTGAAGTTGCCTCAAATCAGCATTGCCCATTATACCACGCTATTCTGTTGTATAATTACGACATATTTCTGTTTCTTTTATGACACTCAGAGAAATTATTGCTAAATAAAGCATGCTATCGTTTGCCGTCTTCAACCTATTCGCTTAATGAGCCATGGTTTTTCTGTTTGTCTGTTAATCTCTAAGCAAAAATAAGGCCAAAGTTTCGATGGAAGAGCTTCACTTAATGTTAGTAAAGCGCCAAAATATGAATATTGGATGACATGAAGCGTATGAAAAATAAACAGAAAAGTCTTGTTTGTTTAAAACCTAACCGTAATATAATCGTCAAATTAAGGCGCCAATAAGCGCCAAAATGGCTTTGTCTTGGATGATCATGGGTTTGCTAACCCACTACATGAGTGAGCCGCAGGAATATTTGTCATCCGTATTTTGCAATAGTTACATGCTTTACATGGCGTCGTCTTGGTTTAACAAGCTCGGCTTATCATTAAAGGCTATATAGCACTAGTTAAGCGAACATACGCTTTATGGCATAGATTTCGCTTAGCCGACTGCCTTATGTAATTTTCGCATTGTTTACTTTGAAACCTTTATTAGTAAAAAAATTTCACAAATTTTAACTAACAAAACACTAATTTCATTAGATAATTGATACACTTAGTTTCATTAAAATGACATTTTAACTTTTAAAACAGAGATGACTGAATGAGTAAGACTAAATTAGCAAGCGCTATAGGATTGGCATGTGTATGTTCATCTTCATTTGCTCAAGAAGAAGTGGGAATTGACTTAGGTGCGTTTGAATTAGTGCCTACTTTAACCACTACCGTTGGATTTAATGACAACGTAACCCAATCTCGGGCTAATGAAGAAGAAATAGACAGTTGGTTTAGCATCGTTGTGCCCAAGTTTACCCTGGTCAATAACTTTGGTTTGAATAGCTTGCGTTTTGGATACCAGCTTTCCCGAGGCGATTATTTTTCCAGTTCTGCTGATGATTACACAGATCACTTGCTATTCGCAGCAGTAGATTATGAGTTAAACAGCCGGCATCGCATTAAAAGCAGTATAGACTTCGAAGATGGTCATGATGGTCGCGGGACCGCATTTTCTCGAGGAGCAGGAGCCGAACTTTCATCACCTGATGAATTTAAAGAGAGTGAAGTCGATTTTACATATTCATACGGCGCGTTGAGCGCCCAAGCAAGATTGGATCTCAACGTCAATTATCGTGATTTAGATTACAAAATTGATACTGACTCTTATATGGCTCGTGATCGTTCCAAAAGTACAGTTGGTGGAACCTTTTATTACAACATTGGTTCAGCGACTGATTTACTTTTTGAAACGACGTTATCCAACGTAGAATATAAATTTTTACCTGAAGGAACAGCCACACGAGACAGCATTGAAACCAGTTATTTGGTCGGTGCTCAGTGGCAGTCCACAGCGTCAACGTCTGGATATGCCAAGATTGGTTATCAAAATAAAGATTTTGATGCCGCAGGGCGCACTAGCTTTAGCGGTCTGAAATGGCAAGCCGGCATAGTTTGGGAGCCTATAGATCGCACAAGCTTTATTCTTGATTCGCAAAATGAAGCGAGAGAAACCAACGGAGATGGTGACTTTATTCGACGCAAAGATATTTCTTTACGTTGGCGTCATGCATGGCTACAACGCTTAAGAACAGAAGCGGGTGTGGCAGTAGGTGACGACAGTTACGAGGGAAGTGGGCGCACTGACGATATTACTGATCTGAACTTTGCTGTAATCTATGAGTTTAGACGTTGGTTAACGCTTAATTTAGGTTACACCTACAGCGAACGTGATAGTAACCAAGATGTTATTGATTTTGATCAAAATATTTATCGTTTAACGGCAAAAGTGACCCTTTAGTCTTCATCCCTTTTTGGAGTAAACATGAAAGCAAAAACCGTATTATGGTTGTGGCTTGTGCTTTTTAGCAGTGCAGCTTGGTCGTTAGATGCAAGCTTGAGTCAATATAAACTGGGTTCAGGGGATGTAATAAAAGTAACCGTTTTTGGCCAACCCGATTTATCCTTGACGACTAAGTTACCTAATCATGGCGTAATAAATTACCCATTCTTAGGGGACCTCAGCGTTATTGGTTTAACTGGGGCCGAACTTGAGGCCAAGCTGTATGCGGGTCTTAAAGGGGATTACCTCATTGAGCCTTCAGTTTCCGTGACTGTGATTGATTATCGCCCCTTCTTTATTGATGGTGAAGTCAAACGACCCGGTGGTTACCCTTATCAGCCTGGTCTTTCAGTGGATAAAGCCGCTGCTTTGGCGGGAGGTTACACAGAGCGAGCCTCAAAAACAAAAATTTTCATACGCAGGGAGAATGAGTCAGGTCAACAAGAACAGTTGAGCGCTCGATCTACTGATGTGGTATTGCCGGGTGACATTGTTACCGTGCAGCAAAGCTTCTTTTAAAAGGTATCTAGATAACTATGTCAGCGCAATCAAACGGACAATTAGAGGCGAAATTGCTGAGTTCAGAAATGATCGATTTAGGCCATTATTGGCAAACTATTCGTCGTTATTTGTGGCGTATAATCAGTCTTGCGGTTTTTATTACCGTACTGGTAGCCCTTATCGTGATGTCGATCACGCCAGAATATAAGGCAACGGCTAAATTACTGATTGAATCGAATCAAGCTAAGGTGCTTTCGATTGAAGAAGTATACGGCCTTGATTCCAGTCGCAAAGAGTACTTTCAAACTCAATACGAAATTTTAAAATCTCGTCAAATCGCCGAAAAAGTAGTTGAAAAGCTGAAACTTTATGAGAATCCTACCTTTGCACCTGGGTACGCAGATAGCCAAGCAAATTTTATTAGCAAGCAACTGGCCGCGATTAAAGCCAGTGCTATCAGTGCATTGCCGTTTTTACCGCAAAAAGAGACTGTGGTATTGACCGAAGCGCAGCAACTTGATGCACGCAAACGATATGCCACAGCCAAAGTGATGCAGGCGCTGGAGATTAACCCGCTAGTTAATACGCAAATTGTTGAGATAAGTTTCGAGCACGAAGATCGTCAGTTTGCCGCCCTTGCGGCTAATGCAGTAGGTGATGTCTATATCGAAAATTACCTTGAGTCTAAATTAGATATGACCACCAAAGCGACCACTTGGTTAAACGAAAGCCTGCAAGGGTTGCGCACCAAGTTAAGCACTGCGGAAAAGCGCCTGTCTGAGTTTTATGAAACTGAAAAGTTAGTGAACATAGACGGTGTGGTTGGTTTAGCGGCAGATGAACTGCAAGAACTCAGTCAACAACTGCTTAGTGCCCAAGCCGCCTATAACCGCGCTGAGACCCTATACAATCAAGTTAATTCAGGTGCCACAATCAGTGAGTTAGCTGATTTACCCGAAGTCATTAATCACCCTGCGGTGCAAAATGTTAAGCGTGAGCAAATAGGTGCCCAAAGTCGTGTGTCTGAATTAAATAAGGTATACGGCCCCAAGCATCCTAAGATGATTGCCGCTCAAGCAGAACTGCGTTCAATTCAAGACAGCTTGAACGATCAAATTCGTTCTTTGGTCTCAGGGGTGAATACTGAATTCAGCACAGCTAAACTTAAACTAGCTGCCCTTAAACGAGAAGTAAATGACAACAAAGAGAACTTCCGTAGTTTAACCAATCTCGAAAGTCGGCATAAAGCGCTGCAGCGCGAAGTGGACATCAACCAGCAGTTGTATAGCTCGTTTTTCACTCGTCTCAACGAAACGTCTGAATTAGGTGGTTTTGAGTCAGCCAATGCGCGTATGCTCGATTTAGCGGTACCGCCAGGCGGTCCGTTTAAACCTAAAAAAGGCCTCATCATTGCGGCTGCATTTATTGTCAGTCTGGGCTTTGGTGTGTTCTTAGCCATTGCCATGGATGCACTCAATAGCGGCATACGTTCAGTGGAAGATGTGGAGCGCAAACTGGGCCAACGTATGTTGGGCTTGATCCCATGGGAAGCACACAATAAGAAGAAAAACTTATCTATCAGGCATTTCTTCGACGGCAAACGACACACCTTTAGTGAAGCAGTGCGTACCTTAAGAACCAGTTTACAATTACTGAATATCGACAAGCCTTCAAAAACCATCTTGGTTACATCAAGTGTGCCCAAAGAAGGTAAAAGTACCGTATCTATTAACTTAGCATTCGCTATAGGCCAATTGAGTAAAGTGTTATTAATTGACACTGATTTGCGCCGCCCAACGCTCGCCAGTCAATTTGGTCTGCCGGGCTTTCAGCCAGGTATTGCTAATTTAATTGCAGGCACCCATACGTTGGAAGAGTGCATAGTGACTGACGAAATGTCAGGGATTGATTTAATTTGTGCAGGTACTGTACCGCCAAACCCGCAAGAGCTATTGGCTTCTGACAGCTTTAAAGTTTTGATGCAAGACTTGAAAGGGCGTTACGAGCACATAATCGTGGATAGCGCGCCAACCCAAGCAGTCAGTGATGCCATAGTGGTGTCTAAAGTATGTGACTCTGTTGTGTATGTGGTTAAGGCTGATAGTACCAGTGACAAGTTGATAACCAGCGGTTTGAGCCGTTTCTTGCAAATGGGTCACCGAGTCGATGGTGTGGTGTTAAACCAAGTTGATTTGCGCAAAGCAAAAAAACACGGTGAATACACAGGTTTTTATGACCAGTATGGATATCACAGTTATAATACCGACATGAAGGCCGAAAATAGCAAACAATCTTGATCGACTTACACAGCCATATATTGCCCGGAATTGACGACGGCGCCGCTGATTTAGCTGCGTCGTTAGCAATGGCAGAGCAATCGGTTGCGGTGGGGGTGACACACATGGTGTGCACTCCTCATATCCATCAAGGTTATTTTGATAATGACCCAAGTACAATCTCCCAAGCCTACCAATCTCTTGTTTCACATTTAGCCCAAGCACAATGTCCTCTTAAATTATCCTTTGCCGCAGAGTTGAGAATTACCCCAGATATTATGCTGTGGCACAAAACAGGACAAATTCCGTTCTTAGGGCGCTGGCACGACAAAGACGTTATGTTGCTTGAGTTGCCCCATAGTCATATTCCGCCAGGCACAGAAAATTTATTACGTTGGCTGCTTAAGAATAATATTCAGCCGGTTATCGCTCACCCTGAACGCAACCGTGAGATTATTGCCAATCCTGAGCGTATCTATATGCTTAAGCGCATCGGTTGTTTATTTCAGATCACAGCAGGCGCTTTCATTGGACGCTTCTCTGATGCAGTGCGTGAGACCGCCAGAGTCTTTTTACAAAAGGACCTGATCACTTATGTGGCGTCCGATACGCATAGCATACATCGCCGGCCAAATGATATGGATAAAGCTTATATGGAAGTCGCAGCGTTAAATGGCAAGGACTGTGCCCAGCGTTTATTTAAAACCACCCCCTGGTTGATTACCCAAGGTAACCAATGGCAATAGCATTTCCCCGCACGATTACTGACGCTCGAGTATTTATTAAGCAGTATGTGGCGGTATTGTGTTTTGCATTCTTGGCCTTTGTCTGTCTTATCGCTGCCCTGAAGTTTACCGCGGCCAGCTTTGATTATTATCAAGTGCGCAATATCTTGGCTTCTTGGCAAGAGCAGGGCAACGAGCAAACAGTGGGTGAATACCAGTTAGCCAAAACAGCAATTGAATCAGCTATAGATAGCCAGCCTAGTCATGCGCTTTATCAGGATTTATTAGGCCAAGTCTATGAGTGGGGTGCGTTAGCAGGCTACGAGGACAAAGAACAAGCGCTCAGTGCGGCCAAAGCACATTATTTAAAAGCAACCCAGTTGCGTCCGTTATGGCCCGTTACCTGGGCGTCGTTGGCTATGATTAAATGGCGCCAACAAGAGTTTGATGACGAAATGCTGACCTATTTACAGCATGCCAATGCGCTGGGACCGAAAAAACCTGAAGTACATCTGCTCTATGTGCAATTAGGTATGGCGTTATATGCCTCCAATCACCCTATGTTATTGTCTATTCGTGAAACGTTTTACCAGCGCATAAGCTTAGGTTTGCGCGACTCGAAAAGTAGAGCAAAAGTGCTAGCTTTGATAAAACAATACCAAGCAGATAAACGTGTCTGCCGATGGCTTAGAAACGAACCTTTGTCTGTTCAGCGCATGATCCCTCATTGTCCAAGTCGAAAAGACCTAGCTAAATACCTGCGTTAAGGCAAATACGTTAGCTCTTAAACCAGTCCCAAATCCCAAATGAGTAATCGGGTAATAAGTCGATACCTGCGGCTGATTTCAATAAGTACAGTAATAATAACCCTATCACGGCAGAGAAGGTCATAAACCCAGCTAACATGAGTGCGTTAACGAATCGGCTTGCACGCAATTGCGCTCGGGTCATATTACGGTGGTTTTTCCCCGCGAGTATC
The DNA here is from genome assembly GCF_000315055.1 of Paraglaciecola polaris LMG 21857. Classification (GTDB taxonomy): domain Bacteria; phylum Pseudomonadota; class Gammaproteobacteria; order Enterobacterales; family Alteromonadaceae; genus Paraglaciecola; species Paraglaciecola polaris. Next base: position 18,907 of record NZ_BAER01000035.1, on the reverse strand, counting down.
ACGTAGTAATAACGATATTTAAGCCAAGGTATAGTGCCGCGTAAATCGATAGGATGATGACCCCACTGACGACTACTGACCGCATTTCTAAGGTGGGATAACTGCTCTTCGCTAAATGACGCTTGCACCGCGGGAGGCATGCGTTCAAGCAAATTCACAATCGCGGGGTCTTGTTCTATCGGCCCACTGAACTTAGTACTCATGTGCTCACCTGTTTAACGCGGCGCTTTTTACCCGTTGTGACTTTTAATTGGTTTATCGACAATGACAGCGCCAAAAAAACCACAAAATAGCAGGCATTGGCCGGAGCTTGCAGCGGAAAATCTACCGTCATATGGATCGCCATACCAAGCATTGCCATACAGCAAGCAAAGGCAGTCCCTTTAAATATCGACGGCCTACGCTTTCGCATGGCCCGGATACTTTTTAAGAAACACCAAATGACCAACATGGCTAATAGTAACGTTGCAAATAAGCCGTATTCTATGGCCATTTGCAGATAGTCATTGTGGGCATGGTCATAAAACGAATTGATATTGGCCACTTTATAGCTTGGGAATGTACTGTAAAAACTACCGCCACCGGAACCAAATACGGGGAAGTCTTGTACCATGGGCAAAGCGTCGATAACCACTTCGTCGCGCCCCTCCTGGCTAAGGCTAGTTGCCTCTAAGCGCTCCTGTACTTTATCTAAACCGAACCAAGCACTCACAATAAATACGTCGATCACAAACATGCTTATAATTAAAATAGACAAGCTTCGGCTGCGGTTTTTGATGATGAGCAAAGCCAATATACCAATCAGTGTCATAGCCGCAAAAAACGCAACATTACCCATACGTGAACGGGACATAACCAAAGCAATCACCATAATGGCTAGACTAATTCGTATCAGCGCCTTACTGCCCAAAAGTGTCGAAAGAATAGAACGGATAAAATCACGACGGGTGCCACCTTGGTTACCTTGCAGTGTTGCAACCATCAAGCCTATGCCTGCGGACAAACATAGCATGATGAAGTTTGCGAAATGGTTTTTATACACAAAGCTGCCCGTGGCGACGTCAGCAACAGGTAGACCGAATAATAAACTGTATTGCGTGCCTGATAATATTTCTAAGGTACCATACAGTGCTTGTAAGGCGCCGCTGGCAAGTATGGTCAGCAATATCAAGCGTAAACGTTTTTCCGTGTTAACCAATACCAAAACGACAATCAGCAAGCAAAAATAACTCAGGCTTTTGAGTAAATTTATCTGACTTTGCCCCACATCCAGCGATAGGTGAAATTGCGCTACGCCATAAGCTAATTGAGTGTCGTAACTGGTGGGGCTTAAAAATGCAACTAACTGCGCCGGCATTGGAATAACTTGTAGCGTTGCTAAGGCTAAAAATGCTAACCATAGTCCTATGGGTAATCTGTAGGCGCGTAAACCCATCCATGCTTGTTGTTTGCGTAAATAAGCACAGGTTAACGATAGCGAAAAAATAACTAATTCCATTAACCCCCAAGCCCAAGGGCGATTTGAACCTAGGGGAATAGGTAGCCAAATAAGCAAACCTAATAAGACGTAAAATGAGTAGCGATGAAGTTTGGTGTTCAAAAGATCCCTTTGTGCCATTTTAGCCGCTTGGAAAATAGATATTGGTTATAACGTAATGATTATAAATAAAAAAGCCAGGTTTTAAACCTGGCTTTTGTTAAACAGAATAAGACTAGTTCGTTGAGGCAGTGGTATCGCCACCGCCAGCACCGCCAGCACCGACACCTGCGCCCGCAGGGACACCAGCAACAGCAACATTACCACCCGCAGCTGTAGCGGAAGATACAGTAGTTGGATCCGCACCTGCAGCAATAGCGGCCAATAACGCATCATTGGGCTCGACTTCACCGGTCGTAATAGCGGCGTCGATGACGTCTTGGGCAAAACTAGGGTAAAGCGTTACCGCAAGCTGAATAATGTTGGCAGCATCGCCTGGAAATGTTTCGATTGAGCCTTTGGTGGTATCGGTTAATTTATTGAAATTCACCATGTTGCGCATGAAATTGGCACTAATTCCTTTATTCAAGCCCACCACTAACCTAGCCGTGCCGCTCAATAAAGCATCCTCTTCCCGAGTGACATTGGCAATCGTTTGCTCTACCGCGTCATTTAAGGCAATACCACTGGTGGTTAACTCGATTATTTTTAAATGGATAGTGCGACCTGGTTGCTTGTCATCACCAAACAATATGTTTTGCGGCTCGTCAGGTTGCGCAGCTTTTGTAGCGGGCTGTTCAGCATTTATCTGTGCTGGCTGATTTTTTACCCCAGCCTGCTGTGCTAGCGCGACAGGTGCAATCATGACACCAGACAACAATAAGGAAATGAGTAAACGTCGCATAAAAGCTCCAATATATAAGTGTGTGAGCGTGGATCTCACTAACAACACTGGGATGATAAGTTTAGTTGACTGAAAAAGCAACATTAGACTAAGGTCGACCAGGTAAAAAAACGTACCTTTTCAGTGATTTGCTAATGGTCATTATTAACGATCAAGTAACGGTTAGCTGACTATTTCGCTAATATTTATAAAGGCTTATAAATATTAGCGGTCGTTATTTAGTTAATAGGACTCCATTTTTAGCTAACGTTTGAAGTCGATACGCTGGTATCGGTAGGCATACCAATGTGATAGCCCTGTAAGTAGTCTACAAACAAGTCCAGCAAACACTGCGCCTCTGCATCACACTCGACCATTTCGGCAATCACCTGAATATTTAGCCCATGGGCAATATTAACCAGCGACTGCACAAATAGCTGATTATCCGGTTCGTTATGTATATTACGAACAAAGCGGCCATCTAGTTTCAAATAATCGGGGCGAATTTTACGTAAATGGGTGATCGCGGCTAATTGTGCGCCAAACCGCTCAACAGTGATTCGCACGCCGCGAGATTTTAACTGCCCAATAAAATGGACGAGGTCTTGGGTGCCGTTAACAAGCGCACGCTCAGGTATTTCTAGCACCAGCTTGGCGCACGTCGCACCATCTTGGGGTAGAGTATTCATTAACCATTGATGAAAGCTTGCTTGGCTAAGGGATAAACGGGACACATTCAAACCAATGACATGTGGTGTGTCATTTAGTTGGGCGAGGGCACTGGCAATCAGCAGTTCATCTAATTTTTGAGCATAGTTCAGTCGCACCGATGCCGGGACCAATTGTCCCATGGGTAAATAGCCCTGCGCTTGGCCGGTACTAAAACGGGCAAACCACTCAGCGTATAATGTGTCGCCTTTGTGGTTTTTGATCGGTTGGGCGACAAAATCCGCGTGGTTCTGCTGTAAAATGGCATTCAACTGAGTGCGCCACTGGGTATTACTGTGTTGCACATCATGTTGCTGGGCCAGTTGCCATTTTTCGCTGTTTACACTGGCGCCAGATAATGCCGTGTCAGCGCGCTCTAATACATCGGTTCGTGAATCACCAAAACTAAAAGAGCCCACCCCTACGTGTGCAGTGCCTAATCTATACTCACTTTTTTCAATGGCATTTAGCTGGGCAATAATGGCCTGAGTGAAGCTAATGCAAGGCTGTTTTGCGGCGTCTTCAAGCAAGACAACAAAGTCAGCCCCAGACACACGGTATAAAACCCCATTTAGTTCGGGTTGCTTGAGTGCGTTTTTTAATTCTTGGCTGACCAGCTTCACATATTCGTCGCCGGCTTGATAACCCTGTTCGCTGTTGACTTCATTTAAGCTGGTTAATCGGATGAGCAATAAGTAGCCTTGAGAGTGCTGCTCTGAATCAGCTAACAGTTGCTCAAAAGCCAGCTCGAAGGCACGTCTATTGGCCACACCCGTTAATGGATCTTGATAGGCGAAATTACGGTAACGTTCTGCCTGATTGGTTAATTGGGTAAATAATTTAGCCAGTTGAGCGGACATGCGGTTAACTGCCGTCACAATACGTTTGAGCTCTGGTGTGCGGGGTATCTGTTTGATTTGCTCGAATTGTTGCTGACTGATGGCGTCGGCTTGTTTTACCACCGCCAACAGTGGTGTGGTGATCATTTTGACCAAGGCATATAACATCAACAGCGCTGTGATGAAAACGGCTAAAATCATCCAAAATGCTTGCACCGCGTTTTGCCATAATTGTTGGTAACCAAAACCAGGATGGCTTTTTACGGTTAAGGAACCTGCCATCGTCCAGCCGTCATTAATATCGGTGGCACTTTCAGGGGGCTCAAGGGGCAGCATTTCCCGAAACCATTTAGGCACATCTTCAACGTTATTAGGATTGTGTTTTTCGAGCAAAATGTGTTTTTTGGCGTCACGTAACACCATGCTCTGATAAAAGCCTCGGTCGAAAATAGCGTTCATCATGGTTTCAACCACAGGCAAGTCATCGGCTTCAGCCATGTAAGGTGCGATTGACAAGCCCAAGGACGTTGCCGTGTCTTGCGCGTGTGACGCGAGCTGCTGAGCGACGAAATCACGGGTGTTGTTTACGTTGATCCAAAGCGTACCAATAAACACCAATATCAGCACAGCCAGTAGGCTTAACCCCAGTTGTCTAGACAACGGCATAACAGATTTCCTTACGCATCATTAATCGCCCATTTGCATTCGTTTGTTTAAATCGTTCCATAAATTATTGTTGCCCCCTTGCTGCACTTTTTGCCCACGGCCTTGCTCTTTCGCCAACCATAAACCGTCACCGTTAAAGCTATAAATTGGCAACAAATCACGTCTACGCGAAGCGGGTAAAATACGGCGGTTGATATTATCGAGTACCAAGGGTACTGAATTTGGTTCTTCGTAGTAGGCCAGCACCATGTGCGCTTGCCTTATGCGGGTTGCGGTAACGTACATTAAACGCAACTTTTCAGCGGGTACGCCAAGCTCTTTCAAGCTAAAAAATTTAGCGATCACAAAATCTTCGCAGTCGCCGCCATGGGTGGCTAAAAACTCTACCGGTGTGGCCCAGTAGTCATCTTGATCCCAATGTTCAATGTCATCGACGAAATCAAGTTCATTAAAGAAGTTATTTATTTGGTAGAGTTTTTCATCAATGGGCAGGGCGTGGCTGTCGTTCAACAACTGTTGCCAGTTCTGCACGCGCTCAAGGGCGTCGTCATCGTATTGATCACGAATTTTGTTAAACAGCGCGTCATTAAATACAATATTGCTATCCGCTACCGCACGTAACAGGAATAAAAACAACACTGTAGTAATGATGAAACAAAAAAAACGCATGGGCCTAACGAAATCCTTTACCCACCTAAACAACGGTTGGGGATAATGCAATCAAACGTGATTAACCTGATTGCTCGAGGCGACAATGACCGAGCACTCATGGCATAATAATAAAACGCAAAAGCGCTATGCTCACCATAAAGCCGACGCAATACAATATGTTAATATTGAGAATGGATAGTACGTTAACCTAATTGGCAATGGCAAAGCATTCTTATTTTTCGCCTTTATGTTGGCGGCAACATCATCTTGCTTCGGGGCATTCGGGGGTATTTCATCGCAGCCAAAACGAACTTGATTAGCCAGTGGATAGCAACAAACCTGTTATTCCACAGCGTGAAATGGTGCAATATGTGCAGGGGCAATCTATGCAAAAGGTATATGAATAAGATAAATGCATTCTTTGATGCAGCGATATTTAACTACATTAAAGCCTTCGGCTTTGAGATAATGCACTTCTGGCAGCATTAGAACAATCAATAGCCGCATAATTGCGCTATACCAAGCCTACCAAGGCAAGATGAGCGACTTGTCACCGTATGAGTTGGTATTCACAACACATTTTTAACGAGATCACATATGAAATATTTAGTAACCGGCGCCGCTGGATTCATTGGTAATTATGTTGCTGAGAAACTTTGTTCACAAGGGCATGAGGTGATCGGACTCGATAACCTGAATGACTATTATGATCCAAAACTAAAATTAGCCCGCCTGCAACGTATTGAGCATTTCACTAATTTCACCTTTGTAAAGTTAGACATTTCTGACCGAGACACTATTGCCGCGTTATTTGCTGCAGAAAAGTTTGAGCGAGTTATTCATTTAGCGGCGCAAGCAGGGGTACGTTACTCGATTGAAAACCCAATGGCGTATATCGACTCGAACCTAACGGGAATGGCCACAATCCTTGAAGGTTGTCGGCATAATAACGTTGAGCATTTGGTGTATGCGTCTTCCAGTTCAGTTTATGGCGCGAATAAAAAAATCCCTTTCTCTGAAAATGACCGGGTCGATTACCCTGTGTCACTGTATGCAGCAACGAAAAAGTCCAATGAGCTTATGGCACATACCTATAGCCATTTGTATTCTCTGCCGACAACCGGTTTACGCTTTTTCACTGTTTATGGCCCTTGGGGGCGCCCAGACATGGCACCGTTCCTTTTCACTGATGCAGTGGTCAACGACCGCTCGATTAAAGTGTTTAATCAAGGCAAGATGCAGCGAGATTTCACCTATATAGACGATATAGTGGAAGGCATTTTGCGCATACAGAACGTGATACCTCAGCCAAACACAGAGGCGGCAGCTTCGTCAGAATCATCTCCCTTTTATAAACTGTATAACATAGGCAACAACACGCCTGTAGAGTTAGAAGAGTTTATTCGCTGCATAGAAAATGCATTAGGGAAAAAAGCTGTCAAAAACTATTTACCTATGCAAGACGGTGATGTGGTCAGAACCTTTGCTGATATTACCAACTTAGAAAAAGAAATAGGCTTCAAGCCAGAAACAAAACTACAAGACGGGATCAATAATTTTGTTCAGTGGTTTAAAGATTATCACTAGCCTTAGGTGTTGAAATTGACGCGCGTTAGCGCAGAAATTTACGGCAATCATATTTAGGTGACTATCATGCATAGTAACACTCATCGTGATTGCGGTGAGCTTTTGTGCAAAGCGGCTATCGTATAGGGCCTAACGCCTAACGCCTAACTTATAGCGATTGCAGCCGTCATCACGACAATAACCGAATGCTCGTGTCATAATAATTAAATGCACAAGCGCTACGCTCATAATAAAGCGAGGGCAATATACCAGATGAATAATGAGCATGGTTGCTGGGTTAACTTGAACCCGAATAAGAAAGCCTTCTGTCTTTTATGTGCTCGCTGCATAATTTTGGTATTATGCTTGCTTGAAGGCTAAAGATTGTCGCATCTCGTAATCAAGGTGAAGCAACAACAAACAAGCGTGATCATGCATTGCTGCCACTAAAGCAATATGGATTTTGATTTAATTTAGAGATGTAGCATTCAATGTTTAATAACAGTAATAAATCTATCGCCTTTGTGATCAATTCCCTTGAAGGCGGCGGAGCAGAACGGGTTATTTGCAACTTGTTACGCACCATGCAAGACACTTTTACCAGTCAAAAGTGTAAAGTTTACCTATTATTGCTGGATGATTTACCTGAAGAACAGCAGTGTCCAGATTACGTTGAAAAGGTTACCTTAAATGCTAAGGGTAAATTAATCCCCAGCTATCGCCAGTTGAGTCAATGGGTAAAAACAACTCAGCCTGATTTACTCGTTAGCTTTTTAACACGTAGTAATGTGGTCAGTACTATCATTGGTAAGCGGCAAAATATTCCGAGCGTAATAAGCGAACGGGTCAATACCAGTAGCCATTTTGCGACATCTCGCACCGGTTTCATCAGTAAATTCATGGTCAAAGCCGTGTACCCTAAAGCCACATGTGTGGTGCCTGTGTCCCAAGGGGTGATGCAAGACTTAGTCGACAACTACGCGGTTCCTGCAGTGAAATGCAGCGTAATGTATAACGCTTATGATCAGGCAAGCCTACTCGAAAAATCTCAAATAACCGTCAATGACTTGCCGCAAAAAACCTATTGCATTGGGATTGGCCGCTTAGTGGCAAACAAGAACTTCACCTTAATGATCAAGGCATTTGCGAAAAGCGACAGTCAGCGCGATTTGGTGATTTTAGGCCAAGGGCCAGACATGCCAGCACTTAAAGCTCTGGCAAAAGAGCAGGGCGTTGAATCAAGAGTGCATTTACTCGGTTTCAGAGAAAACCCGTACCCCTATTTAGTCAATGCCGATTATTTAGTCTCTACTTCTAACGCGGAAGGGTTTCCGAACGGTATTGCCGAGGCCATGTGTTTAGGTAAACCCGTTATTGCCACGAATTGCCAATCTGGCCCAGCTGAAATACTCACCGGGGACAACAACACCCGAACAGAGAGTTACTTGGCGGCCGAGCACGGGGTTTTATGTAAAGTGAATGATATTGATGCAGTTAAAAGCGCCATCAATGTCATGGAAGAACAAGGTTCGATTGAAAAATACCAGCAAAAAAGCCAACAACGAGCGCTGGATTTTTCATATCAACATATGCAGGCGACCTTTAGTAATGTAATGAATAAGGCGCTTAAAAAAACTGAAATTAAAGAAACGACAAATGATTAAAACAAAATCTGACTATTATCATTATTTAGAACAAGATCGCATGGCGCTGAACGTAAAAGGTAGTTTAAAAGATCACCTAACGCATGACATCTGGCATTTTCAAAAAGCACTACGTAAGCTTGAATTTGTAAAAAACACCGCATCAAATATCCTTACAAAAAGTTATGCCGCTTATTTACAATTAAAAGTCAGGCGCTTAGGAAGAAAATTGGGGTTTTCAATACCTGCAAATGTTTTTGGTCCAGGTCTTTCTATTGCTCACGCAGGAACGATAGTAATCAACGGAAGGTGTAAGATCGGTGCAAATTGTCGAATTCATGTTTGCGTCAATGTTGGAGGGGGATTGTCGAAAAAAGCTAACCCGCCCGTGATTGGCGACAACTGTTATATTGGTCCTGGTGCGAAAATATACGGTGATATTACATTAGGCAACAATGTTGCAGTGGGGGCTAACGCAGTGGTAAATACATCTTTCGATAGCAATCTCACTGTTGGGGGGATACCTGCGAAAGTTATCTCGGAAAAAGGGCCTCTTGATATTTTGAAGAAATCTAGTTTAGGCCTATCAAGCGATTCGGGTAAGAAATAATCATGACGTTTTTGCAAAAAATGAGAACTCTCGTTTATGTTTGATATTGTAAAAATAATTATGGCTTTGATTTGCGGGATAATTGTATTTAGAACCTGCAAAAATACTGCGAATAAATACCTGATATTCGTCGTTTTTGCTTTATGGCTGCGTTACACCTTATCTGCATTTCATCAAATCACCTATGACCCTTTCATTGCCGGGTTCTCACTTAATGCCTTAGGTTCAATTTCGGTGGTGCTGTTGGGTATTTTAATACTACCGAACATTACGTTTCGCTTGCGCCAATACCTAATTTTTTACGCATTTTTTGCCGTAATTATTGTAAGTGGTGTCATCAATCAAGAATACAAAGGGTTAATTAACGTACTCGTAAAGTGGGGCTACTTTTTTGTACTGAGCGCAGGGGTATTCTTGGCTTTACGTTTGCAGTCGGCAAAAGTAGTGTTTAAGACCCTTTTGGTACCATTTTTATTACCCGTATCACTGCAAATATTATCGATACTATTGGGTGAAGTGAAAGCAACAGAAGCAGACGGTTCTGCTAGTTATATAGGTGGTTACAACCACGAAGCGGCCTTCTCAATGATCATTGTTGGCTTTATTTTAGTGCTGGGTTGGTTAGAGCGAAAAACCATAAGATTTCATGCGCCGATATTTTTTTTAGCCGTGTTTCTGCTGGTATTGGTTAACTATCGTACCTCCATGTTGGCAGTATTACCTGTGGTGCTTATCTTTATTTTAACCATGTTAAGTGAGCGATTCGAGTCAAAATACAAGTTACCGATTTTGGCTTTCGCATCGATCCCTTTTATTATCATTGGCTTAGTTGTGTCATCTAGTCTGGCCGAGCGCTTTAGTGATATTACCCTGGTATTTACCAATTTCGACAGTCTTCTAAAGGCCCCAATTTATTATTCTGAGGCAGACAAAGATATTTTCTCATCTCGGGTGTACCTATGGAGTCAGTACCTATATGCATTTTTTACTTCTGACTGGATAAATCAATGGGTTGGGTTAGGGCCGGAACACTGGTCCGGACGATTTAGCCACTATGCACATAACGCGTACGTGTCATATATCTACGAATACGGTTATATAGGGATTACGCTTTTCTTGGGAATGAACTTTTACTTGCTCAAGCAAGCATTGAATAATCGCTCAAAAGTGCTGGGTAAAAAGTTGTTTTTTTCGGTGCTCGGTATCATGGTCATGAACTTATCTACTATGCCTTTATGGAACATAGAAGGCTTGATTTGTTACGCGCTCATCGCCGGTGCCATTTTTGCCAAAGGGCAACCACCTATATCCCGAGAGACCGTCTAAACGGCATTCGGTGTGGATACATTAAGTTTGCAGTCATTCGTGTAGCGTTTCGAATTTAAACGCTACACGAATAGAAGATTATTTAAGATTAAAGGTAATAGCAGTATGAAATTGTGTGCAATAGGATTGCGGGGAATACCCGATGTCATGGGCGGTATAGAGTCCCATTGTCAGCAGCTTTACCCACGCCTAGTCGCCCAAGGTGCCCAAGTCACCATATTGGCGCGTTCACCCTATGTGAAAAGCACTCCCTATGAATACCAAGGGGTGAAGGTCATTCCTGTATGGGCTATGCGGCATAAATTTCTAGAGACGTTTTTGCATACCTTTGTAGCCATATTTTATGCCCGTTTGTTTGTGCACCCTGATGTGATCCATTTACATGCTATTGGCCCAGCATTATTTACCCCACTAGCCCGCTTATTGGGGATGAAAGTCGTGGTAACCCACCATGGCGCTGATTACGACAGGCAAAAATGGAATGCCTTTGCCAAAGGTTTGCTAAAAACAGGCGAAACCATGGCCATTACTTTTGCCAATAAAATATTAGTGGTGGGTAAGTCATTAACAGATAGGCTGAAGCAAGAAAACCCGAAACAGGCGCATAAAATTGAGTTTGTGCCTAACGGCGCACTAGCTGACTTTGATAACAATGTGACACTCGACGATTTGCAGGCAACGGGCCTGGCACTCGAGGCACAAAACTACATAGTGACGGTAGGGCGTTTAGTGCCCGAAAAAGGCTTTCACGATCTGGTGCAAGCATATTTGATGACTGATATTACGCAAAAATTAGTCGTAGTGGGCAGCACTGATCACCAAGACGAATATTCACGTGAGTTGCTTAGTAAGGCATCAGAGCGAGTTATTTTTGCTGGTCGCCGGGAAGGCGCTCAGCTCAAAGCCTTGTACAAGTTTGCCAAGTTGTTTGTATTGCCGTCTTACCACGAAGGCCTACCCATAGTCGCACTAGAAGCCATCAGTGCTGACACACCTGTTTTACTCAGTGATATCATGCCTAACCTCGATATCGAGTTAGGAGCAGAGCATTATTTCAAAGTGGGCAACCATGCTGATTTAGCCAAAAAGTTAGCGCTTGATATACCTAAAGCCCCAAAAGCTGACATTTTGGCCAAATATGATTGGGATCAAATCGCCCAGCATTCATTGTTAATGCTGAACCAGGCGGTAAACAAATCATGAGTCCCACGAATAAAAATAACAAACGGATTAAAATCGCGGTTATTCACCCTGAGTGTGGCGTGAGCTGGAACGGCGGTTCGCAAATCAGCGCCTATGAAATGGCCGAGCACCTGGCGGTACATTACGATGTTGAGCTACTGTGCGCTGAAAAAGTCGGCACTGTCAGTGTGGTATTACCCTGCGTGCCAAGAGGACGTTCAGCCAACTGGCTTGCTACGTCTTTTATCGGTGGCTTATTTCGCAAAATGTTTGGCTACCCAGGTATGGTGATTGAAGCAGCTACCAGCTTTTTCCCTTACTTGTTTCACCTTTTAAAGTCTAAACCCGATGTCGTCTACCCAAATAATGATTATGGGGGCTTGGCTATCGCATGGGTATTAAAACGCCTTATCGGCAGTAAAATTCTGTATACCGAGCGAGCGGGCTTACTAAGCGATGGTCATGTTCTTAAGCGCAACATGAAATTTAAGCCTGATCATTTGGTAGTCTTCAACGAAGATACGGTGAAAGCCGTTAACGCTTGGTACCCAGATCAAGCTGTTAGTGCTATTCCAAACGGTGTGGATTTAAGCCGTTTTTCCACAAACGGCGACAAATTTGAATTTTCGCTAACTGGCAAGTTAGTGCTGTGCGTGGGCACACTAAACCGCAAAAATCACAAGCGCATGGAGCTCATTATTAGCGCGATGGCAAACGTACCTCAAGCCAGCTTGGTATTGTGCGGCGACGGCGTCGACAAAGACTACTATATCGCCCTAGGGCATGAATTATTGGGCGAAGACCGTTTCATGCAAATGTCATTAACCTTTGATGAAATGCCCAAACTCTACCGCAGTGTTGATTTGTTCACCCTACCGTCGGCTAACGAACCGTTTGGCAGGGTATACCTTGAAGCGCTCGCCAGTGGTACACCGGTCGTTGCCCCTGACGATGCCATGCGCCGTACTATTATCGGTGACGCAGGCATAGTGTGTGATGTTGAGAGCTGCGAACAATACGCACAGGCACTAACAACCGCTCTGGAAACCGATTGGCAAAGCAAGCCCATGGTTCAGGCCAGTAAGTTCAGTTGGGCGGCAGTGGCATTGCAATATAAAGACGTGATTGATGAAATGGTGAATTAGCGAAATCTGTTTAATTGCTATTTGGGCACGTTAGCTTTGCAAGTATCGTAACCGCCTAGTCGCACCCCGTTAAGGTAATTATATAGTCCTATTTATGTAGGGACATTTGAATTGAGTAAAAATATGAAACAATACAGCTTTACCGTGGTTATCACGACCTACAATCGACCAGACTACCTGTTGGAGTCACTCAAAGGGGCGCTTAATCAAACGGTAAAACCTAAAGAGATATTGGTGATTGATGATTACTCGTCAAAGGATTATCAGGATGTGCTTGACCAGTTTGATCGCAGCACATTTCAATATATTAAATTGAAACAGCCCTCTGGTGCTAATGTGGCACGAAATACCGGTTTAGAGCTAGCCACTGGGGACGTGATTGCCTTTCTTGATGACGATGATGTGTGGGATAATGATTATCTTGAACAACATTTAGCTGAGCTGCAAACCGCCGATGCTGTGACTTGCGGCTTTCGCTTCTTGGAAACCCCAGACAAAACCCGCATTAACCCCATCATCAATATCACCCAAGAAGTGATTAAAAACGGCAATAAGTTTTGCGGTATGAGTGGCATGACCTGCAAAGCCGAGTTGGCGAAAAAGCTTAAATTTGACGTCGAACTGAAAAATAGCCAAGACTGGGATTTCTTTGTACGTATCACACTTGAGGGGGCAACTTTCGTAAATATCCCTAAACCCATTTATCACTATCGCCGGGGGCACGTCAGTATTTCGACCGAAGTGAAGAGCATGCCCATCGAAAAGGTTTACCCCAGATTAAAGGCATTTAAAAAGCATAAAGCGTTTTTAGGCTCCCATGCATATAGCGAGAGGGTGTCAGAGCAAGTGTTGAGTTTTATCGGTGACAAATCGAATAAATTGCAGTGGATCTGGGTATCGATCAAAGAAGCGGGATTGGTCGCGACCTGGAATGCGCTTATCATGCGAAGATTGATGCCAAAATTATTGGGTAAAAGTAAGCTTCCCTAACATTAAAGATAAATGTAAAACCGATATCCAATTTCATTAATATTAAGACGCTTTAAATATTTGGTAAGCCGTGAGTATGAATTTATATATCTACCCAACACGTAGCAAAAACAAGTTCTTAGAATTGAATAAAGATGCGTTACGCAGTCTTGATTTTCCAGTTAAAAAAATAGATCACTCGTTTGTTTTTGATTTATTACGTTTTAAAAAAGACAGCATAGTGGTACTGAACTGGGTAGAAGATCGTGTTTATGGACGTTCCTACAAAACGGTATGCCAATATTTTTTTAAGATGGTAGCACTGATCATTTTCGCAAAACTGTTCGCTAAAAAAGTTATTTGGGTGCGACATAATTTTCAACCCCATAATGGTAGCAAAACGAATTACCGCTATAAGTTTTTATGTGGTTTATATAAGGTGATGGGGATTAAAGCGACCTCCTTAGAAGCGTACTGCTCTAAACCTTCATTATTACATCCATTATATAAAAAAGACGCGACTTTAATTGCAGATATAAACAAGCCTTTGCTAATAGATGAGAAGCGAGACTATCTCGTAGCGTTTTTCGGCACGGTAAAACCGTATAAAAATTTGCACGACGTACTGGATACTTGGCCCAAAGACATTCCCCTCAAGATAGCGGGTCGTTGTAGTGATGCAGACTACAACTCTTTATTGCAAGAAAAAGTTGGACGGCGAGGGTTACAGGTGCAATGGCTAAATAAGTTTTTGCATAACGATGAATTGGACGACCTATTGAAAAAGACTCAATTCGTGTTACTCCCCCATGCTGATTCGACTGTTATCAGTTCCGGAGCGTTTTATCATGCAATTGGCCAAGGGTGTAATATTATTGCCAGTGACACTAAGTTCGGGCGTGCGAAAGCATCACAACATCAATTTGTAACCATTTTCGATCCGGCGGTTACCTCCCGCAAATATTTAAACGCGATTTATGTAGACCGTACACAGGTAATGCGAGAAGCGCTGGCGTGTTACGGCGAAAAACAAGTATCTGCAGCGTGGGCAAACGTACTAACGTCAAATCACAGCTAAATACCCGATACAAAAGGAAACAAAGTGGATACCAGCGTTAATACAACAGTTACATCACCAAAAATCAGTGTGCTGATACCGGTTTATAATGATATTGACCGGATAGAAGCTTGCTTAAGCTCCCTTGAAAAACAAAGTATGTCGCGAGATACCTATGAAATTATCGTCATTGATAATGGGTCGACAGATGGTACCTACGAGTTGTTAAAACAAATCACAGCTCCCAGTGCTAATGTCGGTTTTACCGTAACTCAGTGCCTAACTCCCGGCTCGTACGCTGCACGAAATCACGGTTTAACCTTAATGAATGGGCAATATGCTGCATTTACTGACTCTGATTGCATTGTCTCAGCCCAGTGGTTAACCGCGCTGTTAGAAGTGATTGAATCACAGCCCAATGCCGTCGCGGGTGATGTGATAGTGGCGGGTAAAATGACGTTTTTCCCTGACCCAAACAAACACACAGAGCAAAGTGCGATTGATTTCGAAAATTTGTTTTCCATGAAGCAAGACCAAAATGCCCAAAATGGAAAATGCATCACTGCCAATTTTTTCTGTTCAATGGCCTTGTTGCAAAAATATAATGGCTTCGATCAAAAACTTAAATCCGGCGGCGATGTAGAGCTAAGCACCCGGGTGGTAAAAGGCGGTGGTCAGGTTATTTATTGCGAAAAAGCACTGGTAACGCACCCTTCACGTAACGTCAGCGAATTACTCATTAAGCGCCAGCGTATTATTGGCGGTACATGGGATGCACAGTTGGCGACCAGTGGGGCAGGGGCAAAATTACACTTTTGCTGGCGACTGCTTAAAATGTTTCTCGGGCGGAGTAAAAAAGTACTAACCAGCCCCTCTTTATCTACCCAGCGGCGGATTCAACTCGTGTACCTGTTACTGCAAATTATGACCATCAGCTTAGCTGAATTAATAAAGCTAATGTGGGGCAAAGAGGCAAACAGAGTTTAAGAAAATGAGTGGCAGCATAAAAGCCTAAAATTAATAACACGCTATACAACAACACTGATACACGCAGATTAAATGGATGAGTAAATAAGCAATGCCACTTAAAAAACAAGCCACAAAAGGCAGTATGTGGATTTCAATCACCCGCACAGGCATGAACGTCATAGACTTTGCCGTTTATGCCTATTTGGCGCGTATTCTCACCCTGGAAGAATTTGGCCTGGTGGGTTTCTGTTTCTTATTTATCGAGTTTGCCAATACTCTGGTCAATGCCGGTATCAACCAAAACTTAGTACAGCGTAAAACCTGGGACGACGGATATGCCGCCAGTACCATGACATTCGTTTCTGGTATGGGCTTAGTGGTGGCTGCGTGCTTAGTCTTTATTGGTGCGCCTATCGCCCATTACTCATACTCTACCGTAGCCGCTTATGTAGTGGCCAGCTTGGCACCCATAACCATTATTATGAGTTTACAGGTGGTGGTAACAGGTAAACTACTGCGTGAGTTTAAAAATAAGCAAATGGGGACCGCCAAGTTTATTGCCACTGTTTTCTCTGGGATATTGATCATCGTCTTAGCGGAAATGGGTTATGGCTTGTGGTCGTTGGTCATTGGTAAGTTGGTCAATGCCGTGCTGGAATTCGCCTTGCTCACCTATGTTTCTGGGTTCAAGCCAAGGTTTCACTTCGACCGAGAAGACAATAAAGAGCTAATTAGCTTCTGCTTACCCCTGCTATGGATGACGATCATGACCTTCTTTCATCGCAAAGCCAGTAACATGTTTACCGGTATCGTGTTAGGGCCAGCAAGTTTTGCACTATTAGCGGCAGCTAAAAAGGGTGAATTAGTCATCAATCAAATCACTATGAGCTCTATTAATTCGATGGTGGTGCCGAGCTTTTCTCGTGCCAAAGAGAGCGCGAATATAGGCGACCTGTATATTAAAATGGTGGCGATTACCGCAACCCTAGTACTGCCTATTTTTATGGGCTTAGCGGCTATAGCTGACCCGTTTGTAGTGGTCGCCTTCGGTGATAAATTTGCCCCCAGCGCAATTTATATGACGATTTCTGCCTTTATTATGTTCCCGTCAGTCGTTGCTTGGTTTTTACCTAATTTATTAATATCCAGAGCAAAAACCAAAGAGGCGTTCAAGCTGACGCTGATTAGTGTGCTGAGTAATATATTGGTTGCCGGGGCAACTATATGGTTTGGTGTTACAGTGATGCTCACCGCTTTAGTCATCACTAACTTCCTGATATTGCCATTGCGCTTCAGTATTGTTGCTCGCCATATCGATATCGATATCAAGAAACTGATTAAGACACTTGTTCCACCTTTTGTATGTGCGTTAGGCTTGTTTTTATGTGTGTCAGGTAGTAAAACTTACCTTGATGATTTTATTGCTAACGACATAGTCTTGCTTATGGTGTTAATTGTTATAGGCGGGATTTCGTATCCCCTACTCGCTTTTATTCTCTTTTATAAGAATACAAAGGAACAAGTTAATGAAATTAACGATATGTTTTTCGGTCGCAAGAAACTTAAATCCTAATTTTTTTAAAATCAATTTTTTACCGAAAATTATCTAAAATTTAGGCTGGATCGCAAATATAATTTTTAGTTTAGAATTTAGAAAGTCAGTTACAATTTTAACTCTGGAACGAGTTCTAATCCATAGTTGAATTATTGTTAGTTTTTTATAACGACACTGTGTCGGTTGTTCTTAATGATATTAACGCCAAAACCTTATTATAAAACGCGATGTGATATTTTTTTACCAGCAATAATAAGGTTTTGGCTTCTTAAGATAGCAAAGTAGAGTTGAATTTAACCATGAAAGAATCACCGTTAGTAAGTATCATATTGCCAGTCTACAACGTCGAATTGTATTTGGCTGAATGCTTAGACTCGGTCTTGACTCAAAGTTATCGTAACTTTGAATTAATTGCAGTAAATGATGGCTCTACAGATAATTCGAATAATATATTATTAGAATATCAAGATAAGTTTCTTGAAAAATTAGTAGTTGTTGAGCAACCCAACAAAGGCTTGTCGGCAGCACGAAATACGGGGTTAGACAAAGTTAAAGGCGAATTTGTCTACTTTCTCGATAGCGATGATTGGATCCTAACTGACACCTTAGAAAAATGTGTAAATACGCTGGTCAAAGATAATTCCGATTTGGTTGTGTTTAATGCCAAGGCATTTTGTGATGATATGCCTGTAGGTTTATTAGACAAACTTGATTACACTCGAAACCTTCCTAAAGAGCACTATAATAACGGCCATCAGTTGTTTGTAGACTCAAGATGTGAAGGTACTTACATTGTGCAGTCTTGTTGCTACATTTATCGCTATAACAGCCATCCTGCTCTGCGTTTTATCGAGGGTATTCTGCATGAAGACCATTACTTTAGTACGTCACTATTTTTAAGTTCCTCCAACATCCATGTCTTAACCGATCGATTCTTTCAACGACGTATCCGTAAAAACTCGATTACAACGAGTTCACTGTCTATGAAACACGCTACTGGTTACTATGAAACGGCAGCAATTCTTCATAAAGAGTTATCGGAGAAATCAATTCAATCGAAAGAATTATCTGAATATTATAATTATATGATTTACACAGGAATTAAAATCGAGAGGGAAATCAGGCAGGGCCATATGAGTTTTACTAGAAAAATTGAACTCATTTCTACATTTAATAGTATATTAACTTTTAAAGAACGTCTGCGTATTATGTCACCCAGATTTTATAATAAATTGGTAGATACTTTAAAGAAAAGCTAACGTAGTGGCCATGGCTTGGGCTAAATAAGTAAAGCTCAATGTGTTGAAACATATTTTGGACAGTTTTTTTAATAGATGTGGATGATACTGTTAATGATGGTTTTGTGAAGGGCGCTGTTTAACTAAGCTGACAGCAACTATTTGAATATAGTCGCTGTCAGTTTTTAGCTGTAAATGAAGCTTTAATACCCGCTTTGCTAATCGATTTTTTGTTCTTGTGCCAATACTTCTACAAGATTTTCATCATTAATCCATTGCTTAAAATAATTCAAGTTTTTGCCATAGGAATTGTCTAAAAGTTTAATGTTTTTGCCCAATAAATAGGCAAGAATAAAGCCATGAAGTCGATCTGTATAAACGGTATTGTGCAGATTGAAATAGTTTATTGATCTAAATATTCCC
>NZ_BAER01000036.1 GCF_000315055.1 Paraglaciecola polaris LMG 21857 | reverse complement strand
TAAAACTTTACGAGTCGACCCGCAATAACCGCACAACACTGGACGCTAGCGAGTATTACGCCGTTTCCCAAGGCTATCTCCGGGAATGGGTCTGCATGGGACAGTGCAATCTCTATATTCAGACCTTGAAGAACCCAAAGCTTCGCCAGTCCATGGAAACCTATCGGCATGACGTCTGTGAGCCCAATCTGACGGAACTGAAGGTCTTGCTCGAACAGGGCAATTATGCACTTCCTGCGCCCTACAACGCCGCGCACGACGCGAAAAGTACCGAGTCGCTGGGCCGTCTGGATACGGACGCGATCGACGATCGCATGATCATGGTTGGTCATGTATTTAGCGTGGAGGCTTTCATGAACCGCTGGAACCATGGGGCCGTTCTCAGTCACCGCGCCGATGTTCGAGATGCGTTTCTGCGCAATTATCACCGTGCGAATCGTTGGCATTTGGCTGCGATTGTGATGGCGGAAAAAATGCAATTCCTCGAAGCACCCTGCCATTACCCGTTAAGAATGATCGCCTGTGGTTAAGGCGCAATGCGGGCATACGGCAAGTGGGGAAGCGATATATGAAAAACAGAAAGACTGGCGATTCCAGACTGCTCATAGCGGCCTTCGCAGGGCTGCACCTGTTGTGCTGCGGCATCCGGGGTTTGAGGCGCAGTGGAACGGAAAACCGGGTTAAGGCCAGTTCGCGACCTACTCGTCGCTCGCGGGATTGCGCAATGGCCGCAACTCGCCCTTGGCCACCGCGTCCGGTACTGAGAACGAATACCGGCCAAGCATGTTGATGTGCTCGTGCAGTAGCGGCGACAGCCTAGCCACATCCTCATCGCGGACCTCGAAGCCATCCGCGCGCAGTTGGTTCAATGCAGCCTCCATATAGCTTGTGTTCCACAGCACGATCATGTTGAGCACCAGGCCGAGCGCGCCGAGCTGGTCTTCCTGGCCTTCGCGGTAGTGCTGGCGCAGTTCTCCGCGCTTTCCGTGAAAGACAGCGCGGGCGACGCTATGCCGCCCCTCGCCTCGGTTGAGCTGGGTCAGTGTGCCCCGGCGCTTGGCTTCGTCATCGATGTACGTCAGCGTATGCAAGGTTTTGTCGATGCGGCCGAACTCGGCGATTGCCTGCGCTAGTCTGGTCGGGCGTTCGCCCACCTGTAGCGTGCGCATGATCCCGGCAGCGGGCACCCGGCCAAGCTTGAGCGAGCCGGCTAGGCGCAGCATGTCGTCCCAATGTGGCTCGATTTTTTGCAGGCTGATATTGTGTCCGGATACAGAGTTGAGCAGCCCGTAGTCGGCCTTCGAGTCGATCCGCCAGAAACGCGTCCCGCCAACGTCAGCCAGGCGCGGACTAAATCGGTATCCAAGCAGACGGAAGAGCCCGAAAACCACATCGCTGTAGGCGCCTGTGTCGGTCATGATCTGGGTCGGCTGAAGGTCGGTCTGCTGTTCCAGGACGACGGCCAGGAGGACCAGGCTATCGCGCAGCGTGCCCGGCACCGTGATGTCGTTCAGCCCTGAAAACTGGTTCGATATGAGGTTGTACCAAGTGACACCGCGACCGACGCCGAAGTATTTTGGGTTCGGCCCGGAATGCACTGATCGAACTGGCACCACGAACCGCATGCCGTCGGCCGACGCGACCTCGCCGCCGCCCCACACATTGGCCAGCGCCGAACGGCCCTGCGCGGCGACCAGCATGATGTTCGCCGCAGTGATGGTGTCGTCGCGCAGGTAGTTCTGGTCCACCCAGGACAACCTGTCGCGCTTGAGCGCCGATACGTCGCCGCGAGTTAGCGGTTCCGGTCCCGTGTTGCACGCCTCGGCCATCAACACAGCGCAGATGCTCACATGCAGATCGGAAGCGCGCGCCGTGCGCTCCGATATGTGGGTGAAGGCATCAGTAAAGCGGGTACGGGCTGCAATCTCCAGGATCAGTTCCGGCAGATCGACGCGCGGCAGCATGCCTGTGACCTTGGCGCGCAGCGCGATCAACGAAGCTGGCTCATCCATTTTGTCCAAAGGACTGAGCACCAGTTCTTTTTTGTCGCCCACCTTCTCAAACCGCACGGCCGGATTGTCGGGCAACCGGGCGGCGACGGCGTGGTAGGTCCGGTCCAGTTCATCGGCAAGGGCCGTCAATGTCGGCCCCGGTACCGCCGAGAGGCCCAGCGTGCGGCAAATGATCGGACGCGTAGATTCCCATTCAGTGCTATCGAGCAGGCCGGCGCGTGGATCGGCGTACCGCCAGCTCGGGGCTACGAACACGTCGCGCCGACGCAGCGCGATACGCAATTCGGAAAGAACGCAGAAAGTGTAAGCGTGGAAGTCGATGGCGTCATCCTCGCGCAGCACATGGCGTTGCCAAGGCTTGGTGATGATTTCGCGTGGCGCGTCGTTGTCGGGTCTCTTTACCATCATGTTAGCGCGAAGCCAAGCAAAGGCGGCGATGAACGGCCCGCCAGCGGCATTCGCGCCAAAGTGGATGTGCTCGGCCAGCGCCGGCAGAAAGCGCCGCACGGTCTTGTACTTCGCGTCCAGTTCCTGGTAGTACACATTGTCAGTCGGTCGAACTAACTTGTTGACGCCGGCAAGGGCCAGCGCGAGCGCGTCCGGCGAAATCCGAGCGAACAACTGCTTGCGCAGCTCGGCATCCGGCACCGTGTCGTCCAGCAGCATCTGACAGGCGCTGGCGAGTGTGGCCGCAGCCTCGTCCAAGTCCTTGAGCGAGCGGAGGCGCGATTTCTTGTCGGCCTTCACGGCGTCACCAAAAAGCTCCCGCAGAATGACTTCGAGCACTTCCAAAGCGTCATCTTGTGCCGATGCTTCGAGACAGTGCACAAACGCTACCAGGGTGGCCAGACGGCGCAGCACCGGTAGGCGAAGGATCGCGCTGGATTTGGCGGCGTCCGCGAATCGTGCCAGCGCTGCGACCCGCGTTGCTGGGATGCGTGTAGCGGCGGGCAAACGGATGCCGAGCTCGCGGACTGCTTGCAGTCGCATCAGCGCCAGGCTCATTGATCGGCTGCTAGCCACCACCGGCCCGGTGCGCAGGCGGTCAAGCGGGGAATTGCGACTGCCGCCTGAAGATACGAGGAGGCCTTCGAGGCGCGTTTGCTGGTCGAGGCTGATCCCACTTCCAAGCGAGCGCCATAATCGCTCCTCGACGCGGGTACGCAGGCGCGCGACGTACCTTTCAAGCGTTGTACATCCAGGCAGAAGCACCTTGTGCGTCACGAGCCATGTTGTGGCGCGCTCGAAAAGTACACTCGGCCGGTCGGTGCCGGTCCAGCACAAGGCGTAGAGCCACCGCGTCAGACGAAAGGCGATCAGAGGTTCCGTGAATTCGACGTAGCCATAGGAAGCGCGAATTTCCGTTGCGTGCTCCCAGCGCTGCTCGCCGGCGCTGTAAGGGTTTGCCTTGTCCAGCGCTTCGATGCGCAGCTGCTTGGCCAGTGTCCGCAGCACGGGCTGAGGCACTGCCAGCGGGTCTTCCAAAAACGTGCCCAAGTAGCGCACCGTCGCGAGTTGGACGGCGAAGCCCAGCCGATTATGCGCACCGCGCTTCGGTGCGATCAATGCATGATCGGTATCGTCTAGGTGAAAATACCGGGCGAGGTCGTGGGGCGAAGGCGGACCGACGTAGCGGCCGTAGTTTTCGCGCTGGTCGTTCGAGAGAAAGCTGACTGGCATGTATGACCGTGCAGAGCTGAGTGTCGCACATTATGCTTGTAAATGTGGAAACAAGTCCGCTTCTAGCCGCTCATAATTCCCTGCCGTCGCCGACCTGCTTAAGCCGCGATGTTTGTCATCCGTCGACCCAGTAAAGAGCCATCCCGCGTCCGACAGTACAGTGAAGCCGACTCTCAGCAGATCGACATTAGTACGTCGCACATCCACGATGCAAAGATGCCACCGATAAGCGAGAACGGAAACAGTACGATCTGGTACATGAGGCTGTCCGGCACCCACACGGCGGCGCAATTAGGACGGTTCTCATCCTCGAGTTCCTTCATGCGTGCCATGAGCGATGCGTCCATCCCGCCGAACTTGGCGCGCCATTCGTAGAACGTGGCGTTGCTGATGCCGTGCTCGCTGCACAGCTCCGGTACAGGGCTGCCGGCTTTGGCTTGTTTCAGGATGGCGATGATCTGGCTGTCGGTAAAGCGGGACGTCTTCATGTAGAGCTTTCTGTTTAAGTAGAAAATCTACTTCTAAACGCGCTCTTTTTGTGGGGGGATTACCCCACCTGCGGATCGGTGAAGACTACCGCGGGCATCGCCGAGTTGTCGTAGCGGAGGCTGTCGCCGTTGAGTGCGTTCTTTGCCGCGAGCTTCGCGCCATAGGCCGCCATGTAGACAAACTGGTCCTTGCCCGTCACATCGCCGGCCACGTAAACGCCAACTTTGGAGGTGCGCATCCGGTCGTCGACGACAATGGTGTCCGCGGGCGTCCGGGCGATCTCAGCTTCCGCTAGGCCAAGGCTTTCCGTGTTCGGCGCGCGACCGGTTGCGACAAGAATCTGCTCGGCCGCAAGCGTCTCAGGGCGTCCGTCCCGAACCACCGTGAGTGCGACGCCGTTCTCTGTCCGACGGACGGACTCGTAGGTCAGACCACCCACGACCTTGATACCCTCATCGGCGAGATAGGGATGAGGACGTAATCGGCCTTGGCCGCCAGCGCCGAAAGCCCAATCGTTCCCAGCGCAATTCCAAGTATTGGGGTCGCGCAGCAGAGCGCTGCGCGACCGCACCGATGACGCCCGTTCGCATAAGGGCGCGATTATTCATTGCGGTCACGTCAGCGCGCGAGAGCCGCGCTCTTCACGCCCGTCGGGGTCGAAGGATAGCCTGCATTCGTGATCGCCTGGGCCAGTGCCTCCGCCGTGACCTTCTCATCGTCGAAGGTCACGGTCGCCGTGGCCCGACCGTCCCGCTCCACGACCACCGCGACCTGGCTGACACCGGAGATGCGCGAGAGAGTTCTCTTTACGATTGGTGCACAGGTGACGCAGCTCACATTCTCAACCGCAAGCGTGGCGGTCCGAGGGGCGGCGTAAGCGCCTCCGGCGAGAGTCAAGGCGGCGACGGTCACTGCAGTGCGAATCAAGGTCTTCATGGTCACAAGTCTCCTGGTTTGAAAGGTTGCATCAGAGGTCGAGAAGGAACGGCGCAGCGTAAGGGAACGCCATCGCTGCGAAGACGAGCACGGTCGCAGCCCACAGCCCGATTTTGGCAATCCGGCTCGCGCCCGGGCGAGCACAAGCACTACCTTCCGCGCAGTCCACCTTCGGTTGGCGGTAGACGCGCCAGAAGCCCACAGCGAGAAAGACAAGCGCTGCGACCACAAAGACGGGCTGGTAAGGCGCAAGCGCAGTCAAGTTTCCGATCCACGCCCCGCTCACGCCAATGCTGAACAGAACAAGCGGCAGTATGCAGCAGGACGATGCGCCAACGGCGGCCAGGACGCCGCCCGCCATCAACAGTTTTTGCCCGCCCTGCGACGTCCCTGCTTCGGGTTTGCCGGTCAGCCGCGCCGGGGCCGTTCGAACATACTCACTCATTCCTTGTCTCCTCGATCTTTTCAAGATGTGGCCTGTAGCACCTACAGGTTCAAGTGTTATTTCAGAGCGAGGTCTGCGGCCTCGCGCTCCAGACGCCGCCGACAGGCGCCCTACCACCATAAGTTCGCAAGC
>NZ_BAER01000037.1 GCF_000315055.1 Paraglaciecola polaris LMG 21857 | reverse complement strand
TTTTTATGTATATCTGGCCGTTTTAATTCTTCAATGCCATAAATCAAAAAACTGAGTATCAATAATGTCATTTAATGGGCGAGACTCGAAAGTGAGATTTCATTCGTTTATACCTATCCGTTTACGCCTTGAGTGTGATTCTCAGCAGAACTCTTTATCGCTAAGCCCTTATTATTCGGCGTTTAGCGGCTGATGATATGTACAAATTGATATTCATCATTCTGCATTAATTGCCCCTAGCGTAGAGTTTTATTCAGGGTTAGGTGGTCAGCAAATAATAATCAATTAGCGATTATCCCGACTAAGAATAATTAAATTTTACAAGGGTCAATTTATGTCTTTTTTGGAAATCTATCAGTTACCCATTTTAAGATGGTTACACATAGTTGCTATGGTGTATTGGTTGGGCGGTGAATGGGGGGTATTTCAAACATCGTTTAATGTCATCAACCGTAAACTGACGATGGACGAACGTCGCCGTCATATGGAAACCGCTTATCGTATCGATATCTTGGCCCGTACCGGCATCATTATGTTGTTACCGCTTGGCTTACACATGGGGCATTTATGGGGCGTTCAGCCGCTGGGCGGAAACTGGTTAACGGGTATGTGGATCGCGTTCGCGGTCTGGTTAGGTTTATGTTGGTCAGCATACTATTACCGTGAAACGGACACGGGACTGCGTTTAACTAAAATTGACGAAGGTATTCGTTTTGTCGTGATCCCTGCATTGATGATCGTCAGCCTTTGGTCACTCTTTGGCGATGGGCCGTTAATGGCTGAGACGGGACAGAAATGGTTCTCAATTAAGATGTTCTTCTACGCTTGTACCTTGGTTATAGGGCTTAAACTGCGCTTCATTATGCGTGAATGGACCGAGTTATTCCGCCAGTTAGCAATGGGTGATAACGCCGAAGTCGAAACCACCTTAGACCGTTCAATTCGCTTTGGTCGCAAGCTCGCCTATCTGTACTGGATATTGATCCTAACGGTTGCTTTCTTTGGTGCGGTTAAACCAATGTAATCCGTGATAATAAACTTCAGTTAGATAGCAAAAACGCCACTTCAAGTGGCGTTTTTGTTATTTGTTTTGTTACTACACTAATTGGATGAATCGGGGGTTAAATCCATACGGTATTGAAAGCGCTCAGGATGATATTGGGCATGCAAGTAATCGACTAAATTTTCATTTTCATCGTAAGAGCGACGGGTCAAGCTCAATAACGGAAAGCCTGGCTCAACATCTAGTTCTTTGGCCACTTCTGGGGTTGCTGCAGTGGCGCTAAGTATTTGTTTAACATGCTTGATTTCAATACCATTTTTGCGAAATATCTCGAGTCGAGTAGTGGACTCTAAGCTGGCTTTTTCGTTGAACTTGCTCAGGCCTTTACTCCAGCTGGTGTAATAGCCGAAGGCTTCATGTAAACGGCTACGCACTCGGGTCATTTTCAATAACGTTTCCCCTTCGAGTAATGCGAACTCTTGTGCAATATCCCCTGGTGGGCGAGCAGTTGTTAGCTCAATCACTTTTGCTTCAGAGTGTTGGCCCATAAATTCCAGTTCTTGCAACATGCCGACTAATGGTGCTTTCACGGGTTTTGGCTGATATTTGTGTGTCACATGAGTGCCTTTTGCGCGGCGTCTGGCTACCAATCCCTCAGCGGCAAGCTCGTCAAGGGCGCGTTTAGCGGTTATCCGTGAAATGCTGAACGCTTGAGACAAGCCCAATTCGGTTGGCAATTGTGAACCGTCCTCCAAACTACCGTTTAAGATATTTTGCTTGAGCAAACTGTATAACTGGTAGTAAAGGGGGGTAGGTGACTCTTCATTTAACTTGGTTTGATTTAGCGAAGTGAACTGAGAATCGAATGACATGGGCTATCCATCTCCATTTAGTATCTGCGTGGTGCAAGAAATGATATATCAATATAACAAGATAACATAAATAGCGCGGCAAGTCTTTTGTCAAAGGCCCATGCAATCATGTGTTGTCAGGTTGAAATTAATGTTGTAATGTCCTAATGATAGAACAATAGGTTTTAATTCGCTGAGGCATGTAGTATTGCCCCAGGTAGCACACAAATTAAATTGTCAGGAGAAGGCTTTGAATACAAATACTCAACCTAAGCAAGATATGTTAACGGCCATGATTTCAGTGTTAGGCAAAGATAATGTATTGGTCGATGATTACTCCACCAGTTTGTATGCTCAGGATGTATTTACCAAAGACATCCCAGCCGAGATGGTCGTTAGCCCAGGTGATAAACATGAGTTGAGCGAAGTGTTAAAAATAGCCGCTGAATTCGAAATGAATGTGGTGCCTCGTGGGGGCGGTATGTCATACACCAAAGGATATGTGCCAGCAAAAGCACACAGCGTCATGGTAGATCTTAGCCGAATGAATCGGGTATTAGAAATAAACACGCAAGATATGTACGTCACCGTTGAATCTGGGTGTACCTGGAAAAAGCTCCACGAAGCACTTAAAGGAAAAGGGGTACGCACACCGTATTGGGGCACTCTATCAGGTAGCAAAGCCACAGTAGGCGGTGGTTTGTCGCAGAACGCTATTTTTTGGGGCTCAGGCCAATTCGGCACAGCGGTTGATTCGGTTATCGGCTTGGAGGTCGCGTTAGTTGACGGTACCTTAGTGACAACTGGCTCAGGTGCACAAATTAACGGTACCCCGTTTTTCCGTCATTATGGGCCTGATCTCACTGGTATTTTTACCTGTGACAATGGCGCGCTAGGCTTTAAAGCGACGGCTACGTTTCGTTTAATCCCTGAGTTGCCAGCGAAAGGATTCTTGGCGTTTGATTTTAAACAAGCTGATGATTGTATTGCTGCCATGAGCGAAGTTTCTCGCCAAGGGTTAGCCATGGAGTGCTTTGGCTTTGATCCCTTCTTACAAGCTTTGCGTCTAAAGCGTGAAAGTCTGGCTAAAGATGTAAAAGCGTTGGCTGGCGTGATGAAATCGTCCGGCACATTTCTGGGGGCACTTAAAGATGGCGCTAAGTTAGCTATGGCTGGTCGAGGCTATATGAAAGATGTGGGTTACTCGGTACAGATCATTGTTGAGGACCGCATTGACGCCGCCGTGGATGCCCGTATGAACGATATTCGTGCCATTGCTAAGCAATACAACGGCAGTGAAATCGAAAATAGTATTCCTAAAATTACCCGTTCGAACCCGTTTGGGCCGGTCAATAATATGTTAGGCCCGGACGGCGAACGTTGGGTGCCAGTGCACGGCTTGTTCCCCCATTCAAAAATCAAGCAAGCCCATGATGGCGTGGAAGCTATTTTTGCTAAACACGCCGCCGATATTGAAAAATTCGACATCGGGGTGGGTTATCTATTTGCGGTCGTGGCGAATAACTGTTTTGTATTAGAGCCTGTGTTTTTCTGGCCTGACGCGTACACCGAAATCCATGAGAAAAGCGTTGAGGCTGACTATTTAGCCAAAGTCGGTAAACATGAAGAGAACCTGCCTGCTAGAGTAAAAGTGCACGAAATACGCATCGAGTTAAGCACGTTTTTTTAAAGAATTAGGCGGTGTGCATTTGCAAATAGGTAAAACCTATCAGTTTAAAGAAGGCTTGCAGCCTGACACCTATAAACTGATCCAAGGCATTAAAGCTATGGTCGATCCTAATGGCCGAGTTAATCCTGAAACATTGGGTTTGGAGTAATGCAATGAGCAGTGCTGCTGTCACTAAACATTATGTTACCTTGGGCGACGATAAACCCTGGCAAATACATTATCGTAGCCAAGGTAAAACGTCTCTACCTGTGATTATCTTGCTCCATGCATCACCTATGTCATCTGCCGTTATGCTACCCATTATGCATGCGTTATCTGATTCCTTTTGGGTAATTGCTATGGATACACCAGGCTATGGGCAGTCAGATCCCTTGACGTCAAATCAAAGTAACGGCCTAGAAGCGCAAGCACCAAGTCTTCGGCCGTATGTGCAAGCATTGAATGAATTCATAAGCGCTTTGGGGCTGAAGAAACCCTTGTTATATGGTTCGGCAACGGGAGCACAAATAGCCATTGAATATGCCAAAGCATACCCAGAAACAATCAAGGGCATGGTGCTCGAAAATGCGGCTTGGTTTAAAGACGACGAACGCAACGCCATTTTAGCCGAGTATTTTCCTGATATTAAGGCGCAAGAGGATGGTTCGCATCTGGCATTGGTGTGGAAAATGTCGAGTCAGTTATTTCACTATTTCCCATGGTTTGATAGTTCAGAACATGCTCGCGTCGGCAATGCTGAAATTCCTGCGCAGGTAATTCAAGACACTGTTATGGGGTATTTAACCGCAGGTGAAAATTACCATTTGGCCTATCGCGCGGCGTTTATGAATGAGCGCCCTGAGCAGTTGCAACCTGTGACTGTGCCCACGCACATTATTCGTTGGCAATCGAGTCTGTTAAAGCAATACGTGGATCGCTTAGACGACGCTGATTTGCCGTCGAATATAAAAATGTGCCCTGCACAGGCTGGCATGGAAGGGCGTTTTATCGCACTTAAGGCGTCTATGCACCGCCTTAGCCAAACATCAGATGAGTAAATATCATGGACAGAACATTATTTGAAAAAATTTGGCAACATCACCTCGTTGAAAAGCTCGATGATGGCGCAGCATTGATATACATCGACCGGGTGTTTTTACATGAACGTACCGGTTCGATTGCCCTTAAAAGTTTAGCCGCTGATCAGCGCCCAGTCGTTTCCCCAGAGCACGTATTTTGTACCATGGATCATATTGTTGATACCTTGGTCGGCAGAGGCGACAACACGCAGGTTCCCAGTGGTAAGAACTTCATTTTGGCCACGCGTGAAGCGTGTATCGACGCCAAGATAAAGTTATTCGATGTTACTGATCCCCAGCAAGGTATTGTGCACGTAGTGTCGCCGGAACTTGGCATAGTGCAACCCGGCGCAACATTAGTCTGCCCCGACAGTCATACTTGCTCCCAAGGCGCATTAGGCGCTTTAGCGTGGGGCATAGGCTCTAGCGAAGCGGAGCATGCGCTGGCAACGAAAACATTAAGAGTCAGTAAACCCAAAACCATGAAGGTCAACTTCAACGGTGAGCTGGGGTTTGGCGTCAGTGCCAAAGACATGATTTTGTATTTAATCGCTGCATATGGTGCAGCTGGTGGCGCTGGTTATGTCATTGAATTTTGCGGTGAGGCCGTTACAGGACTTGATATAGAAGCTCGGTTAACCCTATGTAATATGGCCGTTGAGTTTTCTGCATTTACCGGTCTAGTGGCACCCGATGACAAGGCGATTGAATATTTAAAGGGCCGTGAATATGCGCCTAAAGGTGCGTTGTGGACCCAAGCGGTCACGTTTTGGCAGTCTTTGTTCACTGATGAGCACGCTCAGTTCGATAAAGTAATCGATATAGACTGCGCGGGCATAGGCCCAACCATAACGTGGGGCAATAGCCCACAGCACGCATGCGCAGTGGATGCCAGTGTCCCACATATAGATAAAAACGCTACCGAGAATCAGCGTAAAGCGATGCAGCGCGCCTACGAATATATGGGGTTATCACCTGGAACACCGTTAAAAGGGTTACCTATCGGGGCGGCGTTTATAGGCTCGTGTACCAATAGTCGCTTGTCGGATTTGCGCTTAGCGGCCAAAGTATTAACAGGACGCAAGGTCGCTCCTGGTGTGAACGCCATATGTGTACCGGGTTCGACCACAGTAAAGCGCCAAGCGGAAGCGGAAGGGCTCGACAAAATATTTATCGACGCTGGGTTTGAATGGCGAGAAGCGGGCTGTTCGATGTGCTTTTTTGCTGGTGGTGAAAGCTTTGCTTATCGCCAACGTGTGGTCACCAGTACCAATCGTAACTTTGAAAGCAGGCAAGGCCCAGAAACTCGCTCCCATCTAGCGAGTCCGGCTACGGTTGCCGCTTGTGCTATTGCGGGCTGTATTGCCGATGTTAGAGAGTACTTGTAATGGAAAAATTCACTGTTCATCAAGGGGTCGCCGCCCCTATGTTGCAAATTAATATCGACACCGATGCCATTATACCGTCTAGGGAAATGAAGTTAGTGTCAAAACAAGGGTTAGGGGAAGGCTTGTTTGCTGGCTGGCGTTATACTTTGCCCAATGGTCGTGAGCCCAGCCCAGATTTTGTTCTTAATCAAGCGCAGTATGAAGGCACGAGTATTTTGTTAGCAGGTGACAATTTCGGCTGCGGCTCATCACGAGAGCATGCGGTATGGGCGCTGAAAGAATACGGTATTAAAGCGATTTTCGCCTCTGGATTTGGCTCTATTTTTTATCATAATTGTATTAGAAATGGCATTTTACCCGTGGTGTTGCAAAACGACCAAGTGCTGGTATTAGCCAAACAGGTTCAGCGAGACCCACAAGTGTGTCAACTAAACGTCAACTTAGTTGACTGTTATGTCAGTGTGCTAGATACCAAAAATGACAAAGGTAAAGACGCTAATGAAGGCCTGAGCTTTCCATTCTCCATTTTGCCAGCACAGCAAGCCATGTTACTTGAAGGCCTAGATGGTATCGCGTTAACGCTTAAGTCAAAGTCCAAAATTGAAAACTTCAAGCACACTTACCAAGCACAATACCCGTGGCTTGCTTAGCGTGTTAAGAACTTGAAGCAAGTCGTCGCCCAAAGCAGCTCTTTTTTATGGGGAAATAGGTCAAGTTTGCTCAGTTCAAGGGGCCATCTTTGAACACCATTGATGGATAAAAAAGCCGCCGGTTACTGATAATAACCGGCGGCTTTTTGGCTCATGAAAGAGCAATGTAACCGGGTATAAGCCAGTTTGTCGTGTGGCTGAAACTAGGCTTTAACAACGCCCAGTGCTAACAGCTTTTTAATATCATCATCACTAAAACCAGCCCCTTTTAAGGTTGCCACCGAGTTACCCTTCTCTGTGGGTATGTCGTGCCTTAGTGGCATGCGTGCATTGTTCATCTCAAGGGGGAGACCAGGTAACTTGGTTTTATGCCCATCGGGCAGGGTAACATCCAATAAACCACCGGCATTTAAATGCGGGTCGTCAAACAAATCAGACGGTTTATTAATAGGAGCGAAGGGCAAACCAGATTTTTCTAATTTGGCCATCAGTTCCTCTTTACTGTGCTTGGCGAAGACGGCGTTTATCACGGGTAAAATACGCTCTCGCTGAGCAACCCGGCCATTGTTTAAGGCTAAAGTCTGATCCAGGGCGAACTCTTTCAGCGCAAATGCTTCACAGAATATGCGCCACTGGGTATCGCTGACCACGCCAATAAATACTTGTTCATTATTAGCACAGTGGAATATATCGTATATAGCCCAAGCTGAACGGCGCACTGACATAGGTGGTGGGGCTTCCCCCGTAACCGCTTGTTGGGCCATATGTTGACCGACCATAAAGGCTGTAGTTTCGTATAAAGAGCAGGTCACATTTTTGCCCTCGTCGGTATGATGGCGCTCTTCAAGTGCAGCTAAAATACCGATGACGCCAAACATACCGCCTGTTATATCGATAACTGATGAGCCAGCGCGCATGGGCTTGTCAGGCAACCCCGTCATGTAAGCCAAGCCGCCCATCATTTGGGTCACTTCATCAAGCGCGGTGCGATGGGCATAAGGGCCGCTTAAAAATCCTTTCAGTGAGCAATAGATCAGGCGTGGATTAATGCTTTTTAGGTGTTCGTAACCCAAGCCTAATTTGTCCATTGCACCTGGGCGAAAATTCTCCAGTAAGATATCCGCTTCTTTGAGTAACGATAGTGCTACGTCTTTTCCTTCGGGAGATTTAATGTCCAAGCAAACACTTTGTTTGTTGCGGTTGTACATCGAAAAATAACCTGCACCTGAGCCTTTTAAGCGCCGGGTATTATCGCCACCAAGGGGCTCAACTTTGATCACTTGTGCCCCTAAGTCGGCCAAAATAACCCCAGCGGTAGGTCCCATTACCATGTGCGTGAATTCAACCACTTTAATGCCGGTTAACGGCAATCTTGCTGAATTTGTCATAACCGAATTTGTCATAAATGCTATTCCCAGTTCTGTTGATAACGCACGGAGTCTTCTTAATCGACTCGTTATTTTTAGAAAAGACTACTTTTTGTCTGTATGATATAATATTATAACAATAGAGTTTAAATGTAAAAGAGTCGAATTAACATTTGTCAATTTGAGAGGGCTGCCAGAGCGCATAACCATTGCGTAACACGGTTCGAGCAACGTACTTTACGGTTGCACATCCCTCATTAGTAAGGGGATTTCATTATTCAGTCTTGTTCGAAAACAAGGCCTAACATTGGAAAAGAAATGGCAAAGTTTGATATTGAAATAAGCGAAGTAGGGCCCCGTGATGGCCTGCAAAGTATTAGTACTATCATGCCCACAGCAGACAAATTAGCTTGGATTGATGCCTTAGCCGCTGCGGGTGTGCCTGAAATTGAAGTGGGCTCGTTTGTGCCTGCTAGCGTGTTACCGCAATTAGCTGATACCGCTGAAGTGGCCCGTTACGCCAGAGAGATTGCCGGTTTATCCGTTGCGGTTTTAGTGCCTAATTTTCGCGGCGCGCAAAATGCCATCCTTGTCAGACCGACCAAAATGAGTATTCCGCTATCGGTCAGTGAAACCCACAGCTTACGTAATGTGAAACGTAATCATCAGCAAGTGTTAGAGGAGGTTAAGCGTATTGCACAATTGGTGAAAAGCCTGCCTGTAGATCAGCGTCCAAAATTTGAAGGCGGTTTATCGACTGCGTTTGGTTGCACCATAGAAGGCGCTGTTAGCGAAGACAAAGTGGTGGAGTTAGCGGTTGCGCTAATGGAAGCTGGCTGCGACGAAGTGGGCCTGTCTGATACCACAGGCTACGCGAATCCTGCTCAAGTGCAGCGCTTGGTTAAAAAAGTATGGGCAGCGGTGGGCAAAGAACACCTCACGGGTATTCACTTGCACAATACGCGCGGGCAAGGGTTAGCGAATGCGCTAGCCGCGGTGGAAGTCGGTATTACCACGGTTGACTCGTCTATGGGCGGCATTGGCGGTTGCCCGGCTGCACCGGGCGCAAGTGGTAATATTGTCACTGAAGATCTCGTTTTTATGCTCGAAGCCATGGGACTAAAAACAGGAATTGATTTTGACGCCTTATTTGCTGCGCGTAACATTTTAGCCAACGCGTTACCGAACGAGCCATTATACGGTTTCACCCCTGATGCTGGTTTGCCCAAAGGGTTTCAGCGCGCACTGTAATCACGTTCATACGGGAGAATAACACCATGTCACGTTTATCAGCTTTATCTATTGACGCATTACCGAGCGATCTCAAGGCCATTATGACGGCGGGTGAAGACATCATGGGGTTTACGCCAAACGATGGTTTAATCATGGCGCGTAGTCCGTTGATGTTGAAAGCGTTTTTGGGATTAGTGCAGTCTATTTATCAGCCAAGTGCGCTGGATAATGATTTGAAAAAATTATTAGGCTTGATGACCAGTAGCGCCAGCGGCTGTCAATATTGCCAAGCTCATACCCAGTACGGTGCACTTAAACACGGCATTACGGAGCAAAAAGTAGCGGCGATTTGGGAGTACCAAAGCAGTGAGTTGTTTAGCCCAGCAGAGCGAGAGGCATTAGATGTGGCACGTAATGCGGCACTGGTGCCCAACGCCGTCACCGATGAGCAGTTTACGCGCTTAAAAAACCACTTCAGCGAAGTACAGATAGTCGAAATTGTTGCGGTGATATCCTTGTTTGGTTTTTTAAATCGTTGGAATGCCACGTTTATAACTGATATCGAGGCGGCACCGGCTATGGCCAGCACTAAATTTAGCAGTATGGGTAAATAGGCAGGTTACCTTCGCGTTTGAGCAAATGGATAGCGCATTTAGCAGCAATAAAAACACTGAAGATAAAGGGGGGCACATGATGCAGTTGATAAATCTTGACCATTCACCGTACGCCACGCGGGTACGTATCTTGATCCGTAAAAAACAGCTGCCAATCGACATTGTGGCACCGACTTTAACATTGAAAACGCCTGAGTTTTTAGCGGCCTATCCGTTAGGGAAAATCCCTTTGCTGGCACTGGACAATGGTCAATATTTGCCTGAATCAATTGCCATTATGGAATACCTAGAAGATGCATTTCCAGCGCATCCATATCGGCCATCTGAGCCCTTAGCAGCAGGGCAGTCGAGGGTGATGGCAAGCTTTACGGATACCCACTTGGCCCCAGCGTTACTGCCGTATTTTAAAGCCATGATGTTACCCGAGTTCACCTTTGACCAACAGGCGCAGCATGACGTGGTGCGCACCGCTTTAGAGAAATTCAATCAATGGTTAATCGCCAATATTACACTTGAAAATCATCAGGTAACCTTAGGAGATATGGTACTTGCTCCCACATTTTGGTGGGTGGATGTCACCTTGGGCTTATATAGCAATCACAGCATAACCGACGGACTGGACGCGCTGAATCAATGGTGGGATTGGGTCCGCAGTGATGCGGATGTCCAGCGCGGTATAAATGAAATGGCCAGTGCGTTTACGGCCTTTCAGAGTCAAAGGTCGTAAAGCGGCCGTTATCAAACAGAACTTAATCGGAAGAGTAAAGATGAAAGAGAATATGCAGGTGCAGCTCGCATCAACCCCAGAATCACAACCTCAGCCGGAGCATTTCGCCTTGGTTAAAGGCGTCATGCCACAAGCCGGTGATCAACAAGTGTTATGTGAAACCTTGTATTTATCATTGGACCCGTACATGCGCAGTCAAATCGCTGGGCGTCATATGTCAGGCTCGGTGAATCCGGGTGATGTGATGCGCGGTGAAACCGTGAGTAAAGTCATTGAGTCAAACCATGCTGATTTTAACGTGGGGGATGTGGTGCGTTGTTTTGCTGGCTGGCAAAATTACTCAGTACATGACGGCGACAGCATCTTTAAAGTGAAAAAAGAAATAGACAACCCTTCCTATGCGTTATCTGCTTTAGGTATGCCAGGGCTGACAGCTTACGCGGGCATGATATGGCAAGCCCAGCCCAAAGCCGGTGATGTTGTGGTGATCCCTGCGGCCATAGGTGGTGTGGGCTCAGTTGCGGGGCAGTTAGCTAAAATACATGGTTGCACTGTGATTGGTATTGCTGGCACGGACGAAAAATGCGATTACGCGGTCAAAAACCTCGGTTACGACGCCTGCATTAATCGTAAAAAAGGCGATTTAGGCGAACAGCTCGATGCACTTTGCCCAAATGGTATCGATATCTTCTTCGATCTCGTGGGCGGCGAAATGCTCAACACCGTCTCAGAACGATTAGCGGTGGGAGCCAGAGTGATTTTGTGCGGCCTAATGGCTGATTATAATAAAACCACCCGCAGTATGGGCCCACCGCCAGCGATGTGGATAAAAGCACGCGCAATCGTTTACGGACTGGTTGTATATGACTTTGAACCGCGACGTGCTGAGTTTGTAGACGCCTGTGTTAATTACATCAATGAAGGAAAGCTTATTGTTCGCGAAGATGTCGCTCAGGGTTTAGCGGCAGCCCCAGAAGCCTTTTGTCGCTTAATGCGCGGTGAAAACATGGGGAAAGCTGTGGTAAAGGTGTAAATAACACTGCAGGTGTTCATCCCGCGAAACAGCAATAATGTAGACGTCACCTGTTCTTTGTTAAATATCAAACCCGTAAAAAAACGGGTTTTTTTAATTACGTGTTTTTTCGCTAAAACGCTGCTTATCTTTTTCTATCTCTCTGATATCTCGGGTGAAGTGATTGGTGCCAGCCTATTCGAATTCAGTTGTGTTTCATCCTTTACTGCTAAATGTTCTTAAAACTCTAGCTGAATGGGTTATTTGGTCTAATCAATCTGGCCTAAATCAGGAGTGTTAACTTACCTGAAACCTTCTGTATTACTCGGTTTTTTGATATTTAATTTATAAAAATCATAAAGTTAGACGTTATTTAGCTGGGTTTTTTACCCAAGTTATTCTGGTCCTTGACTTTGCCCATTGATATAATAATATGTCATTAGGCTCATTTGACATTACAATAATATAAAGGGGACATCATGAGTACGTTTATAAAGAAGGGGTACCTTGCTACCACGATTGCTGCAGTATTAGCGTCGACTATTTCTCCTGTTATGGCGCAAGACGCCGGAGAAACTGAAGGTGCTAAGGGTAAAGAGCTAGAGAAAATCGTGGTTACCGCACAAAGACGTGCTCAGTCCATTCAGGAAGTCCCCGTAGCGGTTACCGCCATTGGTGCGGCCGATTTAGAGTTAAAACAAGTCAGCAATGTATTGGACTTACAATATGCAATTCCGAATATCAGCTTGGCAACGAATACGGGTACCGCTAGCGGCGCACGAATATTTCTACGCGGGGTAGGCGAAGATGAATCTCGGGTATCAGCTGACCCAGCTGTGGGTGTCTATGTCGATGGCGTATATGTTGGTCGTCAGGTGGGGGCTCTATTCGACTTAGTCGATTTAGAGCGAGTGGAAGTGCTGCGTGGCCCTCAAGGGACACTATACGGACGTAACTCGAACGGTGGTGCGATTAAACTTATCAGTAAAGCCCCAGAGTTAAATGAAAATTATGGTTTACTGAAAGCCACAGTAGGCAGTGACGGGCGTTTAGACGGGCGCTTTACCGGAAACTTTGGCTTGTCAGATACTGCGGCCATTCGTACCACAGTATTAAGTAAGTCTAGAGACGGGTTTCATACGGTCAACCCAAATGGTGACTTTGCCGATCAAGCGGGTACTGAAGCGGGCGAAAAAGAGACCAAAGCATTCCGTATCGCCTTGTATAACGAATTCAACGAAGACTGGAATATGAACCTTGCCTTTGATTACACCAAAGATAATTCAGATCCGGTACCAGACAGTGTGGCAGAAGCAAACGATGCGGACGACAACCTGTTTACTGTGGAGCCTGTGCCTGGGGTGACATGCTCAGCGGCAACACCTGCTGCGTTTTTAAGTATTGGTTGCTTTAACGATTACCGTAGCGAAGTTGAAACCAGTGGCTTGTCATTAAACGTGCAAGGCCAAATGGGTGAGTATGACATTGGTTTTTTAACGGGTTATCGCCAAATGGAAGACGATTTATCCAGCCGAATTGGTTTCCCGTATACCCAGCAGACTGACCAAGACCAATTCAGCCAAGAAATTACCGTAAGTTCTAATTACCAAGGGGCATTTAATTTTGTCACGGGTGTGTACTACTTTACCGAGGATGTGCAAATGGACTCGGTATTTGTGTTTCCTTCTGAATTAGGTATTGAAACCGAAGCCTATGCCGCATTTTTGCAAAGTACCTATGAATTCAATGAGACGTTAACGCTAACAACGGGTATTCGTTATACCGATGAAAGCAAAGAAATTGACGCCTTGATGTTAGTCAGTGGTGGCAATCGTAATGAGGATCTCGACTTTAGTAACACGACTTACAACATCGCCTTAAACAATCAATTCAGTAAAGAGATCATGGGATATGTGTCTTACTCGACAGGCTTTAAGAGCGGTGGATGGTCACCGGATTGCTTTGCGGTTGAAGTCGCCTGTTTTTTGCCCGTTGAAGAAGAAGAGCTAGATGCATTTGAAGTGGGTGTGCGCAGTGATTTATTGGATAACCGTCTACGTTTAAATGCCACTTATTTCTACAACAATTACGATAATTTGCAAATCGCTTCTACTGTGCCAGGGCTTGGTTTTACGCGCTTTAACGTAGATGAAACAAAAATCAGTGGCTTTGAGTTAGAAGCCCTGTTTGAAGTATCTGAAAGCCTTACGATCAATGCGACCTTGGGCACAATCGATGGCGAATACAAAAAACTCACATTGGCCCAAGCTGGCGGCTTAACCAACAACGGTTCAAGCCCTGGTTGTAATGGCGAAGTCTCGGTTGAATGTGCTAAAAAGTTAGAGCTTAAAAATGCCCCTGATTATAAAGGCACGATTGGTTTTACCCACAGAATGCCAGTAGGAGAAGGCGAGCTAACGAGCCGCATTGATTTCTCGTTTGAGGATGACTCATACAGTCTCGTTGCCAATGCACCTGCTCATGCACTTACCTCAGTGGGTACCATTATTAATGCGCGTATTGCGTATGAGCCTAATGATGAAAAATGGGCCGTGGCACTGTGGGGTAAAAACCTCAGTGATGAAGTGTATGCAAGAGCGGCGGTTGCCGGGGATTTCTCCCAATACGCTGCTGATCCACTGACTTGGGGTGCGGATTTCGAGTACCGTTTTTAACACTCTCCTTAGGGGAAGGTTATTCCAAGCAATTCGAACTAAGACGTGAACCACAGGAGTTTTTATGCATATTCCTAACGTGACACGGCACTTTACTGCTGGCCAGTTTGGTCAGCTCCATTTCCGCATGGCAGGTAAGGCTTCGACCAAGCCTGCTATTGTGTGTTTGCATATGGTGTCTAAATCGAGTCGGTCATATCAGAATGTCATGCCGTTTTTAGCCAAAGACCGACTGGTGATTGCCATTGACTATCCAGGTTACGGCGAGTCGAGTCTACCCACTGATGAACGTCAGGCGACGATTGAAAACTATGCCCGAGCTATGTGGCAAGTGCTGGATCATCTCGATATTCAACACGTTGATTTGCTTGGTTATCATACCGGGTGCATGGTGTCTGTGTGCGCTGCTCGGCAATTTCCTTTACGGGTAAACAAAGTCATTAATATTGCCGCCCCAATTTTCCGTGATGAAGAAATACAGACGTTTTGCGATATGTATGCCCCTTTGCCGATTGATGAAGCAGGCACGCGATTTACCATTATGTGGCAGCGTATTCTCGAACATCGCGGCCCAGGAATGACCTTGCAGATGTGCGCCGATTCCATGGCAGAAAATTTACGTGGCGGTGACGCTTACGAATGGGGTCACATGGCCGCATTTCAGCATGCAAAGCGCTATATTGACAACATAAAACAACTTGCCCAGCCGTTACTGGTGATGAATTTAAATGATGATATGCACGAGCACAGCAAACGGGTTGATGAATATTTACAAATTGGTCTGCGCAAAGATTACATGCACTGGGGCGCGGGGTTTTTAGACGCGTATCCTGTGGATGTGGCAAATGAAGTTCTTTCTTTTCTTGAGGATGCCCCATGAGCAACCCCCTTAATAAACTCATGCCGGCTGTGCTTGAACATGCTGGCATATGGCAAGGCACCTACCGACATATTGATAGCCAAGGTCAAACGTTGGATTTTCATCGGAGTCAGGTGGAATGCGTGTTTCCCGTCGAAGGGCCTGTAGTGTACATACAGCGAAACCAATTTACTTGGGACGACGGCCGTGTGTTTAATGTGGCGTTTGATGGCATCATAAAAGACGATAAAATCTATTGGGACACAGATACCTTTAAAGGTTTTGGTTGGGTTGCCAGCCCCAATATTTTTTTACTCGAACTTGAACGTAAAGACGAACCAGGCGCCTGGTTCTATGAAAGCATTGTGATGGGGGCCGACAAAAAACATCGCGCCAGAACGTGGCATTGGTTCAAAGATGGCGTGTGTTTTAAACGAACGTTGTGTGATGAGCATTTGCTGATAAATACCTAAACCCGGCTTAGTTCGGGTTTTTGGTTTATCTCCCAAGGTAAAACCAAAAACAGAGCAATACCAGGTCACCACAAAAAAAGGGCCAATCGATGTGATTTGGCCCTTTTAGTTAATGGCTTGAGCAATAAAGGGCTTAGCTAACAGGACGCTCAACCAGTTCGATTAATTCCCCCGCTGGACCGGTAGCCAATATGACTTTTACACTGGGGTAGTACGCATTGCTTATATGGGAAATAGGTAATTTTAGTTGCTTGGCTGCAAATTCAATGTCGTCCACCATGCAGGTGATCATGGCGATACCTGAGGGCAAGGAGCCCGCGTTGAGCGCGCTGGGGTGAGCGTGGGTTACCTGATCAATTTCAAATAAACAATTGCCAGCGAGTTGCAGGGTGGCAACAGGGTATTGGTGTTCAATATCATGATCCCAAGCGTTATTTAATACAGTGACCTTGGTATCAAATTTTAGGCCAGTGACCTGATTTAACGCTTCGTAAAAAGCCAAGCTAGCATCTCGGTTTCGCGTACACAGCACAGGGATAAACAAACTGCCCGTGCGCGCTTGCGTCATGGGAAGGTTAAACGGTGGCACGGGCTTATCGATTTGAGTGATGTAGCTTACTTCATCACAGGGGCCAATGACTTGCATGGCTTTAATGGCATCACTGATTTGCAAGTAGGCTGGTTCGCCGATGATTTTAAAGACTGTGGTGTCAATCTCTTTGCGGATAACATCCACGTTGGCCACGTTCACCTCAAGGGCCATCCAGCCTTGTGTTTTTAAGGGGGTAGTTGTGGTGCAATTTCTGTCTTCCACTATGCGTAACCAAGCATGGCCGTTAGCGGCAGCCAAAATATGCATTGGGTTATTCAACAGAGCAGGGGCGTTCCACAAGTCGCACATTTCTTGTGAGACACGTTCTTCACGAACTAACGTGTACCCCATACCAGACTGGTAAGAATGGCTGGCAAATTTAAGATGAGGCGCTAACAGTGTTGCGCCGACGACGGGACCTAAAAGGGGATCACTCATAATGTGCTCTTTGTTAAGGGAAAATTGCTAAATCGCAATTTAAAGTCGCGATGAATACATGATAATTTGGCGTAATGCACCGCACAACGCAACCTTGTGCTAAACCGACACCGGAGCTTATTGATTTATGTCAACAGTGACCTTGAATATTAAGGGAAAAGTCGCGTATTTGAACCTGAACAGGCCTGACAAATACAACGCGTTAACCCAGGAGATGTGGCAAGCCATTGCGGATGCCTGTGATTCGCTCGCTGCCAACAAAGCCATACGGGTTTTAGTGCTTAGCGCCGCCGGTGAGAAAGCCTTTTGCGCCGGCGCTGATATCACTGAATTACAAGGCATGTTAAGTAACCCACAAGCATTTGCTGCCAGTAATGAGATTGTTCAATCGGCCCAGCAAAAATTAGCGGCGTTGCCGTTTGCCACCATCGCCAAGATAAACGGTGTGTGTGTGGGCGGCGGCATGGGACTGGCCATGTGTTGTGATTTCAGAGTGGCAGTGAACGAGGCGAGTTTTGCCATTACGCCGTCTAAACTAGGTTTATTATACAGCGTGGCAGACACCAAACGCCTAGTGGACTTAATCGGCTTGCCCAGAGCCAAAGAGCTGCTGTATTTAGGTAAAAAAGTAGATGCCGATACGGCCCAAAATTGGGCATTAGTCACACAAGTGGTTGAGCGGGAAAACCTCAGTGAAGCCACCGAGTCTTTGGTGCAACAAATAGTAAACGTAAGCGGTTATTCTGTGAGCGGCACAAAGCGCACGTTAGTTTACGTTTGTGCGCAAAGGCCCAGCGAAGCCGAAGCAGTAGCTATTCAGGGGGTATTCGATAATGCGTTTCACGGCGATGATTTTAAAGAAGGCGCTGCCGCCTTTACCGAAAAACGCCCAGGGAGGTTTACATAATGACGGATATTCACTTTGATAGCAGCTTTGTTCAATGCGAAAAGCAAGATGGGTTTTCGGCGCACATGGGGCCATTTTTTGAGAAACGCATCAATGGCGTTATGCACCGAGCACTCAAAATAGAGGCGCATCACCTGAATCCCGAGGGGGTAGTACACGGTGGCGTGACACTGGCACTGACCGACTATATTATTTATCGCGCCATTGGCGACGAAATAGGCCATGATATTCGTTTTGCCACCATCAACTTAAACAGCAATTTGATTGCCGCCGGTAAAGCGGGTGACGTGTTGTTTGGGGTGGGCAGTGTGGTGCGTAAAACCAGAAGCGTTATTTTTGCACAAGGGCAAATATTTACTAATAAAAACATTATTTTACAGGCTACCGGTGTGTGGAAAATCATAGGCGCAAATTGATAATTCTCAATGCGCCAAAATAGGGATCACTTAGTCTAGCTAAGGTCAAAAATAAGAGAATGGAACACATGAAAAAACTCAAACTGGCATCACTTCTTTTGCTGGCAAGTGCCTCATTTAACAGTGCGTTTGCCGCCACCAAAATTGATTTAAATACGCCTGAGGGCGCCAACACCGCGATGCGTAAAATTCAATGTTCAACCATTGATGATAAGCCGGTTTTTTACTGGTGGAAAGGCAAGGTTTTTTCTCGCCGCCAAGGTGAGGTCGACAAACATATTTTTAACGTTGAAGGCATGAACGTGCGCACTTGCGGCACAGTAGACGGTGGCAAAAAAGGCGAAGCTTATCGCTTAGTGACCCGTGAAATTTTACTCTACACAGACAAAGAAACGGGTCAGCCACTGGATACATGGGAAAACCCGTGGACCAATGAAGTCGTTGATGTACACCATGTGCTGAACGATCCCGTTAACCAGCC
The DNA here is from genome assembly GCF_000315055.1 of Paraglaciecola polaris LMG 21857. GTDB lineage: Bacteria > Pseudomonadota > Gammaproteobacteria > Enterobacterales > Alteromonadaceae > Paraglaciecola > Paraglaciecola polaris. The sequence continues at coordinate 37,097 of NZ_BAER01000037.1, read as the reverse complement.
GCCGAGCTTTCCGCGTAACGAAGACGGCAGTGCCTCACCATGGAAACAAAAATTCGGTGGCGACATCAATGGTGATTACTGGTGGATGACCTTTCCGGTACCGCTTTTTTATCACAATGATTTAGGCGGCGATTACCAAAAGCAAGTAGGTGGTGTGTATCACGCCTCTGAGTTATTTAACTTCTCAGGCGACTTGGAAAGCTTAACCAGCAGTGAAAAAGACACCGCAGACGTGCATGTGGGCTGGGTACGTATTTCAGATTGGTTACCCTTTATGATGATGAGCGGACGTGAAGGCTCTATCTATATACATACAGCAGGACGCAAAGTAGACAGTTTCGATGATATGGGGGAAGTCATGAAAACCTTTATCAACGAACATGCGCCGAAATACAAAATGCCGCCACCAACCGATGATGACCGTCCGAATGAAACCAGCTGGACTGGCTATAAAAAAGTCGTTAAAGGCGAAGAGTTTAAACGCCAGCGAGCACAATAAAACGCCGTGATATAACAAGCAGCAGCGAAGTGCAGAAAGGTTAGCCTGAGGCTAACCTTTTTTGGTTGATTGATTTTTACCTTGGGAATAAGCGCGTTTTAGCTTGGTTGTAATATATGAGCGAGCGGATAGCCCAATATTTACCCTGGCAGGGGGAGCTAAAATTTAACCTTTAACCTAAACAAGAACCTTCACGCCCTTGCTAATCTGGGCATTGCTTTACGTACCCCTGTCAAAATATTGCGCCAGCCTACAGGTCGTTTGCAAAGTTCACCATCCACAAATGCTTCATAGCAATCAATGCGGTCACATTTGCGCAACTCAATACGATGAACTACGGGTTGCCCAGTGTCATAGTCGGTGATTTCGATTACACGCCTCAATTTAGGAATGACTTGCTCGGTTAACACATTCTCACTGGGCTTAAGACGTTGTTCATTTTTAGATCTGTTCGTGTATGATTCGCTAACATTTTTTTGATATTTATTAGTGCGCCGATACATAACTACCTCCTACCTTACAAGGTAGTATAGCTTGCAGGGTCTCACTAATAATTTGTTAGCTCTCAAGGATAAAAATGGCAGATTACAAATATGTCGTAGATGCATTAAGCTCAACTGCGGCATTAATTGCAATTATTACCGTTTTATGGAGTTGGTTTAAGAATTCTCAAATGCCATTAAAAATTGAGAGGTTAGTTGTCCACAATAAAGCTTCTGAAAGCACATACATAATTGTTATTAAAAACAGTAAAACGTACCCTGTAAATATAAAGTCGTCCGCTTGTTATACTAAATCCTCCTACAAGGTAGAGAAAAAAACAATCAAAAACCAGAATATATGGATACATTATCTCTATCGGATAATTTATTTATTAATAATGACTCTTTTGAAATAGGTGCTAATGGTCATACAGATATTAGAATCGTCGGACAACATTTGAATACAGATATAACCAAATTACTGTTCACAATCCAAACTTCTCATGGTTATCATCAAGTGTGGTGCAGTAACATTATAACGGTCGACATGACTGGTAAAATACAATGTTTTGGGATAGAAAAAATGTATGACTTTGATTCTAAATTTAAAGCTAGAAGAAAATACTATTGGCTTAAGCTTGTTAACCTATTTCAGAAATGAGAGCTAACAAGAGACTATGGCGTCAATGGCTTTATCTTGTAATCCGAGGCTTTTTTCTGGCCACTGAACATTCAGCCCCATTTTATAATGGATACCACGCGCCGATGACGAGTGGTATTGACTATGCTGTTATCGTCCTAATTATGTCAGTATGGGGTCCTTTTATCATTCAGTTCTATTTAGCCTTCGCAGCTTTAACCTGAGCTTGCACTTTTTGCATAAACTCGGTCTTGTTGATCAGACGATCGGCCTCTACGTTTTGGCTAATGACAGATTGACTCATGGCGTCGTTCCACTCTTTCATTCCTGGTACCTCTGCAAGTATATCCCATTCAAGTTGGCTAGAGCCAAAAGTGCTGACTATGGTGTTGACGTAATAAACGTAGATATCAGCCATTGTTAGTTGTTCGCCTGCGATCCAAGGTGAAAACTGACACAAGCGACTTAAGGCCGTCACGCCACGGTTTAGTACTTGGCGTACCTCCCCTTTAACTAATTCAGGAATTTCAGCGCCTGAAAATACATAAGGTATAAAGCGCCTGCTTGGTAGTTCAAAATAAAGCTCTGCAATTTTCATAATTTGACGCACAACCGCACGTTCACCAGCATTTTCTGGATACAGTGGCGTTGCAGGGTAAGTCTCTTCGATAAAGTCACAAATAACACTCGACTCTGAAAGATAAAGGCCGTCAGCTGTTGTGATAGCAGGTACTTTGCCCGCGGGACTGATTGCTAGTAATTCGTCACTACCGCCGTAAAGAAGGTTTTCTTGAAATGGCAGTTGTTTATATAGCAGTACATGTTTTACTAGGTTGTAATAGTTGCTAGCAGCAAAGCCGTGCAAAGTAATCATAAATCAGTTTCCCATTCGTAAGGTGAAGGTTATTTTTTAATGGCCGAAAAAGCACTTAACGCCATTATTACTTGTTTTAATTGGGGTAGATATAGAACTATCTAGGTCAGTAGACGATTAAGTTATTTTTGCGCCAACCTGATTTCACCACTTGGTGGTGAGCTATGTAAGCATTTCCCCGTTAATCTTTCTAATTCAGCTTTAAATTTATCGTATCTCTGTGCCATGCCTGAGTGGCTTGCTTTTCTTATACCTACAAGCGCTATCTATCTTTAGCATATGCCTCAGGGAAATCTGCATTCTTGATGGATGCTTTCCTGTTTCCTGTGTTCGTTGTGGCTTCTTTTGATAACTTGAGCGTTATTAACGGTTGCTAATACGTCGTTAAAACATCGTTTAAAGACGAAAAAACAGTTGGCTTTTGCTCTTTCGTCACTTATTTTGGCCTATGCATGAGGGGCTATAACGTTAATAACAGGATGTGACATGGAGCGTATCGTGAGGGTTTTTAAATTTTTTATTTGGGTTGTGTTTCTGAATGTGGGTAACTATCAATATGCACATTCCTCAGAAACCGACGTCACAGAAACCCACAAACTTATTTCTGGTAATTCACTCAAAATAATCAATAAATATGGCACAAGCATTATCTTCTTTGAATCAGGCGGTACCTTCAAACACTCAGGTAAGGGTGGGGCAAGTAGTACTGGAACATGGCGGGTTACCAAAGATAGTATGTGCGCAACTACGTTACCCCAGCCAACGAGTCCACTAAAGGAATTTTGTCTTCTTCTAAAAGATCGTGACTTTGGCCAGAGTTGGTCTGAACGAGATCCACGGAATGGCGCGATTACGATAACGCTGCTGAAAGGGCATGCTAAATTAGAATAAGCCAGCGTGAGGCTAGCCATAACAAATGGGTAATACGACGCCAAAAACCTGCGGCTTTTTCCGCAATTACCCAAGCCTTATGCATTTACTAAACTCAGAGGATAAATAATGAAGCTCGAAGGATCATGTCATTGTGGTAGCGTCCACTTCAGCGTTTTATCCGACCATCCCTATCCATTTAACCACTGTTATTGCTCTATCTGTCGGAAAACTGCCGGCGGCGGCGGTTTTGCTATTAACCTAGGCGGAAACTTTGAGACACTAAAAGTTGAGGGTGAGAAATATATCAGTGTCTACCAAGCGATTATCAAAAACTCCGAAACCGGAGAAACTCAGGAGAGTCCCGGACAACGGCATTTTTGTAATAAGTGCGGCAGCGCGCTCTGGCAGTGGAACCCGAGATGGCCAGAACTTGTTCACCCATTTGCTTCTGCAATTGATACTGATCTACCTGTACCACCTGAGCGCACTCATATGATGTTGGGCTCAAAAGCGAGTTGGGTTGAACTTTATTGTGGACCACACGACAAATTTTTTAAAGAGTATCCGCAAGAGTCGCTTGCGGATTGGCATTTGCGATTAGGAACTAGGGACCGAAATGCATAACAAGCTCATGCTTGTCGTACACCGCGGAGCCGAGCCGTTAATTGTTCGTTTAATCAGACTCTGGAGTCCATATGAAAATCTCGATAGAAAAAATTATTGATGCACCATTAAATGTGGTTTGGTTGTCTTGGGTCAGCCCTGAAGATATTAAAAATTGGAATTTTGCCACCAGCGACTGGTCTTGCCCATCAGCTCAAGTCGATTTAATGGTAGGCGGCGGATTTAATTATCGAATGCAAGCCAAAGACGGAACAACGGGCTTCGACTTTGAAGGTGAGTTTACGGAAATTAAACCGCTTAAAAGTATCAGCTATAAACTTGCGGATAATCGTGAAGTGACAATCTCATTTACAGAGATTGAAGGCGGTACAAAGTTAATTGAAACATTCGACGCAGAATGTGAAAACACAGGTGAACAGCAGCGACAAGGTTGGTTGATGATCCTCGAAAACTTTAAACAGTATGTTGAAAGTAAAAGCAACTAACATGAAACTAGGCGGCAATAGCTAATTTGTAGCCTTGGTCGTCTCCTACTGCACTCCACCTCTGCACTCCATTTCTGCAGTCCACCTCTGAACATTGAATAGCCCATGACAATTATCTTACTTATACAGGCCACTATTGCTATTTTTTTACGGTTTTCTGCTGCAGCTAACCGCTAAACCGCCCGATTAAATGCAGGATTAGGCGGTATGCTAGCAATTATTGCTATATGCAAAACAATCATCGTACTTCCCATGATTTTTACCACACTCATCATTTTTTCATTTAGATCTCGCCGTTATTTTGTGTTTTCTCGTTAACAAGTTGTATTCATTGCGTTTACTTTGTTGTTGCAGAAAGGTTTCACATTGATAACAAATGATCTGAAATTTTTTATAAGAAGAATAGGTCTATTAAATTGATAAAACAGCGATACCGCTTATACCTATTGTACTTGTTTATGAGAATGTGGATGTTATTTAATTTGTTTTTAACAACCATAGATAAAACAAGAAATAATATTTAAATCAGGAGCATACAAATGAAAAAAGTAAATTTAACGACCGCTTTATTAATTGGCGCATCAGTAGCCGTTTTAAGTACAGGTGCAGTGGCAGGCCCTAATAGCCAATTAAAAATTGCAGAAGGTGCTTCAGCAAAAGTACAAGAGCAATTTGAAGGCTGGTTAGCTGGCGATAAAGTTCGTGGACGTAAAGACAAATGTTATGGCATTGCTCTAGCGGGTGAGAATGATTGTAAAGCAGGTGCAGGTACTAGTTGTGAAGGTACTTCAACTTCAGACTTTCAAGCTAATGCGTGGACATATGCACCGAAAGGCGTATGCGAGTCAATTGTAACTCCAAGTGGAACAGGCTCGCTTGAAGGGTAATAAATTGTGCTCTCCCCAGCATATTGTTGCTGGGGAGGAATTAGGTGCAGGTCTAAGTTTAAAACCTGAACACCTTGACGATATATTAGCTTTACCAGTTAAAAAGCCATCTTCACATCATAATCTTTGGTTTGAAGTGCACACAGAAAACTATTTTGTTGCAGGTGGACCACGATTAAACTATCTGAGAGCGGTTCGTGAAAACTATAATCTCAGTTTTCATGGTGTTGGTGGTTCGCTAGGCTCTGATCATCAAGCCATGTCTGCACATACTAAACGAGTGAAAGCGTTGATTGATGAATTTCAACCGACACTGGTATCTGAGCATGCTGTATGGTCTAAATCAGAGGGTAAATACTTTGCGGATCTCATGCCTTTACCTCGCACTCAAGACGCCCTTCAGTCTTTAATTAATGGTATTGATTGTTACCAGTCAGGTATTGGTCGGTCTATTTTAATTGAAAATCCAAGTAACTATTTAGATTTTATAAGTGATATGGATGAACCTCAATTTTTAGTTGAGGCAGCTAAGCGCTCAGGTTGCGGCTTGCTCATCGATATTAATAATTTATACATCAGCAGTAAAAACACGGGTATTGATGCGTTGAATTACCTGACGCAGATCCCAGCCGACCTCGTCGGAGAAATACATATTGCAGGACACGATCCTGATCCTGCCCTTGGTCAGTCGTTATTAATTGACAGCCATGCTGCAGCGGTAGCACCTCCTGTGTGGACGCTACTGGAGCAAGCTCTAGCCTTATTTGGTCATCGACCTGTACTCGTTGAGCGAGATGCTAATATTCCGGCGTTTGATGAACTGATGAGCGAACGTCAAACAGCGCAAGACTATTTGAATCAATGCGAGTTAAAAAAGAGCTTAAATGCGCCTTATAAAGAATTGGTTCGCTAATGAGTACTCATCAATATATTGATGCTTTTACACGCTATTTACGCAGCGGTGATCCAAGTGCAATGGCGCATTTTTGCGAAAACGCATCACACATTAAGCGTTTGGCTGTGTATCGCAATGGTTTTTATAAAGGCTGCGTTGATGCATTAACGGCTAATTTTCCTATGTGTGAAAAAAAAATGGGTCGTGAGAGTTTTCGAAAAATGGCGCGACTTTATGTTGACCACTTTCCACCAGAGCAAGGCACTTTGGTTGGATATGGAGAAAATTTTCCTGATGTTGTAACTGACTTTATGAGTGGTGCTGCACTCGAAAACAAAGATACCTTGGAACTGACTGTAAGTAAGCAAAGTACAGCCCATTTATACGTGAATTTAACTGATATCGCGCACTTAGATTATGCGTGGTTAATGAGTTTGATGAGTGCCGACTCAAGTGAAATATTAACGGTAGAGTATGTTGCTCAACTCATGGAGCAAGGTAATGAGCTTACCGAGCTTAGTGTCAAGCTCAACCCCAGCGTGTTATTGCTTCGTGTGAATGATGAAGCCTTTGCTGAATGGATTTCGCTAAAAACAAACAGTAATGACGTACTTAGTACGGAATTTTCTACTAGTAATATCGTTATGTTATGGCGTTTGCAAGGTGCAGTACAAGCCCGTTCACTTTCTATCGCAGAGGTCGCACTTATGCAGGCTCTACAAGGGAAGAGTGGGTCGCTCGGTGAGGCTTTCGATGCCGCACTAATGCTAGATGAAAACTTTGAAGTGAGTGATGCTTTTACAGCATGCTTACAAAATGAATTATTAGAAATCGAAAATATTTAGCACAGATTACAAAAATAAATAAGGAATACACATGGGAATGATAAAAAAAATACAACTGCTATACGTGCAGATGGGAGAGCAGCTATCACGGTTTTTAGAGCCTTTGGCGCTGTTTTTTCTGCGCTTTATGGTCGGCAAAGTATTCCTTGATTCGGGATTAAGTAAATGGGATGGCTTTTTACAATTCAATGTTGATAAATATGACCTTTTTAAATACGAATTTTTTTGCCCAGATCCCGTTAGGGCGGGTGCATTACAACTCTGTAATCCAGAAACATTAGATTATGTCGACGGTTCATTCATTGTAAAGGTAATAGAAACACTCGCTGTTGTTGCAGGTGTTGTTGAAGTACTACTGCCAATATTATTAATCATCGGCTTGTTTTCTCGCTTTGCAGCATTAGGCCTTATTGGCATGACAATGTTTATTCAGCTTGCTGTTTTCCCCACATTAGATCATTGGATTAACCCTGCATCCTGGTGGGCTGTTTCATTATTAGTGATTTTTGCTCGTGGACCCGGCTTTTTATCTATTGATAAGTTGCTGGGTTTAGATGCCAAGCGGGCAGCAGCTCATTAACCTTTATGCAGACTTTCGTACGCTAGAGGTAAAATGTAGCCGGCCAAAAGCCGGTTACATTTTAGATTAAGCGTTAAAAATAAACTTATGCAAATTAACTCAATCAATGGTGTTGAGTCACTATAACGTGCTCCATCCTTGATGTTTTCTAATCAAAATATCAAGTCATGCCTAATAGGAGCCCCAATGGAAATAGGATTACTGATTCTTCTTTTTTCAGTTAGCGCTTACTCTATGCTGGCAAAAAAGCTGTCTACAACCATTATCACGGCGCCAATGGTGTTTTTAGGTATTGGTTTTACTGTCGCTCAATTTGGATTGATTGATGTAAGTGATGCGCATGAAACCGTGTACTTAATCGCTGAGATATCGCTAGTTGTCTTGTTATTTTTAGACGCCTCACAAATAAACTTACGTAGGCTAAAAAGGCAAAATACTTGGCCGCTGAGAATGTTATTAATAGGCCTTCCATTAAGTATTTTAATTGGAACTGGCTTTGCTTACTTGTTTTTCCCTGAATGGCCATGGCTAATGTTGGCCTTAATTGCTGCTATTTTAGCACCAACCGATGCGGCTTTAGGTCAAGCTGTTGTTAGCAATGAAAGTGTGCCTACAAACGAGCGACAAAGTTTATCAGTTGAAAGCGGCTTAAATGATGGGCTCGCTTTACCGATTATTCTATTTTTTGCTTGTATAGTTGCTATGGAAACTGGAGCTCAAGAAAAAGAAATATCATGGTTAGTGTTTGGGTTCAGCCAAGTATTTGTCGGTATATTGGTTGGCGTATTTATGGGCTGGTCGAGCGGGCGTTTATTTTTATACACAGAGTCAAAAAAAGTATCATCAAGTGTATATGAGGGAATAGGTGTTTTAGCCCTTACCGGCACATCATATTTAATGGCGACGTTACTGGGTGGAAATGGATTTATTTCAGCGTTTGTTGCTGGTTTAGCGTTTGGTAATATTGTAAAAGGGCATTGTCGATTTATCTATCAATTTACTGAAAGTGAAGGACAAATATTAATATGGACTTCGTTTGTTATTATCGGCCTCGGGCTTCTCCCTTCTGCTATAGGGCATTTAACGCTCCCGGTTGTAGGTTATATTTTAGTCAGTATATTTGTTGTTCGTCCCCTTGCGATTTATTTTTCATTGATAGGTACTAAAGCAAAAACACTGACGCGCGTATTCATGGGTTTTTTTGGTCCAAGAGGTCTAGCAACCGCACTTTTTGCACTTATTATTTCTAAAGATATTTTAGGTGAATACGGTCACTCAATATTGATAGTAGCGATTAATGCCGTATGGATGAGTACGTTAATTCACGGTATTGCGGCGGCGCCTATGGCTAATTGGTACGGTGCTAGAATTAAGGTGTTAAAAACTAAATCAAGAGAGTTAGCGACGCTGAAAAATAAAAAAATATCGTAAGCAATGTTGATGTATAGACGGTCTCGTTAGGTGAAGAGCATTTAGCCATATCAAAGTCAAAACCGAGACGCATAACCGTTGATTGAATTCACCTTGTAATCTGTCGCTCTTTTCCTGAGATCTCTTTCTAATCTTTTATTGATACCACGCGCCGATGACGAGTGGTATTTTTCCCTAATCTTGGAAAAGACAACGTTGCCCTTCTTGATAAACTGCATCAAATAGCGCCATGGATATCTATATTATTGTTTCCGCATAAGTTTATGAGAGGATTTGTTAGAATGAGTTGTTATGTGCAACGCTATAGAGGAACCATCTTTTGCCCGAATTGAAAATAATAGGCCTTTTTATCATTACTGCTTTGGCAGAAATTATAGGTTGTTACCTGCCTTATCTTTGGCTACGCGAGGATAAAACGGTTTGGTTACTGGTGCCGGCTGCTGTCAGTCTTGCTGTATTTGCTTGGTTACTGTCGTTACACCCAACAGCGGCAGGCAGAGTTTATGCTGCTTATGGTGGTGTTTATATTTTTATGGCCATTTTGTGGTTATGGGCTGTCGATGGTATTCGTCCATCTACATGGGATTTTGTGGGCTCTGGCGTGGCACTCTTAGGCATGGCAATTATAACGTTTGCTCCACGGGGCGCATAAAAAATGAATGATGCCGTACCTAACTCACTGAGATAACTACGTCGCTGACGTCTCGCAACAGCGCCTGCACTTGCTCGTCCTCTATGTACTCCCCCCGCTACTAATTTTTTAACCTAACGAGTTTGTCAGTGACACGTATTGACCGTCCGCTTTTGGAGTTGGCCTGTGTTCACCAGTTGAGCTCACAGCACAAAGTCACTAACAACCTATAAAACGTTACGGTTCTTTAATCCATGCATCACATACCTTTGCTTCAAATAACGCATCGAGGTAATCATCTCAAACGCTTACCGACGGTAATTACACACATGTAACTAGCTGATTCTTTGTTAAATGAACAGAACGTCTATACTCAAAAATTAATTTGAAATATCACTGTATTGGGAATTCTACAAATGAATCGAATTTTTGCTGTGGCAATTTGCGCGCTCACCCTGCTTAACGTTGGATGTGCTCAGTCGCAAAAATCATCTGAGAAAAACACAGCTTCTTACTCTTGGCCGGAGGAGCAATGGGACACTTCATCACCTGAAGCTGAAGGTATCGATCCGGTTATGCTTAACCGATTTGTCGAGCAGCTTAAATCAGACAAATACGGACGTGTGAATCATTTTATTCTCATTCGAAATGGACGCATCGTGGTAGACGAGAAAATTAAGCGAGACTATACCGCTATCGCTGCCAATGTAAGCCCAGAAGAAACGATAGGCTTAAATACACGAAATCCCATCTTTGGTTATGAAGATGCGTACTATCACCCATATTATAAGGGAAGCGATCTTCACTCTCTTCAGTCAGTAACAAAAAGCGTGACCTCCATTGCCCTTGGGATCGCAATTGATGCTGGGCATATTCAAGGGGTAAATGCGCCTGTCTCTCCATATTTTGAGGCCTATGAGTTCGACAAGTCCGACTCACGACGGGCTTCGATGACGATTAAAGATTTATTGACAATGCAAAGTGGAATTGAATGGCAGACCGAAGGCGATTACCAAGACCCACTCAATAGCACTGTCGCTCTTGAGAATGCAGATAACTGGATACAATTAATTCTTAACCACCCAATGGAAAGGGAGCCGGGTAAATTCTTTGAGTACAATGACGGGGTAAGCGTGCTTCTCGGTAAAATCGTTCGAGAGGCGACAGGACAAAGGTTGGATAAATGGGCCGAGGAACACCTGTTCGATCCAATCGGGATAGAGTCTTATTACTGGAAAATCACGCCAGATGGCGAGGTCGACAGCATGGGGGGGCTATACCTTTCGGCTCATGACCTAGCGCGAGTCGGGCTTTTGATGTTACGCAATGGAAAGTGGAAGGACAAAAGGGTGGTAAGTCAGAGCTGGGTTCGGCAATCAACAGAGCGACATGTCATCGATCGAGCACCAGATGATGATGAAAGCAATGCTGGGTATGGCTATCAATGGTGGCTACCGAATCCGGTCACTGCCGACACCGTTGCTTTTTCAGCCTTTGGTTTTGGGGGGCAGCGGCTCACAGTCATTCCTGCACTGGACTTGGTCATCGTCTTCAACGGATGGGATTTACACGTCGACTATGGTGCCCCTGAGCGGGCATTGCGTACCGAAGTATTGCCCGATGCAGTGCGTAGATAACAAGCTGCCAGTATGAGTACTTTGAGCCACTATCTTGCGCCACTTATTTAGCCCACGGCAACTTCCCCACGCTGTGCATGAGCCACTACCTCCATATCCATACCTTTGAGGTAGGGGCTTAATACCTATCCCTTCATGTTATCGTCTCGTCAATTAAAGCGTCTGGATAGACTCGTTTGGTGCATGTGATGTTTTTCGATAACAAATTACGTTAGCAATCAAAAGTCAGGGTATCACTGGGCGATGACGAAATTGGTAACAGTTGTTTCGTTGCACTGGCTATGTAAATTTGCTTTATTAACCCGTTAAAAAATGACACATAATAAAGATATCCAAGGTGTGAATGAATGAAAGCAATAGTTTTGATGGCAATGATAAGTCTGTTGGTAGCCTGTACTGCCAGCGATTGGCGCACGGCGTCTCGTGAGCCTGCAGGTCTTGCCCTTGACCCAACAATTGATACCCAAGCGTCGATCGAGGTGTACGCTGCTGATGCGTTTAGTTGGCGAGGTTGGTTTGCTGTGCATACTTGGCTGGCGGTGAAGCAAGAAAACGATCCTGAATACACAGTATATGAAGTGGTTGGTTGGCGGGTAAAAGAGGGTTTACCTGCACTACGAGAATACCAAACTGAAACGCCGGATCGTTTTTGGTACGGGGCAAAGCCGGATAAAGTTTTATCGATTCAAGGGGATAAAGCCGCAGAGCTTATACCCAAAGTCACTGCGGCGGTTAAACGTTACCCTTGGGCTAACGAATACACCTTATTTCCAGGGCCAAATAGCAATACCTTTCCAGCTTGGGTTGGCTTGCAAGTACCTGAGCTAGAACTGGAAATGCCGTTTAGGGCGATTGGCAGTAGTTACGCCGATTAGCAGGTTTTTAATTGGGGGGATCAATGTCCGCGAAGCCAAACATGCAGGCTTCGCGGGGCACTTTTATTCTTCAAGGTGTTTAAGGGGCCTTTAGCTGCGACGTAAATGCATCGAGTATGTCGCTAGCACTTGCACTGTAAACATCTTGGTCCATCACATATTCCAGTACCCGTTCAAGGGCAGCTATGCGATGGGGTTGACCTAACATCCAAGGATGAATATTCAAACTTAAAATGCGCCCACCTTGCTCGTTTGCCTCTTTGAGCAAATAGTCACAGGCATCGATCATTTGCTCAGCGTAGGCCTCTTCACTGTGCAGGTTGTTGAGCATGATAAAGGTATCGTCTAATTCATTAGATAAGGGCATGGCCCATAAATTACCTTGTTGGGTGTTAAAAGTGTAAGGCATGTCGTCGTTCACCCAATCACAAAAATATCTCACACCGTTGGCTGCTAATAGTTCTGGGGTATTCTCACTCTCATTGCGCCCAGGGCTTAACCAGCCGGTGACGTTTTGCTCAGTCAACTCGCGCAATTGCGTCAATGAATCTTGCACTAATTGGGCTTCTATTTGCTTGTCTTGGCCGCCATAGTGCAGGGCGTCCATGTGCATGCCGTGGCACATCACTTCATTGCCACGCTCTTTTATCGTATTAAGCAGGTAAGGGTTACGTTTGGCCAGTTCTGTGTTCATGGCAAAGGTCGGCGTGACGCCGTATTTGTCGAACGCTTTTAAAAAACGAAAAATACCCACGCGATTACCGTAATCACGCAAACTAAAATGGCGTAAATCAGGGTAGGGCATGGTCATGCCGCCTTGAATTTTAAACGGTTCACCTTTTTGATCCAGCGGGAAGAACTGCAGTGGCACATTTACCCATAGCGCAAGTTTTTTGCCCCCGGGCCAAGTAACGGCAGGTCGATCGCTGAGCATTGACCAGTCATAACGGTCGTGATCCATGCCGTGACTGCGATGGGCGTATTCAAGGTATGTTTTATCCAATGCCATTATATTGCCGTCCTTTTGTGTGCAGCCCCTTTTTGCGCGATATCTGCTTTTGCCTGCTCGTAGTAATGCTCTAGGTAGTAATCGGCAATCTCTTTGCCTGTGGTGATCCACACATCATCGTGACTGGTGATGTAATCTAGGGCTTCTTCATAGGCTTTCATTCTATGTGGGCAAGATACCTGATAATTATGGGTTGGAATGCACATGATAGTGCCTGACTCGTCACCCTCTGCGTAAAGTCGGTCAAAGTTGTTTTTCAGCATTTGGCCGTAGCGTCTGGGTTCAATTTTATTCACCACAAAGGCGATAGTGTCGTTCATTTCTAGTGAATAAGGGATTGAAACAAACGGCTTGTTGCTGCGGGTGTGGATTGGTGTGGGTTGATCGTCATGAAACAGATCGCAGGTATAAATACCCCCTTCATTGCCAAATAACTCAGTGCCTACTTCGGCGAATAAATCCAAGGTCAGCTCAGAGTGCGACAAAGCAGGCGCTAAATAACCGGCACATTTTTGGCCTGTGTACTGATAAATGCTGTCCATGGAATCCTTGATCATGTCACGCTCTTGTTGCTCTGACATGCCGTAGGTGTAGCGAGTATTGTAAATACCATGGCTAAAAAATTCCCAGCCACGTTCTTTGCACATCTGAATAATTTCAGGGTGATGATCGCACAGGGCAGTCGATAACGAAATTGAGCCGCGAATACCGTATTTGTCCAATAAATCCATCTGTCTTTTATGGCCCACACGATTGCCGTAGTCCCGAATACTATAACCTTGTGTGGCAGGGTACGGCTGAGGCCAAGCCTTTCGTGACGGGTTCACCGGCGGGTTAAGTTCATAAAACTCTATATTGGGAGCAACCCAAAACGCCATTTTTTTGCCGCCGGGCCAACGAATTTTCGGGCGATTTTCGTAGGGCCAATAATCGTAAAATCCGGGATCGCTTTTCATCTTTCGTTACCTCTTTGCTACTGAGTGGCTATTTCGCGCTTTGCTGGGTTAACCATTGATTAACTTCATCAAGGGTCAGTACGTCTGCGTATTTCAACGACAAATCCGTTAGGTTGGCATAATGGTAGCTCTCGTGTTTATCCGCTACGCACTCCTCAGGCACTATGGTGCGATAACCACGAGACAAGGAATCAACGGCCGTGGCACGAATACAACCTGAAGTAGACCCGCCAGTAAGAATGACCGTATCCACTTGATGCCAAACCAACAATGACTGTAGCTGTGTTTCAAAAAATGCTGAGGGCATTTTCTTTAAATACACCACGTCTTTGACGTAGTCGATTTCAAGACGGTCATCAAACTCACTGCGCCGAGAATCGAACTTGATATTCTGCAATGAATCAGGCGTGTCGGTACGGGTACCCCAAATACCGGCGTCTTCGGCACCTTCCATGTAGGCAACGTGTGTCCACACGACAGGCCAGCCTAAAGCACGAAACGTTTTTGACATCTCGTTAATATATTCCATTTGACGCGGATCGGTTTCATAAGCAGTAGCAAATTCATCTTTGCAGGTATAGGCCTTTTGCGGGTCAATATTCACCAATACCGCTTTATTGCCAAAGCCAAAACGCTTACGCGCTGGGTTGTTTTTCACCTCGTTGTATATTTCTTTTGCGGTCTTAGTGGTTGTTTGCATCGGTTTACCTTCAAATCTTTGATAATTGTCATAGGTTTTATGGCTGATATTGACAACAATTTAACCTTGAATTGCGTTAGCTTTTGGTGCACTTTATAGTGAATGTGCTATTGATATAACAATTGTATTTATAACTTAGTTTTAGCACAGCTTGCAAATATAATTGCTGGCCAAATTGACATCGGCCAATTACTGAATGCTTTTTAAGTGATAAAAGATAATCAACAAGCTGACAGACTTACCCATACAGATAAGGCGAACCCATACATGAAGCACAGAACGATTCGCGGGACGATCCAATATACCAGCAAAAAGCCCGAAAAATTTGGCCAAGAACGAGGACGAGAATTTTTCACCCTCACCACCCAGTCTGATGGCGTACAAGTGATGCATGCCCACTGTGAAATAGACGACGAGCCCAATGTTGTGCGTGATGTAGTGCAATCAATGCGTCAGGATTGCAGCCCGATTGATTGTAGTGTGCGTTTATCTGTGGGTGACAAATACGAAGGCAGCGGCTGGATCCGCGTGACCGATACCTATGCTGAATGTGAAACCCACAATCAGCGCGATGGGCGTATTACCCAGCGAATTGAGCTTGATAGCCCAGTAAAGTGGTTACAATCGCACCCCATAGTGGGCGATGGCATTTTAATGAAGTTGTATGATTTATCCCAAGGGCCGGGTAAAACGTTCTTCCCTGATATTATGCTTACCTCGCCGGATCATCGCGGGGCGACCGGGCCCATGTTATTTAAACTGAATGGGTTAGGTATTCAATATGTAGGCGAAGAAGAGATTGTCATTCAAGCGGGTAAGTTTAGGGCACGTCACTTTCAAGTCGTGGATACCGCAGGTAACTTACCGGAAGAACATCCGCCTTATAATTTATGGGTGACGGCTGATGACGATTATCTGTTGCTCAAGGCCGGTGTCGACGGTTACATGCAAACCCATTATGAATTAACCGAATACCAAATTATTGGAGGTGAGTGATGAGCGATACTAACGCTTTACCCTCGTGGGATGTGCTCACCAAACACGATGTGTTTCCGGCGGCGAGTCACGATGAAGTGGCCCGGCTTAACTTTTTGACTCATCTTAATGTGCACCTCAGCAGCCAAATATTGCCTGGAGTAAGAACTGCTTTTGATAAGCAGGTCAAACCTGAGATCATCGCGCAAACGGGTAAGTCGCCCACGTCGCGCCATGAAGTGCGTAAACACATGCTGAACAACGGCTATTTTCAAATGTGGAGTGCGCTGCGCCGCAATACCATGGAAATGCGCCATCAAGCGGCCCGAGCACAAGTGCTTGGTCAAATTGATGACATAGTCGATAAGGTTAATAAGGCCTGCGAAAATGATGCAAATATACAACTTGATAGTAGCGTGGGCATTCCGCCAAACGTAGGCTCAGTCGACATTCATTGCCAGCCGGGTTGTTATTACCAAGAGTATTTTGAGGACGACGTAACCGTCGCTGCCAGCTATGATGTGGGTTTGTTTGTGACCACCGCAGGCTTACTTGGTGCACTGAGTGACGGAGGCGGGCAGGGGATTGCCAACTGGCTTAAAACTCAGCATCCAGACTTTTCGCCTAAGCGTATTTTAGATATTGGTTGCACAGTGGGGCACAATGCGTTGCCCTTAGCGGAGCATTTCCCCGATGCACAGGTGGTAGCCGTTGATGTGGCGCGCCCCAGTTTGCGCTACGCCCATGCTAGAGCGAAATCGTTAGGCGTAAACAATATTCAATTTGTGCAAGCGAATGCCGAAGATTTAAGCCAATACGATGATGGTTCGTTCGATTTGATTACAACATCGATGTTTTTGCATGAATTATCTCATCAATCTATGCCTAAAATATTAAAAAACATTCAACGCTTGTTAGCGGATGGCGGCTTGAATTTACACCTTGAGCAACCGCAATACGCAGGCATGGATGTTTATCAGCAGTTTATTCGCGACTGGGACACTTATTTTAATAACGAACCTTATTGGGGCCCCATGCACGAGCTGGATTTGCCGAAAGTGTTCACTGAATGTGGTTTCGACTCCAACGATTTGTTTGATGTAGGCGTGGTATCTAAAGTAGACGAAAAGATTTTTGGAAAACCAAAAACAGATGGCGAAGACTACGGGCGTTCACCCGTGTGGAACGCATTGGGTTTATGGAAAGGCCAGCACGCAAAAAAGAGTGAGAATGCAGCATGAGTGAGTCAAAAAAAAATACTGACACAAAGTGAAAAAATCAATCTAGCAGGCAGCAAAGCCAAAGGTCAGCGTCCTTACTTTTTAGCCGATAAACAAACTGAGCAAGCACTGTCAGTCGCCATGACCTTAGCCATGGAATTGTCTGTGACCAAAGAGCGTTTGGCCTCTCTTGAGTGCATGCTGGTGGATAAAGGCCTGATTGAAAAAGGTCAGCTCGATCACTACCAACCAAGCAAAGAAGAGGTGGCTAAACGCAGTCTCGAAACTCAAGCCTATCTAGCGCGTGTGTTACGGATGATGCAGCAAGATAAAGAAGAGTTAGAGAATAATGATCCTGATATGCAAACGGTACAGGATGAGCTGACGAAATGGTGAACTAAAACCGCTGCACTAAAAGCACTGCACTGTTACACGCACTTGGCAGGGTTTTGTTGTCCGGCATTTCAGCCTCAAAAATATATCGAAGCTCAGAAAAGGCACCGAAGGGTCACAGAAAAAGACACTACACAAAATGCCAACAGCAGGGTAATAGGCGCACGGCGAACCGTTAAGCCACTGCTGGCTGAAACCAATATCGCCAACGAGTATTCTATCATCGCTAACGGACGCTCTGTGCGCGATTACCGCTAAGCGCGCTTCTTCATCGCCTGTCATCTTCCTAGGTATCTCTTAATCATATACAATCCTCGCCCGTTTAATATCGGGTTAACGAGAACACTCAACGATTAAAAATATACCTTATCGGCTGGTTCTAGACTAATGACTCGTTGATCACGTAATAGCTTTTTGAAAATACGCACCAAGGATACACAATGATTCGCGCTGTAATCACGACTGCTCTATGTATGGCCTCTACCTTCTCAATATCTTCTTATAGTGCAGTGCCTGCTGAAAAAAACCTTGAAAGCGAGGTTGGGAAAGGCGTTGATAAAGCGGCTGAAAAGAACCTTGAAAAAATTACCATTGAAGGCGCAGCCACAGCGAATGAATCACCTGTTGGCACTTTTAATTCGCCCATTTCTAATTTGGAATACGATCCCAGAGTCGATCTTCAATCTAGAAACATGGCTGAAGCCCAGGCCGACGTGACGATCCGCGGTGGTATATTCGAAAACACAGGCTTTAGCGTGGGAAGTGCAACCCTTATCGATCCACAAACAGGGCATTATTTTGCAGAAATTCCTATTGCACCAGAAATGCTCAGTGCACCCGCTATTTTAACCGGCGTAGATAATTCACTTTACGGTACAAATAGCTCGGTGGGTTCGGTTGCCTATAAATGGCGACCTATTCAAACCGCAGGCAGTGTTTCATTAGGTGTGGGCAACAATAGCTTTAATATGCAAAGGGTTCACAACGCTATTACTTGGTCTCTTGATGGATCGCCCGAATGGAGCGCAGGCGTTGAAGGTGAGTACTCGCGCTCTGAAAGCGATGGAACCATAGAAAATGGTGATCACAGTTTCGAGCGGGCATCTGGGCGGGTACAGCTAATAAGTGACACCTCGCAAACGGATGTGTTTTTCGGCTATCAAGATAAGTTCTTTGGGTGGCCTAACTTATATACCCCCTTTAACGTGAACGAGACCGAGGACTTACAAACCCGTTTGTTGATGTTTAATCACCAGCAGCAATATGCCCAAGATAGCTCCTTTGAAGTGTCGGCTTATTATCGAAAGAACAATGATCACTACGTTTTTTCACGGGAAAATCCAGAGAGCTTTCAAGCGTTTCACGAAACCAAGGTAAAATCAGTCGCGGTGTCTGGTCGCCATGGCGTTGATGCAAAACTTGCCGTGAACTACGCTGCACAGTTCACGGCTGATGATATTGAATCCACGACCCTTGAAAACAACTTTACCTCGCGGGATTACTATAAGTTAAGCGTCGTGCCCGAATACGCCATTGCCTTGAAAGACAATGAGCACATAACACTTCGTTTAGGAGCTGCGTACGACGATACCAATCGCGATGATTCAAGCGTATCAGTGATAAGCGATATTGTTTGGCACAAGGTAAACACAGACAAGTCTACACGCACGGTTAATTTTTCCTATTCTGAAGCCACACAAGTGGCAGGGTATACTGCGATTGGCGGAAGTACGTCAAGCGGCCTTTTTAGAAGTAATGACACACTTGAGCGAGAAACGAGCAAAAACTTGGAATTGGGTGTTTCATTAGATGAAGCCACGTGGCGCGTAGACTCAGCGGTGTTTTACCGCTGGGATAACGAGCTAACCGACTGGACTTACAGCTTCGACTCTACATCTGCGCGAGTGGCAAATCCGGTAGATATCGAAACCATAGGGGTTGAATTTATCGCTATTAAGCGCTTAGAAAACGCTGATGTAGTAACAAGCTATACCTATCTTGATAAATCCGAAAACTACCGGGATGAGAATATAGATGCGAGCTTCTACGCGTTAAACTATCCTCCGCACCGCTTCACACTCGGGGTGATTTGGTATCCTGTGGAATCGCTTGAATTAAGAGTAGACAATGAATGGCGTAAACAAGAAGAGAACGCGTTGAGAAAGGGTCACGATACCGCGTTTTTCACGCATGTTACGCTGACCTATTCGCCGCCGCAGTTTGAAGGCTTAAATGTTGTGCTTGCTGTCGATAATCTGTGGGACGAATCTTTTGAAGAAATTCCCGGCACTCCGGGGCGTTCAGATCAACTATCTGCTACTGCCACCTATTTCTGGTAACAAGAGGGAATAACACATGCTGAGCCTTACCGTCTCGGCAAATTCGGCAGTGTTTATATTGGGCGTAAGTAATTTTAATGATAAGTAACTTTGCTAAGGATTAACTTTGGTGAATAGCAACAACAGCACTGGTCGAGATCTCGAAACTGCAGCGACTTCAGGTAATGGTTCACCTTCTTGCCTTGAAGACTTTGTGGGAGCATGGCAGCTTAACAGGCAGATCCTGCAAAGTAGTGGTGAAGCGTTTCTATTCAAGGGGCAGGCTAACTTCACGTGGTCAGAT
This sequence comes from Paraglaciecola polaris LMG 21857, assembly GCF_000315055.1. Lineage (GTDB taxonomy): Bacteria > Pseudomonadota > Gammaproteobacteria > Enterobacterales > Alteromonadaceae > Paraglaciecola > Paraglaciecola polaris. The sequence continues at coordinate 16,964 of NZ_BAER01000037.1, read as the reverse complement.
TCTCATTTGCTTTACCATGAATCTGGCTTGGTCACCGCGCCAGATGGAAGGGCACTGCAAGCTGAACGCACCTATTTGTGGCGACAGCAAGCAAGCGGCAAAATTGACGTGTTATTTGATGATAACCGATATTTTCATACCTTTAGTACGGCTGAACCTAGAGCGGAGCACCTGTGTGGCGACGATCATTATGTGGTGAATTATGTGATTGATCATTGGCCGAGGTGGGAGTCCACATGGCAGGTAACAGGCCCACGAAAAGACTATAAGATGATAAGCCTCTATCAACGGGCATAACGTGTTTTATGCCTAATTGAAAATGCATTCTCAGGCTAATACGTGCTTACCTGCCAATTTACAGCGCATCTATTGTACTGCGCTTTTGTGATAACCACAGCGCAATGCCAATAATGAAACCACCCAGTGCAAGCCGACTATAATCTGTGTCTATTTGCCAAAGCACAAGATTGACAATCAGCCCTGCGGGTATCAGTGCATTATTCATAATGGCCAACGTACCTGCCGATACCTTCAGAGCGCCTTGATTCCAAAAGTAGTAACCGAGTCCAGATGCCATCACGCCTAACCATAACAGCACGCCCCACTGTGTTGTAGTTTGAGGTAATTGACTTGCATTTCCGAACATAAAGAAGGCGGGCAAGGCTACAGCAAGGGCGCCAAGGTAGAACCACGCGAATATATTATGATTAGAAATGGATGGTTGGAATGTGGATGCCAGTTTTCGGTAGCCGACCTGACCAAGCGCGAAGCAAAGGTTAGCTCCTTGCACAATGAAAAAACCTGTCCAGAAGTGCTCACTGATGCCCTCAAAACGAATGACTGCCGCGCCAACAGTGGCAATTAGCGCACACAACATATGAAAAGGGGTGAACCGCTTGAATAGCGCATCGTTGAGCATAGTCACATAAAGTGGGGTGAAAATAGTAAACAGGAGTACTTCCGGTACAGATAGATAAAGAAATGAGTGGTAGAAAAAGATGTACATCATACCTAGCTGTAATGCGCCTAAACAGGCGAGAGCAAGCTTTTGCTTGGCGCTCAGTAGCGAAATATTCAGAAAGGGTAAGAACAGGAGAGACGCGAGTAATACTCGAGTAAGAACAGAAAAGTAGCTATCTACGGCGCCCGCCAAATACTCACCTATTAAAGAAAACGAAAATGCCCATAAAACGGTGACGGCGACTAAATAAAACACGCGAGACTCTTTTGCAAAATTGTGTGCGCGCTAAAGTATTGCATCGCGCCGGTTTAATCAAGATTGCTGTTTGATTATGGTTTAGAAACACAGAGGTTAGTCATCCCGTGTAAGCAAGGTTATTCATCACCTTGGGATGGCAGCAAATCACCGTACCTTTTTTCATTGGTGGTGTGTATAACCTTTTCTATATAGTCTAGAAAGACTTTGATTCGCTTGGGAGTCAGTCTTCCCGAAGGACGTACTGCCCAAATTCGGGTTGCTGGCCACGCTTTGTAACTCGGCAACACTCTCCTTACACGGCCAGCTCGTAAAGCAGGCCCTACGTGCCACAATGAGCCTAAGCCAATACCAACACCCGCTTGAACTAGGTCGTCAATCGCATCTCCCGAGTTGACCTTTATGGGCCCATTTACCGCTACATTATGAATAGCACCATGGTTATCTTTAAATTGCCAATGATTAAGTTTTGCAAATGGAATACAGGTATGGTCGGCGAGTTCTGCTGGTGTTTGCGGTTCTCCAGCGCGACTAAGATACTCTGGGGAAGCGACAAGGAACATTGGATTATCCGCAATACGTTTAGCCAATATACTGGACGATTGTAATTCGCCCATTCGAAAAGCAATGTTGTAACCCTGCTCAACAATATCAACGGTTTTATCTGTGAAGTCGATTTCAATCTCTAATTTGGGGTGGCGTCGCAGCAGTTCAGGAATAAAAGGCACTATGTATAATCGTGCGTAGGCTGCGGAAACGGTCAGACGAATGCGGCCTTGAATATCATTATCTTTCCCCTTAAAAGCATTTCTGGTCTCTTCAACATCATCCAGAATACGTTTTGCGTGTTCCAAAAAAAGCAAACCTTCATGGGTGGGAGTAACGCGCACCTTGACGTCAAGTAGTGATGTGGTCTGGCCTGATGCCGTCAATTTTGGTCCCGATGGTTACCTGTACACAGCGGCAACACAAATATGGTTGTCTGCACCTTTAAATCAAGGAGAAGACACCAATAAAGCGCCCTATCTAGTTTATCGTTTTAAACCAGAAGGTGAGCCACTTATCGGAAGGTAGTGGCTCAATGGCGAAGAAACTGCGATAACATATTTTTGTTAACACAGGCACTGTCAAAACGGTAAAAGTATTGAGCTTTTGTTCGATTAAAAAGTTAGATTAAAAAGGTTAGATATGTGCAGTGTCTGTATTTCGTTGCTATATCGAGGCCTCAAAACGGGAATTGTCTTTACGCTCGTATACTTCGATATCTCAGGGAAAATTGCGGGTTTTCATTCTCGATGAAGGAGTGTTTTTTTACCAGAAAAAATTAATTTTAGAGAAAATCGTGTAAGATATAAATATAATGCAGAGTGCTGTTATCGGTTTGTTTTTTGGCGAAATGCCGATTTTATGAAAACCAAATTAAATAACGCTATGCATGTTTCTATCATTGTTTCCGCTTTAATTTATGAGGGGATTCGTTAAAAGAAAGCGTTAAATAGATCAGTCTAGAATGGAGTCTGTAAGTAATATGAATGGAAAAATTAGTCAGTGGAAAGATGATAAAGGTTTTGGTTTTATCACATCGGACGATGGTCAAAAAATATTTTTCCATATTTCTAGTCTTACTACGCGAGATCGCAGACCTGAGATTGGGGATTTAGTGATATTTACTGCGCAAACCGACAAGCAAAATAGATTGAAAGCATCAAAGGTTGCGATTGAAGGTTTATCTAAAACGAGTCAATACCAGCGTCACAATAAAGTAGAGCCTAAGACAAAAAATGGCTTTGATTACCTATTAATGTTTGCTCTGTCCACGTTAGCGCTACTTGCCGCGTACACCTATTTTAAATTAAATAGCATCGAAGACGCCATCGTATTTGCGATCCCGGCCGTTATCGCTTTGATTTTTCTTGGCCGCCAAAAAAAGCCTAAGAGCCGTGTATTTAATTGTACTAAATGTAAAAAAGTAGAGCATTTTGATAAGCGAACGATTAGCGCTTGGAACAGAGGTTTTACACGACTGTATTGTAATACGTGTCATGTAGAGTGGTTAAGAAATAACCCCAGTCAAGAAAATAACTATTCATCTTCCCAGCAAAGTAAGGGTTGCCTAGTGGCGTTTACCTTGATTGTGGGTACTTCTTCATTTGCTGGATACTCCTTAGTGAGTTGGCTTGTACAAGTGGTTATTTAATAAACAAAACAGCATTGATAGTCGTAGTGCACACTTTATGAAATGATGTTGGGCGCAAACGTTATATAACATGGAGAGTAGAGTGAATCGTTTCGGAATTTCAATTGTATCAATAATTTGCCTTTCATCCTGTGGTGATACTCAGGAACAAGCTGCCAAGTGCCCTGAAATCATTGTGCCGGTCATAATTCCTGCAGTGAATATAAAAATCTTCGATGTTGATGAAGTGCCTTTAAATGTTTGTGATGCAATTTTAACCGTGAGCAATTCAGAGATTAGCGAAACGGTTTATGGCTCGGCGTTAAATCATTGTGCAGAGACGTTTAGTTTGAGGGGCGGGTATAATTTGGTTGAGCATGACGTGCTTATAGAGAAAGCGGGTTATGTTAGCCAAGAATTTTCATCCCTGTTACCAATAGCAACCCAGTGTGCTTATGAAACACTTGAGGTAAGTGTAATTTTGCAAATTGAGTAAATGCGCATAGTGGCGATTAACTCACCGAGTGAAATAACCAATGGGAATAACTACCGCTTAACTTCTGTTGCGTTATTAATTTCATGGTGGAATTAAGCAAAAGTGAAAAGCTGTGGTAACAAATGTTTAGATTTCAAAATGACTTAGCGTGGAGTTTTGAAATCCTATGCTGTCGATTCAGTCGTAAAATTGGGTCATTTTACGACTGAAATTTCGCGGTTGAAATAATTGCCGAGCCTCTTAATATGCCGATCATTTTCGTTGATTAATAAACCGACGGTTCACCTGCTGGGCGGGTTTTAAATCGTCTATGTACCCACATGTATTGGTCGGGTTGTTCTCGAATGGCTTTTTCAATCATCTGGTTAATGATAGTTGCATCTATCACTTCATCGCCACTGGGGAATTCAGCTTCTGGCACGGCAAAAGTAACCTGATATTGATTGGTTGTAAGATCGCGTTTGTGTGAGACAAATACTGGCTTGGCTTTGCCTAACCTCATTAGTTTACTGGCCGAGGTCACCGTTGTGGCGGGTATACCAAAAAAAGGTGCAAACACTGAGTTCTTGATCCCGTGATCTTGATCAGGTGAAAACCACACCACGCGCCCTTCGCGCAACGTGCGAATGATTGCGCGCATATCAGAGCGCTCAAAGACGTTTTTAAAAACCCGCTTTCTGCCCTCGGTGATCACATATTCAAAAACCGGATCATTATTTTTGCGATAAATAACGTCCATATCAGCCACTAGGTTAACCATCATACCTGCCAAGTCTAAATGGGTATAATGACCACCAATGAGCAGCACGCCTTGACCGTTTTGCGTTGCATCCTTGAGTACCTGTAAACCTTGCACGGTAAATCGCTTACGCAAAGATTCAGGCTTCGCCCACCAAGCCCAAGCTATTTCAAAAAAACCAATGCCGTTGGCGACAAATATGTCTTTAACCAATTGCTCTTGCTCGCGAGGGGGCTTCTCTGGGAAACACAGGGCAATATTCGTTGTGGTGATGTGCCGACGACGTTTAAGGAGTCGATAGCCTATTTTGCCAAATGCACTGCCTGCCCACATTTTTACTTTGAAGGGAAGAAGCGCAATTATTCTAAGAACGAACACTGCCAACCAGCTGGCCCAGTGCCTAGGATGAAGAAGAGAAAGTGACATGAATTGTTAGGCCATCCGTAAAATTTGAATTGTATTTGCTAAAGATCAGCGACTATAACAAAAATGCTTTTTTATATGCAGGGTCGGTAAGCATTATTTTTCATCTTTCGGCGATTTATCTTTTCGGACAGTCAAGATAGGTCCTGCAGATGACCATTAACGCTACCGAGTCTTTTGCTCTTAGGAAGTGTAACCAGACGACATGGGCTCATATGGCGAGTGACCAAAACAGTAATGCATAACTGGAATATCTTTTGCTTCGCTATGAAGGTGGAGATAACGCGCAAGGACAGAAACTATGTATATACAAACAAACTCAGCACTAGCATCACTAAGTGCGCATTCGAGTGTGAGTCAATCGAGCAATGAGCCACACAGCAATGGCAATGCCTTGCCGCAAACGGCAACCCTAACTGACCCAGCTACAAAGAACGAAACGTATGACTTCACTAGCATGTCGCGTCGGGAATATAATCAATTGGTAAAGGCGGGGGAGGTTCCGTTGGGCTATATCGTTTTGCCTTCTGATGGTATTGATCTCACGTCTGACACAAAGGCGCAGATGGAAGCGGTGCAGGATGAGAAAATGAACTTCATTGACTATTACAAGAGCAGAATCTCTTATCGGGAAAGCACTGGGCAGTCGACAGAGAACTTTCGCGACGTATTAGCTGACCTGCAAAAACTGCAAGGCAAGCCTATGATCCCAGCATTGACCAAAAGCGTTGATACTTACGCTTAGCTGTAACTAGCGGATATATTTGATTTTTACACCACACGCTAGGTAATTTATCTAACGTTGGCAATATTTAGCCTATGGTTTTGCTGAGGCCAGAGTCACCGTGGAAAGTTCTTTACTAGGACACTGGATTCTAAACTAAACTGTTTTCTACCACCCCGCTTTCTGCTATCCGGCCATCAACCACGACATTACCTAGCATTCGCTCTCCATCCACTCTTATGATACCTCGCAATCCAGCGCCAATTGCTTTTTGTCAAATACTCCAGAGCTAATTTCAGCAATGATTGACTTGTCCTGTGGCGCACACTAAATTTGTCCGTACAAATTATTTAGTCGAGGCAGCCAATGACCACCATAGTCGTGTTATTTAATCTACAAGCCGGTGTTGATGAAAATGTTTATCGTCAATGGGCCACAGAAACTGATATTCCCACCGCCGGCGGCCTTGCGTCCGTTGAATCGTTCGAAGTACTAAAATCAGAAGGCGTGTTGATGAGTGAAACAACGCCGCCGTATCAGTATATCGAAATTCTAAAAATCAATGATATGGACCAATTCGGACAAGATGTCGCAACAGCGACTATGCAGAAGGTCGCCAGTGAATTTCAGCAATTTGCTGACAATCCTATCTTTATCATGACGTCAAAACTGTAGAGGGCGCTATGTCTCAATATCCAGAACTAAAAGGCAAAGTGGCCGTTATTACCGGAGCAGGGCGACAAGCTGGGTTAGGTGAAGCCATGGCCAAACGGCTAGCGGCAGAGGGTTGCAAAGTGGTGATCACCGACATCGGTAAATCTGTCAGTGAACATACTCCGGACAACGCCATTGGCCACAGTGAGGAAATGAATCAAATCGTCGCAGACATCAAACAAGCAGGTGGTGACGCCAGTGCGTTTGTGTGCAACGTGTTAAATGAACAAGACGTACAAGGGGCGGTAGATTTTGCGGTAGCCACTTATGGTGCGCTAGATATTTGGATCAACAACGCCGGTATCGGTTATTTGATGAAATCCATTTTAGACATGCAAGTGGATGAATGGGATGCGGTGTTAGGCGTTAATCTGCGGGGTACCTTCCTTGGGGTTAAATACGCAGCAGCGCAAATGGTTAAACAAGGCAAGGGCGGCAAAATCATCAATATTGGCTCTCAGGCATCTAAGTCTGCCTTTGGACATGCATCTGCTTATACCACCTCTAAACACGGCATGAACGGATTAACCCGCGTTGCGGCTATCGAGCTGGGCAGCCATAAGATTAACGTCAACGAAATTTGTCCAAATCATGTCACCACAGGTTTAGGCGCATGGCAAAACGCGCATTTCTCAGAAGTGACCGGCAAAGGCTATGAGCAGTACATGCAAGACATGCGCGATCGTATTCCGTTAGGGCGACCGGGGTTGCAGGAAGATACAGCCAAAGCCTGTGCATTTTTATGTTCAGAGCAAGCCAGTTACATCACGGGCGAGTGTATGAATGTGTCCGGCGGCGAAGAATATCATTAATTATGAACGTCCATAAAAGAACATAAGCGAGTAAATTGATGTCAGATTTTAAATGGCCAAACGATACGCGACTTGCCATGTCCATTGTGGTGAATGTCGAAGAAGGCTCAGAGTACAGCGTAAAAGAAGGCGATAAAGGCATGGAGCCGGTGGACGAGTTACAAGTTCATTTGAAAAAGCCTATGCGCAATTACGGCAACGAGTCGAACTACCAATATGGTATTAACGAAGGTGCGCCGCGCATCATTAAATTGCTCGATAAATACCAGATGCCAGCAACGTGGACCGCTGCCGCATTGAGCTTAGAGCGTGCACCGCAGATTGCTGAGGCCATTGCTCGTCGAAATGATGAAACTTGCTCCCATGGTTACCGCTGGATATTTCAATTTCGCATGGACGAAAATGAAGAACGCCAGTTTATTAAAGATGCCGTCACCAGTATCGAAAAAACCACAGGTAAACGTCCTCTGGGTTGGTTGTCGCGTTATTTATTAACCGAAAACACCCGCCGCTTGTTGCAAGAGGAAGGCTTCTTGTACCACATGGATGATTACAGCGCTGATGCACCATTTTGGGATGCGGTTTCTGGCTCTGATGAACCTATGGTTATCGTGCCTTACGCTCTTGATTCAAATGATATGAAAATGTGGGTTGCGCCCTCACTTACCCCAGACGATTGGCTTAAATACGCCATTGATACCTTCGATGTACTCTACGAAGAAGGTGCTGAGCAACCCAGAATGATGAGCTTAGGGTTACACCTGCGCATTATCGGTCGCCCAGGTCGTATTGGTGCATTAGCAGCGTTCCTTGAATATGTCAGTAACAAGCCGGGTGTATGGTTTGCTACTCGCCAAGAAATCGCAGAAACGTTTAAAGAGCAGGTACCTGCAGCCAGTTTTATTCCTCAAAACAGTGATGGTGAATAACCATGAGCAATATTTTGCGTTCATTACTGTTTGTGCCTGGGTCACGGCCCGAGCGATTTGAAAAAGCATTAGCAGCAGGGGCTGATCTAGTTTGCATTGATTTAGAAGATGCGGTTCTGCCAGCGAATAAAGACGCAGCTCGTGCAGCTGTGTTGGCCTGCATTGATAACGAAAAAAAGCTCTGCGTGCGCATTAATCCTGTTGGTACTGAAACAGGCGAAAAAGACTTACACGCTTTTGCGAATGCCACCGCACCCGATGTGATCATGCTAGCTAAGTGTGAATCTGCCAACGATGTGCTGCACGCACAGCGTGTCATTAACCAACCCAATACACGTTTTATTCCGTTAATCGAAACCCTGACTGGGGTTGAAAATGCCTATCAAATAGCCAGCGCCTGCGCGCAAGTCGAACACATTATGTTTGGCGGCGCGGATATGGCCGCTGAGCTGCGCTGTGAATTTGGTTATCAGCCATTGTTGTTTGTACGTAGTCAATTGGTGTTTGCTGCGGCAAAAGCCAATGTGGGACTTATCGATGTACCGTATGTAGACATAAAAAGTGACTCGGGATTACGCACTGAGACTGCCAAGGTTAAAGCCTTGGGCTTTAGTGGAAAAGCCGCGATTCATCCTTGTCAGATTGACGCGATTCATCACACTTTTATGCCCACCGAACAGCAAGTTGCCTATGCCCAAGCCGTTATGGCCGCCGTCGATGGACTCGATGCTGGCGTGGTGGTGGTCAACAATAAAATGGTCGACAGGCCGATTATTTTAGCCTGTCAACGCACGTTAGCGTTAGTCAATAACGCGTCTTCAAAACCCAAAACCGAGAGAGAAAACTAATGGTACAGAATGTAAAAAAAGTCGGCGAAAACCGTTATCGCGAAACCTTCGGTAGATGTTTTGAAGAGTTTACTGTGGGTGATACCTATGAGCATCGTCCTGGACGCACTATCACTAAAACGGACAACACCTGGTTCACCCTGTTAACCATGAATACGCATCCTATGCACTTTGACGATGAGTACGCCAAGGCCAGTGAGTTTGGCAAATGTATTGTGTGCTCGCCCTTTACCGTCGCCTTAATGGTCGGCATGAGCGTTACGGATGTGAGCCAAAAGGCGATTGCAAACTTAGGCTGGGAAGACATCAAAATGACCTATCCGTTATTTGAAGATGACACCTTGTACGCCGAGTCAAAAGTGCTCGACAAACGTGAGTCTAAATCACGCCCAGGTGCTGGCATAGTCACGGTAGAAACCCTTGGTTTTAACCAAGACGGTAAGCAGATATGTAGCTTTGTGCGCAAGATGTTAATTGCCAAGCAAGGCCATTCGGTTGAAGAAAAAGTTAATTATTAATCAGTAGAGGTTTGCTATGTCTGAAGCATGGTCAAAAGAAGATGAGTTAGGGATCATAGACATGATCGACAAGTGGGTAGAGAACGACGTTCGCCCCATTGCCAAAGAATATGATCAAGCAGACAAATATCCCCATGCACTTGCTGAGCAAATGAAAGAGTTGGGTTTATTTGGTGCCACTATAGGCCAAGAGTTTGGCGGGCTGGGTTTACCGGCTTCCATCTACGCCAAAATAGTGATGAAAGTCGCGTCAGCGTGGATGGCACCCAGTGGCATATTCAATTCACATTTGATCCAGGCTTCAGCCATAGAGCGTTGCGGCACTCAGGCGCAAAAAGAGCGCTTTTTGCCGCGTATGGCAACAGGCGAGTTACGCGGAGGGGTTGCTTTAACAGAGCCCAATGCGGGCACAGATTTACAAGCTATTCGCAGCACAGCGGTAAGAGACGGCGATGATTACATCATCAATGGGGCGAAAACCTGGATCACCAATTCATTAAACGGTAACTCATTAGCCGTGCTGGTAAAAACCGATCTGAATGCCGTGCCGGCTCATAAAGGCACCAGCATGTTTATTGTTGAAACCAAAGATGAAAAGGGTGAATTCAAGGCAGGTATCACTGTCTCCAAGATGAAAAAGCTCGGTTATCGCTCAATTGATACCTGTGAAGTGGTATTTGAAAACGTACGCGTACCCGCTGCCAACTTGGTCGGTGAAAAAGAAGGTTCAGGTTTCAAACACGCCATTGGTGGGTTAGAGCTGGGGCGCATTAATGTTGCTGCACGGGGTGCCGGCATTGCCAGAGGCGCAACTGAACTTGCTGTGCGCTACGCACAAGAGCGTGAAACATTTGGCAAGCCGATTTGCCAGCATCAGGCTATTCAGCTCAAGTTAGGGGAAATGGCGACCCAAGTAGAAGCAGCCCGACTGCTGATAGAGCAAGCCGCGGCTAAATATGACGCCAACGAACGCTGCGATCTGGAAGCGGGCATGGCGAAATACTTTGGCTCTGAAGCTGGGGTATTTTGTGCCAACGAAGCCATGCGGATTTTTGGCGGTTACAGTTATTCGGTGGAATACGACATTGAGCGTTTCTACCGGGATGCCATGTTGATGTGTATTGGTGAGGGTACCAACGAAATGCAGCGGATTATCATTGCTAAGCAAATTATCGATAAGAATAAAATTTAACGCTTATCAGCTGGGCTTAGTAAATGAATTTGCTAAGCCCAGATCTACATCAAAAAACAGTTAAAATACAGGACACAGCCATGACACAACTTCCCCTTGATGGTGTACGTATTATTGCAGTTGAACAATATGGGGCAGGGCCTTATGGCTCCATGTATTTAGCGGACTTGGGCGCCGAGGTGATTAAAATCGAGAACCCTGCCATTGGCGGAGATGTGTCTCGCCAAACCGGTCCATTTTTCTTGGGTGAAAACGACAGCTATTTTTACCAGACGTTTAACGTCAATAAAAAGAGTCTGACGTTAAATTTAAAGTCACCCGAAGGGCGAAAAGTCTTCGAGAAACTCGTGAAAACAGCCGATGCTGTGACCAACAACTTACGGGGCGACCAGCCACAAAAATTAGGTATCACCTACGAGCAGTTAAAGCACATTAATCCAAAAATTGTCTGTGGACATTTATCTGCCTACGGCCGTGATAACGACCGGGCAAGTTGGCCCGGTTATGATTACTTGATGCAAGCCGAAGCGGGTTTGATGTCGCTCACTGGCGAGCCAGACCAAGCGCCCACACGCTTTGGGGTGTCTATGGTCGACTTTATGACCGGGGCGGTGGCGTCTTTAGGCCTAACGGCCGCCATGCTCGGAGCCCACCGTACTGGGCAAGGGCGTGATGTGGACGTATCTTTGTTCGACGTAGCCTTGCATCAATTGTCGTACCCGGCGACTTGGTATTTAAACGAGAACCATGTGGTGCAGCGCGTGGCGCGTTCAGCACACCCTGCGACTGTGCCATGTCAGCTTTATAAAACCCAAGACAGCTTCGTGTTCCTTATGGCCATGACGGATAAATTTTGGGATGTGCTGGTGGATATTTTAGACGACGCGGTGTTGAAAGAGTCACGTTTTGCGGCTGTTGCAGGACGGCGGGAAAACCGCGATGTATTAACCGCAGAGATTGACCGCGTATTAGCTGCTCACCCAACTGCCCATTGGCTTGAAGTACTTAAAGGACGTATTCCTTGTGCGCCCGTTTATGATGTACCTGAGGCATTAAACAACCAATACATTCGCGATATCGGTATGGTGCAAAGTGTGCCGCACCCTGCTAATCAAAAAATGGAAATACTGGCTAATCCCATCAAACTTGATGGTCAGCGTCTAAGCGGAAAAGCTGCCGTACCTATGGGGACTGATACCGAGTCTCTGCTGAAGGAACTTGGCTACAGCGCAGCACAAATTGCTGAGCTTAGTGCAGGAAAAGCGGTGTGATGTGCCAGCATCTTTGTATCAATCAAAATGAGGGGCGCTAGGTGAAATTAGACGGAATTAGAGTACTCGATTTATCCCTGTTCTTGCCGGGCCCGCATTTTACGATGATGATGGCCGATCATGGCGCTGACGTGATCAGTCTTGAGCCACCTACCGGCGAGCCAGTGCGGGAAATCGGCCTACAGCAAAATGGTCAGTCGGTGTGGTTTAGGAACGTATTTCGCGGTAAAAAAAGCATTAACCTGAATTTAAAAAGTGAAGCCGGAAAACAGGCGTTTTACAAATTATGTGAAACCGTTGATGTGATAGTTGAAGCATTTCGCCCAGGCGTAGTTGAACGCTTAGGTATTGATTTTGCGACTATCAAAAAGATCAATCCAAAAATTGTCTATTGCTCAATTTCCGCCTACGGCCAAACGGGTCCGAAGCGTTTAAATCCAGCTCATGACCTGAGTATTCAAGCCGACTCAGGGGCATTGCAGATTAATCAGGGGCAAGACGGTAAACCCGCTCAGCCCGCCATGCCGGTAGCCGATATGGCGGGCAGCTTAATGGCATTCTCCGGGGTGTTAATGGCCTTGTTACGCTGCCAACAAACCGGCCAAGGGGATTACATTGATATATCCATGCAAGACTCACTGGTGGCTTGGTATGCCAATGTGATGGGCCCACCGTTTGCTGAAAATCGCTCCCCTGATCCCAAAGAGGAACGCAGTTGGGGCGGGGCAGCCATGTACAATATTTACCAAACCAGCGACGGCCAGCATATTACCTTAGGTGGCAGTGAGATTAAGTTTGCCAAAAACTTACTGATGGCTTTGGACAGAGCAGACTTAATTGCACTTTGTCAGCAGCCGCCAGGCAGCGCACAAATACCAGTGAAAGAATTTTTTAAAGATACTTTTGCCAGTAAAACGCTCAGTCAATGGCAGACGTTTTTAGCTGATATTGACGTGTGTTGGTCACCGGTGCGCAGTTTAAACGATGCTGTGCGTGACGAACATTTAGCCCAGCGCGATATGTTGTTAACCGATGAGCATGGCAACTTACATCTCGGTGTGCCGGTTAAGTTTCAACAAGAGCCAGCACAACCCAAGCTTACCTTACCCGGGTTTAGCCAAGACACGGAAACACTGTTAAGTGAACTGGGCTACAGCGAACAAGATATAGCAACCATGCGCAGTGAAAATGCGTTTATTTAACTACTTAGGGACAGATATGAAAAAAATTATCGCTGCGTTATGTGTCGCCGCCAGTCTGGCAGGATGTGCCAGCCAACAAGGCACATTACAGGTGGCCGCCTCGGCAAAAGAACAAGATGTTGATACCATTCAAGAAGCGCTTTTCCACCAATGGTTTGCGGCTGAATTTGATAACCACGAACAACATTGGCAAGACAATATTTCAAAAGAAAATGATCCTGAGTTGCAGGTACATGAGCATATTCATCATGTGTTCGCGCCGCTGGCAACACCGGCCCTTGAAGGCACAACCTATTTCGTAAAACAATATATGGACGGCGACCCAAGCAAGGTATATCGCCAGCGCTTGTATCAATTTGTGCAAAACGAAGAAAAAGGTGCATTGCAGTTAAATATTTATCGTTTTAAGGATGAAGCCAAATACGCTGATGCTCACTTACATCCAGAGTTGTATCAAACCTTAACACCAGACCAGATCACTACTTATCCGGGATGCGAAGTGTATTGGCGTTACAACGGCGAATACTTCGACGGCACTATGGGCCACAACAGTTGCAGTATTGTGTCTAAACGCAGTGGTAAAAAAATATTCTTCAACGACACACTACGTTTAACGGATAACGAAATTTGGATAGCGGATAAAGCTGCTGATGAAGAGGGTAATTATGTGTTTGGTAATAAAGCCGGTATCCCGCATAAAAATCGTAAGGTGGTTTATTTTACTGGCTGGGGCGGCACCCGTATCGGTGGAAAGGACGCCCCAGACGATGCGAAGTGGGTTTTCAATCGTGATTTACTCATGCATAACGAAGGGCAAATTGTTGCTTTGCAAGATGCAAAAACCGGTGAAAAATCAGGTTATTCCATCCAGTTGGCCTTGCTAACCTATCAAAACACGTCAGACCCGATTTTTAAATTTGGTTTAATTGATGATGCTAGCGGAAAAACGATCACGTATATTTGGAGTGACAGAACCAATCCCACCACTGGAATGAATCTACGCTGGATGCAAGCCGGCCTGAAGATTAAAGCGACACGTCCGCACTTCGGATTTTAAGCATTGTAGTATAAGAATGTTAACTTCGGGATAAGGCGGGTCAATTAATGACTCGCCTTTTTTATGTGCACTAGCAATGACTTAAGTCTCATTCAATAATAGATTGTTTACATTATTTTAACGCTCCCCTCGTCACTCGTTTACATTGACATTTATCAAGCGAATTCCTTTGATAAATGTCAATCGTGGAAATTTTGGGCGGATTTGTCCGTGCAAATTTGGCTAAAGTGATACCTGTTAACTCGTTACATCCGTGTTATCGGAAATGCACACCAAAACGAACAATTACAATAAAGTCAGAGGGACCACCCATGAACATGCAATACAGTCGTAGCAAGTTAGCGCAAATGATTAAGTTAGCCTTAGTGGCACCATTTGTCGCCGCGCCCTTTGGCGCGTTTGCCCAAGAGGCCGCGCCAGACACTGAAACAACATTCGACAAAGAGGCGATTGAGTTAATTGAGGTTACTTCGCGTTATCGTAAAGAAACGTTGAATAAAATTCCTATTTCTGTGACCACGTTCGATGCCGATGACATTGAAAAAGGCGGTTTGCAGAATATTAACGATATCGCCATAAGCGCTGTGGGTATGTCTATGGAGAAAACGTTCGGTCGTCAATCTGATATCCCTGTTATCCGGGGTGTGTCATGGATCCCGGGTTTCGGTTCGCAGAAAGCGTCTTACTTTATCGACGGTGTGTATTTTGGTGGCTCTATTCAAAGCTTACCCCTTGATTTAATCGAGCGAGTCGAGATTGTCAAAGGGCCACAAAGTGCTCAGTATGGTCGTCGTACCTTTTCTGGCGCGATTAACTTTATCACTCGCAAACCAGATGATGAATTGTCAGGTTATGTCAATCTTACCTTGGGTCAGCACGGCAACCAGAAATTTGCTGCTGGGGTATCCAGTAAGTTAAGCGATATGTTCGCCTTTAGAGCGTCAATTTCAGCTGATAGCTATGACGGTGATTGGAAGAATACTAAAGAAGGTGGCCCAGACATAGGCGGTGAAAAAACCCAATCTGGTATGTTAGGCCTGTATTTTACACCGAGCAAAAACACCGATATTTCACTTAACTATATATATAACGAAAATGATGACGAAGCCCAGCCATTTGGTTTTCAAGGCGCTGAGCACAATAATTGTTTCTTGGATACCAAGGCCTACTATTGTGGCGAAGCCCTGACCAATCAGCCAATTAGTATAGGCGGCGGTGGGTTCTTACCCAATGATGCCTATGGTTTACGCAATACCAGTGAGCACTTGAGCTTTAGGCTGAATCACCATTTTGATTTTGGTACGCTTTCATTGATCAGTGGCTGGAATGCCTATGACGGTGAAACTGGGCTTGATCAAACCTATAACGGTTTTGAAGAGTCGTTTAGCTTTGGTTTCTTTGGTGGTGGACCGCTGTTAACCCCAGCAACTGATTGGTACACGCTAGATTCATCCGGTTCAGATGAGTACAGCCACGAACTTCGTTTCAGCTCAAGTGCCTTTGACGACAAGCTATATTGGTCTGTAGGTGCCTATTTATGGCATTCAGAACGAGATCCCTCTGCGATTGATAACTTTTCAGAAGAGTTAGACAACACGGCATTTATGGCCATGGGGACCTATGAGTTTACCGATGACTTCCGTTTATCTGCTGAAGTACGTCGCTCCAGCGATGAAGTGACGACAGAGGCTTACGATACACTTATTCAAAATGAACAGTTCGCCAATGTGAGTAACGAGTTTGATAGCACCACCACACGCTTTATTGGTGAGTACGATTTAAATGACGATACCTTAGTGTATTTAACCCGTTCTGAGGGCAATAGCCCAGGCTCATTCAATACCAGCACGCTGTTACCGGCCAACTTGGTGGTGGTGGATGAAGAAGACATGGTGATGTACGAGCTAGGCGTTAAGTCTACTTTGTTCGATGGTAAATTCTATGTATCAGCTGCTGCGTACACCATGGACTGGACCAAACAACAGCTCACCGATAGTTTTGATGAACTAGAAGGGCCGCCTGTTTCTTATACCTCTAATGCGGGGTCAACTGAGATAAAAGGTATTGAAATTCAAGGCAAGTGGATTATTAACCAACACTTCAATTTAGACTTTGGTTTATCACGCACCGACGCCCAGTTTGAAGAATTATTTGACAGTAATCAGTGTCGCTTCTTTGCCCCTGGAGGTGCGTCTAGTTTCTGCGTGGGTGACAACTTACGTGAATTCGGCAGTGTGAAGGGCAATACACCGCCACAAGTACCGAAGAACGAAGCAACGTTAGCACTTAATTATTCAACGCAGATCAGCGATGACATGGAGTTATTTAGTCGTTTGGACTTCGCATACGATTCAAGCCGCTACGCCCATATCCATAACTTGATTGAGACGGGCTCGCGTAAACTGGTACACCTAAAAACTGGCGTCCAGTTTGAAAACGTGCGGGTTACTGCTTGGGTGAACAACGTGACTGATGATGACACACCTACGTATGTCTTCAGATACATAGACGTGCAAAGTTTTGCCTATGGCTCTCGTGCTTTTCCTGTTGCGCCGAGCCGAGGCCGTGAATTCGGTATCACAGCGTCATACAAATTCTAATGCGCTTTTGAGGCAAATTAGTTGATGAGCGAATAACGCGACAGACC
>NZ_BAER01000038.1 GCF_000315055.1 Paraglaciecola polaris LMG 21857 | reverse complement strand
TAAATCATTAGGCCAATTCTCGTGGGTGAGCGATTGTTGCTGTGTGGATCTATCATGATTTCAAGCAAAGCAGCTCTACTAGCAATAGTAGTGTGATTACCAAGGGAAACTGTCGGTCTATTACCGAGGGACTTTGGCTCAAAAGAAGACGGAAGCACATATCATCTTGATTAGTGCGAGAGCTGTTTTAAAGTTGCTCTTTTCGCCCTAAAAGACCACAGGAAATCCTTAGTCATGTTTGATGAAGAAAACAATCTACCTGAGGAAAAATTTGGCCTAAAAGCAGACGGTTGAGCGTTTACTCTGACTAAGAATTTCGCTCAAAAATAGGACCTACGAGTGGGAGTTGCCGAACGATTCAAAATAGCAGATTATAGTCATTAAAGCTTGGCAGACTTTCTTAGGTTTCTAAGTAAAAAGTGTCTACAGAGTTAGAGGAAGATTAACGAACGAAGTCGGTGAGACTAAGTGATTTCCTGCGTTAACTATTTTTTTTCTTATCTAAAAAGCTTGGCATTCTGAAGTTCTTTGAATTAGTTAAGGCGGGTAAATTTTGCGTAAAAAATGGATAGCATAAAAGGCGAGTAACTCCAGTAGAAGGGTCTTTCATATTACTCAATACTTCGTAGTAGTGGTTTTGATTATCAAAATTCATGGCCTTAAGATGCCCCATACCTTTGCGAATACAATCCAAATGCCTATAACGAGAGTAAGCAGAAATATCTTTTGCGTAATCAAAGGACCTAATTACAGCCCCTTCTAACTCGCCGTTTCCTTCTATTAGCGTCATCAAGGTAATGATCATATTTACAATCCTTACAGTTCCTCTTGGATGGCTTTCACGAGGCACTGTAAAACGACGACGCTCATATCTTTCGTAAGAACTAAACAACGCACAGATAAAAAAACAGAAAACTTCAACCGCTTTTAATGGTGCAATGTCTAAACCTTCATGATTGAGTAAATCACTTTCAGTTGTCATTAAACCGATCATAACAAGCAAAGCCTCTTGGTCAGCTTCATTCTCCATAGCGTTGATAAGTTCGTCAGAAACGTTCTCACCTAAAACGATTTTATTGCCTTGTGCAATCCCTTCTTGAATTTCCATCAGTGTATTACCCGCACTATTTTGAACTAGGTAGCTTAGGTGATTTTCAGAGCAATGTGCTATCTCATGCAACCAAAAGAATGTAGTTAATAAATGAGCAAAGTAGTAACAATACTGTCTTCGTTTCGGACATCTGGGAAGGGTTAAGTCAATTATTGATTTATTAAACTCTATGTATTCTAACCCGGAAAATCGTTTTCCAGTTTCTGGATTCCATGCACAACACTGTCCTCTTGCGGTATAAATTCCTTTCAGAAGAACTAAGCTATCTCTATCAGAAAGGCTTTCTGATAGTAATGGCCTATAACTGTTGGTCGCTATTTGAAAAAAGGGAAGTTCGTTAACCCCATCAAGTCTCACCAATGCAGGCTTTTTGGTATCGCCAAATTCCGGGTAAAAGTCTGGATCAGCGAAGAAAAAACTGACCAGTTCAAGCGCACAGTAAGGGATCATCGCGCTCATACCAATACCGTAATTTTTACCACGCAACTTGGCATAGCAATTCGGTGAAAAGTGGTCTAACAATCCAAATTCTATATTTGGAATTTTCCATTTCTTCTGAGTCACTTCATCCATGTTGTCATGTATGTTCTTGAGGATGAAAAAGAAATCTTTAGGAGTTTGATTTACTCGAGAAATGAAACCCGCATTGTATATTTTGTTCGAATTTTGCTCGATTTTTCCACCTAGGTGAGCGAACATAGCATCGAATAATATTGAAAGATCTACTTTGGAGGACGTAATCATGTTAACTCCGTCAGAGATGCTTGCGCTAAATGATAGTGCATTATTTGAACAGTTGGGGATGGCTGTCAAGTCTGACTATTTAGGTGCCTTGCCTGAGGAGGAAGAGGCTGAGTTTGAGGAGCGAATAATTGGTAAATCTTACTTTGAGCGGCAGCTTGCTAACATCAAACAAATTTATTGTAACAATGCCCTTACGACCCGCTTATCCGATAATGAGAAAGAAGATGTAGATCTGTTTGTATCGGCCCTGCTCGATTCTTTTATCAGTTACTATGGAGGCTGGGCTGGCACTGTTATCCTTGTTCAAATATACAAAATAGGCATACATAAATTTTGTTGTGAAGAATTAACATGATAGAGGGCAGCGAGAACCTGAGCACCACTTTAGAACTAGATGAACTCCGTGCTACAGAGAGAGCCAACGTACATTTTAACGCTCGTATTCAAGATCTCGATGGACTTTTAAGAATATGCTACGCGGCTCATTCGCCTCAAGAGATTAGAAATCTACTGGAAAATCTAGATGAGGTAGCAGACAAATTTGATGGCGACATAATAAAAGTAATTAACCGCTTTGCAAAGCCTTCTCCATTAGGCTTTAGAGATCTCAGGATACTGTTTTCATTCCCTGAAAGTCCGGGATACACCGGTTGCCTGAGAGTAGTTGCATCGCAAATGTATGAGTCCAGTTTTGCGTGTTTGCCATATATGGCAGCGAGTGTCTCTATTGCAGCTGAAAAAACACTATCCCAAATGGGGATCGCAAGCAGCTACATTGTTGTCATAGACAATTTCACGCGCGACGAGCCAGAATCCTTGACGTTAGTTTATGGTTTTCCATCCTTTGAAATAGCAAAGCACTACGCGGAAACACGTTTTAGGCAGTGTTTGGCAACGTTAAACAAGCAAGTGTGTACCCTAGAAGAACTTCGCTTGGCTTGGATGCAGCAGGGTGAGGATATAATCGTAGGGCAGACTAATGACAAAGATGCATTTCATCTATGCTCAGATATGCTTTGGGAATATCTGACGGAAGCATCAGTCGGTTTTGGGTGCAATTGGGACGCCCTCACGGAATTACCTTCAATAAAATGTATTCCAGTCAGTGAGTACAACGCCTATATAGAAAGTTTAATCGACTAAGTTATGCTGTATTTGAACATATCTATTGTTTAATTTAATACGTTTACCACAGCAAATGCTCCCTAATAAGCTAGCTCAATAACTAATCTTCTATGTGCTTCAGACGTTTAAGAACAACTGTGCCATGAGACGATAACGTCGTACCATCTGAAATCAGTTGGCCCGCTTTATATAATTGTCGAACAGTATCTCTAATCTCATCAACAAACCTTTCAATAGGCCGACTATCGTATGACCCTTGACCCGTATACATTGCTACGTGAAGGTTTGAAAATGCATCTAACCCAACGATAAGCTTGTCAGATTTAGAGTATGAAACCCTTATGCTTATAATGATATCTTTATCCATTTAAGTACCTGTATTGATTTGAATTGAAAAAGGACAAGCAAGGAGGCTAATTATGTATTGCTGACCTAAATTCATTACAGCCTCTCTGGGCGATCTATAGGTGCCTCAATATCAGCAAGAGGCCTATTAACAACAGGCGTATGTTTTGCCTAGGAAAGCGATTTTAGAAAATCACAACAGTATCACCTGAAAAGTCCGCAGCTGAAAGCAGACACGGGTGAATATTCAGGAGACGACTGGAATTTAACCACTTTATAAACTATACGTTGAATAAGTTGAACGTAATTGAATTTCCGCTTTGGCAAACGACCAAAAACACAGAGCACTTCAGTCTCAACTGTTTAGATCTAATATGGAGATAAGATATGAGACGTTTAATTTTGGTGTTTTTGCTATTTTTTTCATTTACCTATTTCAGTGCTTCAGCAGATGAAACATGCGGTTATGATCCATACGGTAATGCTATTTGTGCTGCTCAGATAGATTGGAGCAGGTTTATTTATGCACAAACTGATTATCAATATCAATCGCAATGGTGCTGGGCTGCGTCTATATCTGCCGTTTTTGGGTACTATGGTTATGAAGTCAATCAGACCAAGATAGTTTCGGATGTATTTGGAACAATTGCTAATTTGCCCGCGAATGGAGTAACAATATCTCAGCAGATTAATAGAAAGTGGGTGGATGATAATGGTAGAACATTTACATCGAAATTAACCGGTGCTTATGATGCTGATTATGGTGTTGACTCTTTGAGTTGGCAGCAGGTGATATTCGAACTAAGGAATGATCGTCCTCTCATTATAGGCACTGGTGGTCATGCAATGGTCTTAACGTCGATTTCATATTATGTATCCACAGGTGAGTTTTTTGATGCGACTGTATTTGATCCTTGGCCTCAAAGTGGAGGGCTCAGACGAATATCTACCTATGACCTTACTCCTGCATCGCTTGGGGGAGGGATGAGATTTTTAGCCTCGACAAGTGTTACTAGCGAGTCAAAGGTTACACCTCCTATAGGTGAGTCGTCAGGAGAGTCTTCTAGTGCTGGTAGCTTTTCTTGGTTGCTGTTGATAGCGTTAGTAATGGTGATATTTGATAGAAAATGTATTGTGTTAAGGAATGAAATACTCATATTTAGAATCCACAAGTGTCTTCAGCCTACTCTAACCGAGTATAAGGACATCTATTCTCGGTTCTGCGATGACCGATAAATCTACCTGGAAATCCTAGTGTCGACTTCTGGTAAGAGCGACTCTATTATAAAGTGCCCCATGGCTTAAGTTATCACGATGGGAACGCATGACGATTAGTTCGAGACGATCCCTTACTAATACCTTATTACATGTAAACCAATGGTGTCATTGTCGCTCAGCATTAATGAGTTTCAAACATTAATACCGCATATTTTAGTTCGAATTGTATTTTAGGTTTTGATAGTTTCAAACTTTATGAAAACTAGAGAAAATTGACCTACGAAAAACCGCGGTGTGTGCGCGATTTCAGTTTCAAACTTTAATTAGCTCGCACAGCCTTGTGCGAGTATATTAAAGTTTGAAACTGGACATTAAAGTTTGAAACTGACATGAGTTTTTGAAACCCGCTATTACCGCGGGTTTTGTTTTTTAAGCAGCATTAAAAATCAGTCATGCATTTGTGCCGCAAAAGTACGTTTAACTTTACTTCGATTTATAAGTAAAAAATGTCTACAAAGTTAGGGGGAATATCACTCCATTTAATTATCAATAAATTATATATACTGATTCGCTAACACCCTAGATTATCAATCAATGTGGGTATTGTTATGCTCTATTCCATCATCGAATCAGTTAACGATTCGGCAACTGATAACGGATGGGGCAACAATAAAACATTGGCTCCTATCATTTATATTTCCCACTCAAATACCTATGGGTAAAAATCGATTTAGGAGAAACACATGTTTAAAAATTATGGTTGGATAGTCGAAGCGAAACTGAATCCAGGACAACTGGAGAATTTCAAAAAAGTCATGAATTCACAAGTTAATCGAGCGTTAACGGAGAAAGGAACACTCAATTATCAATACTACATGTCTGATGAAGGCGATGTTTTAGTGTGCGAAAGATTCAGCAATGCCGATGCATCACATGAGCACATTGAGAATTGGGATGACCATGCCGCACGTTGGATCGATGCAGCAACTCCTACACGTATGGTACACCTAGGCGACTTACCTGATGATGTGCGTGAAAGACACGCGGCATTGTCTCCCCTTTGGCTAAAACCGTTAGGCGGATTTGCTCGAGAACAAGCAGCGGATAGTCGAGTGACAAAAGACGGCGACACCCAGTTTGAGAATTTCGGTTGGATAGTTGAAGCCAAACTCAATGCAGGTCAACTGGAAAACTTTAAAGGCGTTATGCAGGATCAAGTAAAAAGAGCGTTAACAGAAGAAGGAACGCTGAATTATCAATACTATATCTCTGATGAAGGCGATATCTTGGTTTATGAACGTTTTAAGGATCTTGCGTCGTCACATATTCACATCGAAAACTGGGATGCCCATGCACAACGCTGGATGGCCGCTGCCACTCCAACTCGAATGGTACACCTAGGCGATTTACCGCAGGAGCTTAGAGATAGACACGCAGCCCTTGCGCCACTTTTATTAAAACCATTAGGCGGTTTTGCAAAATAACGCATAAGCTGATTACGTTTATTAGACCTGACACGTTTAGGCTTGCGTAAAAATACTGTGCAGACATAGGCTTTTATCATTGCTCATCACCTCCTTTTTACCCGCCGGTGATGGGCACTGCCTTATTGCATCCCCTTTGCAAATAGTCAGTAAGAACACTCAAATGCTAGGCTAGTTAACCAAATGAATCCCCCATTATTGAGCAATTAATTATCTACACTCAAAAATTCATACCAAACACCAGCCTGGTCGTACTGCTTTATTTTACTCTGTAAGCTCCGCCCAACGCGGATGATCCCGTATTGGCCAGCGTCGTCTGCAAGACTCTATTGTGGGAACAGCAAGGTCTAGTATATGGTACTCTGCCGCCCACCAGCCCGTTTAGCGAAGTAATACGCTAGGAATAGCTCAAGATGTAACACATACAGACAATCAGGGCTGCGCCAAAGTGCGTTAAATCCTGTTGTCACTAGGTATCACACCTTGCTAGCATAGCGTCGATCACCCCCTACATTATTTATATAGCGACCGTGTACATCGCTATGATAAGGAGCAAACTTGAACAAAAGTATACTTACCAATGCCATTGCCTTGATATTACTGATTTTGGGTATGGTTTTAGAAAGCCCGATTGTGACTACCGTAGGTGTATTCGCCTTATCCGGCGCGGTCACCAACTGGCTCGCCGTCTACATGTTATTTGAAAAAGTGCCTTTGCTGTACGGTTCAGGCGTTATTCCTCTACGCTTCGAGGAGTTCAAGGCTGGCATACGTGAACTCATGATGACCCAGTTCTTTACTGAGCAAAATATTGCACGCTTTCTCAACAGCGATAACCAACAAATTAAAGTGGACTTAGCCCCAGTACTCGAAAAAGTAGACCTCGAGCCAACCTTCGATTCCTTAGTAGAAGTTATCAATGCATCGTCATTTGGCAGTATGTTGGGCATGTTTGGTGGCGCTGATGCACTTACGCCCTTGAAACAGCCTTTTGTCCAGAAGATGAAAGAATCGTTAATTGCTATCAGCCAAGACGAGCGCTTTTTAAACTTGCTTAGCGACCAGCTAGAGCAGCCAAGTGTGATGCATGACGTGCAACAAAAAATTGAGTCAATTGTTGAGCAACGTTTAAATGAATTAACCCCTGAAATGGTCAAAGATATCATTCAAACCATGATCAAAAAGCATCTAGGTTGGTTGGTTGTGTGGGGCGGTGTGTTTGGTGGTTTGATCGGCTTAGCGGCTGTTTTATTGGTCGCTTAACCCTCATATCGTTTTGAATTGTTGTCGTAAAGCGTTACGCAATAAAACGCTTTACGGTTTATTTATTCATTTATCTACTTGCCCACGCTTATTTTTTTGTAATACCTTGCAGGGACCACCCGTGTACTACTATGCCTGTGGTTATTACACTTGCTCGGACCCAACAAATAACATTGGCACATTAAATACCCGTTTATATTGGCGCTATTTGGCTGATTATATTTACCCATTATCAAATTACACCCAAATGCGCTTGCAAATAATTCTCATTTAGATTAAATTGATGCTGCCTGTTTGATACTGAGTTTCACTGGTCCTGGCTTGGTGTCACACCCATGGCAGATATTTCATCTGAAATATCTGCCTTTTTTACATATTTTCCCCTTCTTTACGCGCATTTTTCTAGTAGTTAAACTAATTTAGTTAGTGGTGATTGATATTTGGTCATCCGAGGAGTACGGTCCAGATGTCGGTTGTTTTCGGCAAATGAATTGCCCGTACCTGACTCCTATAGCGCTGAAGTGGATGACATGGAATGAAGTATCTTGTTAGTGGGCGAATCGCCAATACCGTTTTTTTATTTACCTTTGTCGTTGGGAGCGCCATTGCACTCTTGTTATTTAATCAGGGGGCATCTGCTTACCGAAGCCAAGAGCTCAACCACGCCCAGCAACATCTCCAGCAATTTGTGGCACGTTACGATGTGGCATTACAGCAAACGGTAGAACGTAGCAGCAAACTTACCCAAGCAATTAAAGATAATAACCCCCTAGCAGCGACTCAATTTAACCAGTTTATTCAGTTGGTATACCCAAAACCGCAAGATGTAGCGGAGATAAACTGGTTAAAAAACGCTGGAAATGCGACTGCAGGTCTTCACTTTTCAACAGAAAATGGTTTGTCAGCATTCGATACGCCCGTTGACGAATACATTGACCCTTACCTGACCTTGGCGCGCAAAGAAAATAAGATGGTCGTTTCTCCAATCTTAATCCTACAAACGACTGAAGGGCCAAAACCTGTGTTCGTTATTGTGCAACCAATTACAGGCACAGACTTTTTAATCACAACACATCGCATTGCGTCACTCACCCAAGCACTACCAAGCGAATTAAACAGAGAGCACTATGCCTACGTGTTGTCAGATTATCAGCAAGGTCACTACGCCTTTCCTGACGACAAAATGCTGCCTGATGCCCCCGGCTTCAATACACAGCGCTCGGAAATTCCCAGTTTAAACGTACCCCTCAATATTGACGGTCAGCAGTGGCAACTCTGGGTGTATCCGCCCAGTAGCAATTTGTTGTCTATTGGATGGGTTCACTATGTTTATTTAACCTTGGCCATATTCGGCTGCTTGGTAGTTAGCTTCCTATTACGTTCAGGATTGCAGCATTATAGAGATCTTCAGCAAGAGTCTTTGCGCCAAGCGAGCGAAATAGAGCGCAATTCGTTAGCACTTAGCAATGCCCAGAACACATTACACACGAGTCAAGCAACGACTGAATTGGCACTAAGTGGTAAAAGCCAATTTATGACCACCTTAAGTCATCAAATACGCACGCCGGTCAACGGGATCATTGGTATGACTGACTTGTGTTTGCAGACACAGCTGTCGCTTAAACAGCAAGACTACCTGCGCAAAATTAGTGCCTCGGCTCAGCATTTAAACGCGGTCCTTGGAGATTTATCAGATTATTCCCAGCTCGAGTCAGGCGAACTACAGTTAAACGAACATCCTTTTTCATTACACGAAGTCGTTGATGGTTTGTATGCTATGCTGTCTAAAGAAGCACAGGATAAGGGACTGGCATTTAACATCACAGTTCCCCACACAGTGCACTGCGATTTGATTGGTGATAGCCGACGATTGAGCGAAATCATGCTCAACTTATGCACCAATGCCATTGCACATACCAGCAGTGGGCATATTCATCTCGTTATCAGTGCCGATCAAGATCAACCTACCTCATCAATCAACAGCGAATATAAACTAAGCTTTATGGTCAGTGACACGGGCGCCGGCATCGGACAGGAAGACATATCTAAGCTATTCAGCCGTAGCGAGCCTCTGGATCAGCAAAAAAACATCAACGGTGGGTTAGGCCTGTCCATTAGCCAAGCACTATGTAAATTAATGGGGGGAGAAATTGCCGTCTGCAGTCAATTAGGTATTGGCAGTTGCTTTACTGCTCAGGTAAATTTAAAGCTTAATAACTTAATTGTGACCGTTGCGGAACAACCAAAAATGTTGTCCAAACCCCAGCGAATTATGGTCATAGACGACAACCCTATTTCATTGACCATGCTTGAACATGCGCTGAGTATAATGGGCGCTCAAGTCAGTGTGTACTCCTTTGCCAGCGATGCGTTAGATGCTTTATTCGAAGGGGAACAACCAGACATTATTTTGCTAGATTGGGTTATGCCGCAAATGGGAGGACTAGCGTTTTTAACTCGCTTGCAGCAATCAGATAATAAGATAACCAGTCGCATCTTAATTTTAACCGCCTACGATGGTAAAAGCATTGCACGAATGTGCCAACATTTTCCTATTGAGCGTATTCTGAATAAACCTTGTCGTAACGAGGAGCTCTTCCATATTATCAATGACGAACAAATTGTTCCTGTAGTTGAAGAGCCTAAAGAGACATTAACGGGACTGGTTGTATTAGTCGCAGAAGACAACATGATCAATCAGGAAATTATTTGTGAGCTTTTACTACAAGAGGGTGCAAAGGTTATACCAGCCAATGACGGACAGCATTGTATCGATGAGCTTAAACGTGCCCAGCATGTAGATATCATTCTTATGGATATCAACATGCCAGTGATGGACGGTTTAGCGGCTCTTAAAATTATCCGCCAAGAACTCGCCATGCCTGATTTACCCGTCATTGCCTTAACAGCCAATATTTTTGAACACGATAAGCAAAATTATTTACAACAAGGCATGAATGAACATTTAGGCAAGCCTTACAATAGAGACCAGATAGTCGAGAGCATATTACGTTTAACAAAAAATCGTAATCGCTAGGCGCACTTACACTAAGTGGTGGGTTTGCTTAGCCATATCGATAAACGCACTCAGGTAGTCTGGGCGTGTTTCCCCAGCCCGAAAGCCCACATGAATATCCTTAAAAATACCCTTTTCACCTAAGCGCACCGGCATAATAGGCAGCGTGTTTTGATGTTGCTCAACCAGCCATTTTGGCAAAGCAGATACGCCTCGCCCAGCACTGACCATTTGCAGCATAATTTCCGTGGTTTCAATGGTTCGATGCTTTTTCACTCCTGCTCCTGCTGGGGTCAAAAATTGGCTAAAAATATCTAAACGACTGGCTTCAACGGGATAGGTAATAAGTACTTCATTGCTTAAGTCTTGCGGGCTTACGTACCCCTGCTTAGCAGTTGGATGAGACTCAGGTACTACCAATACATGCTCGTACTCAAATACCGGCAGGTATTCTAACCCTTTCTGAAATAAGGGGTCTGGGGTGATCAGCATATCAATATCATAACCAAGCAATGCTCCTAAACCACCAAATTGAAACGCCTGGCGCACATCTACATCCACATCTGGATATTCCATCAAAAATGGCGATACCACTTTTAGCAACCATTGATAACAAGGATGACATTCCATGCCGATGCGCAAGGTTCCTCTTTGTCCTTGAGCAATCTGTTCGATCAGTTGCTCAGTGTGTTCAAACTGTGGCAGTACTCGATTAGCTAAATTGAGTAATCCCTGTCCTGCTTGGGTTAAACGTAATCGACGACCATCCTTTTGCCATACTGGTGCACCCAAGTAGCCTTCTAATTTTTTAATTCCGTGACTTAATGCCGATTGAGTTAGAAATAAAGCATTGGCTGCTTCGGTTAGGGTACCGTGTTTATCCACCGCGTGGATTATAGCTAAGTGATGTCTTTCAAGCATGGGACTCAAACCTATGAGTAAAATTCATTGAATACTAAAAATATACCACTATTTTTACTAGGTTATTATAACGAGTATCCATTTATTGCAACTTAATTGGACGGATAGATGACTAAATTGCATAACTTAGGCTCCCCGCGGATTGGCCAGTGAACGCATTCCGGCTCAGCGTTTTGGGCTTAACCTAGATTGCGGACTAAAAACACGTCAATGGCCAGGCGTCACCTCTGCTCTTAATAATATGGTGCAAGCCCTAAAGAATTAAGAGCTAAGGACAAACTACCCTAGCTTAATAAGTCAATTACAATGGCGCCAAATACATCTGCTCGACATAGCTTTAGGCCCAGAATTCACTTGGATTTTGGACTTTTTGTTAATGTGACATAAGTAATGTAGGTATTCACCAACACCTACCAAGTGAACACTCACTGACTATTACAAGCATTATAGATATAGCATCAACAATTTAATTTTGACTTCTTGAGACCCAATTTACGTCTAGCCTTCGCTTTAACGACCCGCCAAGGTGTTTGCGGCCCTTTCGGTACGCAAGAACGCAAATGTGTGTAGTCTTCGTTATTGAGTTGCACTTCACCGCCATGAGCTAGCAACAAAGAATAGGGTTGAATCTCAATTAAACGCTCAATTGAACCACCATAAAGCCGGGGAAAAAATACTGGAAATGGTGGAATAAAACGGTTTTTAACTTTGACCACTAAATCAGCCACATACATACGCCGACTTGGCATATGCATAATAGATAAGTCTCTGTCTGTATGACCCGGCGTCTCAAAAACACACCAT
This sequence comes from Paraglaciecola polaris LMG 21857, assembly GCF_000315055.1. Classification (GTDB taxonomy): domain Bacteria; phylum Pseudomonadota; class Gammaproteobacteria; order Enterobacterales; family Alteromonadaceae; genus Paraglaciecola; species Paraglaciecola polaris. The sequence goes on along the minus strand of NZ_BAER01000038.1, from coordinate 80,725 downwards.
TCATCAAACCCAGGGATAGTTTGCCTGTCAGTCAGCTTGATGTCGGGTTTAAGTGTTTTTGCGTACCACAAGCTTTTACGTTTACGCCCTAAACGCCCTGCTACCCAACGTGCTAAGGCTAAATCGGTTAAGTACATTAACCAACCGCTGAGACCTTTATACCAAGAATGCGCTACGTCGGCAGAAACAAGCTTACAACCGGTCAACTTGCGTAATGTATGGGCAGCCCCTGCGTGATCTGGGTGCATATGTGTTACCACCACAGTTTTTAAATCAGAGAAGGGCCGCTTTAACTCGTCGGTTATAAATCTCTTCACGTCATCAACATCAGCGCGAGTGCAGCCATCAAGCAGCATCAGGCCGCTTGCATATTCAACCAAGTAGATAGACTGAATATAGCCGGGTAAGTGATGTAATTTCATAAACACAACCGCTCTTGTTAACATAGTTTAATACCCATGTACCATACGTTGCATAGGGCCAATACTGTACTTTTTGTTTTAAATAGTTAACCCCAAAAAATTGATATAGGACGGCATAGGTCAGATTGGCCAGCGTGTTTCAGTTCACACTTGACGGCTGTGTTGCAGGCAACCTAATCGCCTAAAATTAATAGAGGTTGCTAAGCTGAAATCGTTTTAGCACAATATTACCTAGGTTTGTTTGCGCCCAAAGTGGCAACCATGCCCCACAGCTCACAAACATATCATCTATTTTTTATCCCAAGGAACTTACATTGCCCCCATCACCTGCCTCACTGAACGTCATTGTGGGTTCAAAAAACCCTGTCAAAGTCAACGCAGCGAGAAATGCCATCGCTATGCTCTACCCTGAGCACACGATTTTTTGTCAGGGTATGCATGCTCCATCAGGCGTTGCTGAACAGCCCATGACGAGTGAAGAAACAAGAATAGGTGCCATCAATCGCGTCGAATACTGCCAGAAAAATGCGCAAGCTGATTTCTATGTGGCCATGGAGGGAGGTGTGGATAAGTTCGATTACGGACCGGCAACATTTGCTTATATCGTGATTGCTAACCGAGAGCGCCAGTCTATCGGACGCGGTGCCATTATGCCTATTCCAGAATCGGTATATCAGGCATTAGCAGCAGGTGAAGAATTAGGCCCGTTAATGGATAAACTCTTTAACACCCATAACGTCAAACAAAAAGGCGGCGCCATTGGTTTGCTAACCAATGGCAACGCAACACGAGAAGGTAATTACACCCATGCCATGGTGTTAGCTATGGCGCCTTTTTTACACCCAGGTTTATACCCTATTAATTAGCGATATAATTTTAAAAGGTAAGCGTTACCCGCACCCCAAGATGTTTGCCGGTTTCCGCTTGTCGATTCTCAATATGAATATCCGCGCCATGAAACTGTGCGATAATTTTGGCGATATACAGCCCTAAGCCAAGGTGAGGTTGAGTCGAAGCTTGCTCACCTCGCACCGAAACCATCGAATCGAAGAGCTTGCCTTGCATGTCCTGTGGTAAAGGCGGGCCATCATTATCAATACACAGCAAATGTTGGTTACCCACTTGCTCAAAGGTAACGGCTATGGCCGTTTTCGCTGGGCTAAATTCGAGTGCGTTAGCGATGATTTTATCTAACATTTGCCCAAACAAGTCGCCTGAGCCCGATAACCTTGTATCGTCACTAAGATTATTGAAGGTGAATTTATGGCTTGGGTATGTCATACGATAACCTGCTACATATCCCTCTAATAAGGCGCTTAAATCAAATACTTCACGCTCGTCAGTTTGAATCGCTTGCTCGAGCCTTGTTGCCTCGCTCATATTGTTCAAAATCGTGCTTAGGCGTTTTATGCCCTGCTGGGCACGGGCAATATATTGGGCGTCTTCTGGGTTTTGTGTACTTAACTGCAAATTTTCTAAGGAGGACTTCACAATCGCCACGGGTGTACGTAACTCATGGGACAAACGCGCGGACATGTTCTGTAAATAAGCGTTATATTGACCTAATTTCCCCAGCACAATATTAAAGGTCGTGGCCAAGTCGCCAATTTCGTCCCGCTCATTTCCATTAGGAATAGTTGCGACTATTTTGCCGTGACTATCTATCGCGGCCTCCGTTTGATTCCTCAACTTACGAATACGAAACGACATGCGCGAAGCAAATAGAAATAGCGCCAACGTCCCTAGTCCCATCACAGCTAAAATCACATGGAACAATTTTTCCAATGCACGATTTCTAAGGGTACGTATGCCATTAGTAGTCTGCTCAACGACGACCGCCCCCATAACATTGTCATCAATATATATAGGATGCGCAGCAGACAAGATCACGGCTTTATTGTCTGGACTTAGGCGCCACAGCGAGGCCGGTGTCCCTGATAATGCTTCATTGATATCTTGCCCTTGCAAGGCATACGCGTCTTGCAGGTCATCAATGAATTCAGCGGGGGGCTTAGTTAAAATTTGGTAGTAAATCGGCAGTAACCATTGCTGTTCCATGTGTTGCCACCAGCTTGCCGTCTTTTTCCTGCTAGCGGTGTAAGCCGTCGTGCTTAGTCCTACTGATTTATGAATACTGCCCGAGCGGGCCAATACCCGTTTATGCTTATCAATAACCCACACCCGAGCATTTGAATATTTAAGACCCTTAATGATTTTTTCAATTTCCGGTGATGGCACTAATACAGTGCCTAAAGCGTCGCTTTTATTAGGATTGGCAGTACCAATGCGATAGCGCATTTGACGATTGATGGGGTCGTCAACGTCTGTGATCGCAAAGGCAATTTTACTGTGCATCATACTTAAGGGGAAACGCAACTCTATATTGTAGCCCTGGTCGGTATTCAGCCAGCGCCCTTGAATTTGAGTTTCCAGCGCGACCGGGCGCATTGAGTCTAGGGGCGCTGACAATAAATAGGCATTAACCCACCCTGCTTCCTGTGGTGCAACAACGTAGCGTTTAAAAGTGCCCTCAGGGTCGGTCATAGCGATTTGCAGGTAGTCGTTACGATCAACCCGCAAACTGTCTTTACTACGCAACAGCACTGCCTCATCTGTTACTTCGAACATAGCGTACAGATATGCCCCAAACTGCCCCACCATATGCCTAAAGTGGAAACTATCTGGCTTATATTGTGCGGCGAAATCCAATAAATGATCTTGCCCGTAGTCGATACTCAAGTGTTGATAGTCTAGCCAGTCATCCAAATTGCCATCGAGGCGGATGGGATCGTGGATCTTGTGAGCGTATAAATCTGTACCTGGCTTCACATCGGTTAAATAAGCACTTTGTGTATCAAACAATGAAGGACGTTCGTGCAGAGCGGTCGCCACGGCTCGCGCGGTCCCCACCATGGTTTGCTCTTGCCCAATTCGCAGGTAGCTTTCAAGCTCCCATACATATTGATAACCCAACCAAGGGATCGCGAACAAAAATAACGATAACGCCAGCAGTTTTAAACGGATCCCAAAACGCAGACGAAATGGTCGTTTAGCCGGGGGCTTATTCACTGAATACGATACAGAGCTATGCATAGTAATTTATTTTTCAACGCCATTTTTCCAGCGATAGCCCATCCCATAAACGGTTTCGATGCGATCGAATTGACTGTCTACTTGCTGAAACTTCTTACGGATGCGCTTGATATGCGAAGTAATAGTGCTGTCATCCACTACCATTTTTGACTCATCCATTAACTGCTGGCGGCTTTTCACGTGCCCAGCGTACTTTGCGATGGCATGCAGCATCCAAAACTCGGTTACCGTTAGTTCGATATCCTGCTCTTGCCAACTAACTGTCATACGTTTGCTGTCAATGCTCAGTGCCCCTGTTTGAATCAGATCTTCAGATAACTGGGGTTGATTCAACAGCGCCACCCGGCGAAACAACGCCGCTATGCGCGCCAGCAAATGGGGCAAGCTGATATCTTTGGTTAGATAATCATCAGCCCCCATTCGCAGACCACAAATCGTGTCGTAATCGTTATCCCGGGCGGTAAAAAAAATAATCGGCAAGGTTTTTGATAAACTACGCAACTGCTGGCACACCATAAAGCCGCCATCTATTTCATCCTGCAAACCAATATCAATGATTGCCAGATCAGGCAAACGCTGAGCGAAACCTAACTCTGCTTGATGCCGATTAGGATAACAAATAACGTCGTACCCTTGTTTTTTCAGCGCTGCCGCGTAATTTTCGCGAATAGCGAGATCATCTTCCACCAGCGCAATACGTTGAGACATAACCACACTCATTTAAATATGTGTCGCCACTATATCCTAAAACACCAGCAGTTTAGACGCCCAGCAACAAATTCCATTTTTTCGCCACAATTGCCCCACAGATTGCCATTTTTCACCCATTAATTTGCCGCAAATGTCCTGTGTAATCACCTCAACACCAACACTATTCACTCATTTGGAGTATTCGATGAAATATGCCGTAATTGCGTTAACCCTGTCACTCATTATGAATCAAACCATCTCGTCATTGGCTTCGGCTGAAACCAATGTCGCTCAAGCTGTAAAAAAAGAGAACAAGCAAAACGATATGTTAGGTTTTGGCTCCGGGGCCTTGTTTGGCAGTGCCGTCGCGGGTCCTGTTGGCGGCGTATTAGGCGCTATACTGGGTTTATTCATAGCAAATGATGTCAATAATGATAAAGCACTGGCTCAGGCGGAGTCACAATTAGCAGACAAGGATCAGCAATTACTCGCCCTGCAGTCAGCTAAGCAAAGAACGCATCAACAGGGCCTAAAGCAAACCGTTAGCATAGCAACGCTCAGCGCTGAAAATAACGACAACGCACAACACACCAATAGCTTGGCGCCGATTGAAAGTAACATTCAATTTCGCACGGCATCCCATCTTATAGAGCCACACTATCAACGCCAATTAGACTTGTTTGCCCAAGCACTGCGCGAGTCCCCGCAGTTGCACGCTACCCTAGCTGGCTATGCCGATGAACGTGGTGATACAGACTATAACCAAGCACTGTCACAACAACGGGCCATCAATGTTAAAAACTACCTGCTCAAACAAGATGTTAATCCTGCTCAACTGCTTACAGAGTCCTTTGGTGAAACTCGGGTTTCAGGGATAGAAAATGATCGAGAAGGATTGTTCTTTGCTCGCAAAGTAACGGTATCCATAAGTGCAGTGCTATCGCTATCTCAGTCACCATCCATGATGACTGCCGTAACTCACTAGTGTCTTCACATCAATCGGAGAACAGGAATGTCCCTTTTACTTAAATTTAGCGGCTTATTGATAATGGTTAGCACAGTGGGTGTATTGCACAGTGCCGCATCCCAATATTTTACCCAACCTGACATTGCCGGAGAACAAATGCATCAACAACAGCAAAGTTCGCTCAAAAATAACCACCTCAGTGACGATAGACACATACCTCAAATCGTATATGTGGATGACATTAATGATGTTGCCCAAGGCAGTTTGTTTTATACCGCTGAGCAAGCACAAAAAAATACTCATATCGATGAACGAGTAAATGCCCCAGCGCAACACTCACGGCGCTATCAATTAAGTCCAACGCTGGGCACAGAGGTGAAAATTCATGTCACGGGCATGATCGCTCGTACCCAAGTCACCCAACGTTTCCATAACCCAAGTCAAGATTGGGTCAACGGCATTTATGCATTTCCATTGCCTGAAAACGCTGCAGTGGATCATTTAAGCATGGTGATAGGTGAGCGTGTCATCAGCGGTAAAATTATGCCTAAAGCACAAGCGAAAGCTCAATTTGACAATGCAAAAATGCACGGCAGAAAGGCCAGTTTAATAACACAACATCGGCCGAATTTATTCACCAACGCGATAGCAAATATTGGTCCCCAAGAGTCCCTAAGCATCACCATGGAATATCAACAAGTCATTGCCTTCGATGAGCAGACATTTGCGCTGCGCTTCCCTATGACAATAACCCCTCGTTATTCACCCACTAACACCATCGTCGCTGAAGTAAATCACGACGGCTGGGCTTCAAGCACAGCCATATTGAGTGCACAAACTAACCCTGTAGACCAACCAGCTAATCCCGTCAGCATTAGCGTTGAGTTAGATAGTGGCTTCGCCCTCAATGCTGAAGATATAGTCAGTGAGCATCATAAGATCATCGTCACCCCTAAACATCCAGCGCAAAATGGTGAAGCTAATAAACGCTTTCATATCGCCCTTAATAATAAGCAGCCCGCTAATCGAGATTTCAGTTTAACTTGGCGACCCGCAACGAGTGATTTACCCAGTGCCGCACATTTCACTGAAACTCAAGGTGAATATCGTTATGGGCTAGTTATGCTAACCCCGCCAATACAAAACAGCGTAAATGAGCGACACGTGCCAAGAGAGGTGATATTTCTACTCGACACATCTGGTTCAATGGCTGGGGGATCTATCGTGCAAGCCAAACAAGCCGTTGGCTTTGCATTAACCCAACTTCATGTTGATGATAAGCTGAACATTATTGAGTTCAATGACCAACCCACCTCCCTTTGGCACAAGGCCATGCCGGCCAGTGCAGCCAATATTCAGCGCGCTAAAAACTGGCTAGCAGGATTAATGGCTGATGGCGGTACAGAGATGGCTCCCGCCTTGACAGTCGCTTTACATAACAACAAAGCCACGGATGACGAAAGCATAACGCCCATTAATCAAACGCTGCGCCAAGTGGTGTTTATCACCGACGGCAGCGTTAGCAACGAAGATGCGTTAATGGGCCTTATCGAGACGGAATTGAATAACAGCCGTTTGTTTACCGTTGGCATCGGCTCTGCGCCCAACAGTTATTTTATGACTCAGGCAGCACAAGCCGGTCGCGGCACATTTACGTATATTGGCGACACCAGTCAGGTTCAGCAAAAAATGGGGGAACTATTTAACAAATTAGCCATGCCAGTCATGCAAGATATTCATATCGACTTCGCCAGAAACACAGAATTTTACCCCAATATCATTCCAGACTTGTACGCTGCCCAGCCAGTGGTGATCCACTATCGTGTGCCTGTGCTGCTGACAGAATCAGCTATGGCTAACCAACAACCCGATAATGCAGTCAAAGTAACAGGGCGACAATCTTCGCTGCCTTGGTCAATACGCATGCCACTTACCCCAACGGCTCCGCACGCAGGATTAGGCGTGGCATGGGCTAGAGAGAAGATCACCCAGTTGAGTAATACATTACGCCGTGAGCAAAATAGCGAGATGCGTCAGCAATGGCAAACCAACATCACGGCAATAGCGCTTGAGCACCATATTGTTAGCCAGTTCACTAGCCTCATTGCAGTGGATGAACAGGTCTCTAAATCTCAACATGAAACCAGCAAAGACAAACCCATTCGCCATAACGCACCAGCAGGCTCAGCTATGTTAGCGGGTAATTTACCGCAAACAGCTAGTGATATGCCGCTGCACATAGCGCTAGGACTATTACTGATGGGGCTAGCACTTTGCGCTCGTGCGAAACAATCCATTTAAAAAGCGACGAGCCGTCCCTGAGCACGCCCATTACAAGCCAGTATCAAAAAGCCATTTGGCTTGTCTGTTTACTGTGTGGTGGGTTGCTATTTTCTCACGGTGCCTACCTGTGGGCCAAAGCCCAGCTGGCTCAGGTACTCATTGCCCGTGCATGGCAAACCGTCTTACTCGCTGAGGTATCACTAGAACGCTCATCTGGCGCTACCCCCGAAATGTATCAACAAGCACAAAAGGTTAAACCTTGGCCCTGGGCTGACACCTATCCTGTGGCCAAAATCCAATTCGCTGAGCAATCTTTGTATGTATTAGCTGGTGCATCAGGCCGCACGATGGCCTTCGGACCCGGCCATATGAGTGCTACGCCGTTACCTTTTCAAGGTGGCAATAGCGTGTTCACGGGTCACAGAGACAGCCATTTTGCGTCGCTAGCCCAGCTTAACAAAGGGGATGTGATAGACGTACAAACCCTTGCAGGGCAAGGGCAGTATCGCATCACCGCCATATTTGTGGTACATCAAAGCCAGATGCATATCATCGAATCTAACAATCAGGACCAATTGACCTTGCTCACCTGTTATCCGTTTAATTCACTCACACCCAATCCGACATTACGTTTTGTAGTTAGTGCACAGCGTGTGTTTGAGGGATGATCTGCTTATGTTACGAGTGACAAAGGAAGCACCGAAAATATGATTGCTCAGAATAGGTCTCGCCTATGTGATGTGTGCGAGACCTATTTATCGCTAATCCATCGTTCAACTTAGATAAAAACCTACCATTTCCAGCCTGAGCAACTAATGCGTCACCAACACCCAAGAATAAGTTCCCTTTAAAAGCGTTAACCTATCGTATCAACAGCAAAAAAATGCCATGTATGAGCGAATTGGCCCTTACACGTGCTTGCCACCTGTCCATCCGCCTTGGGCTAGCACTTCTTCACCTAACGCTTTTGGTGCTGCCTCTAAGTCGGTGGCCATGGAGTCATTCCAGCGATTTAAAAAACCGTATAAACATATCGCCCCTAGAATTTCGACGATTTCGTCTTCTTGCCAATGGGCTCGCATGCGAGCCATTAAGGGTTCGTCGACCGCATTAGGTACAGAACCCGCCGCGAGGGCGTAATCGAGGGCGATACGCTCTGCGTCTGAGTACAGCGGGCTCGTTTGGTATTCCCACACGGCGGCGACTTTTTCATCTGAAACACCGTGAATTTTAGCCGCGATGAGCGAATGAGCTTCACAGTATTGGCAGCCCGCAGCGCGACTGGAAAAATGCGCAAGCAAACGCTTGAATCCTAAATCGACGGTTCCGTCTTCGGCCATCACCGCTTTGGTGAGCACCCCAAAACCACGTACAATATCTGGCCGTCGCTGCATGGTTAATAAGCTATTGGGTACAAACCCAAGGATCTGCTCAAAAATGGCGAAGTCGTCGGCTAATTCAGGTGTGGTGTCTTTGGGTAAGGGGGTCATATGGGCCATAGATATCTCTCTTATTGTTTTTGATTTCGGTCATAAGTTAAGCGCGGTTAAGTTTGAGTGATAAGCAAGGCTCAGAGTAAATCGCGCTATTTGCTAACAAACTAAAAACCTTGAATTTTATTCATTCATCGCCATGTTATGATGCATATTTTTTGGTGTTAGTACACTCGGCCGACGACTTTACGCTTTTTCTTTTTGTCTTTCTAAGTTGGCAGTCACCATAAAAACGATCATCTTAAGTTCACACGAAACGCGCGGAAATCAAGCATGAATGCATTGAATATCAAAGGGTTAACCAAAGTTTACAAAGGTGGCACCCGAGCCCTTAATGGGATTAATTTACAAGTGAAACAAGGGGATTTTTTCGCCCTGCTCGGCCCTAACGGTGCGGGTAAATCGACGACGATTGGCATTATTAGCTCATTGGTTAATAAAACCGCCGGTAGCGCTGAAATTTTTGAATATTCATTAGATAGCCAGCCCGTTGACGCTAAGTCATGCATAGGCTTGGTGCCCCAAGAGTTCAATTTCAATCAGTTTGAAACCTTGCTGCAAATCGTAGTCAATCAAGCGGGTTACTATGGTGTGCCGCGTTCTATAGCCAAAGAGCGCGCCGAAAAATACCTTAAACAATTGGATCTGTGGGAAAAGCGCAATCAACCCGCACGTAATCTATCTGGCGGTATGAAACGCCGTTTGATGATCGCTCGCGCATTAATGCACGAACCTAGAATGCTGATTTTGGATGAGCCTACCGCTGGCGTCGACATCGAAATTCGCCGTTCAATGTGGACCTTTTTAAAGGAAATCAATGAGCAAGGGATCACCATCATACTGACGACCCATTACCTTGAAGAAGCAGAAATGCTTTGTCGTAACATTGCCATTATCGACAAGGGTATTATTGTGCAAAATACCAGTATGAAGTCGCTGTTAGCGACGTTGAATATTGAAACATTCATACTCGATTTAGCCGGTGAGCATCAAACTATCGCCTTGAGCGGATTTGAGCATCGTTTACTCGATGCTCACACTTTGGAAGTCGACGTGGCGAAAGAAGAAAGCCTAAACAATGTTTTCGAACAGCTCACAAAACAGCAAATACAGGTCTTGAGTATGCGTAATAAGTCCAATCGCTTAGAAGAGTTATTTGTGCGTTTAGTTGAGTCTGGCCGGGAAGCCCAGCTAGCGGAAGATGAACAAAAGAACAACAAGGAGCTAGCAAATGGTTAATCGCACTATGATTGCCCTGCAAACGCTGTGGATCAAAGAATGCACCCGTTTCTTGCGCATATGGATCCAAACCCTAGTACCACCGGCTATTACCATGTCATTGTACTTTGTCATATTTGGTAATTTAATCGGCAGCCGCATTGGCCAAATGGGCGGCTTTAGCTACATGGAATTTATTGTACCTGGCTTGATTATGATGGCGGTGATCACCAACTCTTATTCCAATGTCTCCTCGTCGTTTTATAGTGCAAAATTTCAGCACAACATTGAAGAGCTGCTCGTCGCGCCCATTCCTAACTGGGTGATAATAGCTGGCTTTGTTGGCGGCGGTGTAGCCCGAGCCATTTTAATCGGCATCATAGTTACCTGTGTATCCATGTTGTTTGTAGACATTTCGCTGCACAGCATTCCCATTATCATCATCACCTTATTGCTCACGTCGACCTTGTTTGCCACAGCAGGATTGATCAACGCGATTTTTGCTAAGTCATTTGATGATATCAGTGTGGTACCCACGTTTGTATTGACCCCATTAACCTATTTAGGTGGCGTGTTTTATTCACTTTCATTGTTGCCTGAATTTTGGCAATGGGTCAGTAAAATAAATCCTATAGTCTATATGGTAAACGGCTTTCGTTACGGGTTCTTGGGCGTGTCTGACGTGGATTATCTGTATTCATTGGGCTTGTTGGTTGTGTTCAATGTTGTTTTACTCGGTTTTGCATATTCGCTTATTAACCGCGGTATAGGCATAAGAAGTTAAACGGAATAGACCAGCGTCATGAGCAATATTAATCCAATGTCCGAGGGAAACTCTCGGCATATCGACAGTAACCAAATTGGGGTTCACGAGAAACTCCCAGCGTTGGTTAACCGTCATCTCAGGCATCCGAGTCAGCGGCCGTTTACGGAACATACCGTGCAAGCATTCGCTCAAGCACAAGCGTGGTTAGGTGATTGGCAAGGACCGCTAATCCTCGACGCTTGCTGTGGAGTAGGCGAAAGTACCACGCATATTGCCAACCTACACCCTGAAGCAAAAGTGATTGGTGTGGATAAATCAGCTCATCGAATTGATAAGCATGAACATTATAGCCTCGAGCAAAATAATGCTTTGATACTGCGGGCTGACTTAAACGACTTTTGGCGCTTGGCAGTGCAAGCTAACTGGCGCCTAACCAAACATTTTTTACTTTACCCCAACCCTTATCCTAAATCTGCCCATGTGCAAAGGCGTTGGCATGCCAGTCCTGCGTTTGCTGAGATAATAAAATTAGGCGGGCAGCTTGAGGTGCGCAGCAATTGGCAAATATATATTCAGGAATTTGCTCTCGCCTTACAGGTCGCAGGATTAAGCGCACAGGTTAATCAGTATCAAAATGAGCAAGCGATTACGCCGTTTGAGCGAAAGTATTGGGCTAGTGGTCAACCCAGCTGGCAGGTTATTGCCCAGCTGTAAATAAACCGCTAGTGTGCCTGTGCCTTTGGTTGGCTGAAAAAGAAACCTTGGGCATATCGCACGTTTAATTGCTTGAGTAAGGCAAGTTGCTCTTCACTTTCAAGATGCTGTGCGACTAAGGCAATATTTTTACGTTCACCTTGCTCACTCAGCGTCTTCACAATGGATTGTGCGAGCCTGTCTTGCGCTAAGCTTGCCAACATCGGCCCCGACATTTTCAGAGCACTAATCGGTAGGGCGAGTAAGCGTTCAATACTGTCCTGTTCAAGTTCAACGTTATCAACAAAAAGACTTAATCGTAGTTTTTTGCATAAATGCGAAAAAACATCGAAGGTCTCTGTATCGGCCAGCACATTTTGCGCGGTAACTTCTAACGCAACCCGTCGCGGATTCGGGTAGTTTTGTACTTGATCACTCAAAAAGCGGTGAATACTCTCATCTTGCATATCAGCCAAACTAACATTGATATTCCAAGGTATATCTCGCTCGCGGAAATATTGGGCGCTGCGATTAAAAATCGTTTCGGTAAGTTGAGATTGGCTCTCTTGGCGGTCAACTAAATACAGAAATTCACTGGGAATAAAAGGACGTTCGCCAAACGTAATGAGGCGAGCCAAGCATTCGTATCGCCACACTTGATTATTAGACAAGTCCATAATGGGCTGGAAGAATGGCACTACGTTATCAAGGTTAAAACTTTCAGTTACTTGAGAAACTTTCATATTGGCTAGTATTTTTTCTTTACACTATAGCAAGTTAGCTAGCTAAGGCTAGGTGAAATAGTACAACTTTCGTTCATCATGCTGGCAATTCATACAAATGTCCTAGGCCGTTAGCTATCAATGGGCCCTAAAAACCAACCTTACCCCCCTATTTATGGGTCTTTATGTTGGTATGGGTCGAAAAATTGATGTAAAGTTCGCGACCTGAAAGTTTTCATATGAGGTGTCAAGCGTGGCTGTAGCTGAAGTCAGTTTAGAGCATTTGTTTAGAGTATTTACCATGCCTGAAGGTAAAGATTCTAAGTTAGCTCAGATTGAGCAGCATCTGTCAGATAACTTGGCCGATTTTTTGTCTCAACATGTGGTGACTAAAGTCACATCACTTGAGCAAATAGAGCAAAGTTTTGCTGAATTTAATGTACCGGAACACCCTGAGTTCGTTTCGGAACACGCGGCTAATCTGCTTGAAAAGCTGGTCGCTAATTCAGTTAATACCTATTCGCCAACATTTATCGGACACATGACGTCTGCTTTACCCTATTTTCATTTATCCTTGGCTAAGTTGTTAGTTGGGCTTAATCAAAATCTGGTTAAAATTGAAACCTCTAAAGCCTTTACGCCTTTGGAGCGTCAAGTGCTGGGCATGATGCACGAATTGGTGTACGCCCAAGACAGTGAGTTTTATAACACATATTTGCACAGCGCAAATCATGCCTTGGGCGCGTTTTGCTCAGGCGGCACGATAGCCAATGTCACCGCATTATGGGTTGCCCGGAACAAGGCGCTCGCCGCTGACGGGGTGTTTAAAGGTGTGGCTCGGGAAGGCTTAGCTGCAGGCTTAGCCTATTATGGCTATAAAAAAATGGCTATTTTGTCCTCGCGCCGTGGTCATTATTCACTCTCGAAATCTGTGGACTTACTCGGCTTGGGCCGAGAACAGCTCATCACATTAGACTGCCCTACCCAACGACTTTCACCGGAAAAGGCCTTGGCATTTGGCAAACAGTACGCAGAACAAGGTAATAAAATTCTGAGTATTGTCGGTGTCGCAGGCACAACAGAAACCGGCCATGTCGATCCCCTAGACGAACTGGCTGATGTCGCCGCTGAATTAGACTGTCATTTCCATGTTGATGCAGCTTGGGGCGGTGCGACTTTGTTCTCAAGTACACATCGAAATATCCTCAAAGGTATCCAGCGTGCCGATTCAGTGACCATAGATGCGCACAAGCAAATGTACGTGCCTATGGGCGCAGGTATGGTGCTGTTTAAAGATCCGAATGACAGCAACGCTGTGCGTCACCATGCTAATTATATTCTGCGTGCAGGCTCTAAAGATTTAGGTGCAACCACCCTAGAGGGTTCACGCAATGGTATGGCGATGATGGTATATGCGTCTTTGCATATATTTGGCCGTCTTGGTTATGAATTATTGATCGATCAGAGTATTGAAAAAGCCAAGATATTCGCTCGCATGATCCAATCTCACCCTGACTTTGAGTTGATCACCCACCCGACCCTTTCCTTGCTGACCTATCGGGTTAATCCCCAAGAAGTGCAGCTACAAGTCAAAGCGCAGCCTTCATTAAGCCCTGAGTTCAATGAAAAGCTAGATAAATTGACTGTGTACGTGCAGAAGCAGCAACGTGAAGCGGGTAAATCATTTGTATCTCGCACTCGCTTACAAACCCAAACTTATGGCGACCAAACACTCACGGTATTTCGTGTGGTTCTGGCTAATCCGTTGACCACAGAAAAGGATTTACAGAATATCCTTGATGAGCAAATAGCGATCGCGAGTAAGAGTGTTAATTGGGCTCAGCTAACGGAAAAATCTACGTTGTAATTATTTGCTAACGTAGAATGACAAAAGGCCGTTAGTGTTAGCTAATGGCCTTTTTTTAACGATTTTCTCACCCTGAAATACCGTGGTACAACTAATTAAGTGTTACCTGAAGGTTGTCGATAAGGCGTGTACGACCTAAAAATGCCGCTGCGAGGATAACCACCTTGGTTTCTTCATGACCCGGTTGTAACAAAGTATCCGCCGAACGAATTTCAATGTAATCCAGACTAAAGCCAGCCTGGGCAAGCTGCTCGCAACATTCACTTGTAACTCGTGAGAAGTCTCGACGTCCTGAATTTATCTTATCTCGCATCTCTTGCAAGCGTTGATACAGTGTTGGCGCTAACGTACGCTGTTCGGCAGTTAAGTATTGATTACGCGAGCTCATCGCTAACCCATCGTCTTCACGGGTCGTAGATACGCCATGCACAGTAAGATTCATAGACAAGTCAGTCACCATAGCTTTAATAACTTGCAGCTGTTGAAAGTCCTTCTCGCCAAAAAATGCCATGTTTGGTTGAACCATGTTGAACAACTTACATACAATAGTTGCCACGCCACGAAAATGCCCTGGGCGGCTAGCGCCACAGATCATGTAGGAAATTCCCGGCACTTCAACAAAAGTTTGCTGCTCAAGTCCACGAGAATAGATATCTTTCACCTGAGGTGTAAACAAAACATCTACGCCCATCTCGCTCAACACTTTACGGTCATTTTCCAAGGTACGTGGATAGGCTTCTAAATCTTCGTCCGGCCCAAACTGCAAGGGGTTAACAAAAATAGAGACCACCACAACGTCGGCCTTCATCTTGGCTTCTTTAACTAAGTTAAGGTGTCCCTGGTGCAAGTTGCCCATAGTCGGTACAAAGGCAATGACCTTATATTCAGCCTGCCAGCTGCGACGCACGTCACGTAAACTGGCGATATTGCTAATCACTCGCATATTTAACTCACTTACTAAAACTGTGAACGTCAGACGGAAAGCTACCGTCTTTCACTTCTTCGATATATTGACTAACCGCGGTACGCATATCACCTGTTTCTTGCAGGTAGTTTTTCGAAAACTTCGGCATGTAGTTAGCACTGATACCGAACATATCGTGCATCACCAGAATTTGCCCGTCAGTCTCTGCTCCTGCACCAATTCCAATAACCGGAATATCGATAGCGTGCGAGATAGCACCAGCTAATTCAGTGGGCACACACTCTAGGACCAAGAGCTGTATACCAGCTTTAGCCATTTCTTTGGCTTGCTCAAGCATTTGCTCAGCCTGCAGATCGTCTCGACCTTGTACTTTAAAGCCACCAAAAACATGTACCGACTGAGGAGTTAATCCTAAATGACCACATACAGGTACACCACGCTCGTTCAAGCCTTTTATGCTTTCGAGTAACCAGCGTCCACCTTCAAGTTTAACCATACTTGCACCGGCTGCCATTAATTTAGCTGCATTCAAATATGTTTGCTCTGGGGTGGAGTAAGACATAAACGGCATATCAGCAATAACAAACGCACGCTCAACACCTTTACGTACAGCACGTGTGTGATAAGCCACATCCTCTATGCTTACGCCTAATGTGTCGTCGCAGCCCTGCAGCACCATCCCCAACGAATCGCCGATCAATAGTACGTCTATTCCTTGCTCATCAAACAACTTTGAAAAGCTCGCATCATATGCGGTTAACGCACTGATTTTTTCGCCTTGTTGCTTCATTTTCAACAACGTTGAAGTTGTGACTTTTTTCATTTTGAATCACTCCAATACGATGAACATTTAATAGCGCTTAAGTAAATCAGGCACTATACGGATTTTTTAACGGATTTCTATCACACTGATTTATACGGTAACTTTTTCAACCCATTTAACGGGCAGTTATCTAACAAGATGGTGAGTTTACTGCCACAAGGTAGATGTAATTCGGGGGCAATTTCATGCAAAGGATACAACACGAACTCACGCTGCTTCATACCATAATGAGGAACAGTAAGTTCTTGCGAATCAATTAGTTGATTACCAAATAACAAAATATCTAAATCTAAGGTACGTGGCCCCCAGCGCTCTGCTTTACGCTCGCGTCCATGCTCTAACTCTATTTTTTGTAAGCAATGAAGAAATTCAACAGACTGTAAATCAGTTTGCAACTCAACCACAGCATTAACATAGCTAGGCTGGTCTTGGGGACCCATAGGACGACTTATATACAAACTAGACGAGGCCGATATATGAGTATCAGGAAGTGCCTCGATGGCTTGTAATGCTTGGGCTATTTGTTGTTCTGGCTGAGCTAGGTTACTACCAAGCCCAACGTATACTTGGCTCATTGCGCTGCTTTCTTCTTGCCTCGATAACGACTACGACGCTTAGGTGCGCCGCCACCTTCTTTTTCGCGCAACGCTTGCAACATCCCTTGACGCTCTTCCGGATCGACATTTTGAAAGTCAGTCCACCACTGAGCAAGCGTTAATAATTCACCGCCTTCTATCTGGCCGCGGATCAATAAAAAGTCATAGGCGGCTCTAAACTTTGGATGTTCAAGCATCTGAAACGCTCTGCGCCCATAACGTTTTGGCAATCGTTGCTGTAACTGCCAAATTTCCCGCACGGTAATAGTAAAGCGCTTGGGGATCATAATACGTTGTATCTGGCGGTGTAACACGTCACTTAGTGCCAAATTAAAAGCATCAAAGTGATTGAGTCCACCCTCTACCATATGCTGCTGACAACGCTCTTCTAATGGATACCACAATAAAGCGGCGAAGATGAAAGCGGGGGTAACTTTCATGTCTGAATTGATACGGTTATCTGTGTTCATCAGCACTTGTTCTATAAATGCTAACTCACGGCTATTCTGTGTTTTTAACAACGGCCCTAATTGTGGGAATAACTGCTCAAATAAATTAAATTCATTCAGCAGTTTGTATGTTTCTAGGCCTTGACCTGAAAGCAGCAGCTTAAGTACTTCTTCAAATAAACGTGCAGAGGGAATATTAGCCATCAAAGGAGCAAGTTCGTACATGGGATTTGCCGTATCAGGGCTAATTTTCATGCCCAACTTAACGGCGAAGCGGACAGCACGCAACATACGAACAGGATCTTCTCGATAGCGTGTCGCAGGGTCCCCAATCATGCTAATTTCACGTTTTTCAATGGCCTGCATACCCTTAGCAAAGTCATGAATACTAAAGTCTGCAATATTGTAATACATGGCATTGACGGTAAAGTCTCGACGCTCTGCGTCTTCTTCAATGCTGCCGAAAACGTTGTCACGCAATAATTGACCGTGATCACTTTGTTTACTTAAGTTGTCTTTAGCCTCTTCATCTTGATTAGGGTGATGACCTCGAAAAGTTGCTACTTCAATAATTTCTCGACCAAAAACCACATGGGCTAACCGAAACCTACGCCCAATAAGGCGACAATTTCTGAATAACTCTTTAACCTGCTCGGGTGTTGCATCCGTCGTCACGTCAAAGTCTTTGGGTTCTTTACCCAATAAAATGTCTCGTACACAACCACCGACCAAGTAAGCTTGAAAGCCGTTGTTATGCAAACGATAAAGTACCTTGAGGGCATTATCACTGATATCACTGCGTGACACAGGGTGCTCAGCACGAGGAATTATATTGGCAACAAGAGTGGGTTTAGTAATGCTCGGCGTGCTTTTAAACGCTTCTTTTACCTTGTTGATTACACGAGAAATAATAAGTTCAGCTCCATGATGACGGTTTACCCATAGTAGGGTTTTTAACGCGTGTGATCATATACTGTCTGACGCGTCAATTCTATTGCCAAACGCATTCGCTTTATCAGCGATTAGCGTCACGTTCCAGTTATGCGTTGCCCAAGCTAATATTTCATCCACGGGAGCATCATTCATATTGGCCGACGCTTTCAGACCGAGAAAGCCTAACGCGGTGCATAAATTACGCCGAGCATTTGTATTTATCAATGCCGGAGCGTGATTCTGTTTACTTAGTTTTTGATTATTCTCACCCAGTACTAAGGGTAAATGCAGATAAACTGGCGGTGATCGCTCGAATAATCGGTACAGCGCCAATTGATAAGCTGTGGCGGGTAAAATGTCTGCGCCACGCACCACTTCGGTTACTCCAGCGTGAATATCATCCACAACAACCGCCAACTGGTATGCATATAAACCGTCTTTACGACGTAAAATAAAATCCTCTTTCGCCTCTTCACCAAAACTGATCTGCCCTAGTAGTAGGTCATTCATTTCAGTGATCCCAAGTGAATTACGCAAAACTATGGCGCTGGTGCTTGGGGCAAGTATTAATTCTGCACATGGGCATCGTTGCCCCTGGGGATTGGCTAAACGCTCTTTACGAGTACATTGGCAGTAATAACTATGACCATTTACGAATAATGCTGTTAATGCTTGCTCATAATGGCTGTGGTTATCATGCTGATACACAACCTCATCGTCCCATATTAAACCATGGCAGGCTAACGTGGTTTGAATACGTTCCGTGGCGCCCGATTGCTCTCTGGGAGGGTCAATATCTTCAATACGTAATAGCCACTTGCCACCCAATTGACGGGCACGTAAATAACTGCCCAGCGCGGCGACTAATGAGCCTAAATGCAAAGGACCAGAAGGGGATGGCGCAAACCGACCCACATACTGAGTACTTTGATTAAGGCGTTGTTCGACAAAAGGTAAATTCATTGACCTCGATTATTCATATGCATAAAAAAAGCTGCACTGAGCAGCTTTCTTAACAATGCTAGGAATTAACCTTGCAGCTGTTTTTCTTTAATTTCAGCCAGAGTCTTACAATCGATACATAAATCAGCAGTAGGCCGTGCTTCTAACCGTCTTACACCGATTTCAATACCACAGGTATCACAGAAGCCGAAATCGTCTTCTTCAATACGCTTGAGGGTTTTCTCGATCTTCTTAATCAATTTGCGTTCGCGGTCACGCGTGCGCAATTCAATGCTGAACTCTTCTTCTTGGGCAGCCCGATCGACAGGGTCTGGGAAGTTAGCCGCTTCATCTTGCATATGATGCACAGTGCGGTCAACCTCTTGACGCAACTGGTCACGCCATGCTTTTAACAACAAACGGAAATGCTCCATTTGTTTATCATTCATGTATTCCTCGCCTGCTTTCTCCTGATAGGGAGTAAGACCAGCTAAGGCTAATAATCCGAGTGTTTTCATCGTGTTTCCTGTTGGCATCAGCCAATTCTCCTTAACTACGAGCACAGGACGGTTTTGTGCAAGCGGGTATGTATAACAGAAAGAAATACCGCTGGCAATTTTGCCCACTGACCTGCTGTAAATGCTAAAAACCAAATTACGACGGGCAATATGGCGTCGTCGGTGAAAAAATCAACTTTTATTTTATGTAATGACAGGGAGCCTTTGATTTAGCGTAATATTTTGTTCGTCGATATCACACGAGTATGCCATAACTTCCACTCCCTCAGCTAACGCTTGTATAAAACATTGCGCATATTTAGGATCAATATGGCCAGCAACTTTTACACTACGGATACCGGTATGCTGAACACAAAAAAGCAATACTGCTCGATTTCCTTGCTCAACCATAGACGTCAATTCACGTAAGTGTTTTTGCCCACGTACCGTTTTTGCATCCGGAAAATAACCCTGTTCCCCCTCAAGCAAAGTCACCGACTTCACTTCAAGGTAACAATCCTTTTGCCCATCACCCGTTAATAGAAAATCAACTCGGCTGTTTTCATGTCCAAAACGTACTTCTGGTTGAATGGAATCATATTCACCCAGCTCGGGAATACGCTGTTGCTCCAATGCTTCACCCACTACCTTGTTCGCATTGTTGGTATTGATACCTAACCAGTGCCCTTTAGCCGTAATTCCTATCTGCCAAGTATAGTCGAGTTTTCGTTTTGGGTTATTACTTGGGCTCAACCAAACCTGCATATTAGCCTCTGCACACCCTGTCATAGCACCAGTATTAGGACAATGTGCTATCACTTCTTGACCGTTTTCCAGTGTCACATCTGCTAAAAACCGCTTGTAACGTTTAATCAATACGCCTTTAATCAAACTGTTATTAAATTGCATTTTTCACCATATTGTTTATCGTCACAAAATTATTACGCCATTTGCTTACTTTCTCTTAGGAGTGTTTTATGTCTCGACTTTCAATTCAACTGTCTACTTCACCAGCATCCGCCCATTGGGGTAAAAATGCACTGGTGTCGTTTGACAATGAAAGCGCCACGATCCACCTGTTATCTGATGATGCTCATCAATATCGAACCATACGCCGTGCTGCGCGCATTCTAGACGGTTTGAATTTAGATTTCGTTACTTTATGCGGCAAGTGGCATATCGAACAACAATGGGCTTTTGCCTGTAGCTTCACTAACACCAAAAAGCAGCACCATATCCAGTGGGCTGACGACGAGCACAGCAACGAATTAATCCAACGTTACCAAGCATTAGTGTTCACTCGCAATCAAACCAATGCGACTCCGGAAGATTTATCTCCAGAAAAATTGGCCAATAGCAGTACCGAATGGTTAACCAGCTTGAGTCCTAGCCACGTGAGTGCCAAGCAATGGACCGGTGAAGAATTAGTCGAACAGCAATGGTTTGGCTTGTACAACGTCGGACGCGGCAGCGTGCGCCCCCCGGTTATGTTAGAGGTGGATTACAACCCAACGGGTGACCCCTTAGCTCCGGTCAGCGCAGCACTAGTGGGCAAAGGCATCACATTTGACAGCGGTGGTTACAGTATTAAAAGCAGCGAAGGTATGTTGCACATGAAATGCGATATGGGCGGAGCTGCTATGGTCACTGGGGGCTTGGGTTTGGCTATCATGCAAGGCTTGAATAAACGGGTAAAACTGTATTTATGCTGTGCCGAAAACTTGATCAGTGGACATGCCTATAAGTTGGGAGATGTTATCACCTATAAAAATGGCACCACTGTCGAGATAGTCAATACCGATGCCGAAGGACGATTAGTATTAGCCGACGGTTTAATGGCTGCATGTGAAACTCAAGCCCCGCTGATTATCGATGCAGCAACCCTGACCGGAGCAGCAAGCGCAGCGTTAGGTCGTGACTACAATGCCTTTTTCGCCTTGGACAAAAATCTCATGCAGCGCATGCTTGGTTATGCCAGCGAAGAAAATGAACTGGCTTGGCCATTACCGTTGGAGACCTGGCATCAGGAAAAGTGTCCGTCTAATTACGCTGATACGGCAAATAGCCGAGCACAAAAAGGCGGGGGAGCGGGTGGCGCATCTAATGCAGCAGGGTTCTTATCGCGCTTTGTAAGAGAAGGGGCACAGGGCTGGTTACATATGGATCTGGCAGCCGCTTTTAATGATAGTGCTGATGCTTATTCACCTGCTGGCGCTTCCGCTATGGGCATTCGAACTATCGCTCGAGCCTTGCTAGAAGAGTAATAAAACACACAGCTGTTTGTGCATAAAAAGCATTAATGAGCGTCACTTAAGTATCAGTGAATCGATACCTAGGTTATTCAATGAGAAATTAGGTGGGCTTACAAGCTACAGTCCACCTAATCTTTGGGCGAGCACTTTGTATTTTTCAACATCGGCGGAATTAAACAGCGGCTTACCCTGTGCGTCTTTTTCAATGGCGATAAGTAAACTTTCACGTTCTAAGCGTTCTACTCGAATCGCTTCCACACCCAAAAATTCTGCTACCTCATCGACTGTCATCACACTCATTTTTTGTTCCTTATTTACGTTGAAATGCCGCTTAACGGCCTAGGTGCTATTCGTTAACCCAATTATAAATACCAACCATAGCAAATAATTTATCCAATTGACGCTTGATGTCATGAATTAATAAAAATAGATAAATGTTTCAATCAGATGGGCGGTGCTTCGCATATGTTATACACTGACATGCAAATTTTCCTTTTCCACAAATCATCAGCAACAGAGTAACTCTATGGATACTTGGTCAGCGGCCATTACATTATTTTTGATCATGGATCCCCTAGGTAACTTGCCTGTATTCATGTCCGTTTTGAAAAGCATTGAGCCGAAGCGTCGGCGCATCGTTCTAATCCGTGAATTAATATTTTCGCTGCTGATCATGATGGGCTTCTTGTTTAGCGGTCAAGCGGTCTTAGACTTTCTGAGTGTGAAACAAGAAACGGTCAGTATTGCTGGCGGCATCATTCTATTTTTAATTGCTCTTAAAATGATTTTCCCTCAACCCGGCGGTGTTACCGGTCTACCCGCCGGAGAAGAACCTTTTATTGTGCCCTTGGCCATTCCTATGATTGCGGGACCATCTATTCTCGCGGCGTTAATATTATTAGCCAATCAGGATCATAGTCGCATGCTTGATTGGTCGCTTGCGCTACTCGCAGCTTGGTTTGTGACTGCGGTTATTTTAATGTTTTCCAATTTATTTCATCGCGTACTTGGCGAACGGGGACTCATCGCCATCGAGCGTTTAATGGGTATGATCCTAATCATGATTTCAATTCAAATGCTGTTAGATGGCATCGGACAATTTTATTCGCTAGTTTAGACTGCGAAACAATGAGGCAAAAATGAAAGACAATAAACTAACTATTTTTCAGCAAGTTAGAGAATTAGAATCTTGGCCAGCAGTGGCCTTTTCGGCAGCATTATTAGAAAGAATGTTACCTAACTATCAGCTGTTTTGTGAAGCAACAGAATTCGCTGATCCGAGTCCATATCGCAATAGCTTGAATATCATATGGGAGTGGCTTGCTCACCCAAAAACCAAAATTAATCTTGCCGCACAGCTTGAAAAAGTCGAAGCATCTGTGCCCGACCCAAATGATTTTGACACGATTGGCGTTTACCCAGCCATAGATACCGCGATGTCGATGTCGGCGATTATCTTGTTATTAATGGAAGAAGACTTACAAGGCGCGGTTGTAGTCAGTAAGTTAGCCCAAGGCACAGTTGAAGCCTTCATTGAAGCGACCTCTGACGTAGAAATAAGTGATGAAGAAATTAAGCAGCACCCACTCATGCAATGGGAAATAGAAATTCAGCAGGAATTACTGACCTTATTAGCAAACAGTCCAAAAAATGGCGAGACCTGTAAGGCATTAAAAGAAATCGCTATTGGTGAAGGCATGAGCAATATCGGCATTGATATTGCGTCTTAATGCCTACCCTTGGTATAACCGTGCTGTGACTTGGCTGCTTTGATTTTCTTTTAGTAACCGCCAATGTAATGGCACGGCATATTGTGCATTGGCTGTTTCGCATTCGATATACACCAAACCGTTTTCAGCCAACAAACCCTGTTGTTGAATTTTATCGATTGCCCCAGGTAGTAGATTCTTATGAAACGGGGGATCAAGAAAAATCAGCTCGAATGAGTGTTGCAGTTGCATCAAATAGCCTAATGTGTCTGCGCAAATCACTTCAGCACTTTCCTGGGGCGCCTTTAAGTTAGCCAGATTTTGCCGTAAATTAGCTGCGACTTTTTTTATCCAGCTCTATAAAGGTGACATGCTTGGCGTAGCGAGATAAAGCTTCAAAACCTAAACCACCACTTCCCGCGAACGCATCTAAACACCGACTGTTTTGGGTATATGGCATTAGCCAGTTAAATAAAGTTTCTTTGTTACGATCCGTTGTGGGCCGCAGTCCTTGGACATCCATCACGGGTAATTTTCGCCCACGCCATTGGCCGCTGATAATACGAATTGCGCCATTGGCGGCTTGAGTCTTTTTTACGTCTCGCTTCATTTATAGTAGGAATGTTATGATTGCTGCAAACATACGTAAGTGTACTCAATTAACTTAACGATTTTCCAAGGATTTCTAGTCAATATGTCCAAGTTTTTCGGTTGGCTCAAAAAAGACAAGCCCAAGTCAGAGCCACAAGATACCCCAAAGAGCACACCAGAAGCCGTCCAAGCAGAGTCACAACAGGACCCTGTCCAAGAAGCTGAGCGGCAGGAAAACAACCAGCATGCCTCCGACCAAGTAGTGGTTGCAACTGAGGTCGACACGTCATCAACCGTAACTCAACCAACAGAGGTAGAAGTAACACTAGACGAAGGCAAAGTTGTTGATGTGCAAAGCATAGACCCTGAAGATAGTGTTTCCCTCCTGACTAGCGACGCTGAAAAAACACCGGCGGTTAACGCGACGCCTGATGTTCAAGTACCTGTGGTCATTGATGACTCACCGGCCACGGTCATTGAAGAAGAGACTCAGCCTGAGCCGTTAAAAGCACAAGAGAAACCGGCGAAAATAGGCTTATTTGCTAAATTGAAGCAAAGCCTGTCTCGAACCAAAGAAAACTTGGGCAGTGGTTTCGTTAGCTTATTTCGTGGCAAAGCCATTGATGATGAATTATTTGAAGAATTAGAAACCCAACTACTCGTTGCTGACGTGGGCATTGATACCACCAGCAAAATCATCACCAAGTTGACTGACAGCGCCAAACGCAATCAACTTAAAGATGGCTATGCATTATACCAGTTGCTTAAACAACAAATGAGCAGCATTTTGCAAGAGGTTAGCCAACCGCTTGAGCCGAAAAGTGAAAGTGGCCCCTTTGTCATCCTAATGGTAGGGGTAAATGGCGTCGGTAAAACCACCACCATAGGTAAAATGGCCAAGCAATTTCAGGCTCAAGGTAAAAAAGTCATGCTTGCTGCCGGTGACACTTTTAGAGCTGCAGCCGTAGAGCAACTGCAAGTATGGGGTGAGCGTAATAACATTCCAGTCATAGCCCAGAAAACTGGCTCCGACAGTGCTTCGGTCATCTACGATGCTTTAGAATCAGCTAAGGCACGTAACGTCGATGTGCTTATTGCCGATACAGCTGGTCGCCTGCAGAACAAAGAACATTTAATGGAAGAACTCAAAAAAGTCGTTCGAGTGATGCGTAAAATTAATCCAGCCGCTCCCCATGAAATAATGTTGACGCTAGATGCCGCAACTGGCCAAAACGCAGTCAGCCAAACTAGGTTGTTTAATCAAGCTGTAGGCCTCACCGGTATTACGTTAACAAAACTTGATGGAACCGCAAAAGGCGGCGTCATTTTTGCCTTGGCAGATCAGTTTAAAATTCCTATTCGTTACATAGGTGTCGGTGAAGGAATTGATGATCTACGTCCGTTTTCTAGCGAAGAATTTGTCGATGCGTTATTCGCTGAAAACGTCACCGCCGATGATCGTTCGTCAGACAACCACCTGTTAAACGAATAACTATTCTATGATTAAGTTTCAGCAAGTAAGCAAGACATATCCCGGCGGGCAACAGGCGTTACGCAAAGTCGATTTTCATATCGAGCCGGGTGAAATGGCCTTTTTAACCGGACATTCTGGTGCCGGAAAGAGTACTTTGCTGAAATTAATCAGCTTAATGGAACGTCCCACTGTTGGTCAGGTATTGATTAATGGTCATGATTTAAATGAAATTAGCCGTCGACAGATAGCCTATATCCGCCGAGACATAGGCATGATATTTCAAAGCCACCAGTTATTGATGGATAAAAGCGTATTCGACAATGTAGCCTTACCCTTGATTATCGAAGGCTATTCACATAAAGAAACCAGTAAACGTGTGCACGCTGCGCTTGAGATGGTAGGCCTACGCGACAAAGTTAAGAATTTACCGATTATGCTGTCCGGCGGTGAACAACAGCGGGTAGGGATTGCTCGGGCAGTCGTTAACAAACCCCCATTACTGCTAGCAGATGAGCCAACAGGTAATTTGGACCCCAAGTTGTCTATGGAAATCATTCGCCTGTTCGAAGATTTTAATCAGGCCGGTGTATCGGTATTTATTGCCACCCATGACTTAGGGTTAATCGCACGCATGAAGTACCGTACGCTAACCCTGAAAAGCGGACAAATGATCACCGATGGTCTTTCCCAAGACTTTTAAACAATTAATGAGATATCGATGGCCTCGGTCAACATTCATAAGTGAGGTTGCAGAATGAGTTTATTATTTAAAGGGCGGGCTCAGGGCGCAAAGCTTAGTCAAATATCGATTGTGCAGCGTATTCAAATGTTTTTCCTCAGCCATTTACGTCAATCACTTGGCAGCTTAGGGGAAATGTGGCGCGCTGGCGCGGCTTCTCTTATGACCATAGGTGTGCTGGGATTAAGCATCACCTTGCCAAGCACTTTGTATATTTTGGTCAAAAACGTCGAGCAGGTGAGCGCAGGCTGGGATCAGGCATCAGAAATTTCTTTGTTTTTAAAATCAGAAACCTCAAAGCAACATATTGACCAACTACTGACCCGCATTAACGCTTGGCCAGAAGTAGGTAAAGTCACCTATATCCCGGCAGATGACGCCCTAGATGAATTTAAAGCACTTTCAGGGTTCGGTGATGCAATCGCTTATCTCGATAAAAACCCCCTACCTCCTGTGGTGCTAGTGTCACCGACAGAGCAACATTCTGGACCGACTGCCGCGCGTATGCTGTTGGAAAAATTGCAAAAAGAGCGGGAAGTGGATATCGGCAAACTAGATGTTGAATGGTTAAAGCGCTTAGACGCCATGCTTACCGTCGCCAAAGAGCTGGTAACTATTATTGCATTGCTGTTATTTTTAGCCGTTGTTTTGATTATTGGAAACACAATACGTTTAAATATTTTAAGCAAAAAAGACGAAATTTTGGTGATGAAGCTGGTTGGCGCGACCGATGCCTTTATTCAACGACCCTTCATGTATACAGGATTTTGGTACGGCCTACTCGGTGGCTTACTCGCATGGTTTACTGTTATTTGTCTGTTGTGGTGGATGAGCGCCAGCGTGACAGCAGTAAGTGAGTTATACCAGAAACAGTTTAATTTAACCGGTGTGGATTTCAGCACTTTATTGATCATGCTGTCTACCTCAGTGCTATTAGGGTTAACCGGTTCGATAATATCCGTAAAACGTCATGTGAGCGCTATAGAGCCTAAATAAGTTAAGGTTCTATATTACCGACTATCATCCCCCTTATTTTATTTATTCCAGTGCTTAAGCCTTCGTTTCCGGGAAATGAGGAGATACGGACTGCCGTAAGCCGTTACCCCAAACAATCGCTTGATTAAACATACTGTGCAGGCGTTTTTGGTCAATCTTGAGTAGCCCTGCGATACGGATCACTTTCAACCAGTTCGCACTTTCAAACGCTCTCGCTAGCACTAAATAGATAGACAAATCATTCTGCCCCCCACTTAGGGCAAACTTCACTTCGTCATCAATAGGTAACTGATTGAGTAAAGTATCCATATTCTGATCGAGTATGGCATCTAATAAAGAGAACAACCCCACCAAAAAGCCAACAGGCGGGTTGTCACCCTTCTTAGCTTCATGGGCGACCAAATCACAGAACTTAGCCCGAACAAGGGACAAATGCAGTAACTCGATAGGTTTGTTGTCATTTAAATTTGCCAATGCCAATAAAGCGACAAACTTCTTCAACTCCACCTCACCCATGTAGGTAATAGCGTGACGCAGTGAGGTTATTTTATAGCGCTTATTCACCATAGGGTTGTTCACAAAACGCAACAGCATGTACGACAAACCGACGTCATGCTCTATAACAGAATTGACCCGCTCGATATCGAAGGTTTCACTAGAGCTAACCCCCATTAATTCGACTAAAGTCAATTGTGACGTGGGCAGGTTTTGTTGCTTTATCGCTTCAGGTTTAGCAAAGAAATATCCTTGGAAGTAGTCAAACCCCATATCTAGGTAAATTTCAAAATCTTGCTGAGTGTCGATTTTTTCAGCCACAAGTTTGACGTTGGAATCGAGTAATCTAGGCATGCTTTTGGCCACACCGTCATAGTCACTTTGCATCACGTTAACTTTGACAATATCCACATAAGGCAGATATTCATTCCACTTAGGATCTAGATTATGATCATCCAATGCGATGGTAAACCCGGTATCTTTAACCTGACGGCACACGTCCAGCAGGGTATCGTGGGGTAATAATGCATCGGATAATTCAACCACCACGTTTGCTGGGTCTAAAACCGAGGGAAGCCCATTCACTAGTGTTTCTTTTTGAAAATTAATAAACGACTTTTTATTACAGGAGATATCATCTAAGCCCAGCGTAAGGTAGTGCTTAGCAATCAGTTTCTCCGTACGTTCATCTCTCACCGTGTCCGGAAAGCAATTGTTCTTACCATCTCGAAAAAGCAATTCGTAGGCAAACACATCTCTTTGACGATCTAATATAGGCTGACGAGCAATAAAGGCGAACATTTACATCCCTTTGAAATCATTTTATTAAACTATTAGGCCTAACTAAGACATAACGCATGGGTAGCGAATACGGACCTGATGCGATACCTAAAGTACCCTCCCGCCGAATTTTTAATCAAGTTCAGATTAACAGACTCATTTAAACTTTGTAAATAAGACAAATTGTTGTTTTTACACCATTAAAACAAAAATGATCAATTCCAGCAGCCAAACGTTATGGAAGTGCGTTCATATGTAATAGAATATTAATATTACTAAGATAGTTCTTGCGTACAGTAACATCTGTTATTATGGTGACTTCATTGATTGTTCATGGTATTCGAACAACACCAAGTAGCGCTCTAATAACGTTTCAATTGATCTTGATCAACTAAATCTTATTTTTTATATTATCGCACCAATATATCAGCTGCTACATGAAATTTTTTCGCATTTGGGTGGTCTACTACAGCGAGCTTAACTCAAAGCGGTTCTTGGATGGCAAAGTCATTGCATAGATCCCGGAACACATTGTTACACGAGGTGATTATGACAACAGATATGCGCGCATTAACATTAACCGTTCCACAGACCGGTAGCATTGAAACTTATGTTCAGGCTGTTAGTAGCATTAATATGCTCAGCGCCGAGGAAGAACGAGGTCTAGCAGAACGTTTACAACAGGACGACGATCTATTGGCTGCAAGAAAGCTAATCATGTCGCACCTACGTTTCGTTGTGCATATTGCTAAATCTTATTCTGGTTATGGCCTACCTCAAGCAGACTTAATTCAAGAAGGTAACATCGGCTTAATGAAGGCAGTAAGACGCTTCGACCCTACTGTCGGCGTTAGATTGGTGTCTTTTGCAGTACATTGGATAAAAGCCGAAATTCACGAATTTGTGCTGCGTAATTGGCGCATAGTGAAAGTTGCGACGACCAAAGCGCAACGTAAGCTTTTCTTTAATCTACGTAAAAATAAAAAGCGTCTAGGCTGGTTTACCCATGCAGAAGTGCAGAAAGTAGCGAGCGATCTAGGAGTGAGCGAGAAAGAAGTACTGCAGATGGAAGCCCGCATGAGTAGCCACGATCAGGCATTTGATCTTTCTGCTGATGACGATGAAAGCGGCAGTTTTGCCCCTGTGCAGTTCTTAGAAGATAAAAGCCCTAGCGTTGAAACTGACGTAGTGAATGCCGATTGGGATGCCATTGCATCACAAAAACTGTATTCCGCGATCAAAACACTTGATGAGCGCAGCCAGCACATTATTCAGACGCGTTGGTTAAGCGACGACAAGACAACACTGCAAGACCTAGCGGACAAATATCAAGTTTCCGCTGAGCGTGTTCGTCAAATTGAAAAGAACGCTATGAAAAAATTACAGAGTGCCATGGTGTAACTCAGTAACTTAAGCACAAAAAAGCGCGTTTATAACGCGCTTTTTTATTGTCTTAAATTTGCTGAGATAGTAATACTTAGTAATACAAGCTTCAGTGACTTATGACTCGTTGTCCGTTTGCACTTCAGGCTCGGGCGGCAGGATCCAATATACACCGCTAAATTCAGCCACGGCTGTATCACCATCTAAAATATCTACGTGAAGCTTAATTTGACATTTTTTACCTTTGGACAGCACATCAAATTTCCCGTTTAAGCTTTCGATATGACACAAGGCTCTAGGTTGCATGGTAATCGGCTTATGGTAATGAATGTTGCCATCCCCCAATACGATTTCCCCCATTAAATTCTTTTCTTTGAGCTGTAAAAAAATCATTCCCCAGCCCGTTAACGTCGCAAGTGAAAAGATACTGCCGGCGAACATGGTGCCGTGTAAATTTATATTTTTGTTCAACGATGCACGATTTTCTAGGGTTTTGCCCGAATACTGGTGAAGCTTTATACCCATTTGCTCACTAATTGGAATAGTGTCATGCCACGTATCCTGTAGCTCCTTACACCATTTGGGATGTAATAGAATGGTATTGTGATCCAGCAAACGCTTAACCATCTGCTGGCGCTTAAGCTTACCGAGTTCAGCTGACGCTTCTCTCTCTACTTCAAATCCGCAGCTTTTAAAAAAAGGGGTGGATAACTCACGACTGTTGGTGACTATTCGCACGGCCCCTTCTTGCCGAGCGACGGCTTCAAGGGATGACATAACCATTTTAGCTAAGCCACGGCCCTGGGCTTCATTGGCAACGGCAATATGACGAATTTGAGCCTCTTCAGCGTTGTTCATATGAACCCGACCAATAGCAATCACTTCGCCTTTATTGTTGCGGATCATACGATGCTCACTAACCTGCTCGTACTCATCTTTTTCTGATCCTTGCGGATAGTTCCAAGGCTTGCGCAGCATTTGCCAGCGAAACTCAAAATAAGCGTCGAAATCTACTTCGGATTCGGGGGTTTCAATTTTATACATTACGATGCATTTATCCTTGTGGAAATATCGATAACCTGTGGCTATGTTTAATCAGCCAGCACACCATTAAATATCATTCGTGGCTATTGAGCAAACTACACCTGCAAACTGAAAGTAACTGGACCGTCGTTTACTAAGCTAACTTGCATATTTGCACCAAATATCCCAGTTTGACAGGATACTTCGCTACGCTCACCTAATTTCACAAAGTAGTTATAAAGTGACTCCCCTAGCTGTGGAGAGGCGCCTTGGGAAAAGCCCGGTCGATTACCTTTATTCGTTTGTGCCACCAAAGTGAACTGTGAGATCACCAGTAATTCCCCACCCACTTGCTGTAGGTTGAGGCTCATTTTACCGCCCTGATCACTAAAAATACGATAATTCAGCACCCGCTCGAACAACTTTTTAGCTTTAGCTTCATCGTCATCTTTTTCCACACCAAGCAGCAAGAGGATCCCCTTATCGATTTGTCCTGTTATATCGCCATCGACCGTTACCTTGGCCTCACTAACCCGCTGTAACAGACCTATCATTTATTCTCCTTAATGAAATCAGCCATAGCGGTCGCTGCTAAACATAATGCTGCGCTTATTTTAGGCTCGTTTGCACTGTGACCAGACTCGGGCACTATGGTTAACTGACTGGCGGGCCAATGTTGATTCAGCGCAAATGCCCCTTGTATTTTACATACACAGTCGTAACGACCATGAATAATAGTGGCTGGGATATGCTGGATTTTAGAGATGTTGTCTAATATATAATTAGGTTCGATAAAACACTGATGCTTAATATAATGGCATTCCAATTTCGCTAAACTAATTCCTCTGTGTACATCAGGCAGTAAATCATCTTCGCGCATTTTACAATGTAAACGACTGATGCGTGCTTCCCATAAACACCAGGCTTTAATTGCCGCCATTTTGTGAATTTCATCACTGCCGGTAAATAAAGCATAATACGCATCCACTAGGGTGCTGGTAGCCAAAGCATCTTGCACGGGATACACAAATTCCTGATAATAATCAGGAAATAACTGCGCTGCCCCACCTTTTTCATCTAGATACCAAGCGAAATCTTCCGCCCGTGCCAAGAAACTTCCTCTTAACACCAGTCCTTTTACGCTTTCAGGTCGCGCTATTGCCGCGAGTAGAGCCAAGGTAGCGCCCCAGGAACCACCAAACAACACCCACTGCTGAACCCCCAAGTACTCTCTTATTTGGCTGATATCGTTCAATAAATTCTCAGTGGTATTATGCTCAACACTGCCAAATGGTGTCGACTGACCACTGCCTCTTTGGTCAAAACCAATGATCCAATATTTTTGCGGATCAAAAAATCGTCGATAATTGGCGAAAAGTCCCGCTCCTGGCCCGCCGTGTAGAAATAGCACAGGTATCCCTTTAGGATTACCACTTTGCTCTAGATATAGTGAGTGACCATCACTTACCGCTAACATCTCACTAAAAAATGGTTTAATTGCCGGATAGAGTTCACTCATAAAGGGATCTGCTTTGACATTGTTTCTTCCAACCAATTGCAATAATTTGATAAAGTGCGATAACAATAAAGAATTAATAACTTAGGGGCAACATATGGCAGGACAAGGTTCAGGTGGAAATGTAATTGCAGCGATTTGTAACTTATTTATTCCAGGATTAGGGCAGTTAGTGCAAGGTCGCATATTAGCAGCATTGATATTTTTCGTCCTAGTGTGGACAAACTATGCACTCGCAGCGACAGGTATTCTCTTTTTCATGGCGATTTTTGGATTTATATTTCAAGTTTGGTCCATCATTGACGCCGCAAAATATCGCGGCTAAACAATATTTACGAGGTTTTCATGTATAAAATTATCCCAACGTTATTCTTATTTACCTTACTAGCTGGATGCCAGAGTGCTTATTATGCCGCCTGGGAGAAAGTCGGTGTAGAAAAGCGCGATATCATGGTTGATCGTGTAGAGGACGCTAAAGAGTCACAAGAAGATGCTCAACAGCAATTTAGTGACGCGTTAGAGCAATTCACCCATTTAATGAATTACGATGGCGGTGAATTACAAGACGTATACGAAGAGCTGAAAGAGCAATATGAAGAAAGTAACCAAGCTGCTGCTGAAGTCACTAAGCGTATTAATAAGGTTGAGAGTGTAGCCGATGCTCTGTTTGATGAATGGGAAACAGAGCTTGATAAGTATACTAATCCGGGTCTACGTCGAGAAAGCGCGAGTAAATTGCAAGACACCCAACGCCGGTACCAAAGCCTAGTAAAAAGCATGCGCAAGGCAGAGGCCAAAATGTCGCCTGTGCTATCCGCCTTGCAAGACAATGTATTGTATTTAAAACATAACCTTAATGCCACGGCTATCGGTGCGCTGCAAAGTGAATTCAATGGCGTTAAAAACGATATAAATCAGCTAATTGCTGAAATGAATAACGCCATCAAAGAGTCAAACGCATTTATATCCAGCATGCGTGATTAACATATGATGCCCATTATGCAGGCGACTGAGGATCCTCATCGTCGACCTGCGTAAAACTCTCTTCAGGCTCTTCATGAAAAAACACCTCAATCACATGGGTTAACTCAGCCCCGAGTAACACGACTATCCAAGATAAGTACACCCACACAAATAAGATTGGGATCACGGCCATCGCGCCGTAAATCATTTGGTAAGACGGAAAATGGGTTATGTAAAATGAAAAGCCTTTCTTAGACAGTTCAAACAGTAATGCCCCAACAAACGCACCCACAATGGCGTGACGAGGATTAATACGCTTATTGGGTACAATCATATATAAAATAAAGAAAGCGCACACAGAGGCAATAAAGGGCACAGTTTTGAGCATGGCCGTCGTCGCGCCCATAGTGTAAGCCTCAGCTGAATTAGCAAAGGCCACCAAATAAGAGCTCATGATCACGCTCAAGCCAATTAATAAAGGCCCTAATGTTAGGATCATCCAATAGATAGCGAGCGTAAAGATAATTGGCCGCTCGCTCTTCGCTTGCCAAATACGATTCAAGGTCTTATCAATATTTGAGATCAGCAGTAATGCCACCACAACCAAAGATAAAATCCCAATCGCCCCCATTTTTGAGGCATTCCCCACAAACTCGGCGACGTAACCTTGGATTAGATCCCCCGAAGTGGGAATGAAATTGCCAAAGATCAGGCTTTCGATTTCCCCCCTGACCTCAGAAAATGCTGGAAATGCCGATAAAATGGTGAAAAACACCATAATAAAAGGCACCAAAGACAATAAAGAAACATAAGCTAAATGCCCGGCTGAAACAGTGATCCCATCGCGCTGACAATGAGATACAAACATGCGGACAAAGATATTCGCCTTTGGCAACCAACGTCTGAATACATCCAATAATATAATCTTGGGCTCCATATATTTCCTTGTACAACAGGCTAAGAGTGAAGACTCTAGTCTGCTCTAACACCTAACATATGGCAAATAGCATAACTTAATTCGCAGCGATTTAAGGTGTAAAAATGGAAATCTCGTATACCTTCTTTTGCAAGTACCTTAACCATATCCATGGCGATACTCGCGCCCATCAAATTACGCGTAGTTTGATCATCTTTATCCAAGCCATCATACATTTTGTGCAACCAGTTAGGCACATGTACATTGGTAAAACCGGCAAAACGTTGCAAAGTTTGGTAGTTAGTCACAGGCAATATACCTGGTACTATGTCCATATCAATTCCCGCTGCCGCAGCACGGTCTCTAAAGCGCAAGAAAACTTCAGCATCAAAAAAGAACTGGCTAATCGCTTGGTTGGCGCCGGCTTCAGCTTTACGCTTTAGATTTAACAAATCAAACTGGCTGTTTGGTGCTTCTGGGTGTTTCTCTGGATAAGCAGCAACGGCAATGTCAAAGTCCGCTACATCACGCAATAACGCAACTAAATCCGATGCGTATGAGACGTGCTCGGTATACCCTTCAGGTAAGTCACCCCGTAAGGCCACGATTTTACGAATACCACTGGCCCAATAATCCTTGGCTATTTGCTTTAATTCGTCCCGGCTTGCATCAACACACGTTAAATGTGGGGCAGCAGCAATACCTGTTTCACTTTGAATTCGTTTAACGATTTCATGGGTCCGATCCCGCTCGCCGCTATTGGCCCCGTAGGTGACAGACATATATTTGGGCTTAAGGGGAGCTAATCGCTCAACCGATTTCCACAATGTTTGTTCCATTGTTTCTGTTTTCGGTGGGAAAAATTCAAATGATACATTGATCCCTTTCACTTCCGAGAGTGACTGGTTGAGGGCATCGATACCTTGTGCATAAGAGACCATGGAAAGCTCCGTAATTATCTGGACGTTTAGACGTCTAAACTAAACTTTGTACGTAAAGCCGTCAAGATGTTTAGCAGTCTATCGTTGACCTTTATTGGTTTATGGTTAGAATTTCCCCTTATAAGAAAGAAAAAAGTGAGTAAACGATGGCTAAAACAACAAAATGGAATGGGAAGTACATTCATCCCTATGCCGAGCATGGAAAGAAAAGCGAGCAAGTGAAGAAAGTCACTGTCTCAATTCCTCTTAAAGTACTTAAGGTGTTAACGGATGAACGTACCCGTAGGCAAGTAAATAATCTTCGTCATGCAACGAACTCAGAATTATTATGTGAAGCATTCTTGCATGCTTTTACTGGGCAACCGTTACCGAACGACAACGACTTACAAAAAGACAACGAAAACCGGATCCCAAGTGATGCCCTGCGCATTATGCAGGAGATGGGGATTGATATCGATTCAGAAGAATAGCCCTACTTTGGCGGGCTATTCAATTTTGTGATTCGCACAATGAACTAAGCGTAATCGTAATGTCCACCACGTGACAGACCCTGTTGATATGCAGGGCGTGCATGTATACGTTTAACGTAGGCAGCGATATTCGGGTACTCACCAGCCACGTTGCGTGACGCCATCGCTTCGAGTGGAAAACTCATCTGCACATCAGCCCCTGATAACGTATCTCCAGCAAACCACTCATTTTCGGCCAGATATTGATCAACATATTTAAGATTAGCCACCAAGTTTACCCCGTAGTAGCCGTCCATCACTTTGTCTGCAATTTTATTAGCAATCATTTTGACAAAAAATGGTTTGGCATTCTGACGGACTTTATCAAACACTAATTTTGCGACCATAGGCGGCATCAGTGTTCCCTCGGCAAAATGTAACCAATATGTATACTGACGATATGCTTCGGTGTCAGCGTGAGGAATAAGTGAACTCTCACTGTATTTTCGCCCTAAATAATCAATGATTGCACCTGATTCAGCCACCGTCACTTCGCCGTCAGTGATCACGGGGGACTTACCCAACTGATGAACTTTTTTTAGGGATTCTGGAGCCAAATTAGTCTGGTCATCACGCTGGTAGCGCTTAATCTCATATTCGACACCCAGTTCTTCCAACATCCATAGAATGCGCTGAGAACGGGAATTATTGAGGTGGTGAAGTGTGATCATAGAAGCACCTAGGGTAAATATAGAGTTAAGAAGATTAAAGTACGCGTAAACGAGCAAACTGGCTCATCAAATTTATGAATATGTTGTTATATCCACCGACCTTGATGAAATGCAAAAAAAAGGGCTGCAGACAAGCTATCGTCCAGCCCTAAATAAATTTATAAAAAACAAAAAGTTGTGCTATTTTCCTGACGGATCCAAACTTGCAAAATAGGCCGATAAATTTTCAATATCAGCATCACTTAAGGCTGCGACCATAGGTGCCATTATCATATTTTTACGTTCACCTGAGCGAAAGGCCTTAAGTTGCAACGATAAATACTGCTCTTTTTGCCCAGCTAAATTCGGATACATAGGAATTTGTGATATACCGTTAGCACCATGACATGCAACACACGTAGCCGCTTTAGATTTACCTGCTGCTATGTCGCCAGCGAAAACGTTAGTTGATAATATGGCAACCGTTGACAGACTCGCCACAACACATGCTTTTGAGATTAGATTCATAATTGGTCCTTAAGATAATGTCGGTTTTTGAAAAACCATTCTACAAGTAATATATAGAGGCAGATAATGAATTTAGATCATTCATATGCAACGCAATTAGGTGACTTAGGTGCCCTTACTAAGCCCTTAGGTGTGGCGAATCCTAAACTGGTTGAGGTTAACCACACTTTACGCGACGCGCTGCAACTACCTGCATCAGGTTTTACGCAATCTAGCATAATGTCGATGCTATTTGACAATACAAGTTCATTTACGAAACATTCTTTTGCACAAAAGTATGGTGGGCATCAGTTTGGCGGCTGGAATCCTGACTTAGGCGATGGCCGTGGTCTATTGCTAGGCGACGTGAAAGATAAAAACGGTCAACGTTGGGATCTACACCTAAAAGGCGCTGGCCCGACTCCCTATTCTCGATTTGCTGATGGGCGTGCCGTATTACGCTCTACATTGCGCGAATACCTTGCCAGCGAAGCCCTGCATCATATGGGTATTCCGACTTCTAGGGCATTGTGTTTGATAACCAGTGACGAGCCTGTGTATCGAGAAAAACAAGAACGAGCAGCTATGATGATCCGTGTCAGTCAAAGCCATATTCGTTTCGGTCATTTTGAGTACTTTTATCACAGTGGTCAGCTCGATAAACTTGAAAAACTATTTGCCTATTGCTTGGAACACCATTTCAAATCCTGTGCTAATGCTAAAAATCCGCATCTTGCTATGCTTGAGCGTATTGTTTTGGACACCGCAAGCCTAATCGCTAAATGGCAAGCTTTTGGTTTTAATCACGGTGTAATGAACACAGATAACATGTCGATTCATGGGATCACCTTTGATTTTGGCCCCTATGCGTTTCTTGATGATTTTGATCCCAAGTTTGTGTGTAATCATTCTGATCACCAGGGGCGATACGCTTTTGAAGAACAGCCCGGCATTGGACTATGGAACTTAAACGCTTTGGCCCATGCATTTACACCGTACTTGAGCATTGAGGAAATCAAACTCGCCTTAGGCAACTACGAGAGCCAATTACTCAGTGAGTTCTCTCAACTGATGCACCAAAAACTCGGCTTATTTACGCCGAGTCCGTCCACGGCTGAGTTGGTAAATGGCTGGCTTGATTTAGTGTCTCAAGACAAGCGGGACTACCATATTAGCTTTCGCCTACTATGCGAGATAAATGAACATCAGCTCAACCCTCAACTGGTGAATCATTTCATTCAACGTGAAGCGGCCCAAAGCTGGTTAAGTCAATACCAACAAACACTGCTTGAACAAGGCGTACCCGTGGAAGAACGCCAAAATAGAATGCGTCAAGTAAACCCCGAGTATGTGTTGCGTAATTATCAGGCGCAACTTGCCATCGACGCAGCGGAGGACGGTGACTTCTCTCGATTTAAAACCTTTTTACACGTGTTACAACAACCTTTTGAATCAAAGCCTGAATATGCAGATTTTGCAAAACCACCACCTGATTGGGGTAAACATATGGAAATTTCATGCAGCAGCTAATCCTAAAGACAAGAGATAAACTCTTTGTTGAAAGGGAATATCCGATGTTAGGCTACAGATCACGATACATTTCAAGGTTGTGCTTGGCAGCTGCAATCGATATTCCTTTGGTTTCCTAGATAGTGAAAATGCGTCTTTTAACTCACGCCTGTTCGTTGTTTTGTTTTATGTTGCTTACCGTGCAACTAAGCCAAACTGTCTGGGCGCAAGCACCTTTACCCCACCCAATGGTGAATCTCGATGGTTCGTCTCCCACCATTGATTTGTTAACACACAGTCAATGGTTGGTCGCTGACAACCGCGTACAATTATCTGACGTGCAGGAATTGCAAACTTGGCGTAGCACTTTTTCACCTCAACCGCTAAATGCTAACCAAAGTCTATGGGGCAAAGTCACACTGCAGAGTGACAGTAGCCATCAACCGTATTTTATTAGTATCGATAATCCGCGCATTGACGCACTGGACATTTACGTTCTAGATGAGCGCGAGCGAATTATTAGCTCTTACCGGCTAGGCACAACTCGTCCGTTAGAGAATCGCCCTTACGAGCACAGACTGTTCGTTGTGCCCCTTGATGTACCTTATGCACAGCCGCGCAATATCTATATTAAGGTTCGGGACGAAGGCCCATTAGTGTTTGCTTTTAAACTCAAGTCCGAAGCAGCACTGAATAAAAAAGAGCAGCGAAACAGCACAGTGTTCGCCTTGTTTAGTGGTGCACTTGCGATGATGGTGTTGTACTTTTTAGTCACCTACACTCTGCTTCGTAGTCCTGTTCGCTTTTGGTTTTCAGTGGCCAGTGCGGGTTATTTACTGCTGTTTTTAAACAGTCAGGGAATAATCAGCCACGTTTCTGGATTCAACGCTTACATTGATAATATCAGCACGATTGTATGTGCATTACTGTTGTTCTCTTTAGCCAAAATCACCTTTACGATCTTTCGTCCACTGCCCACATATTATCGCTATTTTCTATACGCTATGGGTTGGTTGAGTGCGGCGGCAGCATTAATATTAAATAGCTATCAACAGATCCTCGTCGTGGCAGGGGCGTCGATCATGGCGATTGTGGTGATCGCTCTATTGGCCATTTTCTATCGCTATAAAGATCACACCATCAGCAATCGTGTATTTGCCTTAGGCTTGTCGCTCATTACACTTACAACCTGCGCGCACTTAGGTCTCTACCTGAATTGGATTGCCTTTCCTGAACGACTTTCCCTGGCCTTAAGTACCCTGATAATCATAGGCATAGTGTTGATTGCCGTTGCTATTGCCGCCCATGAAAAGGTCATTGCTTTTCGTCATCACAACGAGCAACAAGACGATATTCGTGCTTTGCAGCAATTTGTCGACATGTTTGAATTCGCTCCTGAAGGGCGTTTTATCTCGAGTCTTGACGGCCGACTCCTACGCGCCAATAGTGCGTTAGCAAAAATTTTTGGCTACGACGACGTGCAACAAATGCTAGGGCAACTCAGCTCAATGTCGCAATTATATGCCGAACCAAATGAACGTGAGTTATTGCTAGGAGAGTTACACAAAAATCAATATACCTTGGGTAAAGAATTACGTGGCAAAACCCGCCAACAGAAAGACATATGGTTAACGGTATCAGCCCAGCTAAGTAAGCAAGCTGATAGTGAAGAAAAAGTGATTTGTGGATCTATTCTGGATATTAGTGCCCAGAAGTCCACAGATTTAGGCCTGATATATATGGCTAGCCACGATACGTTAACCGGTTTTTATCAACGTCAAGAATTTGAAAAACGTTTGCACATGGCCATAAATGTTGCTGGCAAACAACAAGACGAACTGACTTTATTGCATGTGAATATCGACCAATTTAAAGCTATAAACGACACCCACGGCCATAAAGCAGGCGACGCTATACTCAAACAGTTTTCCGAATTAATGCTCAAAACAGTCACAAGTGACGGAATTATCGGACGATTGGGCGGAGACGAATTTGGCATATTGTTGACGGGGAATAATGCACAGAATAGCTTTATGCTGGCTAACAAGTTGTTAAACACTGTGCGAGAGTTTCATTTTGCATGGGAAGAGCGACGCTTAAACTTGTGCGTCAGCATAGGCCAAGTCCCGTGGAATAAAGCTATCTCCAGCTCTGAGCAGTTATTGAGCATGGCCGACTCAGCCTGCTATATGGCGAAAAAGCTCGGCCGTAATCGGCTACATACCTATTCAGCTACCGACAAACACATCGCAAAATATGAGTCTCAGTTGAGTTGGCTACCACGCATTCAACATGCGCTGGCCCATGACGGTTTTGAATTGTTTTGTCAAAGCTACATGCCGATGACCACTATGGCCCATGGCCATCATTATGAAATATTGCTGCGCTTGGTGGATGAACATGACCAACACATTCTGCCTAATGAATTCCTTCCTGCTGCTGAGCGTTATAACTTAAGTGCTAAAATTGATCGTTGGGTCATCGACCGCTATTTCACTTGGTTAAACGACAACCCAAAACACAAAGACGCTCTTTATCGATGCAATATCAATCTCAGTGGACACTCCTTGGGAAACCAAGACTTAAAGTTGTTCATACTCAGTGCATTTGAAAAATATCAGATACCACACAATAAAATTTGTTTTGAAATCACTGAAAGCATGGCGATTTTAAAGCTCGACGAAACTGTGGATTTTATCAACACATTCAAAGCGTTAGGTTGTACCTTCGCCCTCGATGATTTTGGTAGTGGCTTTTCATCTTATCATTATCTAAAAAATCTACCGGTCGATCAGGTGAAAATTGACGGTGACTTCGTCAAAAATATCCTCATAGATCCCGTCGATATGGCGATGGTTACCTCAATAAAAGACATTGCCAGCGCCATGCAAATACAAACCGTTGCCGAATACGTTGAATCAAAAGAAATCATGGTTGAGCTAGGCAAAATTGGTGTCGATTTCGCTCAAGGATACGGCGTCAATAAACCTGCATCCTTAAGCACAATGGCGGATGGCGATAAAAACGGTTAATCAAAAATAGAGCTGCAAAAAGCACTTGTATTTGAATAATACGCACCCATATTTTCATCCAATGTGACACGCTCTGTGAATAACCCATACAAGTCAGCAAGTAAAAATATGAAACTACATCAGAAGTACGAATTCGTGAGCTCAGCTTCGTTACCCACCCACTGGGGGAAGTTCACCATACACGGGTTCGTTGAGACTGCTACCGAACAAGAACATGTCGCCCTTACTTTCGGCCAGTGGCAAACTGGCGATGTGGTGCCCATTCGTATTCACTCCGAATGCTTAACAGGGGACGCATTGTTTAGTACCCGTTGTGACTGTGGAGCTCAACTTGAGAAAGCCCTACAAAACATCGTTGAACAAGGCAAAGGGGTGTTGTTATACCTTCGCCAAGAAGGCCGTGGCATTGGTTTACTGAATAAAATTCGGGCTTATAATTTACAAGATCAGGGCTTAGACACTGTAGAAGCAAACGAGCATCTGGGTTTTGATGCCGACCTGCGCGAATACGGTATGTGTAAACTCATGTTGGACACACTTAATGTACAACGGGTAAATTTGATGACTAACAATCCCAAAAAACGCATCGCATTGGAAGGAATGGGCATTGAAGTGGTAAGTCGCACCCCTATTGACCATGGGGTCACCGACGACAACCGTCACTACATTCGCACCAAAACTGAAAAGCTTGGTCATAAGTTCGACCCGCATCTGCTCAAATAATTTTTTATGTAGGCCGTCTACGACGGCCATATTGCTTTACTTATTCAGTATTGCAACCAACACTCTCAATTGGTTTGTCTCCCGCATTTAGTCTCGATTCAGTTTTGGTTAAGCGTTCGTCATCGACACTAGGCTTACCGAATGTCCTTTTATATTAAATTAAAGGCACGACTAATTGAGGTCTCCCCATGGGAAAATCTGCCAAACACATCATAAGTTACATTGCCGCGATAAGCCTATTAGTAGGTGCTACCGTGCAACTGGTGCATGCTGAAACGCAAGAGCAGCCCATAGTTGAATTGCATCAAGCCAAGCTAGACCAAATGCTTGCCCCCATCGCTTTGTATCCCGATTCTCTGTTGTCACATATTTTAATTGCTGCCACTTATCCTTTAGAAGTGGTACAGGCAGCACGTTGGCGTGAGGAGCATGATAATTTGTCTGAGCAACAAGCGCTGGATCTTGCTCAAGAGCAAGACTGGGATCCTAGCGTAATCGCCCTCACCCCTTTTACTGAACTACTCGCTCGCATGAGCAAAGACTTAGTCTGGCTACAGAGCCTAGGTGACGCATTTTTAGCGAATGAAGCTCAGGTACTTACGAGTGTGCAAACCCTTCGAAGCCGTGCATATGTCAAAGGTAATTTACAAGACAACCAATACCAAAATATCGAGCGGGAAAAGGATAAAATTGTCATTCATAGTGTAGAGCGCGAAACAGTTTATGTGCCTTATTATGATACCCGGGTGGTGTACGGTGATTGGTGGTGGACAGTGCATCAGCCTATTTATTGGCGCACGCCACGCCACTATGCCTATCATTCAGGCATTTATTGGAGTCCGCGTTTTCATATCAGCAGTGGCTTCTTTTTTGGGGGATTCAGGTGGAGCAACAATTATGTGGTGGTTAATCACGATTATCGTTCTCGTAGATCAAATCATAGATATAACTACAGACAGGTGCGGGAGTACCCACGTTGGCACCATAATAGTCACCATAGACGTTCGGTGAAGTACCAAACAAGCCAGAATAGCCGTCATCAACGCGGCATAACGAGTCGTAACTATCAGTCTCAACAGAGTCAAAGTCACCGCACGAAGGTCATATCAGGTTTAAAACATAAGCAAGCTCAGCACAGCCGTTCTGAATATAGACATAAGCCGAGCCAGAATAACAAGCATGACGTATTTTCTAAGCAAGGGACGTCGTCAAACAGTAAGGCGTTTAAGGTTGATAAACACAGAACCAAACCAGAAAGAGCA
This sequence comes from Paraglaciecola polaris LMG 21857, assembly GCF_000315055.1. GTDB lineage: Bacteria > Pseudomonadota > Gammaproteobacteria > Enterobacterales > Alteromonadaceae > Paraglaciecola > Paraglaciecola polaris. The sequence goes on along the minus strand of NZ_BAER01000038.1, from coordinate 37,376 downwards.
TATAACAGCCAACGGTCTGAGCGATACAGTGCTAAAAACGAACATGTATCAAGACCGACTAAAGCCGTGAAAAGCGCACCAATGGCTCATGATCGTAACAAAAAAATTCAGGTAAACAGAAAAGTTGAACGCACCTCGTCATCTAAACAACAACACAGGTCACAGTCGAGTATGCGAAAACACACTAATGGTCATTCGAATTCTGCAAAACATAAAGGAAGGACAGTAGAACACTAAGCCGTTACGCTTAAACGTATTGTTTAGCAACCTCAGAAAAAGGAAGCTAAAATAGCCTGCTGGGCAGGCTATTTGCCTATGCTGATTGAGGTATCAAGATACCTCTTATGCATTGTTTTTAGTCTTTAAATAAGCATTAACTTGAGATGCTTCACGTTGTTCTGAGAATTGAATCAAATCAACACCGTTACACTTCATACCTTCAGACGATACAAGCTTACGAAGTACATCATTAGAATTTGCTGCAACGTGACCCACTTTACCGCGTAAGCTGCGCTTAAGCATGCCAAGGTCATCGTTTACTACTGCTTTACAGAAACTTGAATAATCATTGTCACCTGCGAAGCGAACTTTGCTGCTTGATTCCATTGCGGCACTTGCATTAAAAGCGGTTAACGCAACAAGAGAGATAAGTACTTTTTTCATGGTGTGCTCCAAAAATAGGTTGGCTAGTTAGGTGTACTACAGGTTCTGCCTGCCACTGAAATATCCATGAATTTGATGATCATGTCTGTGGTTTTATTGTTCGAAACTAGTAAAAATGATGTAAAACAATGAGTTACATTAAAGTAACATTTATAAGCAGTTGATTTTAAATGATATTTTTTATTTATATATACCCATAACTGTAATGAATATTCCTATTTATTCCAAAAACATCTGCTCAAAACTGAAAGTGAAAATAAAACAAAATCAGAATGAGCTTAAAAAAACAGCAATTTATAACATTCAAGCTGCTTGCAGACGTTATAATGTTGTTAAATTACAAATAATGTAGTTTTTATTACATTATTTGCCACGCTCGTTTTTTCTCAAGCTGGGTAATAATGAATAAGATTTCTAAGCATTTTCTAGCTAAACAGACAAAATTCACAAGACCCGCCTGTTTGTTATCATTATACTCCGCGAATATTGAGCAACTTTAATCTGTGACGGTAAATTTTATGCGACTACTCCCTGAATGGGCGCCTCAAGAAGCGATTATTCTTGCTTGGCCTGATCAAAAAACGGATTGGCAACCATGGCTACAAGATGTTAGGCAGGTCTATCTGACAATCATAGCGACCCTTAATCGAGCTAATACAGGGGTTATATTGCTTATTCGAGAACAGGAAATCTCTGCATTTAACTTACTAAGCCAGGATTTTACGCAACCTATTAATAGAGTGTTACTCGTGCGCGCTGATTACAATGACACTTGGGTACGGGATTATGGCTTTTTAACCTGTCACAGTTCAGGCGGCATGCAACCAGTGGAGTTTAACTTCAACGGCTGGGGCAATAAGTTTGATGCCAATAAAGATAACCAGATAAACCAACAGGTATTATCAGACCTTTGCAGATTGCCATTACAGAGTTTTGATATTGTGGCCGAAGGCGGAGCAGTAGAAATTAATGACGCTGGCGTACTGTTGTCCACTGAATTTTGTTTATCGAATCCTGAGCGTAATGGCGACATGACAATGTCCCAATACAGAGGTGTATTTAAAGTCGCCTTGGGGGCAAAAAGCGTTAATATTTTCCAACAAGGTCATCTAGAAGGCGATGATACCGACGGGCACATCGATACCCTAGTGCGCTTTACACCTGATGATGGTCTGGTTGTGCAGTCAGCGTTCAATGCCCCTCAAGACTCTCATTATCAAGGCTTAGCGGCATTAGTTGCTGAATGTAAGGTTGCCTTGCCTGAGCATCAGATTTTTGAATTACCCTTGCCACATGTGGTCAATGCACAAGGAGAGCGTTTACCCGCTTCTTATGCCAACTACTTGATAAATAATAAACAGATCTTATGTCCTATATATCAGCAACCGGAAGATGACCTAGCCATGGACGTGATGGCCAAGGCCTATCCTGGACACACAATAGTGCCAATAAACTGTTTACCCTTGGTACAGCAATTCGGTAGCTTGCACTGTATTAGTATGCAAGTTCCAGTCAGTACATTAACGTTCGAGATTAGTAAAAAACTAGCAACAGGAGTCAGTGAGTTATGAGCCGCACCCCGCAAACCGCTAAAACCCTAAAAGTAGGAGTTGTTCAACAAGCGGTTGCCAATAACGACAAGCAATTAAGTTGGCAACGCAGCGCTGAGCAAGTAACGGAACTCGCCGAACAAGGCTGCGAATTAATCATGCTGCAAGAACTGCACAGCACCTTGTATTTCTGTCAGCAAGAGAACACCGACTTTTTTGATTTAGCCGAGCCGATCCCCGGCCCCGCTACTGACTTTTTTGCCATCTTAGCCGCCAAGCTCAATATTGTGCTCATCACCTCTTTGTTTGAAAAACGAGGATCTGGTTTGTACCACAACACAGCTGTGGTGTTCGATCGTCAACTCGGTATGGTCGGAAAATATCGCAAGATGCATATTCCCGACGATCCAGGATTTTATGAGAAATTTTATTTTACCCCAGGTGATCTAGGCTTTGAGCCGATTCAAACCAGCGTAGGTAAATTAGGTGTGTTGGTATGTTGGGATCAGTGGTATCCAGAAGCCGCACGCCTGATGGCCATGCGCGGTGCAGACATGTTGTTTTATCCCACTGCGATAGGCTGGGATCCAGCAGACACGAAAGACGAGCAACAACGTCAATTTGGTGCATGGCAAACGATTCAACGCTCCCACGCAGTAGCAAACTCAGTGCCCGTCATTGTTGCTAATCGCACCGGTTTCGAGGCGTCTCCTGTTAAAGGTGATAACGGTATTCAGTTTTGGGGGCAAAGTTTCATCACAGGCCCCCAGGGTGAGATACTTGCTCAAGCTGATGCTGACAGTGAGCAGAACCTGATGGTTGAATTAGATTTATCTCGCACTGAGCAAGTTAAGCGAATTTGGCCATATTTTCGTGACCGTCGCATCGATGCTTACGAAGATATGACTAAGCGTTGGCGCGACTAGCCTCATATTCATCTAAAAAAATGAACACAATAAAAAGCCCCGAAGCTTTATCTTTCGGGGCTTTTTTGTCAGTGGGTGATTAGATAACGGATGCCATTGCTATCAACGGCAACGAGGGGGGCGTAAGTAAATGATCATCCTGCCAAATTTGCTGCATTTTTTGAGCATCAATATTCCCACCTGACAAAATCACCATGACGCGTTGTGGCGTTGATTGTGCAGCTAAGTAATTAACGACACCGTGCATACTCATGGCGCTAGTTGGCTCGATGTGCAGTTTTAGCAAGTGTTGCAACCATTGGGTCCAGTAGGCTATTTGCACTTCGTCTACTTCATAAAACCCATCAAGTTGTTGTAAAAGTGGATACGTGTGCTCACCCACAGCAGGCGTGGCTGCGCCATCAGCAAGAGTTTTGGCCGGTGTCTGTAAACACTGGATACTGCCTAAGCGTAAAGATTGCGCAGCATCATTACCAGCCAATGGTTCACACGCAATGACCTTAGTACCAGGACTGAGCTGGCGAGTAGCAAGCATACTCCCTGATGCCAATCCACCACCACCACAGGGCATAAATAACGCATTCAGATCAGCCGTTTGTTCAAATGCTTCCGCAGCGACAGTCCCCTGACCCGCAATAACATTTGGATGGTTAAATGGTGGGATCCACAAAATGCCAGGTTCTTTCGCCGCTTCAGCCACGGCATTATCCGCCTCTTCACGTAATGGAAATAAGCGCAACTCAGCCCCATAAGAGCGCGTGGCTGCGGCTTTAATCTTGGAGATATTCTGCGCGCTGTAGATAGTAACGGGGAGATTAAATAAAGATGCAGCATAAGCCACAGCTTGGGCATGATTGCCGGAACTGCTTGCTACCACACGTTTTATGCTCTGGTTATGCTCACGGGCATGTAAGAGTGTGTTCAACGCGCCGCGTAATTTAAATGCGCCTGTACGTTGCAAACATTCTGTTTTAAAAAAAACCTCATGTCCTAACCATGAATTAAGTAATGAAGAGGAGATCACATCAGAGGTGTGTACGTAACTCGCTATACGCTGTCTTGCAGCGCTGATATCGGTAAAAGTCACACTTGGCATAGCAATAAGGCTCCTAAAGAAAACAAACAGACTCGCATTTTAACATGGGGAAACCGCCGTTATCAGTTCTCTTTTATGCCGAAATCGGTTTTACTAGGTAAAAAACAAGGAGAACAACATGGGTTTACTTGATGCCCTCATGGGCAACGCATCAGAAGTTGACGTAAGTGAAGTCAGTGAAGAACTGGCACCTATCATAGGGGCGACGGAAGAGATTCAACAGGTTTTCAAGGTCATACGCGACATGTATGTATTTACCAACAAACGGTTGTTATTAATTGATAAACAAGGATTAACCGGTCGTAAAGTGGATTACCACTCCATTCCTTATCGTGCGATCACTCAATTCAAGATTGAAACCGCAGGGCACTTCGATTTAGATGCGGAATTGAAAATCTGGGTGTCCGGGCAAGAACAGCCTATCGAAAAAGAACTTAAAAAGGACACAGTGGTTGGTATTCAGCGCACGTTAGCCACTCATATGTTTGCCTAAATTTATCTGTGAACGTGAAAAAGGCGACTTAAACGTCGCCTTTTTCATTACTCGTCACAAATCAGTGTCTGGGCATTAGTGTTGTGCCCAACGCCACTGGCTACTTCATATCAAAGTGACGATTAAAGAAGTTAGTAATGGTGTGAAACAAATGAATGCCGGTTTGCTTGCCACGAATACTGTGTTTTTTACCTGGGTAATCCATGCTTTCAAACGGAATGGCTAAGTCTTGTAAATGTTTATACAGCTTAGTGCTATTGCTAAACAACACATTGTCATCCGCCATACCGTGATAGATCATTAAATCACCTGTTAGGTTCTTGGCATAAGGGAAAACAGCAGAAGCAATATAGGCGTCTTCATCCTCCTTAGGATCCCCCATATAACGCTCAGTATAATGCGTATCGTACAAAGCCCAATCTGTCACCGGCGCACCCGCAACACCCGCTTGAAAATATTCACCGGCTTTAAACATGCTCATCAACGACATATAACCACCGTAGCTATGTCCATAAATGCCAATACGCTGGGAATCAACATAAGGCAGCTGACGTAAAAATTTCACCCCAGCGATTTGGTCTTTCACTTCGGTACTGCCCATCTTTTTGTATAGGCTGTCTTCAAAACCTTTGCCACGAAAATTTGCTCCTCGGTTATCCACCGAAAACACGACATAACCTTGATTTGCCCAATACTGCATCAACAAACCACGATTACCGCCCCAACTGTTAGTCACAACTTGCGCATGAGGTCCGCCGTACACATAAACAATTACCGGGTGTTTACCCTGAATTTTTTTAGGTTTGTATAAACGGTAATAAAGTTCAGTACCATCTTCAGTTACAAAACTATCTAAAGTTGGCTCTACCCAATCATCTTGCAGATCTGCCAAAGGATGGCCTGCTTTGATAGCGTTTTCACTTAACCAAGCTAAGTGCTTACCATCTGCTTGATGCAAGCTTACTTGCCAAGGTGTATTGGTGGTCGAAAATTTATCCACATAAACTGAAGCGTCATCACTGAAACTTGGGGCATGTGTGCCACTTAGCTGGCTAACCTTTTGAATATCGCCACCAGCAATCGCTACTGAATATATCTGTTGTTCAAGAGGCGTGTCAGCACGGCCAGTGAAATAAATTAGGCCTTTGTCTTCATTAATGGCCTCAATTTCATCGACCACCCAATCACCTTTTGTCAGTTGACTCACTAAAGTGCCATCATTTTCATACAAATAAAGGTGCTTAAAGCCGCTTTTCTCAGAGGCCCAAATAAAGTGTTTTTGGTCTTTCAAAAAATACAGATCGTCATTTAAATTAACCCATGTATCACTGGACTCGCTCAACAATACTTGCTGCTTAGCGGTACTCGAATCAAATGCGCGCAATTCTAGTGTTTGCTGATTACGGCTTTGCCATTGATAGGTCAAAGTTTGACTGTCGTTCATCCAGTTCACTCGAGCCAGATAAATGTCTTGTTCTTTACCTAAATCAATCCATTGGGTGTCACCACTGGCAATGTCTTTAATCGCGAGTTTAATATTAACGTTTGGCGTGCCTGCACTGGGGTAACGTTGAGTGATCATCTTAATTGAATCCGCATAAATCTCGCTGCGCGTGATTTCCTCAACCGGCGACTCATCTACTTGGGTAAATGCAATTTTACGTTCATCAGGCGACCACCAATAGCCCGTCATTCGGCCCATTTCCTCCTGGGCTACAAATTCAGCCATGGCATTTTTAATCGTCCCTTTACCATCAAAGGTAAGCTGAGTTTCAAGCTGGGTACTGATATCTTTGATATATAAGTTTTGTTCTCGCACATAGGAGATGAAATTAGCTTTAGGCGAAAATCGAATGTCTGTTTCGAATGCGTCGGTATCTAAGATTTTTTGTGCTTTTTCATCCCCTAAACGGAAGTAGTACGCATCTCCTGCCAGTGGGAATAACAAAGCTTTTCCGTCGTCAGACCAAAAATAATTCACTATACCTGTGCCACTTAAGCGCATACGCTCACGGCGAGCTTTCTCTTCATCAGACAAAGATTCAGGGCCACTATGCAAATCATCAGAATTGAACAACATCTGTGTTTTACCGGTAGCTATGTTGTACTCCCATAGATCGTAGCGTTCGTAATCCGTGGTTTTACCTTGTAAAAAGGTCACGCGCTTGCCATCTGGTGAGACTTTCACATTGTTAGGTGAACTACCTTCTAAAGCAGGAGATTCAAAAATGCGTTCTATTGTAAGATTTTCAGTTGCCATTGCCGGTACCGCCAGTGAACATAACAAGATCCAAATGAGGTTTTTCATTAATTATATGTATCCTTTAACCATAAGCTGCACATTGTAAAGGCTTGATCCAAATAGGTAAAACATGAAGAGCATAAATAGTGCGTTAGTATTGGGCGCAACAGGCTTAGTGGGTAAAGCTTTAGTGACACAATTACTCAAGGACGCTAGATACAACAAGATCATCTGCTTAGTACGAAAACCTTTGAAGCACAGTGATTATCCCGATCCCAATGGTAAATTAGAACCCATCGTCATAGACTTTGAAGATTTGCAGGACTATCAGGGATATTTCAGCGCCGATCATGTCTATGTGTGTCTCGGCACCACCTTAAAGCAGATGAAAAGCAAAACCGCTTTTCGTAAAGTCGACTTTGAGTACGTGCATATAGCCGCCCAGTTAGCGAGAGCTCAGCAAGCACAAAGCTTTGTGTGGATATCATCCGTTGGTGCTAATGCCAAAAGTAAACACTTCTACTTACGCGTGAAGGGTGAGTTAGAAAATGCCATTTTAGCCATGTCCGGATTAAATAGCCCCAGTGCAGTACGCCCTTCTTTTTTACTTGGCGAACGTCCACAGCCACGCTTGGTAGAAAAGCTAGCCGCTTGTGTTGGACAGCTGATTGCTCCCTTATTATTTGGTCGCTTAGGTAAATACAAACCCGTGTCGGCAAGCCAAGTGGCGACACGCATGATCAGCTTGCAGGTATTCAAATAGATGAAAAGGAAAGGGTTTCAGTTCAAGCAATTTTTCATCGAACACCAAAGCTGCGCCATGAAAGTGGGCACAGACAGTATCATGCTAGGCAGCTGGGTAAAATGCTCTACACCAGTGCAAACTCACGCCGCTACGCGAATGCTAGATATAGGTACCGGCAGTGGTTTGCTGGCGATTATGTTGGCCCAGAAAAGCGTTGTTGATACCTATATTACCGCTATTGATATCGACAAAGATGCGATAAATCAAGCCAAGGGCAATATCGCCACCAGTCCTTGGACAAATAAAATACATGCAAAGCATTGTTCGCTGCAAACCTTTACCCGTGAGGCTATCGACCAACATAAATTCAGTATTATCGTCAGTAATCCACCGTATTTTAATAGCCCGCTAACAGTCAATAGTGATGCAGCACAAAAACGTATCACTGCACGGCAAACGATTGATTTGAGTCATCAAACGCTTCTAGACTGCGTCAGCCAGTTACTGGAAACCGATGGTAAATTTTATTGCGTATTACCCAGTGATAATTGCCCAGCGTTTATTGCCTACGCTAGTACGTTGAATTTGCATCTTTGTGAGCAATTAACCGTGTTCTCTAAACCCAACTCAGCGGCACTGCGCGGCCTCCTCGCTTTTAGTTTTATACAAACACCATTAAAGAATGAAGCACTTACTATTTATACCCAAGATCACCAGTATTCAGCCAACTACAAAGCATTATGCAAAGACTATTACCTGAATTTTTAGCATTACCAACCTACTGAGCGAGTCGAATAACCCTAGGAAATTAGCCAGATATTGCCTAAAGTGTAATCAGAGTGGATATAAATATGTAATGTATTTGCTCAACTTGAGGAGGTTTTTATGCGTGCTGTACCGCTACCTAACTCTGTTTCATCCTTGACCGACCGCCTACACGTGTTGGAGTTTCATTGGCACGGCGTAGGTATTCAGATCCCTAAATTCGCTTTGTACGCTTGTGTGCCAAACCCCATATTTACTTGCTTTGTACAAAGGCATCACAGACAAATCGCCATCATGGAATTTGGTCGCTACACCCTGCCTATTCTTGACCCACTGGAGGATGATTTAGACGATCAAGCTAACTATGTGGCGATTGTGAGTGTAGCCAGAGGAAACCGCTTTGGGTTATATGGTTTTCCAACCGATTGTGAGGGCCAGGGCTTCACGCTCCCCATGGATCACGAGAGCGTACCGCGTATCGTGCAATATTTTATTTAAATGCCATGCCTGTGCATTTGCTTCTCGTGGCTATGCCGAACATACATATGGCAAGTTCAAAATATGATGAGCATCGCTACGCATCGCGCACCAAGCCCTTTTCGACACTGCGAATAAGTCGTTGATTGAGGCGCTGGGAGTGTTTCGCTAATAAAGCACTGTCTTGCTCATGGGCGCTAATATCAATTATTGTTATGTACTGAGCACGTTTTCGCTCTTGTTCTTTTAATCCCCATAATGCGTGCTCCTTCACCAACTCGGTCCCTTGTTCGGCCAAGACAGTGAGTGCTGCACGGGTTGAATCTGAATATGGGGCGTTACCTAAAGCAACCGATATATTGCGCTGCCAACGCTCGTGACCAATACGGCGAATTGCCGAGCCTTCGGTTGCACGTAAAAAAGTTTCTTCGTCCCACTCAGATAATTCGGCCAAGCTCTTAGCTTGTAATGCTTCACGTGGATGAAAGTCGCTTTCATTGGTTAACTGGGCGTAACGATTCCATGGGCAAATCAGTTGGCAATCGTCGCAGCCATAGATGCGGTTACCTAATAAAGGGCGAAACTCTTCAGGGATCGCACCTTTCAATTCTATGGTTAAATAAGAAATACAACGCTTGGCGTCAACCACATATGGGCCAACTATGGCCTGAGTTGGGCAAATAGTGATGCACGCATTGCAACTTCCGCATTGCTCTTTAACAGGCTCATCTACCGGTAACGGAATATTGATAAACAACTCACCTAAAAAAAACCACGAGCCGCCTTGCTGATTAAGGGTTAGTGAGTGTTTTCCAGTCCAGCCGATACCTGCTTTTTCTGCCAGTGCATGCTCTAGCACTGGGGCTGAATCCACAAAAGGTCTAAAACTCGCAGTCGTGCATTCTGAGCGAATTTTTTCACCGAGCTTTTTCAAGCGGTTACGCAGTAATTTGTGATAATCACGACCAAGTGCATAGCGACTAATGTACGCGGCGTCCTTGTTTTTTAAGGTTTGCGCAAATTTTGCATCTGGTGGCAGATAATCCATACGTACGCTTATGACTCTAAGTGTACCCGGCAATAATTCATCGGGTCGAGCGCGTTTCATGCCGTGCTCAGCCATGAAGTTCATTTGCCCGTGATAGCCGTTATCTAACCAAGTTTGCAATTTTTCTTCATGAGCAGATAAATCAATGTCAGCAATACCAACTTGTTGAAAGCCTAGCGCTTCGCCCCAAGCCTTGATATTTTGGGCTAATTGATGGAGATCATATTGTGCAAAAGACATTAACAACCTTGACAGATAATTGGACACCGAGCAGTTTATCACAGAAAGTTTTCCTCGCGCAGCAGGTACGCCAGCACGAAGAGGCTGCCGCGCAAACATGTGGCTACAGCATGTACATGTTGATGCATAGGGCCGGACAAGGGGTTTTTCGTCACCTAAAAGCCGTTTATCCTTACGCCCATAACATTCTGGTATTAGTCGGCACGGGTAACAATGCAGGCGATGGCTATGTAGTCGCAACTCTAGCAAAATCATTTGGTTGGCACGTGACATTGGGGGCGCTCAACCCAGCAAAACCGCTCACGGGCGATGCTTTCACGGCGCAGCAGAGTTGGCTAGCGGACGGCGGTGAAATTCGTCCTTGGCAGGAATTAGATTTTCAGCATTTTGATGTCATCGTGGATGGTATTTTGGGCACTGGGCTAAAAGGAACCGTTAGAGACGATGCCGCTGCTCTGATTAAGACCGTTAACGGAATCGACCTACCGGTATTGAGTATCGATGTGCCATCGGGTTTGGACGCAGACACAGGGGCGCCACTCGGTGTGTGTGTGTATGCCGACTGCACTGTCACCTTAGTTGCCAAAAAGCTCGGTATGCTCACCGGACAAGGGAAAACCTACTGCGGTAAGCTCATATTTGACGATCTAGACATTGCTCAGGCATTTAATACCCTTACTCAGCCTTGCGCTTTTTTAGTTAACTATGCCCAATTACCCGCTCTTAGAAAGCGCCAATCGAACGCCCATAAAGGTCATTTTGGCCGCCTGCTCACGGTAGGCGCCAACGCTGACATGCCTGGTTCATTGCGTTTGACCAGCGAAGCCGCCCTGCGTACGGGGGCGGCATTAGTGCGTGCTTATTGCCACACAGATAGCCGGTTAAGTATTTCAATGGGTCGCCCTGAACTGATGTTAGCCAGTGAACAATTAAGTACACACTTGAATTGGTCATCTTGCTTAGCAATTGGTCCAGGGCTGGGAACAGATGATTGGGCGACAGGGACATTCAGCCAGCTAATGTCGCACCTTGAATCAAATAAGTTGCCCTGTGTCATCGACGCCGACGGGCTGAATTTGCTCGCCGATTCGAGTCGCCACGCTAATACCCTGCTTTGCCCCAAGCGCAGCGTGATAACACCACACCCTGGTGAAGCTGCGCGCCTGTTGAATTGCACTGTCCCCGAGATAGAGCAAGATCGCCTCAAAGCAGCACAGTCATTAGCTAAACGATACAATACTACTTGTGTACTTAAAGGAGCCGGCAGTATTATCTGCAACACTGAACACAGTTGGATTTGTACAGACGGCAACCCAGGCATGGCTACGGCTGGCATGGGCGATACACTAACGGGTATAATTGCCGCACTACTTGCGCAAGGCATGCATGCAACCCAAGCCGCATTATACGGCGTGTGCTTACACGCCAGCGCAGCGGATAAGGTTGCCCAACAATATGGTCAACGTGGTATGCTTGCCAGCGATTTATTTGAACCTTTACGAGTATTAGTTAATCCCACATGAAGCATTCTTTTTACTTGGCGGATGAACAAGCCACCACTGAATTGGCCGCCAAGCTTGCGGCACTTTGCAGCACAGCAACGGTTATTTATCTTGAAGGGGATCTTGGTGCTGGCAAAACCTCCTTTTGTCGGGGCTTTATTCATGGTCTAGGCTACGTTGGGCGAGTAAAAAGCCCTACCTATACGCTTGTTGAGCCCTATGAAATCAAGAATTGGCGCATATTTCACTTCGATCTTTATCGCCTGTCAGATCCGGAAGAACTAGAATTCATCGGCATACGGGATTACTTCGAGGATGATTGCATCTGTTTAATTGAATGGCCAGATAAAGGCCACGGCCTATTGGCAGCAGCAGATTTACACATTAGTATTGAATTTATTGACCATAGTCGTTCGTTAACAGTGCAAGCAAATAATGAATACGGACAACAACTACTGAGCGATTTAGCCCAAAAATGAAGTATCTTTGGCAAATGACATCAACAGGCTTCCTCGGCATTATGCTGCTCTTAGCCGTTCCTGTGAGTTATGCCAAAAATGCCATTGATAGTGTGCGGATTTGGCCCTCTCCTGGTAGTACTCGTATCGTTTTTGATCTTGAAGATACCCCTGAATACAGCTATTTCACCTTGCATAATCCTGAGCGCTTAGTCATTGACTTAGCCAACACTGAAAAGAACTTCGACTTTGCTACACTCGCTAGTAAAAGTCCGCTAGTCAAAAAATTGCGCTATAGCTCAGCTAAAGATAAAAATGCCATACGCGTGGTGATTGAGCTCAGTAGCAAGCTCGACAGTACACTTTTCGCATTGCCACCAACCGAACCCTATCGTAATCGCTTAGTGATCGACTTAGATGATAAGAACGCACCACAAAGCGCGCCGACTGTAGTTAAAGATAATAGATCTCAGCAGTCCCGCGACATCGTTATAGTGCTTGATGCGGGTCATGGCGGTGAAGACCCAGGTTCGATTGGCCGCGGCGGTACGTTTGAAAAAAATATTACTTTAAATGTGGCTCAGCGCTTAGCAAAACTAATTGATGCAGAACCCGGCATGAAGGCCGTTATGACACGCTCAGGGGATTATTATATCTCTCCCAATAAGCGTCCGGACATTGCCCGTAAACACAAAGCGGATTTGTTGATTTCTATTCACGCTGATGCCTTCACCACACCGCAACCGCGTGGTGCGTCCGTCTGGGTATTGTCCATGCGTAGAGCGAATTCAGAACTCGGCCGCTGGATGGAGAAATCGGAACGCCATTCAGAATTGCTAGGCGGTGCAGCAGAAGTGATACAAGATACCGCGAGCGAACGCTATTTGACGCAAGCCTTGTTAGATATGTCTATGGATCACTCACTTACCACCAGCTATGATTTGAGCCGTAAAGTGATCACTAAGTTGCGCAGCATTACCAAAATGCACAAGAAAATCCCTCAAGCAGCCAGTTTGGCAGTATTAACCGCTCCAGATATTCCATCTATCTTGGTAGAGACAGGATTTATATCCAATCCCACTGAAGAGAAAAACTTAAACTGGTCGCAATTTCGCCAGCAACTGGCTCAATCTATTTTCAGTGCAGTCAAAAGCCATTTCACGGAATCTCCTCCGGATGATTCGTTGTGGGCCAAGCAAAACCGTCATAATCGAACACACAGAGTTCGCAGCGGCGAAAGCCTGTCGTTACTGGCCCAGCGCTACAATGTCAATGTGGGTGCCATCAAAGCAGCCAATAACATGAATTCCGATGTGGTACAGATCGGCCAAGTCCTGACTATTCCTCGCACTTAGTCCGTTATACAATAGCGTTACTTTCAGATATCCATTTATAAAAGGTCATTTTTTGTCAGCCGTCAGCGCAACCATTCGTATTTTACCTGCCCAACTTGCTAACCAGATCGCCGCTGGCGAAGTGGTCGAACGCCCTGCGTCCGTCGTTAAAGAGCTAGTGGAAAACAGTTTGGATTCTGGCGCTAATCAAATTGATATCGAGATAGACAAAGGCGGCCATAAAAGAATCTGCATTCGCGACAACGGGGGGGGAATTGAAAAAGACCAACTGGCGCTGGCGCTGAGTCGTCATGCCACCAGCAAAATTAGTTCGTTAGATGATTTAGAACATATTCACAGTTTAGGTTTTCGTGGTGAAGCGCTTGCCAGCATCAGCTCAGTAGCACGCTTAACGCTCACCTCAAAACCAAAGTCCCAGCAACAAGCCTGGCAAGCCCATGCCCATGGCCGAGACATGCAAGTACAACTCAACCCCGTTGCCCATCCAGACGGCAGTAGCGTGGAAGTGCTTGATCTGTTTTTCAATACCCCCGCTAGGCGTAAATTTTTACGTGCAGAGAAAACCGAGTTTAACCATATAGATGAAGTGATAAGACGAATTTCACTTAGCCGTTTTGATGTGAGTTTCAGCCTAAAACACAATGGTAAGTTACTGCGTAAGTACCCTGCTCTGACAGCCCAGACTGACCATATCAAACGTTTAGCGGCCATTTGTAATAAAGACTTCGCCCAAAGCGCCATTGCCTTAGACAGCCATTACCAAGAAATGCAACTGATTGGCTGGGTTGCCCCACCTGAGGTGTCAATTAAACAAGCAGATGTACAATATTTCTACGTGAACGGTCGTATGATGCGTGACAAACTTATCAATCATGCCATTCGGCAAGCGTTTGAAGGAGTGATCCACCCCGATTCTACGCCAAACTATGTGTTGTACCTGACCCTGCCCCATCACGAAGTGGACGTAAACGTGCATCCCGCGAAACATGAAGTGCGCTTTCATCAAGCGCGCTTAGTCCATGACTTTATTTTCCGTGCTATTGGCGAGGGCATAAACCAATATTTTAGTACCTCGCCGATGCAAACTGGTCCCAGCGAGTTAGATGAAGTCGCACCCCAGCACGATTACATCTCGCCATTGCAGCAGGCACCAACCGATCAGCCAAATATGCCGAGTAATCAGTTTGTCCGGGAGCCGTCCGCCACTGGCCAATCAGCAACCAAGTTAAGCGGCCATGGTGACCACTCAAAACAAGATACCGTGAGTGCCCCCTCTGATGTGGGCGCTCATGCGTTCAATCAAAGTCTCCAAGGTCACAAAGCCCGCAGTTCAGGCAATAATATTTCAGCTCAAGCAATTAAAGGTTATCAACAACTCATGAACACCCAAGAGGTAACGAATTCGCTGTCCCCCAATTCGTTACCTCAGGATCCATATTGTATGCCCGTGGACGAAGATAACTTTTTGATGCTGCATAACGATAAACACTATGTTATTGCCGTATGCGATATTGTGGCCGTCCATCTTAGTCTATCGTTTGATGAGCAAAACACCATTGCCCAACCCTTGTTGATGCCGGTATCGGTCGCTGCAGAACCCGCCCAGCTTAAGCGCGCTCAGTTATTATATGAACCACTGTTACACAACAGAATAGACATTGGCTGGAGCCAAAAGCGTATTATCTTACGTAAAGTCCCCTCGGGTATGCGCCAGCTACCTTGGGCGAACATATTGCCACTTTTATTAGATGCACCAACCGATGATGCCCATCGCTTGCAAGCACATTTATTTCGCTGCATTGCATTGCATTCAGTAAAACTTGCCCCACTTCAAGTTCAACACATGTGGGGCGAGCTAAAAGCGTATCCTCAAGCACTAGGTAATCTGATGAATACCGCCATACTGTTACCCTTAGGCCAAATGATAAACAGCCATGTTGAACAACAACACTGATAAACAAGATTTACCGCCCGCTATTTTATTAATGGGCCCCACCGCTTCGGGTAAAACGGCCTTAGCAATCGAGCTTTGCCAAGCATTACCTTGCGAGATCATCAGTGTTGATTCGGCCTTAATTTATCGGGACATGAATATTGGTACGGCGAAACCCAGTGCTCAAGAGTTAGCTCAAGCTCCCCATCGGCTAATTGATATTCTTGATCCAGCACAAAGTTATTCCGTGGCTGAATTCAGAAACGATGCCTTATCTGCCATGCACGAGATTACTCAACGCGGTCGAATTCCATTATTGGTGGGCGGCACTATGATGTATTACAAGGCATTAACAGAGGGTTTATCCACTTTACCCACAGCGGACCCACTGGTCAGAGCAGAAATTGAAAAGCAAGCCGCCGAATTCGGTTGGCAAGCCCTACATCAGTCACTGCAAGCCATAGACCCAGTTTCAGCTAAGCGTATTCACCCAAATGACCCCCAGCGCTTGGCCCGGGCATTGGAAATTTATCGAATTAGCGGTAAATCAATGACCGAACTGAGTTTAAATAAACAACCTTCGGCCCCATATCATTTTTCGCAATTCGCGATAGCGCCTAATGACAGAAAAGTATTGCACGATAGAATAGCTCAGCGCTTTGACATCATGTTGCAATCAGGCTTCGAAGAGGAAGTATTAGGACTAAAAGCGCGGGAAGATTTACACTTAGATTTGCCGTCTATGCGTTGTGTGGGGTATCGGCAAATGTGGCAATATCTAAACGGTGAAAATACTTACCAAGAAATGCGTGAAAAAGGCCTCGCGGCTACCAGACAACTAGCAAAACGCCAATTAACTTGGTTGCGCAGTTGGCAAAATTTACATTGGTTAGATACCTTTTCAAAAGACAATTTGACTAATGTGATGAAACTCAGCAGAATTCGTCCGTGAGCCGTGAGCTATACAGCCTTTTTTATTTCTGTATACTGGGTAAAAAGGCAATTTTGATCATAAAAATAAAGGATAGATGATGGCTAAAGGGCAGTCTTTACAAGACCCATTTTTAAATGCGCTGCGCAAAGAGCGTATTCCTGTATCAATTTATCTTGTTAACGGGATTAAATTGCAGGGTCAGGTTGAGTCATTTGACCAATTTGTCATTTTGCTTAAAAACACCGTCAGCCAAATGGTATATAAGCACGCAATTTCTACCGTCGTTCCTTCACGGGCGTTACCGATTGCTGCTACTAATCCTCATGCGGATGCTGACGAGAATCAATAGTTAGTGAAGGTCCCAGGAGAACGGCTTGTTTGATCGTTATGAAGCAGGCGAACAGGCTGTATTAGTACATATAGATTTTTCTGATGACAGCAGCAAAGAAGATCTACTAGAACTTCAATTGTTGGCCACGTCTGCAGGAGTGAATGCGGTTGATGTCGTAACAGGTAGCCGTAGCGCTCCGCATACCCGTTATTTTGTTGGCAGCGGTAAGGCTGAAGAAATAGCGAATACCGTACGCGCATCTGAAGCTGATGTGGTTATTTTTAACCACAGCTTATCGCCATCTCAAGAACGTAACTTAGAGCAACTATGTAAATGCCGTGTGTTAGATCGCACCGGATTAATTTTGGATATATTTGCCCAACGTGCACGTACCCATGAAGGTAAGCTACAAGTTGAGCTCGCTCAGCTTAAACACATCTCTACTCGACTTATTCGCGGTTGGACCCACCTTGAGAGACAAAAAGGTGGGATTGGTTTACGTGGACCCGGTGAAACTCAACTAGAAACAGATCGACGTTTGTTGCGTGCTCGAATTAAGAGCATTCAAGCGCGCTTGCGTAAAGTACAGAAGCAGCGCGAACAAGGTCGCCGAGCACGAATTCGAGCTGAGATCCCTACGCTGGCGCTAGTGGGCTATACCAACGCAGGAAAATCAACCTTATTTAATACCATCACGCAGTCAGACGTTTATGCAGCTGATCAACTGTTTGCGACCCTGGACCCCACTCTCAGGCGCATTGAATTACAAGATGTTGGCCCCGCGATTCTGGCTGACACCGTGGGTTTTATTCGTCATCTACCCCATGACTTAGTCGCTGCGTTTAAGGCAACGCTACAAGAAACGCAACAGGCTGATTTATTACTCCACGTGGTTGACTATTCCGACGAACAATTTCGTGAGAATATCGACCAAGTGAACGAGGTATTAGACGAAATAGACTCAGACGAAATACCGCAATTAATGATTTGTAACAAGATCGACCGCATGGATGGTGTTGAGCCAAGGATCGATCGAGATGAGAATGGCCTACCAACAAGAGTCTGGATGTCCGCCCAGCAAGGCTTAGGCACGGAATTATTGTTCGAAGCCCTGAGCGAATGCCTTGCTCAAAATATGGTTCGCCATCAGTTACGCATTCCACCACAAGAAGGTAAACTACGGGGTGATTTGTTTAATTTAAACTGCATCTCTGAAGAATCTTACGCTGACAATGGAGACTGGTTAGTAGAGATACATATGCCATTTGCAGATTGGCAACGTTTGGCCAAGCACTCAGAGGCAGACTTAGACGCTTTGATAATCGAAAACATAGAAGCGTAGTTGCACTGAATTTTTTAACAGAATACACATGATTAACTATTTGGAGAGTAATGATGGCTTGGAATGAGCCCGGCGGTAATAACAATGATCCGTGGAAAAACCGCGGTGGTCGCGATCAAGGCCCACCTGACTTGGACGAAGTGTTTAAGAATATCTTAAACAAATTCGGTAAATTTGGTGGCGGAAAGGGCGGTTCTTCTGATGGTAAAGGCTTCGGTTTAGGCATTAGTTTAGTTGTCGGCCTATTGGTTATCGTTTGGTTTATCAGTGGTTTTTACACCATTCGTGAAGCAGAGCGCGGCGTAGTATTACGTTTCGGCGAATTTAGCCACTTTGTTGAACCTGGTTTGCGTTGGAAACCTACGTTTATCGACTCAGTCTTACCCGTAGACGTGCAAACGGTTCGCTCACTACCTTCTTCTGGCTCAATGTTGACCGAAGACGAAAACGTCGTGCGTGTAGAAATGGAAGTTCAGTATCGTATTCTTGAACCCTACAAATACAGCTTCTCTGTCACGAGCCCTGAAACGAGTTTGAGTCAGGCATTTGATAGTGCCATTCGCTATGTAGTCGGTCATTCTAAAATGGACGACGTCTTAACCAGCGGTCGAGAAGTTGCTCGTCAAAATGTACGCGAAGAGTTACAAGCAATCCTTGAACCGTATGACATGGGGATCTCTATCGTTGATATGAACTTTAAAGATGCACGTCCTCCGGAAGAAGTTAAAGCCGCGTTCGATGATGCCATTGCGGCACAAGAAGATGAGCAACGTTTTATTAATGAAGCCGAAGCTTATTCTCGTGAAATTGAGCCCCGTGCACGTGGTCAGGTCAATCGTATGGCAGAAGAAGCGCAAGCTTATAAAGAGCAATCGATCTTAAAAGCACAAGGTGAAATCGCCCGCTTTGAAGAGTTGTTGCCACAATACCAAGCGGCACCAAAAGTCACTCGCAGCCGTATCTATCTTGAAACACTGGAATCGGTGTACGCTAATACCAGCAAAATTCTCGTCGATACCAAAGGCAGCGGTAACATGTTGTATTTACCATTGGACAAAATATTGGAAAGACAAAATACCAGCAACGCACCTTCGACCAATCGAAGAACGTTAGAAGGTTTACGTAATCAGGATCCTGCAGCAGAAAATGGTCCACAAGATACCGGTATCCGTAGCGACCGTTTACGCAGTGGGAGAAACTAAGCGATGAAGAATTTTATAGTAGTCATCATTATCGCCCTGGGCGCACTTGTACTCAGTTCTTTATTTGTGGTCGACGAAGGTGAAAAGGCCATCGTTATACAATTTGGTAAAGTGCAACGTGATAGCGCCAACCAAGAAACAGTGGTTTTTGAACCTGGCCTACATTTTAAGCTACCCGTTATCGATCGTGTTATTAAATTAGATGCGCGAATCCAAACTTTAGATGAAGTCGCTGACCGTTTTGTTACGTCTGAGAAAAAAGACTTAATCGTTGATTTATACGTAAAGTGGAAAATCGAAGATTTTGCTAAATATTACTTGGCAACTGGTGGCTTTAAAGACAATGCAGAAGTCTTACTTCAACAAAAGGTGAATAACGGATTACGCTCTGAATTTGGTACGCGTACCATTTCACAGATAGTCTCCGGTGAACGCTCAGAGTTAATGGACGATGCGATGGCTCAAGCCTCTGATAGTTCAGATGAACTAGGCATTGAAATTGTCGATGTTCGTGTTAAGCAAATCAATTTACCGTTAGAAGTACGTAACTATATCTTTCAACGTATGCGTACGGAGCGTGATGCGGTTGCCCGTGAACACCGCTCTGAAGGTAAAGAGAAAGCTGAATTCATCAAAGCAAATATGGATGCCAAGGTAACCGTAATGCTGGCAGATGCTGAGCGTAATGCTCGTAAATTACGTGGCGAAGGTGATGCAAAAGCGGCTGAAATATACGCAAAAACCTATACGAAAGATGCGGAGTTTTATAACTTTCTTCGTAGTATGGATGCCTATAAAAATAGTTTCAGCGATAAGCAAGACGTTATCGTGCTCGAACCTGACAGTGACTTCTTTAAATACATGAAGAGTGAAACAGGCAAACCTCAATAGCGAATAAGCGTTCGTCATAAGGACCTTTCGATACAAGGTACTTAGTTAAGATATAATCAAGGCCTAATTTCGGTGCATAATCGAAATTAGGCCTTTTTGTTTGTGCAGGATAACCAGCGATTTTCTTGCTGCTTAGGCCGTCTATGATGATAGAATTAGGCAACAATTACCCATGTCAGATGCTGATAAATGCGCAAAGATATTCAGCTATTGCTGCCTAAGTTCTTAGATTTACTCCTTGATGCGGTTTGTGTGGTTGACACCCAAGGCCGTTTTGTTTTTGTAAATGCCGCCAGTGAACGCGTGTTTGGTTATACCGCGAAAGAATTGCTTGGTACACCCATGATAGACCTTGTTTATCCCGCCGACCGAGAATTGACACTTAATACGGCACAAAAAGTCATGTCCGGTGAACCGATCCCTCATTTCGAGAACCGTTATATTCATAAAAATGGCCATCTAGTTGACGTTATGTGGTCTGCATCATGGTCAGAATCTGAAGGCTTGCGTCTGGCTGTCGCCCGGGATGTAACGCCACTGAGACGTGCCGAACGCCAGCAAAAAGCCCTATATGATATATCAGAGGCGGCACATACCGCTGCTAACTTAACGGCGCTGTATCAACAGATTCATCAAATTATCACCACTTTATTGCCCGCGGAAAGCTTTTGTGTGGCGTTATATCAGGCCACAAACAATCAATTAACCTTTCCTTATTATGTCGATCAATTAAAGCGTCGTTATCACGATCGTGAATTAGTCACCCATGAACCTTTGGGTAAAGTCATATTAGCGGGCAAATCATTGCTCATGCATGGCACACAAAGCGGCGCTTCAGATAGCCAGTTACCACCAAATAAGTTGGTTGAAATGGATTGGTTAGGTGTGCCACTGATATCCGCTGACAAAGTCATAGGCGCTTTAGTTATACAACAACCCAGTGACCGCAATGATTATAACGAGCAAAGTGAACAACTATTACATTTCGTATCAGTGCAAATTGCCAATGCCATTACCCGAAAACAAGCCGAAACGCGCCTACTACACTTAGCCAGCCATGATGCATTGACCAATCTGGCTAATCGCTCGTTATTTAATGTGCGCTTGGAATTTGCCTTAAAACAGGCTCATCGCGATAATCAGCAACTGGCATTGCTCTACATTGATTTAAATAAATTTAAAATGATCAACGACACTCTTGGACATGAAGTAGGAGATAGAGTGTTAGTGGAATTTAGTAAACGTCTAAAGTCATCGACAAGAGAATCGGACACAGTCGGGCGCATAGGAGGTGACGAATTCACCCTTTTGCTGGTTAATATCCATAGTCAAAGTGACGTTGAGTTAGTCATAGCCAAGCTCAACGACTCATTTGAAAAGCCAATGCAAATCGGTGGCCATAATATCACCTTGTCTGCGAGCATCGGGTTTGCTATCTACCCGCAAGACGGCAGAAAACGTGAGCATTTAGCCAGTTCAGCAGACGCAAACATGTACAAACAGAAAAAATCTCGGTTGTTATAGGCATCTTTCAGGTTCAAACCCCTCAGTCTGCACACCAATGATGTTTAGTATCCCCTGTGCTTCCAAAACTGAATTTCTCCGTCTCCGTGCTCAACCAACACACTAAAGGTTTTCTCAGCTAACACTTCACCCGCCAACTCTATCGTCATTCGCCAGTCACCCACTTTGTTATCACGGGGCGGCCAAATCGTATCCCCGAGATAAAAATCCCAATCATTGTTCGCCACATAAACGTCTCCGGAAAATGGCGCCATGATGCGTCCTGATTCATCAGGAATATCTGGATGGTAAATGCAGTAAGTCAGCTTTTTGCCCTTGGCTTTTTTACAATTAATAATAAAGCCGAATTCAATATCTAATTCAGCAGGGATATCCGTAGTGAAGGTTTTGATCTTTGGCAGGGCTTTGTCATTTTCATCCCAGTGTTTGTAAATACCAAAGCTGGTGATGGCAAAGCACGAGCGCAGCTTAGACAATGCCACGCCCTCGGTTTTGAATGTTCTCAAAGCAAGAAAAACTAACGCGTAACAATCGTTTGCGCTCCTGCGACTAACTTGTCTTTGTCTATTTTATCTGGCACTTGTGTGCCCTTGCGCGCCAATGGCCTAGCTTCGATACTATTTTTCCATCGCACTAAATTATCTAGGCCTGATATATCCACACCAGACCATTCATAAGTACGTACCCAACACCAATTCGCCATATCAGCAATACTGTAATCACCTGCCAAGTACTCATGTTTCGCTAATTGCTTATCCAGCACTTCAAACAACCTTCGACCTTCTTTTTGATAACGGTCAATGGCAGGCTGAATTTTCTCTGGAAAATAGCGATAAAATACATTGGCTTGTCCCATCATGGGCCCGACGCCACCCATTTGGAACATCAGCCATTGAATGACTTGAGAACGACCTTTTGCATCACTGGGTATAAACTGACCGGTTTTCTCAGCTAAATACAGCATGATTGCTCCAGACTCAAACACAGCGAAATTATCTTCCTCCCTATCGACTAACACCGGAATTCTGCCGTTGGGGTTGCGTGCTAAAAATGCGCGGCTTTTCTGCTCTTGTTCCATTAAATTGATACTGTGTACTTCGTAAGGTAGCTGCATCTCTTCAAGGGCGACGGACGCTTTCCAGCCATTCGGTGTGGATGAAGTATATAAATCAAACATGTAATTTCCTTTTACGCTTTGGCGGCTGGGCGTGCGCTAATCGCGTCATACCAACGCTGCAAATGAGTTTGCTCAGGTGCAATATACACTTTCACCACGCGACCGAAATCAATCGCACACACAGCGGTAATATCAGCGATACTGAAACTTCCTCCAGCAATATATTCATTATTGGCTAATCTGGCATTCAAAATTTCAAGAAATTTTATTGCGTCTTGACCCGCCACTTTTCCGTATTCCGCTACAGGGGTCATGCGATCTTTGAAGTAACCGGTTGAATGTTGAAAGCACATACCGATCTGCATAAATAGGCCAAATTCGACCTGACGTTGCCACATATCAATTTGGGCTTTTTCGAGTGGTGTCGTTCCCATTAATGGTTTTTCTGGGTATAACTCTTCGAAATAACGACAAATAGAAACAGACTCGTTAATACAGGTGCCGTCATCCAGCTCTAACACGGGCACCTTTGCCACGGGATTACGAGCGCGCATAGCGGGGCTTAGGTTTTCACCACCTTCAATATCCACTTGAACATAATCCATAGGAATATTTTTTTCGGCAAGAAAAAAACGCACTCTACGTGGAGTCGGGGCAGTTTTGGTTTCATATATTTTCAATATCATTCTCCAGTGTCAGTTGCTGCACTGGGCAATGAACACATGTAATCAGTTATGCTGTAACCAGTAGCGATGTTTGAGCGCTTGGTACTGCTGGGTGGTTTTATATTGTTTGAGTGCTTTGTTTAACAAAGGAACTAATTCCTGATGTTTATTATGCACATAGTGATAAAGCGGTACAGAGATAATTGTCCTGTAAGTGCTATCTGTTAACATAGTGCTGTTATCAATGATCTCACTAGCGCCCAGTACTAATAGACCTTTATCACTTTTATTAAAGGCATCAAACAAGGCTTCAATCGAATCGTAACGCTTAGTAACGAGGTGATTTTCATCTGCCCAGGTTTTAACCACCAGCAAATCATTGACTACGAACACCTCGCTGCCTCTTGGCAGACTACTTGCGCACATTTCTAAGTCTTTACACACCAGATAGAACGCTACATTCGCCAAAGGCTCTGGGATCTGTTCGAGTCCTGGCGCTAATTTTTTGTATGCATCGACTCGCATCAGTTCACCATCACCACCAAAATGATAGGAGTTAAGAGAAGCTTCGACCGTGGCAAATCGTGTAACCGAGATTTCGTAACCCAGTTGCTGATAAATTTCTTGCATAAGGTTCGACGCAAAATAGGACTCTTTCAACCCAGTAATCGAGGCAAAATACAATTGCGGCAAAGGAGCAGAATCCGGCGCGATATTGAGCTCGTAGACAACATCCATTCCTTCAATCAGACCATCAGTCAACGCCGTGGAGCTATCATTTCTAATACTCATGGCGAGGCTACGGGCCGCATTTTTTGCCAACTCGGGGTTGGCGTCGCGGTCGAAAAACTGCACTAACTCAGTAGCTTCTTGCAAAGATGCGGCGGAAATTTTCATCCGTTCATTAGGTAACTGTTGCGTAAAACTATCTGTGGTAACGGGCAGAGCACCCAACTCGATTGCCATAGATGCATCATTCGCCAATAAATACCTGAGTAAATCTGTCAGTTCATTCTTGTTCTTGGCTGAGCGCGGAACCACCCATACCTCCAAAGGCGCAATTTCACCTTTGTTGGCGTTATTTTGTCTAGGAAAAGGAAAAAAGCCAATGTTACTTGCGCTCGAGGGCTCGATACTCGCTTCGGAGAATTGCCCTGTTAATGTCATGGCCACTTGGTTTCGTTCCACGGCTTGCAATGCTTGTTGCCAACTCCAAAGCCGCTCAGGAGCAAAAAATAGTCCTTGCCCTAATAACTCCTTAAACTGTGCCACTAGTTTGCCTGTCAGCGGAGTGTTTCCACTTTCACCGTCAATCAATTGCTGGCGATAAGCTGTGCCCCCAATATCCAGTGATAAATAATCTAGCCAAGCCAATATCGGCCAACCTTCTTGGACGGCTTGCACCAAGGGGCTAGCCCCTTGGCTTTTGATATGCTGACATAAGGCGACGAACTCTTGCCAATTTTTAGGGGGGGCTAACCTGTAACGCTTCGAACATCGATTTGTTGTAATAAAAGCCCCAACCATACTGGGACAAAGGTAGAGCATAAGTACCGGTTTCCGTGGATACGCTGTTAAGGACTGCAGGTTGAATGGAATTTTGTAACTCAGCTTTAGTCAGCAAAGTATTTATAGGTTGAATAACGTCCTGCTGAATCAGGGTTTGCAGACGCTCGCCCCCTTGCCAGTAGAGCAAATCATGCTCACCAGACTCAAGCCAATTAGGTAACAAGCGTTTAAAGTCGCTGTCGCTATAAAACGCCAACTGAATGCGATAACGATTGCTTTGTTTTTCGAAATCAGCAAAAACCTGACGATACACTTCACTTTGCTGCGCATTTGTTGTCAGCACCGCAACCGACAGTGTCTGTGCTGCCAAAAGATTGGCGACTAAGCCAAAGTAGCAACATAAAGCCCAAACAAACTTACCCATTTTCGTCATAAAAAATATGTCCCACTAATGCAAGTATAAGAGTCGTATCAGAGAGATACAGTCATATACTGCAACGCCATTCCCTAACAAGAACATGTGTTCATAAGTTAATGTTAGATTTTACAGTGTTGCTTTGACATTAGACAAAAGGCGGTTTTTTGACGCTTAAGGCTCAAAAACGAGCTAACTTTAGTCGTACTTACCCGGTTCTGTCGATTTTTGCCACTCAGCTAAGTGCCCAGCGGCCTGTTTTGAAATTTGTTCATGATGGGTGTTAATCCACCAAGATTCCAATAAACGAATATTTTTGCGATTCGCTTTATAAAAGATATCACTAATATCACCAATAAACGGGATTAAGCCAATTAAAAAATCAAAAATGGCGTTACGGATCATCGTAATACGTAATGATAAGGGTGCGCCGACCTGCGCCGCCAAGCGAATAATATGCGCCGATAATGCCACGCCAACAAGATCGCCCAAACCCGGCACCAAGCCCAAAATACTGTCTAACCCGAAACGAATTTTGGTAAAGGGTATGCCAATAGCGGAATCGAGCAGGTGTGCCATTTTCTGTGCTTTACGCAATGCATCAGGAGCTTTGAGTTCAGATGATGACATTATTTATCCCTTCCAAGCTCTGACGCTAACTGAGCACTTAATAGTCCGCTACGTTTAGGCAAATCCCATCCACTAAGGTTGCGCGCAATAAGCTCACTCAAGGCCGCTATATGCTCCGGATGCGCATTTAATGCCTCTATATATTCGTAACGCTCCCCCCCTGCTTCGAGAAAGTAATCACGATTTTCAATAGCAATTTCTTCTATCGTCTCTAAGCAATCAGCGGAGAATCCGGGACACACCATCTGTACCGACTTTACGCCTTGGCCTGGTAACGCTTTTAACGTGTGATCTGTGTAGGGCTGTAGCCACTCTTCCCTGCCAAAACGGGACTGAAAGGTCACCATGTATTCCTCCTTTGTTAATCCTAGCTTTTGTGCCAGTAGGCGAGAGGTTTTATAGCACTCACAATGATAAGGGTCGCCTGCGGTAAGGTAACGTTTAGGGATCCCGTGATAAGTAAATATAATCTTGTCAGCACGGCCATGAGTTTGCCAGTGTAACTCAATACGTTTAGCCAGCGCGTCTATGTATGGGGTAAAATCATGATAATGGCTGATGAAACGCACATCTGGCAGCCAGCGTATTTTCCTTAACGCCTGACCAAGTGCATCAAACGTCGAACCGCTCGTTGAACCACTATATTGCGGATATAGCGGCAGCACGAGTAATTGACGTACGCCTTTTTCAAGTAACGTTTGGGTGACAGACTCAATCGAAGGCGAGCCATAACGCATGGCAAAATCTACCACCACTTTGTCGCCATACCTTTGTTTCATACTAAGGGCAAGCGCATCGGCCTGGTCCTGTGTATGAAACATCAATGGCGAACCCCGCTCCGTCCATACCGTACTATACGCATGTGCAGAGCGCCTGGGGCGTATATTCAAGATCACCAGATTCAGGATCATCCACCAGATAAACTTAGGCACTTCAACGACACGAGGGTCTGACAAAAACTCTTTAAGATAACGTTTTAAGGGTCCTTTCTCAGGGGCTTCAGGAGTACCTAAGTTGGTAATCAAAACCCCAATCTTATCTTCTTGCTCATGGGAAAATGTGCCATTAGTGCGATATTTCATTCGTACACTCAACTTCGTTTTTCAAAAACCAGTGCAACAAGTACGCGGTAAAATCTCAATCGGACTTGTTGCACCGCTATTTCATTCGCTAACCAGGGTAATAAGTGTCAGCACCGGGTCCGACTGGCATACCTAAAATAAATACCCAAAGATAGAATAACACCGTCCAACCCACCATAAATACGAGGCTATAAGGCAGCATAGTAGCAATGAGCGTGCCCATGCCGAGATCTTTCTTATATTGCGCCGCTATTGCCAATATCAGCCCAAAATAGCTCATCATAGGGGAAATCACATTGGTAACTGAATCACCAATTCGATACGCAGCCTGAATCACTTCTGGGGCAAAACCCACAAGCATTAACATAGGCACAAAGATTGGTGCAGTTACCGCCCACTGAGCAGATGCACTGCCAAGCGATAGATTTACCATACCGCACATTAAAATAAAGAAAATAAACACACCGGGCCCATCTAACCCTATGGTTTGAATAAGTTCTGCGCCCTTTACTGCGAGTACTGTGCCTAAATTTGTCCAATTAAAAAAGGCCACAAATTGAGCAGCAAAGAATACCAAAGTAATATACAACCCCATGGCGCCCATGCTTTTAGACATAGCATTAATAACGTCTTTATCATTTTTCATGGTGCCTGCTATTTTCCCATACACAAAACCTGGGATAGCGAACGTAACAAAGATAAACGCGACGATCCCTTTAAGGAAAGGTGAACCAGCCACAGCCCCTGTTTCAGGATGACGTAAAATGCCGTTTTCTGGGACTATGGTTAACGCTAACACCGCGCATAATAATACGAAGCTAACGCCTGCCCAACGTAACGCCTTTTTTTCTTGAGCGTTGGGGGCGCTCATCTCTTGCTTACCCAATTCAATCGACGCTTCACTGGGATCATACTTCCCTAAACGCGGTTCAACGATTTTCTCAGTGACTAACGCTCCTAAACCCGCGATAAGAAAGGTGCTGATAAACATAAAGTACCAATTCACTTCAGGCCCGACTACGTAGTCTTGATCGATCATGTGTGCGGCCGCTTCGGTAATACCTGACAATAATGGATCCACTGTGCCTAATAATAAGTTGGCACTGTAACCACCGGAAACCCCCGCAAATGCAGCCGCTAAGCCCGCTAATGGATGTCGACCTAATGAATGAAAAATCATTGCCGCGAGAGGGATTAATACCACGTAACCCAGCTCAGATGCAGTATTCGATAAAATACCCGCCAACACGATAACCACAGTTACCATACGTTTCGATGCGTTCATCACCATAGCGCGCATCGCGGTTGACAGTAGCCCAGAATGTTCCGCTACTGACACGCCAAGTAGCGCAACTAAGACAGTGCCAAGTGGCGCAAATCCGGTAAAATTAGTTACCAAGTGGGTAACAATACGTTGCAGCCCCTGAGCATTAAAAAGCGAGACTACTTGTATCATGCCATCGGGCGCTCGCCCCTTGGCGTCAATGGGTCTTGGGTCGACAACACTGACGTCAAAATAACCTAAAATACCACTGATAATGACAATCGACATAGCCAATAAAGCGAACAGCGTAATGGGATGAGGGAGTAAGTTCCCTAACCATTCAACTGTCGCCAAAAACCTCGAAAACCACCCTGAACGGCGGTCTTGGTTTGTTTGAGTTTTCTGTTCGTTAGCGTCTTGCAAACCGACTCCTTAATTATTTTTATCCGATTTCACGGTTACCCACCTATAGTACCTAATTCACTTAGTAAACGTTAGAGTTCAGACAAGGGTGTTTATTTACTGATGAATATTCGTGCAAAACGCTTAGTTTTTGATAAAAAAGTGTTTATATATCAGGCAGAACGCTTTATTGTTATAAAAGATTTAAGCTTTAAATTGTTACTGCCAAAAGGATATTCAGATGACAGAAAAGCATTCTCCAGACAAAAACGATAAATCATCACCCGCCTCTGAATTAGCGCATCTTCGACAGATCGTTTTTGGGGATGCACAAAAAGACCTCGAGCAAAAAATGACGCAACTCGGGCAGTCACTACAATCTCAGCTCAAACAACTTGAGCAACAAACCACGCGGCAGTTCAATCAACTCCAGAGTGCACTTGAGCATCACGTGCAACAACTGGAAGACAAGCTACTTAATGCCGACAAAGGTCAAGACAGCAAAGCAAATGAGTTGTTTACCCTAAGTAAAAATTTGTCGTCTGAACTGGAAATGGCAGAAGCGGCGAGTAAACAAGAGAATGATGAATTACATAAACGCATTGATCATGACTTGAATGCCCTTTCAAATAAGTTTTCCGAACAATTAAAGCAAGCACTAGCGCAATTGACTCAAGTTTCCAATGAACTGAACTCTTCCAAGACAGATCGTAAAACGCTGGCGAAGTTACTCGCAACGGTTGCCTCTAACTTAGAAACTGGCGATGACGAGTAACCTCGGCCATGCCAACCCAAGGAAGTAATAACGAGTCTGTACATGAACCGCAACTTCACGAATTGCGGCAGATTCTGTTTGGTAAAAACAACGAACATATTACTGAAGCCATACGTCCAAAGGCCAGAGAAATTGTTGCTGAGGTGTTTTCAGAAGCCCTCAAAGATCGTCAAGACAAAGACGGGAGTGTCAAAAAGGTCATGGCGCCCCTGGTTGATAAATCAGTGGAATACTCAGTCGCGAATCGTAAAGAACAATTTGTCGGCTATTTATACCCTATAGTCGGCAGTGTCGTGCGTAAATCGGTGACCGCATTTTTAAGCGAATTTATCGAACGCACCAATCAATTACTCGAAAATAGCCTGACGATTAAGGGTTTAACTTGGCGCCTTAAAGCGCGCCAAGCAGGCGTACCCTATGCAAACTACGTTGCCAGCCAAACATTTAACTATCGTGTTGAACAAGTGTTTTTGATTCATCGGGAAACCGGTTTACTGCTTAACAGTGTGTCCTACAACCAGCAAACGTCAGAAGATGCCGATCTTATTTCTTCGATGTTAACGGCCATCAATGATTTCGTATCGGACTCGTTTAAGCCCAATATAGATGGCAACGAGCAAGGTTTGGATATTGTTAAAACGGACGATTTCACCCTAGTGGTAAAGGCAGGTCCAAGCGCAGTTTTGGTCGCGGCGGTGACCGGCAATATGCCACAAAAAGTCGCAGATCAGTTGCAATTAACCGTAGAAGAAATTCATAATCTATACGAAGGTTCTTTGGGGAAATTTAATGGTGATGCATCCCCGTTCGCAGACTGCGATCAACAATTGATGGACTGCCTAGTATCTGAACTAAAAGAATCAGCCAATTTAAAAAAGTCAAAACCATGGATGGCTTGGGCCATTTTGTTACTGGTTGCTTTTGGCACTAGTTACTACGCATACAAGTTATGGATGATACAAAGCTATGTTGATCGTATCCAAGGGATCAATCAGCAACCGGGTATAATGCTCGTTCGAGTTCATAGAGACGGCATACAAAATATTATTTTGGATGTGTTACGTGACCCACACGCCCAACCTATCACCCTATGGTTGCATGAAAATAACATCCCAGAACCAGCTGTCAGGTTGACCGAGAAGTCTTACTTATCCTTAGAGAGCAGCATAATACAAGCTCGCGTGAAATCGCTTTTAGTGCAATATCCTAGTGTAACCTTAACCGGAACGGGCGATACGTTCACACTAGCAGGCGAGCTATCTCAACAACAGTTACATGAATTAAAAGCAGCCATAACAAAATTACCCGGCTTAGTGAATACTCAAGATGTATTGGCCGCTATTAATGTGAGTGACTCAGAACACTTAGATATCGATGACGATACTAGTATTCATACACTTATTAATCTCAAAATTAGCCAAATCAATAGCACATCTGTGGAGTTTGCTAGCAATAGCACCCAACTGAGTCCTATAGCAAAGAAAGCACTTAGGCTGATCGCCTCCCAGGGCGCATCGCTATTAACCCTTGCAAGTAAAGCCAAGCTTGAAATTAATTTTATTATTATTGGTGCCAGTGACGCCAACGGCTCTCAATCCTATAATGAAGTGTTGAGCATCAAACGTGCCCAAGAGGTTAAGAATGCCCTGCACGGTTATGGTATGCCCGCTGATAAACTTAATGCCATTGGTATTGGCATAATTGATGTACCTGCTGCGGGTAATGGTGCGCGCAAGGTATTGTTTAACGTAATAACAACCCAAGCCTCACAGCGGTAGTGGACAGCAATATATTATGATCCAAAAAAAAATATGCTTACTAGGCGCCTCAGGAGTGGGGAAAACAAGTCTCATAAAACAATTTGTAGAAGGGATTTTTTCTGATAAGTACCTTACTTCTATCGGGGTCAAGATTGATAAAAAACGTGTTGAGTGTCAGAGCGACTCTGTGCAACTCATGCTTTGGGATATAGAAGGTATTGATCGCTATTGCGGCTTTCAGCCCAAGTATATAAGGGGCGCTGCCGCAATCATCATAGTCGTCGATCATACTCGATCTCAATCCCTTATTGAAGGCATTGAAATTTTCAAGCTCGCCCGTGATGTATCAGATGTGCCCGCCATTTTAGCGATTAATAAAGCTGATTTAGATAGTACCTGGCACTGGGGCGAAGATGAATTAGCGGAACTTTCTCATCCATTTAGCCATACGTTCCATACAAGCGCGAAAAGCGGAGCAAACGTAGAGCTATTATTTTCGACACTTGCTCAAAAGTTACTAAGTGAGGCTGAACAGTGAATATCTCTCTTTTTAAAGCATTGGGGATCATCGATTGTTGTGTATTTAAACGACTCGATGCGGATCATTATGAAACCCTATATGCGGAGCATGAATGGATAGATTTATTGCTTCCCCAAGCACGACAAGAAAAGAGCTTTACCAGTCCTTGCGACAGTCCATTTTTAGATGACTTTTTAATGCAGGCAGAGGAGTTTTGGGAATATGCTGATTACGGAAAAATAGAATCGGGCATTTGGAATGAAAAAATTAATGACCAAGAGCTAAAATTAAATGCTTACGCCACTATGGATAATGGCGACTTTTATTTGATTATTGACAATGTGCTAGATCTGTTCAAGCAGCGGCAAAAAACCTTACAGTCAGCTCGAGAGCTGTTGTTATCTAACGATAAAATCGTCGCCCAACAAGAGTATATTCATCAACGTTTAGATGAATTGCTGAATCAATCCACTACCCTTAAAAATATTCAACAACCTATTACTGAAGTCATCGAAAAAACCGAAGTCGGTGTAGCAATCTTGTCACCCAACCTGCAACCGATTAGCCAGAATCCCGCGCTTTACAGTGTGTTTGACACACAATTGGCTCAGGCAGAAACCGAACCTTATCAACTTATTTTGCAGCTATTTGAAAAGCAATATCCTGAGTTTGAAAGAGTGATCAGTACAGGAAGTCGCTGGAGTGGAGAGCTATTCTGGCTGCAACCGCCAGGTAATGGCAAATGGCTTAAACTCGCTATTTATCCTGTCAAAACAGATTTTCAGCAAATCACGCACTGGGTATTCATCGTCAATGATATTTCTCAGGTTAAACATCTCTTACAGAATAACGAAAAACTCACTCATTATGATGCCCTAACAGATATCCCGAATCGCCAGTATTTTTGGATGCAGCTCGAGCAATCGGTCAATAATGCTATGCCGTTTTACCTGCTGTATTTGGATATTAAGAATTTTAAGCGCATTAACGAAATTCATGGTCATTCTAGAGGCGATCAAATCATCCAAGAATTGGTCGAACGCATTGCTCCACACATAAGTGCCAGCGATATGCTCGCCCGTATCGGCGGGGGCGAGTTTGCCATTATTCGTCAGAAAACGGTTACCGAGCAGCAATGTATCGATTTAGGCCACATACTGATTGAGACCGCAACCCAACCCTTCTATTTGCCTAACGGCACACATTGTGAAATCGGCTTAAATATCGGTGCTGCCAGCTTCCCTCGGGATGCGGACGACGCCGAAACATTAATGAAATTTGCTGATCTTGCGGTATTTAATGCCAAAAAAGCAACTAAAAGTAGTGTTCAGTTTTATTCACAAAAACTCAAAGATGCTTCACAGCGCATCATAGAGTTAGAAAATGCCCTACAAAATGCCATTACCAATCATGAATTCGAGTTGTTTTTGCAACCCATGCTCGACCTTACCACCGGCACTATTCTTAAGGCTGAGGCATTATTGCGCTGGAACCGTTTAGACACTGAAAAAATAGGCCCTGACGAATTTATTCCTATTGCCGAGCAAACAGGCTTGATCGTTCCCATTGGCAAGTGGGTCATATCCAAGGCGTGTGAAATGATTAGCACCCTTAATCACAGGGGACAGAACTGTAAGCTATCAGTTAATTTATCGCCCCGGCAGATAAGCGACAGACATTTATTAGATTTTATTCGCACATCAATTAAGAATAATCACATCCAACCGGATCAATTAGAGCTAGAGCTTACAGAAGGTGTGTTAGTTGATAACTACGATAAAGTGCAGTTTTTATTGACCGAAGTAAGAAAACTGGGAGTCAGTGTTTCAATTGATGACTTTGGTACTGGGTATAGCTCACTTTCATATCTCAAGAAGCTGCCAATCGATCATATAAAAATCGACCGTTCTTTTATTCAAGATTTAGTCAATGATGAGAATGATAAAGCCATAATTTTAGCCATAATTGCCATGGCTCATAGTTTAAAACTAAATGTCATTGCCGAGGGCGTAGAAACCGAATTACAGCGTAACTTCTTGCAGTTAAATCACTGTAATCTCGCCCAAGGCTACTTATTTAGTCGCCCATTACCCTTTGCCCAGTTTTGCGACTACCTAACCACAACCGCTAACCAAACGCTGATAGGCCAGTCTGCGCTCGGCCCAAAATAAGCGCATGCACATCGTGCGTACCTTCATAGGTGTTTACCGCTTCTAAGTTGAGCACATGACGAATAACGTGAAATTCATCCGATATGCCATTTGCACCGTGCATGTCCCGGGACATACGTGCAATCTCAAGCGCCTTACCGCAGGAATTACGTTTAATAAGCGAAATGGCTTCTGGAGCAAGTGAATCTATATCTAATAAACGGCCCGCTTGTAGGCAAGCCAGCAACCCGATCGAAATTTCAGTTTGCATGTCGGCAAGCTTCTTTTGGATCAATTGATTGGCTGCCAGTGGTCGGGAGAATTGTTCTCGGTCTAAACAGTATTGTCGAGCTTGATGCCAGCAAAACTCTGCCGCGCCTAGACTCCCCCAAGCTATTCCGTAACGTGCCTTATTCAAACAACTAAAGGGCCCTTTTAACCCTTGTACGTGTGGCAAAATATTTTCGGTTGGGACAAAAACACTTTGCATGACGATTTCACCGGTAATAGATGCACGTAACGAAAATTTACCTTCGATTTTAGCAGCTGACAATCCAACCATGCCTTTTTCTAAAATGAATCCCCGTATCACCCCATTGAGCTTACCCCAAACGACAAAGACATCTGCTATCGGTGAATTCGTTATCCACATCTTGCTACCGTTTAGGACATATCCACCGTCGACCTCTTCTGCTCGGGTTAGCATACTTCCGGGATCTGAGCCGGAGTTTGGCTCCGTTAAACCGAAACATCCCACCCATTGGCCGCTCGCCAGTTTAGGCAAATAACGCTGTTTTTGCTCATCACTTCCAAACGTAAAGATAGGATACATGACCAAAGATGACTGCACGCTCATTGCACTACGATAACCGCTATCAACCCGCTCGACTTCTCTCGCTAACAGACCATAACTGACATGGTTAACCTCTGCGCATCCGTATTGTTGCGGCAAAGTACAACCCAATAACCCGAGCTCACCCATTTCGTACATAATGTCGCGATCAAAGTGTTCGTGTCGGTTACCTTGCAATATTCTGGGCATTAGCTTTTGCTGACAATATTGATGGGCGGTATCTCGAATCAGACGCTCGTCATCATTTAACATAGCGTCGAGGTTCAAAGGGTCTTGCCAGTTAAATTTAGCCATCGAATGTTCAGTCATCTTTTCCTCCAAGCGTGTCTAAGAAAGGCCACAGACTGATATCCGTGGTCTCATAAAAATTAAAACGGTGCTGGATATTGGTTTAGCACACTGGCTATATCTGTTTTAACCTGTTCACTCAGTGGCTTACTAAAAGCGGTTATGTTTTCCCTGAGTTGCAGCATATTCGTGGCGCCGATAATCGTAGACGTTACCCCATCGACACCGTCACACCATGCCAGTGCAAGTTCACACGGAGTCAAGCCATGGGCTGTTGCGACATCCACATAACCCGCCACGGCTAAGGCAGTATTAGCTGTGTCCCTAAAAATGCCATTTCGCTGCTCAAAACTCCAACGACTGCCCGCTGGGCGTTGATTATTCAAATACTTCCCGCTAAGAGCCCCCCCAGCAAGGGGAGACCAAGGAAGGTATGCTATCTGTTCAGCGACGCAATGCTCGAGGAGATAGGGCCAATCTTTAGCATGCAGTAAACTAAATTCGTTTTGCATGGACACCATACGCGGTAAATTATACTGCTCACTTAGATTAAGATACTGTTGTAATCCCCAAGGAGTTTCGTTAGAAAGCCCGCAAAACCGAATTTTTCCTTGTTCAACACAAGTGTTTAGCGCCTGCAAAATTTCCAACATTTGCGCAGTCTCAGCCGCGGTGTCTGTAGCAGAGAAATTCACTCGACCCACTGCGTGTTTAGCGAAATGAGGAGACGTACGATTAGGCCAATGTAATTGATACAAGTCGATATAATCTGTATTTAGGCGTCTCAATGAAGCATCTACGGCTTGTATAACCGACTCCGCTGACACCTTGCGTCCTTCTCGAATATAAGATAACCCCGGGCCGACTATTTTTGACGCCAAAATAATATCTTTACGTCGCTCCGGTTGACGGCGCAACCAATCCCCAATGATCATTTCAGTATGCCCATACTTTTCACCTGATGGCGGCACAGGATACAATTCAGCCGTATCAATAAAATTCACACCTTGTGCAAGGGCAAACTCAATTTGCTCATCTGCGTCCTGTTGCGTGTTTTGCACCCCCCAGGTCATTGAGCCTAAGCATACGCGTGACACCGCTAGGCCGCTGCGGCCCAGTTTCGAGTAATTCATATTGAATCCTTGTTTGTAATCTAAGGTGGGATAATTCAGGTAGTATACTGACTTTATTTAAGCAAAATTTATTTGAAATGTGATCAAGTATTACTGGCCATCATCAGTTTTTATCTTTGATGAGTCAGCTGAGCGGTATAGCTGGTAGATGAGATCGGCTTGATACTACTTATCTATTGCTTGCTTTAGCCGAGGGGCAATATGCCTATTGGAAGAAAGGTTAGAAAAATGCAACCAGTATTCTTTTTCCGTCAGCAGCAATGGTTGACCATAGTCTTCAAACGCTTTACCGGATGCTAAAATATTATATTCGAGTCCTTCTAATGAACCCACTACGGCGTCAACGCGATTCAAATGCAACAAATTGAGCCCTTGGGCGTAATCGCTGATTGAAAGCTTCTTTAACAGAGCATCCTCATCGAAACGTTTAGCAAAACTTGCCCCTCGAACAACCCCAATATGATCAAGTAACAGTAACTGACCATAATCAACCAGATTTTTTTCGGCTTGCGGTAAAACAATCACCTTCGATTTTGACACAGGACCAATGAAATCTGCATAACCTTCGAGCTGAGCATTACGAAAAATAACCGCAAGATCTAATTTACCTTGTTTAACATCCGCGATAACTCGGGAATAAGGCTCAAGTATAATATCGAATCTATATCCTGTGTCCTGTTCGAGTAGGTCAAAGTAATCCACCATTGCACCCGATAATTGATTATTTTCGTCTAGGTATGCAAAAGGCGGAAAGGCAGGAACTCCCACTTTTAGAACGATAGTGGCTTGACTGCCTTGAGCGAAAAAGTGAGCAAAAGATAATCCTAAAAATAAATAGATAGTTAACGGCTTAATCATTTTTCATCAGTAGCTTACGGTTCACTTGGATAATAATACCCAATCACTATGCGAAGTACAGCGAAAACAAAATGCGCTGCAGCTCTCAGTAGAAGCCAATACCAACGCGCCATTGTAGATCTAAAGCCATTTTACCTTTCTACAGGCATAAAAAAAGGCCACCTAAGTGACCTTAATTAACATGCTTAATCTAAACGATTATAGAATTTTAGATACTACGCCAGCACCAACTGTGCGA